>CAZBAM010000038.1:0-2226 GCA_964490215.1 Microcaldota archaeon | reverse complement strand
GCGTCCATCTCGCTCCTCGTGGGCGGCATCGGCGTTGCGAACACCATGTTCATGAGCGTGCTGGAGCAGACCAAGGACATCGGCGTCCTCAAGTCGCTCGGCGCGAAAAACCGGGACGTCACCGCCCTCTTCCTGTCCGAGGCTGCCATAATAGGATTCGTTGGCGGCATCCTGGGTGTGCTGCTGAGCTTCGCAGCATCGGCCGTGCTGAGCACATTCAGCGTGCCCACGGTCATATCCGCGGAGCTGATAATAGGGACGCTGATGTTCTCCGTATTCATAGGCATCGTGGCAGGCGTGTTCCCTGCCAGGAGCGCGGAAGCGATACCCCCTGTGGAGGCGTTGAGGTACGAGTGACCGGTTCCAGGCCAAAACGCAGATTTAAATAATGTAGCAGGGCATATATGTTGTAATTAACAAAAAATTCTGATTTTTGTTATTTTCCCCTCCAGAAGAGCGCAGAAGATAATTAAAATCGAATTTCAGGAGGGTGAATGACAGATGAGATTCAGTGATATGCACCTGGACCGCAGGACCGCCTCTGCTCTGGGCGAGATGGGATACGTTGAAGCGACCGAAGTCCAGGAGAAATCGGTGCCGCTGATCCTGCAGGGCGAGTCGGTCGTCGTCAGGAGCCAGACCGGAACCGGCAAAACTGCGGCGTTCGGCGTCGGCCTGATAGAGACCATAACGCGGGACCGGAGCAGGAAAGGCCTTGTCCTGGCGCCCACGCGCGAGCTGGCAGTCCAGATCGCGAACGAATTGCGTTCCATAGCGAAGAACCACCGCATGAACATCTATGCGATTTACGGCGGGGCAGGCATGGGCTCGCAGATAGCCCACCTCAGGCGAGGCTTTGACATCGTCGTGGCCACGCCAGGCCGCCTTCTTGACCACGTGCACCAGGGGACAATACACCTGTCAAGCGTGAACTGCGTGGTCCTTGACGAGGCCGACCGCATGCTTGACATGGGCTTCAAGCCCGACATAGACCGCATACTCCGCCAGGTCAGCCCGCAGCGGCAGATGATGATGTTCGCCGCCACCCTCGCGCCGGAAATCCGCCGGCTCGTAGAGACCTACATGACGTCTCCGGAAACGATTGAAATCGGCCCGGAGGGCAAGGTCGCCCGCATAGACGAGGAGTCCATCAGCCTCAGCAGGGCTGAGAAGCTGGACCGGCTCAAGCAGATACTCGCCAGCGAGCCGGTGTCCAGGTCAATCGTCTTTGTCGCTTCCAAGCGGGGGGTTGAGGCAATCTGCCGCAAGCTCAACCAGCACGGCATAGAGGCCAAGTACCTGCACGGCGGCAAGAGCCAGACGCAGCGCGAACGGACGGTCCGCGAGTTTCAGGAAGGCAGGTTCAGGATACTGATAGCCACCGACGTCGCGGCCCGCGGGCTGCACGTGGAGGACGTGTCGCACGTGATAAACTACGACCAGGCAGACAGCGACGAGATGCACACCCACCGCATCGGAAGGACCGGGCGCATGGGGAAGGCAGGCCGCGCGATAACGTTCGTGGAGACCGACCCGCTGCCCAAGATGCGGCGCGGAATGCACGGCAGGCAGCAGCATGGCTACGGAGGCCAGGGCGGTTCTCACGGGAACCAAAGCTGGCATGGCAGTTCCTACGGCGGCCGGAGCGGCCATGGCAGTTCTCACGGGAACCAGGGCGGGCATGGCGGTTCCTATGGCAACCAGGGTAACCAAGGGCATTCGTCAGGCCCGTGGCACCCCCGCGGCAACAGGAACAGGCCAAGGGGCCGCAGGACCCGCAGATGGTGAAAAATGCAGGGGGAAGGATTGTCAGCTCGGCTGGCAAATTTTGGGCGCCAGCCCAAAGCTTTTGAACCTTCGAAGGCGCTAGGCCAACAGATTTCCCATTTCCCGATTGAACTGGGAATGGACGCAGCTTTGCGTGGCCGTCTGACGATACCGCCAATCGGCCTCTTGAGTCTGCCGCGTTTGGACCGCGTTCCGTCGCCATACATCGGCGTCGTCGCGCGCTTGACCGCTTCGCTACCCCTGCGTGAAAAGTTCCCACAGTTTAACTTAGGTTAAATTTTCAATCAAACTTCATGAGGTTTGACTAAACCACATATGCCCTACCCATGTTAAAAGATTTCCGAAAAAAGCGAAAGAGAAAAAATCGTGTTTCCTGCGAGCCGCTAGTAGGATGTCCGACAAATAAGTTTAATAATTATCTGTGTGTAAATTGAAGGT
>CAZBAM010000037.1:0-3100 GCA_964490215.1 Microcaldota archaeon | reverse complement strand
CGCTCGTCTCCTCAACGATTTTCCTGGCCTCTGCCTCGTGCTTCAGGAAGAACCTGGCCCATTCGTCGAATTTGCCCTGCTCGTAGTATTCGTTTATGCGCACTACCTCTGCGTCTATGCCGAACAGCCTCATGAGCGCCCTTGCCTCGTCAAGGAAGTGGTCGCCGAAGCTTTTGCTTTTGCCTGTCGGGTCTGGCACGTAGCACAGCGGCTTGCCCAGGTGCGGCTCCAGATGTGCCTTGTATTGCTCCATGGCAAGAGGAACCGAGTCAAACGCGTCCATTATGTCAGCTATGAAATAGTATTTCGCCTTCCTGCCCCTGGCCTCCAGCGCCTCCTTTATGGCCATCGGGAAGAGCATCTCGCACAGCGTTCCGAAGTGCACTGGCCCGGAAGTCGTCATGCCCCCTGTTATGACGTATGGCTCCTTCTTCTCGGCTATGACCTTCTCAGCCAGCCATTCCGACCAGTGCATGTGCTTCGTATCGGACATGAGAATTACCTGTTGCCATTCATCTCACGAAGATTTTTTATTCGTAGCCCGTTTCACGGCAGGTTTTTTGGGTGGCGCCTTCTTCGCCGGCTTCGCTTCTGGTTTCACCTGTGAAGCCACCACAGCCATTGCGCCAGCTGCAGGTGCAATCATTACCTGGCTGCTCTCAGGCGTGGCAATTATCGCCCTTCCCTCGGAAGGTGGCGTGCCACTGGCACGCGCTGCAGCCGTTTTGGCTGGTGCGACCGTACCGGATGGCGCAGCGGCCTCGGGCTTCGCCACAGGCTTTTTCTCCAGCCTGATGTCGCCGCGTATAGTCTTCCAGTAGCGGTAGCCCAAAGGAAGCAGCACAGTCTCGTTAACGGCGTTATACACGAGCGAGAACAGTATGAGGAACAGCACCACTAACGCTATCCCTCCCCCCACCAACACCTGCGCCCCGCCAACCGCGGCAGCCGTGATGCCTCCCAGGACGCCTATGATGACCGCAGCGAATGTTGCAATCACCAGCAGTATCATGAACGGCAGGAAGACGAACCCGCCCAGGACCGCCAAGATTATGTAAAACACCGCGGTTTCCCAAAAGTTCCGCTTAACCAGGCCGAGGGACGCTTTGATGGACTCAACCGCGCCCTTGTCAGCGAGCACGAGTTCAAAGAGTACGAACTGCAGGAAGAACCCCAGGACGAGGGAAACGAGCCATGCGCCGACCTGTATGAGCGGCGAGATGACATTGATGGCGGTCACTGCCGTCAGGCCGAGCCCCGCAAGGCCGAACGGTATGAGCACCACGGCGTAGGTGGCGTACACGATGACGCTGTAGATGATGGCAGGGACAGCCTTCTGCTTCGCAACCCCGATTATGTCCACCTTCAGCTTCGCGCCGTGCTCCTCATCAACGACCTTGTAGGATGCAAGCCTGAACAGGCGGGCTATGACCACCAGGATTATGGCGACGAGGATGCTGAGCGCAAGCAAAACCCAGCCCAGCGTGCCCATACCTGTGAAATACAGTGCAGCCACACCTGCCACGACTGAGACTATGGCCAGCAGAACAACTGCCATGGCGTAAATGTTCACCCTGAGGAGCTTCTTGAATAGCCCGACGAAGTTCGCCCTTATGAATCCGAACCAGCCTCCAACGGGCTGCGAAACGCGTTCCATGTCCATGTTTTCAACTCTTTTTTCCCTTCCGAACCTGTAAGGTGCCCTGGATTTTTGCCGGCACGCAGGACCGGCATGCAGGACTTTTACAATGTCGTCCTGACGTAATCTCCCATTCCCGCCAGGATAGAACTGCCTGCCGAATGTTTATAAAGAGTTGTCATCAGAGTAATCCTGTCAGCGGCCATAGGAAGGAGGAAACACCTGATCCCATTCCGAACTCAGAAGTTAAGCTCCTTCACGGCGACATTTGTACTGCCCTTCGGGCGGGAACATGCGCTGCTGCTGACACCATACTTCTTTACTCAGTATATACCGTCCTCCTTCTGTTCCTCAAGGCTCCTCTCAGTATAAACCCGGTATCGGTGGACTCCGGTTTGACTTGGGCCACCGAAGCCTGCAAGGTTTGACTCATGCAAGCTGCCGAGCGCCAGCGAGGCCATTCATATGTTTTTGGGCGCTTTTTCCCAAAAAGCGCAGCCACCGAAGCCGATGCTGGCTTCTCTTAGGGGAGGTCTGACTTCTGCAGGACGACGGCAGCCTGCAAGGCCTCTGCCGCCGCCTTACCCTTTTAATCCTTCCCCGCCCAATCCTAACCATGGACTTCTACGACGTCGTGGACAAAAGGCGCTCAATCAGGGCGTTCCAGGAAAAGCCGGTGGACGTGAAAACAATCCGCAAGATACTTGACACCGTCTCGCTCGCGCCGTCCGCGGGCAACCTCCAGGCGTATAGGATAACGATTGTGCGGGGCCAGGCCGTGAAGGAAGGGCTCATGTCCGCTGCCTTTGACCAGGAATCAATAATCCACGCGCCGGTCGTGCTCGTGTTTTCCGCAGACCAGAAGCGTTCAGAGATGAAATACGGCGACCGCGGCATGGAGTTCTATTCCATGCAGGACGCTACCATCGCCGCGGCATACTGCCAGCTTGCCGCAGCCGCTGAAGGGCTCGGCTCTGTCTGGGTGGGCGGCTTTGACGTCCTGGAAGTCTCACGGGTGATCAACGCCGGGTCCTACGAGGTGCCGGTCGCCATAATCCCCATAGGCTATGCGGCCGAAAATCCCACAAGGCCCGAAAGGCGGCGGCTGGAAGGGCTCGTCAGGGAGATGTGAGCGCATGGACGCGAAGGAACGGGCGAAAAAGGACATAGACAAGCTGGACAGGATGCTCATCGTGTTCAAGGACATGGACCTTGGGCGGAAATACCCGCAGGTGCTGGAATACGCAGAGAACTACGCGAACGACGCGCGGCATTTCTTCGGGAAGGGCGATTTTTTCACTGCGTTCGGCGCTGCGAACTACGCATACGGGTTCCTGGACGCGGTGCTCGTCATAGAGGGGAAGAAGGATGAGGACACGACGTTCTGAGGCGCTGGCCTATATCCTGTGCGAAATCCCCCAGATGAGATTGAAATACTGCAGGTAGCTCTCAGCGACCTCT
>CAZBAM010000036.1:0-5429 GCA_964490215.1 Microcaldota archaeon | reverse complement strand
GGCCTTTCCTGGTCCCGTTCTATCCATACGTCCCGTACGCTGCGATTGTGCTCAGCGCCAGCGCCATCATCTTCATGACACCGCAGGCGCTGTTCATGGGTATGCTTTGGCTGCTGACCGGCGTGCTCGCCTACTATCTTTATGTGATAGGGCTGGACCGCGTGAAGATAGCCTTTGGCGGCATGCTGCTTTTCTTATCCACAATCGGGTTCACATTCTATTTCATGATAGAGGCCGGGGAGTTTTACCTGCCAAAAATTGATTCGTTCAACCTCAACGGGATCGTACTGCTGGTTACCCTTGCGCTTTTTGTATCATCAATACGACTAATCCTGTTCACAGGAAAAAATGCTGGATTACCCGGCGAGCAGGGTCAGCCCGGCAAGGATGTGGACTACAGCCAGTAGCGCCAGCAGGACCTCAAGCAGGAGCTCGATATTTCTCGCAAACCCTGTGGAAAAAATGCCGAAGAACAGCAGGAAAAATCCTGTGGCGCTTATGGCGCCTAGCAACAGCAGGATTCCGCCGAAAGCCAGCCCGAACCGTTTTAGGATGGACAGAAAGTATATTTTTTCAGCCACACGCTGGACGTGCTTGGCCTGCTGCACGATTTCGCCCACGGCCTCGGCATCGGCCGAGTGTGGCTCGTCATCCTCGCTTTCGCTCACGGGCTTTCTCTTGATGTTCGAATCGTTTTTCCTTATGCTACTGAGCACATCGTCGATTATGTCGGATTTGGCCGGTTCTACCATGAACCAGTATACCTGACTGATGTTTAAATAATTTGCGAGACTGCCGGGGATGTTGTTTGGCGTCTGGGTTCTGCAGCTCAGCTGCGCTATTTCGTGGTTAGCAGCCGCAGGTTTTCCTGAGGGAGGGGGCTTTCGGCTGTGTCTGTGCCGTATACGTGCCCCTGCGCATCTGCCCAGTAGTAGTTGGAGCCGCTACCTACCACGTAGTGCTCGCCGCTGGTTGGATCGTAGACGTCCTCAACCCCGAGGATGTAATTATCCCACTCCTGGTTGAGCTCGTCCATGGTCCTGCTCCGCATCTCAAAAGTGGAGGATATGATTTCACTGATGTCCTGCTGGTTCTGCGAAAGTATGCCCAGCCGCTTGCGTACCTCTGCCTGCTCGCGGGCGGCCCAGGCCGGGTCCACCTTGAAGGACTTTTGCATATGAAGGGCAAGCAGCTCGGTCTCGTTCATCATCCCTTCTGGCGAGTAGTATTCCATGACCGAGGCGTACCATGTCCCTGTGCCGGAAAGTTCAATCAGCGCGGTCCTGGTTAGAAGCACGGTCCTCATCTTCTGCCCGCCTGCGTTGTAGTTGAATGACAGCTCTGCAGCGGACTGCTGGGAAACAAGAGGGTTTCCGGTCTGGAGGAGGTCCGGCCGCTCCACACTCACCACGTTGGATGCAGTGACGCCGCTTGCGCTGAGCAGGCCGGAGGCGAACGATGACGCACCGGCATAGCGCCGCACCACCATCGGCTGCGCAATCCCGCCTGACGGGTCGTATTGGGAGCCTTCAGTGAAGCCGGCGAAATCCAACAGCGCGTTCGGCGTGGCGTATATCGGCACGTACGGATCCTGGATGAATATGCCCTGCCCTGAAGGCGACTTCGCTTCAAACACCACGCCCGCGTCTATGTAGGGCCTCGCGAGGCCTGAGCCTGAAGTCACAACCCATCCGGCGGGCACCTCCAGGCTGAATGCGCCCTCCCGGGGGTCAGTGAAGGTGTAGAAGGACAGGGTGTTCGCGGTATAATTCTTATACGGAATGGAAGGGGGAGTGGCGTTCGCCACTGGCGCGTTTGTACCGCCCGGGCCGGCAATGCCTGTGCCGTTCAACGGAGTTGGCGGGCCTGGTGGAGGCGTGTAAGGGCAGATACACCCGGTGGTGAGAATAAGCGCGAGGCACAGGACGCCTAAAAGCCGTGGGTTCATGCCCTAACCTGCAGAGCAACGAATAAAATACTTAGGAAGCCGGGAGCCTCTTGCGGTAAACCCAGTAGCCGAATAATCCCAGGCCGATGACTATGAGGGCGCCCACTGGAAAAATGCTGGAACGGCAGCTTAAAAAATGCCGTATGGGGAAATGGACGCATGCGTGGCATCGCGCTCGTCTTCCTGCTGCTTCTTTCCGTGGGCGCACCTCTTGTATTTTCCCAGCCGAGCTACCAGTGCATAAGCGGTTGCGCCATGCAATGCGCACAGCAGTGCGTCAACGCCGCAGACTCCCAGGGTTGCGCGGCCAACTGCATCCTGAACGTCTGCTGCCCCAGGTGCGGCGGGTGCGACGCTGGCATAACCGACCCGGATCCCTGCCCCGGGACCGCCCCGAGTGGCGCGGCCTGGGTATGGAACGGGGCGACCTGCACTGACCCCAACGCGGCGCAGTTTTATTGCAGCCAGGCGGGCACGTGCACGGACTGCCAGAACCGGAGGGCCTACACGTGCATCTGGAACGGGGCGTGCGTGCCGTGCAATGCCGCGTCCTGCTCGTATTCCTGCGGCGGAGGGGGCGGGGGAGGTGGGGGCGGCGGAGGCGGTGGGAATGGCGGGGGCAGCGGAACCAACGGAGGAAACCAGGGAACTGACGGCCCGCTCGGGCCGGACCTTTGCGGGGGATATGCGAGCTGTGCCGAATGCACACCGCAATCTGCCAACATCACGCTTGCAAACGGCGGGCTGTATTACTGCGGTTGGTCCCTTTCAATGGGCTGCCTTCGCGGCAACAAGACCGGTTCCAAGGACTCGTATGGTGCGTTGGACGGCCTGAGCAGCGGCAACGACTGGGTGTATTATTCTGCAGACTGCCCTGCAGGCGGCGGGGCGAACGGCATCGGAGGAAACGACTGGGGCGGCACGCCCGCAGGGACAGGGTCTCCGTGCCCGGCGGCTTTCGTGCTGCTTGCAGCTTTCGCAGCTGCGGCCTGGCGGAGCGCGTAAGCAGGCTGGGTTTCCTGCCTGGCAAATTTCCTGTTTCGCAAATTCGCCGGGCTGCAGGAAAACCTATAACACTTCGCTGCGCATCATGCGCCAGGTGAAACCTCCGGATTGCCTCAATCGGCGTAATACTGATTTCCATTGCCATTACAGTCTGTTTCTACCCCTCGCTGCCGGACATGATGACGAGCCACTGGAATGCATCTGGTGTTGCTGACGGCTGGATGCCAAAGGGCCTTGCCGCCTTCCTCCTGCCTGCATTCTCCGCAGCCGTGCTGGCGCTGCTATACCTGCTGCCCGGCGCTGATCCCATGCACAAGGACGTGAGGGGGTTTGAGGAACCGTATGACCGTTTCGCCTTCGTGCTCGTGTCGTTCATGGCATACCTTAACGCCGTGAGCACCTACATCAACCTGGGGAACGGATTGAACATGTCCCTGGCCCTCACTCCGGCCTTCGCCGGCCTTTTCTACTTCACTGGCGCGCTGGTGGAGCGTGCGAAGCCGAACTGGTTCGTCGGGATACGGACACCATGGACCATGTCCGATGAAAGGGTGTGGGCCAAAACCCATGCAGTGGGGGCAAAGCTGTTCAAGGCAGGTGGAATCGCAGTCTTGTCCGGCTTGTTTTTCCCGGCGCTCGCGCTGCCGCTCGTGCTCGCATTTGCAGTGGGTGGCGGCCTGGGAACCGTTGCGTATTCCTACATTGAATACGGACGGCTACAGGGGGCAGCAGACAAACTGCACCCTGGAAAAAAAGAAACTAAAAAATAAAAGAGGTTACGCGATCTTGCCGGTTATGGTACCGGAAGTTACGTATGGGAAGTTGGCATTCGTGTCGGTGTAGGCTATGATGACCTTTGCGGTGTATCCGCTTCCGGCCACCTGCGCACCGAACGCACCTGCACTCGTACTGAGGATGCTGGTATCAGTACCGAGCGCGAGCGCCACCGGAAGGCCTGTCAGGGCCGTCGTGACATTACCGACAGTCACAGTGGCGTTGTTTATCGTCACCGGAACGCCTGCCTGGTTGCTGAGTTTTATTGTGAACGTACCAGCAGTGCTCAGGCCCCAGCCCTTCACCGCAATCTGGGAGAAGCCGGCTGCCTTGTTGCCAACGAAATTGCTGACGTCAAATATACCCAATGCGAACAGCACCGCGGCTATTATGACGACCAGCGCTATGGCCCAACCATAGGTCATGAGGAAGTCAAGCGCCGCCTGACCCCTTGTCGATTTGCTTTGCATTTTCATTAAAACCACCATTCCAGAGTATGCTGGAATCGCCTTGCTACACTCTTATGAATTAGCTTTATATAGTTTTCTGGTGGCCGGCCGGGCGGCCTGGGCTGCGGTTCAGGGGGTCGGGTATGGGGAAAAACGGGCGCGGCGACCCGAATGCAGCCCGAATATGTTTAAATATCTTAATAGAGCATGGGGGATTGTAAAAAGGTGACATAACAACCCCGGCACGCAACTCCGACGAAAGGGGACGCGAGCCGGATGGACGCGCGGTGAACGCATGCATTCAAAAACAACCAAGAACAAATGCGGCGGAAAACGGCTTAAGGTAGAGACGGGCTTCCCGGAGCTTGACAGGATGCTTCAGGGCGGCCTCCCGCCAAAGACGATTACGCTCCTTTCGGGCGCGTGCGGAACCGGGAAGAGCACCCTTGCCATGGGCTACCTCTATCACGGTGCAAGCGCGTGCAACGAGCCAGGCGTCTACGTGACGCTGGAGGAGACGCCGGAAAGCATCATCGCCAACATGAGCCAGTTCGGCTGGAACCTGGGCGAACTCGTGGAAAAAAAGAAGCTCGTGGTGATAAAGCCGCAGGCGTACCGGTTTGAAACCATCAGGCAGGTAATCGCGGACGCGATAGACAGCATAAGCGCCAAGCGGCTCGTCGTGGATTCCTATTCGGTCCTCCTGACCTATTTCAGCGACCCGGACCAGATAAGGAACGGCCTGGTCCAGCTTGACAGGGAGATAAAGAAGATGGGCTGCACGGCACTGGTGATATCGGACATAAAGGACAACGCAGAAATATTTTCCACAACCGGCGTGGAGGAGTTCATAGTGGATGGCGTGATAGTGCTCTCGCTCATAACGGACCCCGAACACCCGTTCTCGTCCCGCCGCGCCATCTCCATACGCAAGATGAGGGCCACCAAGCACCCGCTCTCCCTGCACCACTTTGACATAACCGAGCGCGGCATACAGGTAGGCGAAGCCCTTGACAGCTCCACCTGGAAGAAGAGCAGGACCGGACCGAAGAAGGCGCACAACCACAGGCTGCACCGGGCCAGGGCGAGGAGGAAAAATGCAGAGGCGCAGCCTCCGAAATCCCCGTCGTCAAGGATAGAGATAAGCACGCTCAGGAGAAGGGGCGCGCACACGTGGAGATGGAAGCACCTGTAAACCACCCATGCCTAAAGGCATGGGCTTTCGATTGGTTGATTTGATTGTACAACACCGT
>CAZBAM010000035.1:0-5503 GCA_964490215.1 Microcaldota archaeon | reverse complement strand
TCCTCCTGCGCCTCGGAGAGAAGCGAGCTCTTGAGCTTCTCTATTCCCATGGTCAGCACCTCAACCCATCTTCAGATAGAGGAGCATGGCCACTACGAAGCCGAAGATCGCCAGGATTTCCGGCAGGACGATGTACAGAAGGTACTTGCCTTCAACCTCGGGCTTCTCAGCTATGACCCCTACCACCGCGGAACCCATCGCACCCTGGGAAAGGCCCGCGCCTACGCAACCAAGTCCGATAGCCAGGCCTGCGCCTATGGCCATTCCGCCAAAGTCCGCTATCGTAGTTATATCTGCCATTTCAATTTCACCTCATGATTTTTTCGAATGTAAAGCGAACGCGTTGAACGCCTCCTCGCCCCCCTGCATGAACTTCGTGCGGAATTCCACGATGTTGAGACGGCCGCCTTGTATCAGGGATTCAAACATCGCTATGAAGCAGTTCAGCACGTGCAGCGCCAGGAAGAGCGGCAGCAGCACCAGCGCCAGGATGCCGCTCGCTGGCAGCGGCATAAGGAACTCGTTGATGAGCTCGGCCATGACTATGCCCACGAGGCCTATGGCCGCAATCCGCGTGTAGGATATTATGTTTCCCAGCAGGCTGGGGATCTCCACGATGCCTATGAAGCCTTCGGTGAAGACAAGCGCGACGGCGCAGAGCGCCAGCAGCACGATGCCGGCCACCATGATGACGGAGCTCAGGCCTGCGAGCGAGGGAAGCAGGATGAGCAGCGCCGAGACCTCCACGCCTATCCACGCGATTTTCGCATATGCGTGCTTCCTGTTGTGGTCCCATTCGTTTATGGCGCCCATGACGAATCCCAGGACCAGCTGCAGCCATCCCATGGCGGCAGTGATCGCGAGCAGTGTGAGCACGTTCCCCATGCGTGAGAAGCCCGTGTAAAGCGGCTCCTGCAGCAGCGTGACGCCTGTCCACTCCTTTATTATGTGGGTCCACTCGAAGTGCGTCATGCCCCCGTATTCGTTGAACAATAAGCCGAACAGGATGCTCGGTATGCCGCATATGAACCATATCTTCGCCACGCTGTGCATGGTGTAATTGTCCTTGAATTTCTTCATGAGCCACGATGCGATGCCCATGGAAAGGATGCCGTAAAAGACGTCGCCGACCATCATGCCGTACATTATCGGGAACGCGAGGAAATACGCTATCGTCGGGTCCAGCTCGAAATAGTTGGGCATTGAGAACGTCTTCGTGATGAATTCCAGGGGCGTGGCCGTCTCAGGGTTGCCTAATACTGTCGGGGGCATCTCGTTGTGGCCGAAGCGCACGTCTTCCAGCATGGCCGCCTGGCCGTAGCCGTGGACGATGCCGCCGAGCAGGGCGAAATTCTCCTCCAGCGCCCATCCCTCTATTACGTATATGCTCCTTGAAGAAGCGAAATGCGACGCTATCTCGGCCCTTTCCGCCTCGGCGTCCAGGGAGCGCATGAGGCTCCTCACCCGGGCGACGTTCGCCTTTGAGATTGCCGCTATTTCCCCGTGGACTTCCTTCAGCCCGGCCCTGGCTTCCTCCCCCTCCTTTTTCATCCGCTCCAGCGTCCCGGCCGGGGTGGTCATGCCCTGCGGGAGTTCAATCTCCTCAAACCCGCCCTCCTGGAGCAGGGATTCCACCTTCTCCAGGTCCTTCCTTCCGAACAGGACGAGCGCAACCGGCGCGCCAGGCTCCTGTATGAGGGCGGTGTGGCCGCCGAGCCTCTCCAGCCCGTCCTTCAGCGCCCCGGCCTTCTCCGGTGCGAGTTCCCCGGCCTTGAAGGCGAGCGTGCGCGTGCCGAGCCTGCTGAAGTCCACGCTCTTGTAATGTGACAGCTTACCTGCGATGGCCGCCCCGTTTTCCAGCGCCTTTATCCTTTCCGCGAGCGTCGCGGCCTGCTGGTTCAGGGCCTTCAGTTTTTCCTCCACGCCGAGCCTTCTGGCCTCCTCCAGCGCCTCCCTATTGTCCGGCGTTCCGGACAATGGGGCGCCGGGAGCTTCGCTCCCGACCGTTGGACCCGGGATTAGCTCCGGCTCCTTCTCCTCCTTCTTTCCGAGGGAGGCCTCCATTATGGAGAGCGCCGAGCGCAGCTTCAGGAGTTCAGTGGACAATTCGTCAAAAGACGCGAGCGGTGCCCCTTCGCCGAGCCCCTCATGGGCCGATTTGCGTATGTCCACGACGCCGGCCTCGTGGAGGTCCTTGATGAGTTTCTCTAGCTTTGACTTGAGTACGAGTATCCTGACCTTTTTCATCTTTTTCGGACGGAACATCTGTTTTACCCGCTAGAGGCTGCCAAGAAAATCTTTGACAAGCTTTGAGATTTCCGGGGCCCCGAGGCCCTTCTTTCCGGTCCCGGCAGCGTCTTCCTGCGCCTTCTTCACCAGCCTCTGGACCTCGCTTTCAATGGCCTCGCTCCCCTTGTGCAGCCGCTCGTTCTTGAACTTCACGTTCTCTTCTTCCACCCTTGCGCGTTCGCCCAGCGCCTTTTCCCTGGCCTCGCGCACGGTTTTGTCCGCCTTCTCTTTGGCGGAGTTGATGAGACGGTCGTATTCCTCTTCGGCGTTCCTTATTTCCTTCACCGTTTCCACAAACGCTGGCTGTTCTGAAGGTTGATGCATACTGACACCAGGACGAGTTGATAACTGGAGCTAATCATAAAAGGAAGTCTTTAAAAAGATAATCAACAGTTTTTATTACACAGGCTTTTTCTGAAGAGAAAATTGCCAGAAGAGGTTATGCAAATGGGTGCTTACAAATACATAATGGAGACGTTGCAGAAGCAGTACAAGGAGCGCGACCAGGCATTCAGGTCCAAGATAATCGCATGGCGGAGCGGCCCGGCCATGGCCGCTGTTGAATACCCGGCCAACCTCGCCCGCGCGAGAAGGCTCGGATACAAGGCCAAGCAGGGCTACGTGCTCGTGCGCGTCCGCGTGGACAAGGGAAGGCGCACCAGGCGGAAGACCATGGGCGGAAGGAAGCAGAAGAACTACTACCGCTTCGTCCAGCCCGGCATGTCGCACCGGGCGATGGCGGAGCAGCGCGTGAACCGCGTCTACCGCAACCTGGAGGTCCTCAACTCCTACTGGGTTGGCGAGGACGGGAACTACAAGTATTTTGAAGTCATACTAGCGGACCCGACAAAGGCCACGGTGAACATCAGCTCGGTGACACGCCAGGGCAAGGCGTTCAGGGGGCTCACGTCAGCAGGCAATGCCGGCACGCCGAACAAGAAGAAGTCCATGAACAAGAAGCTCAGGAGAAAGCTGGCCGCGCGTCAGGCATACCATTACGCTCCATATGTGAAGAGCGAGAAGGTGGATGCGCCTCCGAGGAAAGCTCCGCTGGAGGCAGCCCCTAAGCAGAAGAGGGTTGCACCGAAGCCGGCTGAACATGCGCATCCGCACGGCGCCCCGGCCCAGGAGCAAAAAGCGCCCGCCGAACACCAGCACGCGCATGCGCCTTCAGAACACGCACATTCGCACGGGCAAGAAGCGCACGCACCTGCATCGGCTCCCGTAGAGCACAAGCACGGCGAGCAGGCCCACTCGCACCCGCACGGCGCGGTTCCCCACGAGCACAAGGCGCAGGAAGCGCCTGCACGCCCGCACGAACAGAAAAAAGCGTAATCTTCATGTTCGACATCGTGAAGTGCAGGGCTGACGCCCCTAAATACGGTTTCACTGCTTTTTATTCCCCAGAACAGCTGAAGGGCAAGGTCATGGAAGCCGATAACCTGGAGGCCGCTGCCCAGCACAGGAACAGGAAATCACTAATCATGCTCCGCGATTACGCCTACGACGAGGGCGCGGTGAAGATCATAGCCGAGAAGAAGCAGCTCTGTTTCCTGATTGACCTCGGCAGGCTGATGCGGACGAGGGGCGTTTCACGCGCCATAGCGTTGTCCAAGCTGCGCAACTTCCTCGCCTTGTGCGTGCGCTTCAACGCGTTCTACGCGTTCGCCACGTTCGCGGAGAATGAGGACCAGATACGCAACGCGGACGAACTGGTTGCCATCGCAGGGCTGCTCGGCCTGAACCGGGGCCAGGCGAAATTCGCACTGGAAATGCTTGGACAGTATGTCTGATTACGCCTGACTGACAGGGGTATTTGATTTAAAAAGAACCAGTGCGATAATACTTGGGTGTGACTTATGAAAAAATATAACTTTACCGTGCTCATAGAAAAAGACGAGGATGGAATGTTCGTTGCAGAAGTTCCGGATTTGAAAGGTTGTTATACTCAGGGCAAAACGCTGCAGGAAGCTCTTAAGAATATAAAGGAAGTCATTGGACTTTGCCTGGAGGAGCACAGAGACGTGCATTCTCATGAATTTGTCGGTGTCCAGATGATTGAGGTTTCTGCATGAAACTTCCCTTGGTGGACGCTAAAACGCTGATTAAAGTTCTAATCCTCCGGGGTTATTCAAAAGTACGGCAAAGTGGAAGCCATGTCCAATTCAAGAATGAACTGGGAATCCTGGTCACAGTCCCGCTTCACCCCGGCAGGGACATCGGAAGAGGTCTTTTAAGAAAAATACTGCGGGACATGGAACTAAGCAGGGCTGACTTCATAGAACTTCTTGAAAGTGTGTAAAACTTAGCGAAGTTCGCATTGAAGATGCCGGCGTACTATGTCTGATTGCACCGGCCAGGGCGGTTTCCTGGGCGCGATGTGCTGTGGCGATAGTTATATAAACTTATATATTATATAAATATATAGGTGATTGGAATGACGAAAGGGGTCCAACAGGTTTTGCATTACCCGCGGCTCGATACGGTCATGATGGTGGAGGAGGCCATAAAGAAGGCAGGCACATATCCCACGAAGGCAGAGCTTCTCAAATCCCTTCCAAAAAGCATGATGTACCAGACGTTCCTCCTGATCCTGGACTATCTGGAGCAGTCGGGCAAGATCCACATCGACAGGAAGGACGGCCGGATCGTCTGGATATGGAATCCTGAGGGAGTCCGGTCGATGCTGAAGAAAGGGCTGGTGCTGCGATGAACGGCCGGAGCATCCTCGTAGGCTTCGCTGACGAAAAGCTCAGGCGCACGTTCGACGCCCTGAAGCACGGAAAAGGCGCGGAGCCGCACCTTTACGATTTCCTGAACCGCGCATTCGACGACCTGAAGAAGGACCCGTTTACCGGCGTCAAAATCCAGAAGAGGCTCTGGCCGCCCGACTATGTCAGGAAATACGGGATAGACAACCTCTGGAAATACGACCTGCCCAATGGCTGGCGGCTCATCTATACCGTACGTGCGGACCAGATAACCGTGATCGCCGTGGTTCTGGAGTGGTTCGACCACACGAACTACGAGCGCAGGTTCAAATATTGAAATCGTCCAGGCGAAGTTCGCATTGAAGATGCTGGCGTACTACGTCTGATTGTCCGAATCACAACTGCCTATTTAAAAATTTACGTCATTATATCTTTCGTAGTAGGTGGTTTCATATATCCACCGTAAGGAAACCCGCATCTTCAGATGTGGGAGGAATTACGGA
>CAZBAM010000034.1:0-5841 GCA_964490215.1 Microcaldota archaeon | reverse complement strand
GGCTAAGTCGTAACAAGGTATCCGTAGGGGAACCTGCGGATAGATCACCTCCAAATTTTCCGATTCACACTCGGGAATGCTGGAAGAAAAGTGTGCGCGAGAATACGAAACATGCATGGAACTCTAAATGAAGCGTGAGTCTCTTTTTCTCCAGCGTGAGCGCTGACATTTTAAAGGTGCTGGCCGATTGTTGGGCATGGCCACATACAAAATGTACAATTCCCCTTATGTGATATTGCTTATCTGTTCTATCGCGCTGCTGACCGGGCTGGGTATGGTGGAGGGTTTCCAACTGCTCGTGAACGTGGCTCTGCTCAACAAAATCATTATCGACCTTTTCGGAGCCATGATCATCTTACTGTTATATGCGGAAACCACCTACACCTATGAAATCGGCGATGATGGCCTGAGGATAAAAACGCTCATCCGGAACACCCTTGTCCTGTATCAGGACATAAAAGACGTGACCATTTCGAAGGATCGGTTGTTCTTACCCCCTCCCTACATGAAGCTGCCTGATGATATCATCAAACGCAGGTTTATGCGCGGCGGGGCATTTTACGCGAAAGCAGTGGTCGTAATAGACACCACCACGAAGGTGCCCGTGTTCGGCCAGTCCATCGCCTACGTCGTTACTCCGCTTGATACTGAGTCGTTCGTGACCGAACTGAAGTCGAGATTAAAGAAAACATAAAAAAGGAAAAGGAGGGCCGATCGCCCTGCCTGCCCATCAAGCGGCGCTCCGGGAGCGCCCCATCCCACTTTATATGAGTAGCTCTACCGCGGGGTCGCTGAGCATGCGGTACACGCTCATGTGCGACACGCCCAAGACGTCCGCGACCTGCCTCATGGACATTTTCTCCAGGAAGTACAGCCTCATCACTTCTGCGAGGCGCTCCCTGTCGTAGGCCCTTCTCGGCCTGCCCCGTCTGGGCGGCAGGGCCTCTTCCATATCCTCCTGCTCCACTGTCACTCTTTCCGGGCCTTCAGGCTCTTCCGGAACCGGGACTACTGCTCCGTTCACTACTATCACCGTACTATACATGGGAAGGCGAATCGCCTTCCCTGAATCCCCGCGACGGCGCTGACGCCATAGCTTGGGATTGCAAGCAAGCAAAATGCCGCAAAAAGGCGGCGGACGGACTGCTTCCGTTTTTTCCGCAGAAAAGTTTCCGGGAGTCACGGCCTTTTTCAGGCCCCCTTCCTCTTTTCAGTTTTTGATCAGGTTCCACCTGATACCGATCGGGGTACAACCAGACTTACAAGTAGATACATGCTTCGTAGACAACATGCCGTTTTCCATTGGTTGCACCTCCATTTCCATTGTTAGTGTTTTTAGGCAAGGAAGAATTATATAAATGTTTGTATCGGGAATTAGCAGCATGGCAGAAAAGAAGTTGTCGCCCGGGCTGCGTCCGGTGTGGCTCCGCATCAGGGCCGCCTGGGCCAGGGACCGGGACTCTTTCAACGGCACCATGGACCAGGTGGACCGGAAGCAGTCCGAGATGCTCTACGACGTGGTCCGGCATTCCCTTTACAAGGAGTCATACGTGGAGATCCTGCACGAACTGCCGGAACTCCGGGAGCTGGTGAAAAGCGACGAGGACCGGCTCTGCATGCACGACATATACGTGATCCTTTCCCGCCGCCTTGGCAAAAGCGAGCCGCCGCCGAAGACCGAGAGGGGCGCCCTGGCTTTCAAGGGCAGGATGGGCCGGGCGGTTACGGCCATACGGGGCTGAGGCGCTGTTCGGCTACTAATCGCTCTGTTTTTCCAAAAACTATAACATTTATATACTGTTTGCGCCACAAATATCCATTAGATAATACTAGGTAGTGGTGGTAGAATGGCAGCACAAACCGAGATCAGGACCAGGGTATACGGTGCCCTGGCAAGGACAAGAGAGAAGTATCACTTCGCACCCCTGGAAGAGGGGCCGAATGGTAAACATATCCCGAAGAACCTCGTTCTCATGAGCCTGTCCTACATACTGGACAGGAACCATCTGCTCGTCGGAGAGCCCGGGTGGGGCAAGACCACCAGCGCGAAGATTCTCGCTGCCACCATGTCCGGGCTCCCTTACGATCTTTACGACGCCACTGAAATCCGGGGCAACCCGCACAAGTATGAGGAGAAGATAGTCGCAAGGCCGGATTACGGAAAGCTCAACATCGGCACGGAGTCTGTCATATGGCAGGGCTCCTTCGGCCTCCCTGTGCTCATAATAGATGAAGGCAACCGCCTTCCCTTTGACTCCCAGGACGTCATCCTGCAGGGCATAGACACCGGAAGGTGGAACTACCTCAACCACTCGCTTTACGAGGGAAAGAAACCCACGTTCATCACCATGAACGAGCGGACAGGAAACCACGAGAACGGCTTCCTGCCGGCTCTTAAAGACCGGCTCGACATGGTCACCGAGGAGGGCTATTTCTCCACCCTGGTCGTCTTTGACTTCGCTGACGCGAAGCGCAACGTGGAGAAAGACCTGTACAGGCCGGACTTCGTCACCGGCGCGCTGAACGCGCTGGCAGAAGGCTATCCCGCTTACAAGGAGGCGGTCCGGAAGAGGCCCATCTCCGGGCATATCACGCCGGACGAGAAGGCCGGGCTTCAGGAGGAGATACGCGGGCTTTCCCTTGACAATGACGCCATGCTGTTCCTGCAGGCGTTCATGGCCGAGATAAACTACTCCAACCAGTACGGCACAAAGCGCGTTTCCGACCCCGTAAGCGCTGACACCCACGACCTGACATATGCCGGCGCGAGCGTCAGGCACAGTTTCAGCCCGAGGAGCGCCATGGCCGCCATAGACTACGCCAGGGCGCTGGCATGGTTCCTGGAAGAGGACCCGCGGCTGGACCACATGAAATTCGTGCTTCCTTACGTGTTCGCGCACAAGGCCGACTTCACGGACGACTACCGGAACAGGAACGGGAACGCCCCCCGCACGGACAACGAAAACATCGCCCTGGCGAAGACGCTGGTCGGCGAGGTCTATGCGAGGTATGCATCATCCATCCAGCCGATGAAAAACTTCATCGCGAATATGCAGAAGGACGAACTCAGCGCTGATGAACTTGGCAGGCTGAATCCGGCCTCGTATGACCACCCGCTCATGAAGGACCTGGTGACGCAGGCCAAGCTCGGCGACCGCAAGGCGTTCTACGAGAAGTGAGGTGCGGCAGATGAGAACCGCCACCCGCGAGAGGATTGCCTGGCCCGCTGTAATCCTGGCAGCCAACAAACGCTTCGGCAGATACGGGACCGAACACGAACACATCGTCCGGAAAGCAGAAGTGAAAAAGGATCCGGCAGTGGAAGGGCTGAAGGAGCTTTATCGTAAAACAAAAGCACTAGATAGCGAAAACGAAGACTCCATACATGATCGCATGGTTTACTCCTTGAAAAACCACTCCCATTCGGCCGCAGACATTCAGCAATTCAGCATCGCCTTGGCAGAGTTTCAGGAAGAAATCTGGTTTTTTATAAATGCAGGACTTTTCCTGAGCGCGTTAATGAACAACGGCAAGGACAATAATTATGTAATTCACACCAGGCATCTGAGCGTTCCGATTATTCATTTGGGTTACAAAAATACGAAAAACATCACGGTGAAAGGCGATGTCGGCAATACTGTTGGATACAGCATGGAAAAGGGGCTCATAACCGTGAAAGGAGATGCCGACGCCTGGATTGGGTATAAGATGAACGGCGGGACCATATGCGTGGAAGGGGATGCCGGCACTGCCGTTGGAACGTGGATGAACGGCGGGGAGATCCACATTGAAGGCGAAATCTGCGGCAGCACTTCAACCCTCATTACTCACGGCAAAATCTACCACAAGGGAAAACTGATAGTTGACAAGTGAAGATTATGCGTAAACAGGTTGTTGGACGAGATGAGAAAATTATGCCTCGTTCAGCCCTAGCCCTCAACAGCCCGTTCGGCAGGTACAAGGCGGAAAATGAGCAAGCGGTAAGGACGGCCGATGTAAAGGTGGACCCTGTGCTCCAACAGTTGGCAACTGCCTGGGAAGTGTGCAGAAAAAAATTTGCTCATACGAGCAATATACACAGTGACAATGAAGCGAACTACCGGTATGCCCTGGCGCATCTGCAAGACAAAAGCTTTTCAGCATCGGAGGTGGAGCGATTCAGCATCGCCCTGGCGTCTCTTCTCCACGAGTTCGCTTGTTACAGCAAGGCAGGCATTTTCCTCAGCGCCCTGATAAATGGCGGAAAGGACAAGGACTACGTAATCCACACCGCCCACATGGAGATGCACATCTACCACCTATGTTACGAGAACACAAAAAACGTCACGGTTATCGGAAGCATAGGTGACGACTGCTGCGAAGGCATGAAAAGCGGTCTTATGACGGTGAAAGGCAACGCCGGTCGTGACCTGGGCATGTCCATGCAAGGCGGCGAAATTCATGTTGATGGGAATGTGGGTGATTCCTGCGGCATTTGGCTCAAAGGAGGGAGGATAACAATAAACTTGGATGCTGCTAAAAACATAGGTTACCACATGACAGGCGGGGAAATCCGTGTCACTGGAAATGCAGGCGACAAGTGCGGCGAATACCTGAAAGGCGGCGAAATTTGCGTTGATGGGAGTGCGGGTGATGGCTGTGGCGACCACATGACTGCCGGCAAGATAAGAGTCAAAGGCAGTGCCGGTTCTCGACTTGGCCATTCCATGGCTGGTGGCGAACTCCGCGTTAGTGGGGATACTGGAAAGGAGTGCGCCGCACACATGAGCAACGGCGAAATCCTGGTTGAAGGAAACGCCGGCGCGGAATGCGGCTGTGCGATGGAAGGCGGCAAGATACTGGTCAAAGGCGATGCCGACAAGCAACTCGGCTGTTACATGAAAGGCGGAACCATAACTGTAGGAGGGAATGCCGGCGCCGAGATTGGGTATTGGCTGAATGGTGGGGAAATCAATATCGACGGCGATATCGGGAGCATCTCGTCCAACATTATCCACGGCAAAATCTACCACAAGGGAAAGCGGATCGGGGATAAGTGAAAAACATGGCAAACCTCACGGCGGTCTGGAATCGTACGCGCGGCTGGTACCACTACCCCCCGCTCAAGCAGCCGAAGGTAGTGCCGAAACTTGATGGCGGCGCATGCTTTGATTTCAGCAAACGCGAGACGCTCGTGGACAGGACATTCGTCAAAAACCTCGCGAAGAGTGCCGGACTTACTGAAGAGAGGTCCTACGAAGGAATATTCTCACATGAAATCGGCCATTACATGGACTTCCCCAAAAACCTTGCCACAGTCGTCCTGGCAGCCAAGATGATAGACGACTTCTTCAGGAAAGAAGGCCCTGACACCACCGGATTCATATTCCAGACCTACTCGGACATGGCGACCGATACCGCCAGCGTATTGGAGGAACAGCGTACGCAAGCCATTCTGGACGTGCGGCAAGGCATCCAGGCAACCAACGACCCGCTCAACCGCAACGTCCGCGAGGTGATGCTCGCCTACCTCAAGCACCAGGCGCAGAGACCGCACACGTTTGACGACGCGCTCAAGCCCTTCCTGGAGCGCATGCTCACCATAGACTTCCTCAACCTCAACGCCGAGAAAATGAGGCAGGGTATATTCACGTTCGGCGAAATCATAGTTGACATGCTCAAGAAATACGGCGGTCAGGACAGCAAGCTCCAGGCTGAGGGGGCCAGTGACAGCGACGTGAAGAAAATACTCAGGAAGGCCACGCCGGGCGAAGTAAAGGAAGCGCTCAGGGAGATATCCTACAAAATCACGCGCAGGGAATACGAGCAGATAAAGGACTGGCTGAAGGAGAACGGCGTCGG
>CAZBAM010000033.1:0-6965 GCA_964490215.1 Microcaldota archaeon | reverse complement strand
CCCCTGTAAACGGGCTTCTGCGTCGGAATGAAGTTGGTTTGTTCAACGGTGTTGTGCAATCAAATCAACCAATCGAAAGCCCATGCCTTTAGGCCTGGGTAGTTTACCCCATCAGCCCTTCAGCTTTTTCACCAGGCCCTCGGGGTCCTCGTAGTAGTCCACTATCATGCGGCCCACCTCGTCCACGCCCGTTATCTTCCTGGCTGCCATCTGGTGGAGCACCCTGGCGCGCTCGCCCAGGTTCGCCTTTATCTCGTTGTCGTCCATGCGCGTATAGGTCCTCAATATCTCCAGCATGCGCACGCTGGGGTTCTCCTCCTCTATCTTGTCCCTTGCCGGGTGCCAGCGGTAGACTATGTTGACGCCGACGCTTTCGCCCCTTTCGGACGGTATCAGCTCCCCTATTTCAAACACCCTCCTTATGCCGCTCCTCCTGTCGCGGTACATGGCCAGCACGAAGTGCAGCGATTCCAGCACCACCTCTGGCAGCTCTATGGGCGGGCTGACCAGCCTCTTGAAGGTCTCAACCACGGTTTCGGCGTGCATGGTGGCGTAGACCGAGTGGCCTGTGTGCATGGCCTCAAACAGGACCTCGGCCTCCTCCGCGCGCCTTACTTCGCCGACTATTATGCGGTCCGGCCTCATGCGCAGCGCGTTGACCATGAGGTCAAGCATGCCGACGTCCCCCTTGTTCTCCCTGCTGCCCTGCCTGACCACCATCGGCACCCACTGGAGGTAAGTCGGCAGGGTTATTTCCCTCGTCTGCTCTATGGAAATCACGCGCTGGTTCTGGGGGAGGAACGCACAGAGCACGTTGAGCATGGACGTCTTACCGGCGCCAGTGCCCCCGGCCACCAGTATGTTGAGCTCGTACTGCATGGCCAGCCATATGAATGCGGCAACTTCCTCGCTTATGGTCTTGGAGAGTATGAGGTCCGTTATCGTCCAGGGCTTGCGGGCGAACTTCCTTATGGTTATCGTGTTGCCGAAGACCGATATGGGTGCGAGCGTGGCATTAACGCGGTCACCGGACGGCAGGTATGCGTCCAGCAGGGGGTCCTGCGCGGTTATCTGCCTGCCCACCCTCCTGCCTATGAGGCTGGAGTAGTCCCATATCTTGGATTCGGTGTCTATCCTGAGGTTCGTCTTGCACCAGCCGTGCGCGCGGTGGTACACCCATATCTGGTCCCTGGAGTTGTTCACGCACACCTCCTCCAGGTCGTCGTCCTTGAGCAGGAATTCTATGTCCCCGAGGCCGAGCAGCTCCTGCACCATCATGCCCGACAGCTCGGCGGCCTTCTGCTCGCTGAGGTGCGGGATGCTGCCCTTCACCAGCTTGAGGGCCATGTTGTAGAATTTTTCCTTCAGCTCGGCCATGAGCTTGATGTCCAGCACTTCCTGTGTGGTGATGCGCACCTGCCGCAGCAGCTCGGATTTCACGGTGTTGAGGTAGGCCGCCGTCGCCGGCTCCGGATGGGGGACGCTCAGGGTGTACATCGGCAGCCCGCCCGGCTGCTTCTCTATGCTCACCGTCGCCTCCACGCCGTCCGCTGTTATCTTGTAGCTGTCAGATTCGCTCATTGGCGCTCCACCCTCTTAATCCTCATCCTGCCCAGCAGCGTATATTCAATCTTAAGCAGGCCGTTCTTCTCCAGGCTGAGCGCGTATTCCTCTATGTTGGCCACCGGTATGCCGAACTTCCCGGCGACTTCTTCTGCGCTCACGGTCCCCTTGGCCTGGACGAACCTCAGCACCTCGTCTATAGTGGTATCGCTCTCGCCCACGTACCTGTCCTCCTTGACCTTCCTGCCCGGAGTGGAGGTAAAGCGCTCCTCAAGCAGTTCCACCATCCTCCCCTTCAGGTCTTCGGCGAATACGACGCCCACCAGCCTGCCCTTCCGGTCTATGACCGGCAGGCATTCGCAGGGCGCGCGGACCAGGAGCCTGAACGCTTTCATGACGTCCCAGTCCGGCGCCAGGCGCGGGCAGCCGAACAGGGGCCTCTTCATGTGGCGGCTGATCGGCTCGTCCCTGAGCTTTGCTATGATGTCCTTGGGTGCGTCCGCCGCGACTTTCCTTTTCACGAACGCCGCGGCAACGTCCGGAAGCGTGAACATCCCGATGAACCTGCCGTTGGAGAGCACAGGTATCTCGCACCTGTTCTTGCCGAGCAGCTTGGTCGCACCGGCCGAGAACGGGTCGTTGCTGTCAAGGTAGAGGAACTTGGTCTTCATCATGTCAGACACTTTCATGCTATCCTCAACCTGGCGCTTTTGTTGGCGTGCGAGCGCACGTCCACCACGTCTTCTGTCTCCACGTACACTGGCCTGTTAAAACCGGTCAAAGCTTTTAAATCAGCATTTCCGTAGCAGAGCACCTCGAGCGCGGCCGGGGGGACGAACCGGACGAAGCCGATGGCCGTGCCTGTGCCCGTGATGTTTATGACGCTCGTGCCGTGCCTGTCCACGACGGCGCTGAATTCCTCATATGACGCCCCGCGGGCGTCCCGCACTATCACCGTAACCGGCAGGGCGTCCGGGCTGCCGTTCGCCGCCCCGCTGAACTGCTCCCAGTCCGCGTCGTCCACGCCGCCTTCCGGGAACGTCAATTCCACATTGTAGTAGGACACGCTGGAGTGGCTCCCCTCGGCGCCGTCCGGCGTCACGAACAACGCGCTGCCGTTGTGGCTTATGGAAACGTTCACCGGCCGCACCATGAATGAGCCGGCAGCGATGCCGCTTATGTTGGCCGAGACGTTGGCGCCGGAAAACTCCGAGGCGAAATCAAGGAACGTGTAGAGGTCTTCTGAAGCGGCCGCAGGCACCGGCAGCGCGGCGTCAACCTCAACGCTGCCGTTCGCTGCGCTCACGTTAATCGTCCGGGCGCGTATGGCTGTGAGCTGCCCCTGGAGGTTTGCGAACGCGGCCGTTGTCTCGTCCAGCCCCAGCATGGCGTTCACCGTGCTTCCGACCTTGGCCGGCCTTCCGGCAGCCGGCAGGGCGATGGTGAGCAGCGCCATGGCCAGCAGCATGGCAGCAATCGTGAAGAACATGCCCCTGCGGCCCCGGCCCGCGCGTCCGCCATTTCCGGCCCCGCCCCGGTTCCCCGGTCGTTTTCCAGTCCCGGTCATTGCTGCGTCCCCTCCCATACGGCCAGCCTCGCCACCGAGTAGTTCGTAGCCCGCTCTTCGTAAAACGAAGGGAACAGGTAACCGACCTCGTAGATGCTCGTGTTGCCTGGTATGTCGGCCCCGTATTCGTCAATGTCCATCAGGTTGAACGAGCCTTCCCTGTAATACGTGCTTACGCGCAGGTGCGCCTGCATGTTGGCCGGCAGGGTCCGGTTGAGTTCCTCCTCTATGCGCGTCCTGTTGCCAGAGCCAAGCACGCCGTCCGCGCCCATGACAGCGAGCGCATCCCTCGCCAGGCGCACTTCCTGGAGCTTCGGGTAAGGGCTGCTCTCGCTTTGCTGGGCCAGGAATCCGATGAAGACGAGCACCAGCACGAGCAGCATGAACGCCAGCGCGGCGTCCATGGTGAAAATGAAGCCCTTAGTTCCCGGCATACACCTGCACCCTCACCACTACCGGCGCACCGTTCATGAGCGCCAGCCTCCTGACTTCCGAAGAGGCCAGTGTCGCGTTCGGCTGGATGCCGGCAGTGGCATACCTCACCCCTTCAGGGCTTTCTATCCTTATGAAGACGTCACGCGTGACCCCCAGCCCCTGCTTCACATAGGCGTACTCCATCGCGGAAAACGCCGCGACCTTGTATGGAGCGAGGACGTTGGGGGTGGCCGCGAGGCCGAGGCTGCCTGCGTTTTCAGGGTCCATGGGCCAGTCCTCGGGATAGCCCGGCGAGGCGACGAGTATGTCAGAGACCGAAAGCGCTGCCAGGTCTATCTCCTCCCGCACCCCTGCCCTTGTCTGCGCCGACACCAGCGAGCCCCACAGGATTATGAAATAGGCGAGCGTGAGGAGGCTGATTGCGTACGCGGCGATAAGGTCAAGCGAGAACGCCTGCGCCTTGAGGCTAGCCAACCACGACCACCCCATCCACGTTCCTTATGGTCGCGCCCTCCCGTATCATGAAAGTCCCAGGTGTCCCGTTGGACACAGCGGCAGTGACCAGCTGGCAGCCGCTAACTCCCTCCGCGTAGCCCACTGACAGCAGCCTGTTCTGGCCGTTCACCACCATCGTGTAGTTGGCACCGGTTTCCGCGCCCGGCACGATAAGCAGCACCTCGGTGCCTGCGCCGGACGCCGCGACGCCGTTTATCTGCGCCGCCACCGCGTTGCACGCCCTTTTCGCCGCCCCTGACGCCGCAAGGTTGTACGCCTCCTGCTGGCACTGCGAGAAAACCGCCAGCGCCATTATGAGGAAGAGCACTGCCAAAGCCGTTGAGTAGAGGAATTCCAGCCCGGCCTGCCCGTGCCCCTGCCGGAAAGCCGGGTGGGAAGGGCCACGGAAAGGCTCGTGGGAACGGACGTGAAAAAGGCCTTGGAACGGATTGCGGACATAACCGTGCATCGCCCTCCGTTCCATGCCCCCACCTCACTTCCCTATGTTCATGAATATCTCCTGCAGTGTCTGTGCGTCCGGCGCGAAGTAGTACTCGCCGTTGGTAAGGAGGGCTATATTCGTGAGCTCGGAGTCGTCCACGTCGTTTCCAAAGCCTATCGTGTAAACGGTTATGTTCCTGTCCCTGCAATAGACCGCGCCGGCGACCGAGTCCCCGACGTTGCCCTGGCCGTCGGTAAGAAGCACTATTACCCTCGTCGCGTTCGGCCGTCCCCTCGCCGATGCGAGTTCGTCCGCACCGATTTCCAGGCCGCATTCTATGCATGTGCTGCTGCACGTGATTATGGCGTCTATCTCGTCCTTCATGACGGTCTTGGCCGCACTGTCCATTACGTCAAGCTGTAGGTCCAGGCTCCCGGAGTAGCAGTAAGTCCCGAACCCGGCGTTGGTGGTTTCGCTCACGATGTCAACGAAGGTCTTGGACGCGTTCTGCGCTGCGTAAAGCTTGTCCGGCAGCTGCTGGATGGAGAATCGGCGATTGTAGGCCAGACAGCTCGTCCCCGCGCTCCTTTTCAGGTAGAGCAGCAGGTTGAACGGAGGGCTGTAGGACGACATGTCCACATTGACGTCTTCTATCTTGCCATACGACGTGCTGGTCCTGTTCCCGCTCGCGATGACGTCGCTTCCGATCCTGATTTCGTAGTAGGCCGTGCACCCACTGCGGTTCGCCATTATCTCCGTGGTCATGTTCGCGTACTTCCCGTTGGTGGCGCTCACGGCCAGTGTCTTCACCAGCGTGAATCCGGTGTTGGGCGTGTTCACCACCGTGAAGCTGCTGACGTTGGTAACTGCCCAGAGCATTGACGGCGACTTGTCCAGCACCAGCATGAGGTCCACGTCAACGACGCCGAAGCTCATGTTGTATACGCCGCCGCTGTTGTTCTTGGTGTCCCTGCACTGGGCGTATACCACGTGGTAGCCTACCGCGAGCGGGCCTATGTTGTAGGTATAGTCCTCGGTGGGCGAGTCCCACGCACCGTCGGAAGGCTCGGCCTCATACCAGTCCCCGTAATCCACCTTCACCCTGCAGCCCTCTATGTCGTGGTCGCCGGTATACTGGTCCGTGGTACTGCCCGACGTGGTTATGTTGGCCAGCGTGGTCGGGTACGCGGTGTGGTTCATGTAGGTTATGATGGGCCCGATGACGTCTGCCATGCTGACGTTGAAATAGTAAAACGCTATCGGCCCGGAGTTGTTGGCCGTGTCAGTGCACTGCACCCACGCTATGTGCTGCCCCACCGTGAGCCGCCCCACGGGCAGGTTCACCTCCTCCACCACCAGGTGCGAGAAAGCCGCGTCGTCCGCCTGCATGTCCGTCCAGCTGCCGTTGTCAATGTGCACCCTTGCCGAGTATATGTAGCTTCCGCCGGTGGCCGAGTCGTTGCAGATGGCGTGGATGGTTATGTTTTCCGCGACTGTCGCGTTCTCCGGCGTGTTGTTTATCATGGAGACGACGGGCCCCTTCTTGTCGTGGGTGGGACTGCAGCAGCAGCGCGGCTGGACCAGGCAGGCGTAATCGTTCCCGCTCATGTAGTCCTCGGCGCTCCGTATGCAGTCGCCTGCGCTTTCCCTGCACATGCCGGAAACGTATCCCTGCGCCATGCACAGGCCGGTGCAGGTGGATGCTCCGTTCACGCGCACGTTTATCTCCGTGACGCAGGCGCCGTCGTTTTCGCTCTCCACCAGCAGGGTGCCGCCGTAGGTGCCCAGCGGCTGGCCGTCAGGCACGTTGTAGTTCACCGTCACCTCGCTGCTCTGCGCGGTCTCAAGGCTGTCTGCCGGCTGGCTTATGGACGCGATTGCGGTCACCGGGCCGGAAAGCGTGGCTGTTATCCCGTCTATGGTGAAATATGCGGCGTTCCTTACGGTGACCTGGTCGCTCCCGCTATCGGTCTGGTTGAACGCCCGTGACAGCAGCGAAGGCGCGCAGGACAGGCCCGCCTCGCCCAGGAGCACCTTTCCGTTTTCCAGGTATTGCACCAGTATCCTCTGCTTCCCCCTGGCGGCAGGCAGGGCGCCGATGAGGTCCGCATGGGTGGTCGCGAACACGTCCGTGGTGCCGGATGATATGCCCACCCGCAGCAGGATGCGCCGCCCGCTCACGTTCATCTCCATTATGCTGTCCGGAAGATAGACGTCCACGTATTCCCTGGAATTGGGGCCGAGCGAATATACGTAGTCCGCAGCTGCCGCCAGCCTTCCCACCGCGTCCTCAGCCTGGGAGATGCGCAGGGTGTCAGATGCGTAGGTGGCAGCCACGTAGAACGTCACTATCAGGAAAATCAGTCCTATCCCTAGCATGAACAGCTGTTCCAGTGACGCCTGCGCCTTCATATATCCACCGTAAGGAAACCCGCATCTTCAGATGTGGGAGGAATTACGGAC
>CAZBAM010000032.1:0-10368 GCA_964490215.1 Microcaldota archaeon | reverse complement strand
CCTCACTGGACAGGAACCTGGTCATCGCTCTTTCGGAGCTGGACCGCGTGGCGTCATCGCTCGGGCTTCCCGAGAACCTCAAGGAAAGCTCCGCGCTCCTCTACCGGCAGGCGGTGAAGGCTGAGCTCATCCGTGGCAGGCGCATCGAGAGCGTAGTCTCGGCGGTTATATACGCCACCTGCAGGCTCCGTGGCATCCCGAGGACGCTGGACGAGATCGCGCGCGTTTCCGGCATTGAGAAGAAGGAAATAGGCAGGTCGTACCGCTTCCTGAAGGTAGGACTGCAGATTGACGTCCCGCTCACCGACCCGGCTGAATACGTGCCGAAATTCGCGGCCGGGCTCAGGCTCGGCGGCGAGGTCCAGGAAGACGCCGTGAAGCTCATCAGGAAGGCCACGAAGCAGGGCCTGATTTCCGGTCGCGGGCCTACAGGCGTGGCTGCCGCATCGCTCTACATCGCCAGCGCGATGCACGGTGAGACGAAGACCCAGAAGGAGGTAGCGGACGTTGCCGGGGTCACCGAGGTGACCATCAGGAACCGCTACCGCGAGCTCAAGCGGGAGCTCGGCCTCAAGGTCAGCCTCTGAATCTTTGGGAGCCTCGCCCGGCAGAGCGGTTCATCTTTTCCCATTTCTGCGGGATGAGCACGAACTCCAGCGCGTTCACGCGCCTTTTCGTCTTCTCTATCTCTAGAATAAGGCGCTTCATCGCAGTCTCTGTCCCGGCCAGCTTCATGTAGTATCCAGGTAGATGCTGAGACAAATGCCGCGGCTAAGGCCGAAAGCTGGGATTGATCCACTTGGTGCATCAGAAACGGTATGTATACTCCACATCCCGGAAGTATCATTAGATGATACCATCGTAATACAAAAAGTATTGAGGGCAGCCCACCTCTTCAGCATAGGTAATTCACACTCCCAGGGTTCGCGGAAGCCTAGGTTTTTAAACCTAGGAGGAAGCGAACCCGAATCCTCAGTTTTTCTTGTGCCACACGGCTTCCTGCCTAAAGCAGTCAGCCAGAAGCCCAGGGCTTTAGCCCTGGGAGTGTGTCACATATATTCACTTACTGAATAATTCAGTTGGTGAATGCCCTGAAGTTTTGCGGATTCGGGGAATCCATCCTGAGAGAGGCATGCGAGACACGACTTCAGTTATGGGATGAAGAGCAAGCCCACGTCGTAGCCCCGCGGAAATGAGGCCTGGAAAAGCACATATATCGCCCCTGGACCGGCAAGTACAAGCTTCGTTGAAGCAGGAAGCCTGCCTTTCCGTGCCAATACGCGGGTGAACGCAGGGTTTAAATAGTTATCCTACCATAGGATAATCCTGCGAGTGGATAATATGAAGTTCTATGATCGGGAAAAGGAGCTGGGGATACTGCAACAGGCCGTACGGCAACGGGATTCGGCAATGATAATAATAAGCGGACGAAGACGGGTCGGCAAGAGCAGGCTGGTTGACGAATTTTTGAAAAAAAACGGGGGACTGAAGGTAATGATCGTTCCCAAGGAGGAGAAGCAGGCGGCGATGGATATGGCTGAAGTTTTGGCAGAGGATTATGCGCCGTCATTCAACAGCGTAAAGGAGGCGTTTGAGTATTTTTTTACGAAATCGAAGGAGAGGGTGCTGTATATTGACGAATTCCCCAATTTCCTTGAGATTAACCCGTCGATACCTTATGAGCTACAGCGGATTTGGGAGCTATATAAGGAGAAAACAGACAAGGTGCTCATCCTCTCCGGATCCTATGTGCGCATGATGGATAAGATATTTACAAGACAAAAGGCTCCGTTGTTCAACCGGGCGACCTTCAAAATCCTATTGGATCCGCTTAGCCTGGACGTGGTCTGGCACATGCTGGATGACCTCGGCACCAAATCCCCGGAACAAAAAATAGCCGATTATTGCGTTTTTGGCGGCATTCCATATTATTACGAACTGCTGGAGAGGAGCGAGGGCGCCCCGCCCATCGAAGGGTTGTTTTTCTACACCGGGCAGTTGCGGGAAGAAGGCCAGGATATCCTAAGGCAGGAATTTGGCTCTGCTTACAAAAAATATTTTTCTATACTGGAGGCAATCGGTTCTGGCCTGGTGTCAGCCGGTGAGATAGCCAATAAGATGGGCATCCGGCAAACCACGCTATCAAAATACATCCTGGCATTGCAGAATGATTTCAAGCTGATAGAACGGGTGGTGCCATTTGATCAAAACAGGTATAGGAGCAAGAAGGGCATATACGGCATAAGAGATAACCTGCTGGCATTCTGGTTCAGCCTTGTTTATGGGAAGGAGCAGGCACCGGATAAACATCAGCTGAATACGTTCCTTGGTAAGAGATTCGAACTCCTTTGCAGAGACTACCTGAGCCGTTTTTTGCAAAATAAAGGCGAACGGATCGTGAATCTCGGCAAGTGGTGGGGAAACGTTGAGATAGACGGAAAGTTCGGAGAAAGAGAGATAGACCTGGTCATAGAGACGGACAAAGCGCTCTATGTCGGGGAATGCAAATGGAGCGACAGTGCGGTAGGGATGAAAGAACTCGAAGCGCTGAAAGCCTCTGCCAGAGGATTGAAAACCAAAAAACCGATTAGATGGGTTCTGTTCAACAAAAAAGGGTTCAGCATCAAGGAAAGCGATGACGTTTGGTTGTTTGATGCCGAAAGGATAGTGCGGCGTTGAAAGGGGGCCATCCCGATTCCTGTTGAAACCCCGGTTTCTCAGATCGTCCGTTCGCTAACCCCAAAACCAAAAAACTCGTTCGCCCAGTTCATATCGCGTAATTAGTCGTTTGAGCTAACCCGTCCATATCCCTTCTTCCCCTTCGCCCTCGCTTCCTTCTTCTGCCTATCCAGCTTCCTCTTAATCGTCTTCAAACTCACAAAGCTATCTCGTTCCATCTCCTCCAGCCTGAACGTGATCAGCTTCTTCTGGTCCTCAAGCTGCGGAATCAGGACGAACTCCAGCGCATTCACACGCCTCTTGGTCTTCTCAATCTCAAGAATCAGCCGCTTCATCGCCGTCTCTGTCTCTGCCAGCTTTATCGTCATCTGCAGAATCTCGTTGAAATCCTCCACTGCAGCGTCTATCTTCGCGCTCGTGGCAGCCACCGAATAGGTCGGCAGGCTCAGGAAATGCGTGGAGTCCATCTCAGCCGTTATGCTCGGTATCTTCACGCCCATGACGTTCCTGACCTCTATGTCCGCGTCTATCTCCTTGTGCAGGTCAAACGAGACCTTGGAAAGCTCCTGCATGCTGTGGTACGTCTCTGCCAGCGCCAGGGCGTGGTAGCCCTGGGACACCTTCTTTGCGAGCAGCCCTCGCAGGTCCTGGGCCTTCTTCAGTATCTTGAAGAACTCCAGGATGAGGGCGTCCCGCTTCTGCTTCAGGAGCTTGTGGCCCTTCTGGGCCAGCGTGATGCGCTCCTTGGTCTTTATGAGCTCCATGCGCGTCGGATTGACGTCCGTTGTCATTGCCATGTGGGTTTCCCTGTTTTGCGTTACTTCTTCCCCGCGGCGTGCTTGCCTTCGGCTTCTTTGCCGCTTTCCGCCTTGCCCTTCTTCAGGTACTTGGCTATGTACTCCTTCTTCACCCTCTTGAGCTCGTCCTCTGGGAGTATGGACAATAAGTCCCATCCTATGGACAGCGTCGTCTCTATGTCGCGGTTCTCGTAATAGCCCTGCTTGGTGAATCTCTTCTCAAACTCGTCAGCGAACCTGAGGAATTTCCTGTCCGAGGGCGTGAGCGCCTCCTCTCCGACGACCGCGCTCAGGCTGCGCAAATCACGTCCGTTCGCGTAAGCCGCGTAGAGCTGGTCAGAGACGCCCTTGTGGTCCTCGCGCGTCTTGCCAGGTCCGATGCCTGAGTTCATGAGCCTTGAAAGCGAAGGCAGCGGGTCAATCGGCGGGTAGATGTTCTTCCTGTGCAGGTCCCTGCTGAGCAGTATCTGCCCTTCGGTGATATACCCTGTCAGGTCCGCGATCGGGTGCGTCTTGTCGTCACCGGGCATCGTGAGGACCGGGATTTGCGTGACCGAGCCTGTGCTTCCCTTAACACGTCCAGCCCTTTCGTATATCGTGGAAAGGTCTGTGTACATGTAGCCGGGATAGCCGCGCCTGCCAGGCACTTCCTGCCGTGCGGATGAAATCTCACGCAGCGCCTCGCAGTAGTTGGTCATGTCAGTAATCAGGACGAGGACGTGCATGCCCTGCTCGTAGGCGAGATACTCTGCCGTAGTCAGCGCAAGGCGTGGCGTGATGATGCGCTCCACGCTCGGGTCGTCCGCGAGGTTGAGGAAGAGCACGGCGTTCTCAAGCGCGCCGGTCTTCTCGAAGTCGCGCACGAAGAACGAGGCTTCCTCGTGGGTGATGCCGACGGCGGCAAAGACTACGGCGAACTTTTCGCCAGTCCCGCGCACCTTCGCCTGCCTGGCGACCTGCACGGTGAGCTGGTTGTGCGGAAGGCCTGCGCCTGAGAATATGGGCAGCTTCTGCCCGCGCACGAGCGTGTTCATGCCGTCTATGTTGGATATGCCGGTCTGGATGAACTCGTTCGGCATCTCGCGCGAATACGGGTTTATGGGAAGGCCTGTGATGTCCAGCCTCTCCTTCGGGATGACGCGGGGGCCCTTGTCCCTGGGCTCGCCGAGGCCGGTGAACGCGCGGCCGAGCATGTCCGGCGTAAGGCCGAGCCTCATGGTCTCGCCCAGGAAGCGCACGGTGGTCTGCGAAGTGCTGATGCCTGCCGTGGGCCCGAAGACCTGCACGACGGCAATGCCACGGCCCACGTCAAGGACCTGCCCTTTCCTGCGCTCGCCGGTGGGCAGCATTATCTCAACTATCTCGTTGTATCCAACGCCGCTTACGTCCGATACGAACACCAGCGGCCCCGCGATTTCAGTGATTGTCCTGTATTCCTTCATCGTCGTCACCCTGCCTTGATGGATTCAAAATCGGCCTCCATGGCCTTGTGCAGCGCGTCAAACTCCTTCAGGTCCTTTATCTCCTTCATGCGGCCTATGGCCACCTTCGTCGGAAGCTCCTGGAGCTTCTTCAGCTGGACGCCGGTGTCAAGGGCGTTGCTGGCGTGCTCCCAGAATTTCATTATCGTCCTGAGCATGAGGTATTGCTTCTTCAGCTCGCACCTCGCGTCAACGTCGCTGTAAGCGTTCTGCTGGAGGTAGTCCTCCCTGACCATCTTCGTCACCATGAGCACGGCCTGCTCCTTTTCAGGCAGCGCGTCAGGCCCGACGAGCTGCACGACCTCCTGCAGCTCAGCCTCCTTCTGCAGCAGCGCCATGGTGTTCTTTATCATCTTTGTGAAGTCCGACGACACGTTCTCAGCGAGCCATTCCTCAAGGCTGTCTGAATAGAGCGTGTAGCTCTTCAGCCAGTTGAACGCCGGGAAGTGCCTCCTGTATGCGAGCGACGCGTCCAGGGCCAGGAAGACCTTGGTGACGCGGAGCGTGTTCTGCGACACCGGCTCAGAGATGTCACCGCCGGGCGGAGACACGGCACCTATAATCGTCACCGAGCCGTATTTCTCCTCGGTTCCCAGGCAGCGCACGCGGCCTGCCCTTTCGTAGAACTCGGCCAGCCTCCTTGCCAGGTATGCCGGATAGCCTTCCTCGCCGGGCATCTCCTCAAGGCGTCCGCCGATTTCGCGCATGGCCTCTGCCCAACGGGACGTTGAGTCGGCCATGAGCGCGACGTCGTAGCCCATGTCGCGGAAATACTCTGCAATCGTGACGCCGGTATAGACGCTGGCTTCGCGCGCGGCGACCGGCATGTTGGACGTGTTCGCGATGAGCACGGTCCGTTCCATCAGCGGCCTCCCGCTTCGGGGGTCTATCAGGTGCGGGAATTCCTTGAGAACGTCGGTCATCTCGTTGCCTCGTTCCCCGCAGCCGATATAGACGACAATCTGGGTGTCGGAGTATTTCGCCAGGCTCTGCTGGGTGACCGTGTTGTGCAGAAGAAGCCCGCCATGGCCGCCGACGAAATTCTGCGTCCCTGGCACTGACACGTCGTAGACGTCGAAAGGTCCCTGCAGCTCTTCCTTGGAGGCGATTTCATCGCAGAATATCCATTCCAGCTGCGCGGCTAACTGCACGCAGGCATACTGCTGCAATTGGCTCCCGTTCGCGTTCACCAGCAGGGAGACGAATTTCCTGAAAAGATGGGCTGACATGCGCTCCTTGTTTCCCATGTAGTTGTGGATTTCTATCCCTTCTTTCTTCAGGTCGGAATAAGGCACCCCGCCATCGCGATACATCGCACGGATTATCTCTGAAGAAAGCGGAACAATGTCCATGCCGTCCCATCTGGCGGTGCTCTCGTTCGCATAGCCGCCAAGGCGGTTCACCTTCTCGTAATCACCTGCGATGACCGAATGCAGCGTTTTCAGGTTGTTCCTTCCCCTGACGTAAAGCCTGTGATACTGCTTTGAATTGATGGTCCGTACCCCTCTGGAATTGAGGATGCCGAACCTGTTCAGCACGTACCCCAGCTGGTCTGCCAGTTGTGAGCTTGCGGTCGTCATCTCCACGTTCCCGTTGTAGTACGACCCGTCGCCCAGGAAATAGCCCCTGAGGAAAGCTGCGACCGATGCGTCGCTTGAACCGAAGAGCGCAGCAGGCATCCGCTTGGTGGCTGCATTCCTGCCCATGTCCAGCAGGTTCATGAAGTCGACCAGAACGCGGCTGGAGAGGAGCACGTTGGTCGCCTTACCAGGCTCCGTTTCCAACTTCCCCTTCACCCCGAACAGCTTCTCTACGAGTCCCATGTATCTCTCCTGGAGCACAGGGTCGTTGTTCGTGAAGACGATTGTCCTGTTTCCACGGATGTAGCCCTCTGATATGTAGAATCCGAGGAACTCCGCCAGTTCGCTGGTGACACGCGTCGGGATGATGACTTCGGTGCCACGCCTGTCTCCCCTGAGCTTCCCTGGCGTCGGGAGCGGCATGCCAATCTTGCGGCATATCTCCTTAACCCATTTCAATTTCGGCGTGACCGCGCGGCTCGCCAGGTTGTCCAGGGTTATCTCCGTGAGGTCGAATGCGACGCTTCTCTTCCTGCCGTTCTTAACGTAATCGGAAATCTCCTTCCTGACGGCCGGGTCCGTTATGCGCGCTTCCTCCAGCGCGTAGACGTCGATTTCCCTGTCCTGCAGGGCGGACGCATCGACTTTCCTGATGCCTGCGATGAAATCACCTGACTGTAGCGAACCGGCTGCCGTTTCGGTGATTTTCCCGTTGGAATCTATCTTGAACAGGCGGTGAACCGGGGTTACCTTGACTGTCCTCCCGCTTCTCGTCTTTATGGAAATGAGCGTGTCGCTCATGCCCTTGTAGAATACCGGGGCTTCTGCCTTGGTAATGGTTTCCCCGTTGAGCGAGAATACCGAAAGCGGCCTTGGCAGGGAGAAAATCTCCTCGTTGGGCAGCATCTCGACCGGCGCTTTGTCGCTTACCGCGTTATACAGCTCCTCCATCTTCGGCATGGAGCCGTCAGCAAGCAATACCGGCGTATCTCCTGAAACGCACTTTCCGGAACCGAACGGCCCTGGTATGCACGCCGTCCCGCCTTTCGCAATCGGGAAGAACGTGTCTATGATGCGCTGGCCTGTGACCAGCGGGACTGTCGGCGGGAACTTCTCTATGACCGGCCTGGACCGCTTCACGGCCCATCTCTGCATGAGCATGAGCGGGTATTTCTTCCCCTCGTGCGTGACGCTCCCGATCTCCTCCTCAACCGTGAATTCGCCGGATTTTATGGCCTCCAGCTTGCCCTCGTAGGGGGACATTATGCGGTGCTCTATGAGCTCGGTCTCCTGCACTGTGCCGACGACGTCGCCCACCTTCACCTTGTCGCCCTTGCCGGCAGTCGCCTTGAACTTCCATTTCTTCTTCCGGTCAAGCGCAGGCGCCTCTACGCCACGTGCGATGAACACGCCCTTGGATTTCTCCTCAATGACCTTGAGCGGCCTCTGGATGCCGTCGTAGATGCCGGCCAGTATGCCCGGGCCGAGCTCCACTGAAAGCGGCTGCCCTGTTGAAACGACCGGCTCGTCCGGCCTGAGGCCTGACGTGTCCTCGTAGACCTGGATGACCGACGTCGTGCCGACAATCTTGATTATCTCGCCCAGAAGGCCTGCGTCGCCGACCTTTACGACGTCGTAAAGCCTTGCGTCCGGCAGGAACGCTTCCACGACCGGCCCGCTTATCCTTTCAATGCGACCTTGTTCCTTTGTCATGTGATTCATCTCCGTAATCATGCCATTTCATGTCAGTTTTTACGTTCGTCATGCCGTTTTTTCTGTCTTACATCAGCTTATTTCTTCGCGCCCTCTTCTTGGCCGCTGCTGCGTCCAAGTCAGGCAAGAAGTGATTCACTTCTTGCCTAAGTCAAAGCCCAGGGCCCTCTTTATGAGCATCCTTATCTCGTCTCCCTCTGCGCTCTTCCCGGAATAGTCCGGCACAGGCACGATGACCGGATACGCGATGCTGTCAAGCTTCTTCTTCAGCCTCCAGTCTATCCTGCCGAGCATGTACTCGTTGGTGATTATGATGCCGTACGCTGTGTTCGCGAGCGCCTTCTCCAGCTCGGCCTGGTACGTCTGTTCCGTGGCAGCGACGCCGTCCTCTATGCCTGCGAGGCGGTAGCCCATCACGAGCGGCGTGTCCCCGAGCACGAGTATCCTGGCCTTCATACGATCACCAGCATCTCGCGCACCTCGCTCTCCGGCATGCGGAATTCCTTGCCCTTGGCTATCTTCCTGAGGTTGTTCATCTCCTCTTCCTTCAGCATCATGAACCCGACCACGACGCCGACAGACAGCACCGCGCGGTGGAATGCAGTCAGTTTCTGCGCTGCCAGGGACTTCTCCAGCGCGACTTCCAGCTGGGAAAGCGCGCTCCGCCCCTCGCCCCTGATTTCAAGCTGCGCGAACCGCGATTTCAGGATGGCTACAAGGCCTGAAAGGTCTTTCGCGTCCAGCAGCCTGCTTATCGTCTGCTTGTCCAGGGTCCCGCCGCGTATCAGCTCTGCCTCAATCCGGTCGCGCGTTATCCCGTGCGCCTTGAGCCGCTCTATTATCATGACGTTCTTGGCATCCACTTCCTTCTTGAGCACGCGGCGTATGCCGCCGACGTCCTCGCCGCCTACCGCCGTGAGCGCACGGTTCATGAGGACGTATACCTGCGTGTCTATGGCGCCCTCCAGCCGCACGAATGCGTCCGCCTTGCCGCGCGCCTCCTTGCCCGGGGCGGCTGCCGAAAGCATCAGCCTGCCCAGCTCGGTGGCCTTGAGTTCCCTCGCCAGGTTTGAGTCGTCTGCCTTGAGTATGTTCCTGAAGTTATCTTCTGAAAGGCCGCCCACCTCAAAAAGGTAGGGCTTCATATCGTCATAGCCTCTCTTCAGCCTTCGCGCGTGGAGCAGGGCCTTCAGGTTCATCAGGTCCCATCTTATCATCATGGCGCGCACGCCCTTGCGGTCGCTTTGCGGCGCGATGCCGATGAGCTTCTGGGCGGTCCTGGAGAAGTTCCTTGACGCTGCCATCTCTATGAGGCGCGAGCCGCCTGCGACCAGCGCCGCTGCGGCAAGGTCGTTCCTGTAGCCGGTGCGCTGGAGCAGCTCAACCATGGCGTCCACGCTGTTGACGCGTATCAGCTCTTCAAGGAACGCAGGCTTTAGGATGAGGCTTTTCATGGCCTTGACCCTGGCGTTGGAGTAGCCGTACTTCATCGCCCGGCCGCCCATGGCCGCAGTCACGTCGCCCATCTATTGAACCTCCATTCCTGTCACTTCCCGAAAAGCTTCTCGTAGACCTGCTTCCTTATCCCGTCTCTCCTGGCCTCGAAGAGCGTCTCAAGCGTGAGGTCTATCCTGAACTTGCGGTCAGCGCTTTCCACGACCGCCCCGCCAAGCCCCTGCAGGTCTTCCACGACCTTCGCGCCCTTCACCTCGGGCAGGTGGGACTTGTCTCCCTTTGCAATCCTGATCGTCACTCCGTCGCCGAGTTCGCGCGCGGCCGCTGCCACTGCGCTGCCGAGGAACTTCCCGTACTGCGGGCTCTTGCGGGCGCCCTTGAGCTCCCCGAAAAAGTCCTCCAGCACGCCCTTTATGGCGTCCTCCCTGGCTTCAGAGGCTATGCGCTTGGACTCAAGCCTGGCCCATGCCAGCCGCTCGTTCTTCTGCTCTTCCAGGAGCCTTGCGACTTCCGCTTCCGCCTCCTTCTTCAGGGCGGCGCTTTTGGAACGCTCCCCGTCCAGGATGGCATTCGCCTGCACCTGCGCAGAACCTTCTATCTTCTGCACGTCCTCCTGCGCCTCGGAGAGAAGCGAGCTCTTGAGCTTCTCTATTCCCATGGTCA
>CAZBAM010000031.1:0-11031 GCA_964490215.1 Microcaldota archaeon | reverse complement strand
TCCAGTCCTTTTCCCCGACCTTGTCCTTCTTGACCGTGACCTGCATGACGCCGCTCGGGTCGCGTATGACCGCGAAGACCATGTTGCCGCTGACGCGGTGCCTGTGTATCCAGCCGCGCAATGCGACCTCTTTACCTTCAAGTTTTTGAAGAAGAATAGTGCCGATGTTCGTAATCATGGAATCCACGCTATGGTGCGTTAGGTTGAAAAACAATAAAAAGAAGCGCATGGGCGCGTGGGATGGTGCATACTGCATCATCAGCCGATTGCCAGTATCCCTTTGTAAATAAACCACGCACCCATGCAGAAGAGGAAAAGGGCCGCAAGAGTGTTGGTGTGGGTTAACACTTTTTTTGAAAGATATCTGCCGCCAAACATCGAAAGGATGCAAAGCAGAGAAAGCCAGGAGAAAGTTGCGAGAACTACGCCGACGGAAAAGACTGTGGTCTCGGCAAGCGAATATGAAACCACTGACGTCCCAAAAACCGTCAGCCACCAGGTCCAATCAAAAGGGCTGGTGGTGGAGATTGCAATTGCCTTGACAAACGGTTTCTCGCTTCCGTCCCTGCCCGCGATGCGGCTCCCCATCTGCCCGTCCTTGAGGGTGCGGTAACCCAGCACCAAAAGGACAATGCCGCCAACAAAAAGAAACGCGGTTTTGATTGCCGGGGTTTCGAGAAAAACTGCCGCTCCGATGCAGATTAACGCGATGAACATCAGGTTGGAGACGATGACGCCGAAAACTGCTTTCCAGGCATTTATGAATCCCCTGTGCAAGCCGGTGTTCACTATGAACGCGCTGGCCGGGCCGAATGGCATGGTGAACGAAAGGCCTACCAGAAAGCCTGCGAATAGCAGCTCGATCACACATGTCACCCCTGTCAGGCAGTGACCGGCTCGCCAGGCACGCGGCGGAACATCTGCACGTCGCCGACGTGCTTCGCGCCGCCTAGGTAGCGCACGAGCCGCTCGACGCCGAAGCCGCCGCCTGCGGATGGCACAAGCCCGTCCTTGGCAAGCTCGAGGTAAGCGGTGTACCTGCTCTGGTCGAGCTTGTGTGCCGTGATCTTCTTCATAATTATTCCGAAATCATGCTCGCGCTCAGCGCCTGACAGCGCCTCGCCATACCCTTCCGGGTATATCAGGTCGTAGTTCAGGAAGTGGCCCTCATGCTGCGGGTCGCTCTTGTCATAGAATTCCCTCCTGTGGCAGAGCGCCCAGAACGGCGTCTTGTGGTCAAGGGATGCCGCATATTCCCAATCCTTTCCGTATTTCTCCTCGAGCTCATGGGTGGTATATCTTGGGAACGGGCCGCTGAACGACGGCAGCTCCCGTCCAAGCACCTTGAGTTCGTCTGCATATTTTTCCCTGGCATAGGCGCTCATTTCCGCCATGAACCTCTCCATCAGGGCGAACACGTCGTCCATCTTCCCATGGACGATCTCGAAATCCACTTGGGAGAACTCGAACAGGTGCTTGCCGCTGCTTTTCCTGTCCGGGTGCTCCAGCCTGACGTTCGGGGATATTATGAACAGCTTTCCGACGCCCTTCTTCACCGCAATCTGCTTGTGCAGTATCATTGACTGCGTCAGTGTGAGCCTTTGCCCAAGGTATTCTATCTCCCCGGTCTTTATCACAGTGCTGCCCGGGTCAGGGCCGAGCGGGTCGGTTATGGGCGAGAGGATCACAGGCATCATCTGCGTGAATCCTTCACGGTGGAAGAACTCCGCGGTGTGCCTGAGCACGCCGGAAGTCAGTTTCGCATAGGCCAACGTTTCCTTATCCATCATTGAGCATCACCTTGTATATGCCGCGGCGCACCCTGTATTTATATTCTTTCCACAACTTTTTGGATAAACTTCAAAATCATGCCACTTTTTAAGCCTTTTGTTGGAAATATTCCAATAGGTATCAAAATGGATGAAAAAGACAGCGAAATACTCGCGGAATTAATGGCAGACGGCAAGGCGAAGATAAAGGCACTGTCCAGAAAGCTCGGGCTTCCCATGAGCACCGTGCACCATCGCATCCTCAGGATGGAAAAGGACGGGATAATAAAGCGCTATGCGGCGATTCCCGACTACCGCAAGGTCGGCCTCCCAATCGCCGCATACATATTCATCAACGTGGATTACTCGAAAATCCAGTCGCAGGAGGACGTGGCCAGTGAGATAAGCAAGCTGCCGAACGTCCTTGACGTGTCCATTGTCAGCGGCGAGATAGACATAATCGCGAAGATACGGGCAAAGGACGTGGATGACCTGGGCGAGGCTGTCATCCGCAGGCTCCGCACGATAAAGGGCATAGCGAAGACGGTCACCGCAGTCACCATGAAGGAGATGTGAAGCCGTGCCGTCCGGTGCTTGCGCTGGTCCGGAAAGGAAAACAAAAATCAGGAAAACGAAAAGAAAACTAAAGGGAAAAGAAAGAAGGAATCAGCGGATTTCACGCTGCCTTCGGCGTGACGTTCAGGACTACGCCGGCAGCGACGGTCTGTCCCATGTCGCGCAGCGCGAACCTTCCGAGCGGCGGGAAGTCAGAGAACTTCTCTATGACGATGGGCTTCAGCGGCTGTATTTTCACTATGGCCACGTCGCCGGTCTTGATGAAGTCCGGCTTGCCTGCGCTCGCGCCGGTCTTCGGGTCCTTCTTCTCCACCAATTCGGTTATCCTGCCTGCGAACTGGGCTGTGTGGACGTGGAAGACCGGGGTGTAGCCGATTGAAATCGCGGTCGGGTGGTTGAGAACCACTATCTGGGCCGTGAATTCCGCAGCCACGGTCGGCGGCGATGACGTCGGGCCGATGACATCTCCCCTCTTTATGTCCTTCTTGTCCACGTTCTTCAGGTTGAAGCCCACGTTGTCGCCAGGCACAGCTTCTGCCAGCTCCTGGTGGTGCATCTCAATCTTCTTGATTTCGCCCTTCACGCCCGAAGGCATGACTATGACCGCGTCGCCCGGCTTCATCTTCCCGCTTTCCACCCTGCCGACGGGCACGGTGCCGTGGCCGGTTATCGTGAAGACGTCCTGTATGGGCAGCCTGAGCGGCTTGTCAACTGGCTTGGGCGGGACCCTGAAGGTGTCTACGACCTCAAGGAGGGTCGGGCCGGTGTACCACGTCATGTTCGGCGACTTCTTTGTGAGGTTGTCTCCCACGTAGCCGGAACAGGGTATGAATTTTATGTCAGCCACCTTGTATCCGATGCCGATGAGGAGCTTCTCCACTTCAGCCTTGACCTTGTTGTAATCCTCCTGCCTGTAGCCCACAGCGTCCATCTTGTTCATGTTGATGGCTATCTGGCCGATGCCAAGCACCTTCGCGAGGAAGGCGTGCTCCTTGGTCTGGGGCTGGACGCCGTCCTTCACTGACACCACCAGCACTGCCGCGTCGGCCTGGCTGGCGCCGGTTATCATGTTCTTGACGAAGTCCCGGTGGCCCGGTGCATCTATTATCGTGCAGTAGTATTTCGGCGTTTCAAACTCCCTGTGCGAGATGTCGATGGTGACGCCGCGTTCGCGCTCCTCCTTGAGCGCGTCCATGACGAAAGCGAACTCGAACGTCGCCTTGCCCACCTTCGCCGCCTCGTCCTTCAGCTTGTTGAGTGTCTGCTCGGAGATGGCCCCTGTCTCGTACAGGATCCTTCCAACGCTGGTTGACTTGCCAGAGTCCACGTGTCCTATGAACACTAAGTTCAGGTGTTCTTTCTTTGCCATATTCATAACCTCCTTCATTCAAACTGACTAATCCAACCTTTAAGAAAAAGGTAGAAAAGAGTTAGGTGGCAGATATTTTTAAAGGTTTCAGTCCATGGTGCGGGAATGGGCGGAACGTCTGGTGGAAGGGCAGGGTGGGGCGACAGTTGTTGTCAAAAAAGTAAAAAAGCGAACATTTAATAAACAAATCCTCCACAAATCAAACGTATGAAACTTAGCAAAATTAGCAAAAATTGCAAGTCCACCATTATTGGGGGAGCGATAATTGCTGGTTGGGTAGCTATTATGCCGTTTTTGCCCAAACAACCCTTGGTGGATGTCAACTACCTTTCCAATCCAATGGTGGATGACAACGGTATTTCCCGCAATGCCGGCATCAGGAACCTTCAGCAAACCACTTGTTGCAGAGCACCCGACGGTTCCATCCACTTCGCAACCGGCGGAGGCAAAATCGTAAAAGATGGACAGATTGTGGACGGCGTGCGGTTTTCAGTCAAACCCGTGCCTGGTGCCGCTGACATGTCAGAAGTCCTTTTTAAGGACGTCAAAAGCGGAGATTCTGCCGTTACCAAAGTGCTCGACTGCGATAGCCGGAAGTAAAGTGTGATGCCGTTCTTGAAAAACGCGCATTCACGCCGGGCCAGGCTGGCGGGGTAATGGCCAAGTAAGTAGATGAAAATGAGGAGGACGGTACACCCTAAGGCTCCGTCCCGCCTCTCACCATTCCCGCACCGTTGCCGGAGCGGGAAACACTTTTTCCACGAAAGCCTTTTATAGTTGTATTTTCTCCCCGAAGTCCACGAAACACAAAAATTTACCTTCTGACAAGATGCGACGTGGTGCAGCAACAGCTGGCCGCGCAATGCCGTGGTGCCTAACTCCACCGAATAGAATTAATGTTGCGCGACTATCCGCAGCTTTTAAGCTGGGGCGTAAGAGCGCAACCAATGGTAAGGGGTTTGGGGGAAAGCCAGATTTTCCCCAATGCATCTATTTTTACGCTGTGAAATAAGTTCGGTAACCGGCGCGCCGCCGCCTTCGGCGGCGCTCAACCTTCTACGGAAGACCGGTACCGGAGTTGTATCTATGGAATTGTTTAGCGGAGCTCATATAAAATACCAGTTGGTTTATCATCTGGAGTGGGTGCCGAAGTACCGGTATAATATTTTCAGAATAGGAGAGATACAGGTACGACTACGATACCATACTACGGATTATTGCACAGAGATACCACTTCGGGGTTTTGGAATTGGCGGTTATGCCCGATCATGTCCACATGGTTGTTGCAGTGCCCCCTTCAATCTCTTTATCCAAAGCTCTCCAACTGCTCAAAGGAGGCAGCAGCTACGAGTTCTTTCATCTGCACCCTGAATTCAGGCTTCGTTATCCGAAAGGGCACCTACTGAGTCCAGGGAAATTTTGCCGGAGTATCGGCGATGTTGATTTGGAAACCACCAAGAATTACGTTAGGGAACAAGCTGGGCAGTCCACGTTGCAGAATTTTCTATAAACAAAAAAGGAAACCCCGCGACGCGCCCGCAGGCGCGGCGGCGCCCCGACAAACGGGGCGACCCTTTAGGGCGAGGAGGCTGTCATAATACAAAACCGACTTTAACGGGATTTTCGGCCTCTGACGACGGGGCATAGAATTATAAGATTCGCATCCCGAATTGCGTGATATGCGTTCATGGCCGAAATTGTCGATTATTATGGCGTCATTGTTACTTTTAGCTGCTTTTGCCTCGGCCTTCGCAGGTGGCAGCGGTTCTACTGGAAACCCGTACCTGATTTCAAACTGCTCAGATCTTCAGAACATGAGCGCCAACGTAGGCGCAAGCTACGCCCTGAACAATGATGTTAATTGTACCGGCTTTGATTATGGCGACGGAGGGGGGTTCAGGCCAGTCGGCAACTCCTCCGGCGGCTCAAACTATTACACTGGCATTTTCGACGGCCGCAACTATTCAATAATCGGCCTTTACATAAACCGCACGGCAATGGATAACGTTGGCCTGTTCGGTTTTCCCTACGGGGCGCGAATACGCAACGTCGGACTTGTCAATACGAATGTGACCGGACATAACAACGTCGGAGGGCTTATCGGTTATGCTGCATACGCTAATGTCACCAACGCCTATTCAAGCGGGACTGTCACCGGGGCGAACGCGGTCGGCGGACTTATCGGCGAAGCCAGCGGGGATACAATCAACAATACCTATTCGACTGGAGCAGTGGTTTGCAGTGACCACAGCAATGGCGGCCTTGTTGGGGATGGCAGCGGGAGTTTCTTCTATAATTCCTATTCCACTGTAAACGTGACAAGCACCAGCTACGCCGTCGGTGGTTTTATCGGCAGTTTTGACATCAATGGCGGATTTTACAATTGTTCTGCAACTGGGGATGTGACGGGTGTTTATAACGTCGGCGGGTTCGCAGGTTTTTCAGAACTTAATATTATCGACTCGGTTTTTGCCACAGGGAATGCGCATGGAACTGGAACTGATACGAGTGGGGTTGCAATCGGAACTCATGCGGGCGGCTTAATCGGCTATGCAAAAACTAATACGATGAATGGCACTTATGCGACAGGAAATGCGAGTGGAAGTACCGTGGTGGGCGGCCTCATCGGCTTGGCTGTTAAAAATATAATTTATGATTCCTATGCGAGCGGTTCCCCGAACGGAACCAGCTTCGTGGGTGGACTTATTGGAAATGAAACAAATAACACGGTTTATAACGACTTCGCAGCCGGATTTGTCAACGGAGCGTATGGAGGCTTATTTGGCAGTGTGACTGGCCCTAAAAATTATTCCAATAACTACTGGGATGTCAACAAAACCGGGCAGACCACCCCTTATCCTTCTGGCAACCTATCTGGTTGCACTGGCGTCAATAGCGGCAACTCCCAGCCAACTTACTTCTACAGCAAGGGTAATCCGCCGCTTTCGAGCTGGGACTTCACAAACATCTGGCTTGAGCATGCGGCTAATTACCCGACTTTCAGGGCATTCCCGGCGGACATAATCCCACCTACAACCGTTCTCACGCCGCCGACCCCCGCCAACCTCTCAATCTCCAACGTTACGACGGCCGTGTTCAACTTCACGGCCACGGACAACATCGCCAGCGTCATGAACTGCTCGTTATATCTTGATGGCACTCTCAACCAGACCAACGCATCCACCAATAACGGCACGGCAACTATCTTCACTGTCACCGGCCTTGCGGACGGCGCACATGCCGGGTATGTAAACTGCACGGATGGCAGCAACATAAACACCAGCGAGATAAGGGACTTCACCGTTGATACCATTCCGCCTGCAATCACCCTCGATTCTCCGGCCGACCTCTCAATCTCCAACGTTACGACGGCCGTGTTCAACTTCACGGCCACGGACAACATCGCCAGCGTCATGAACTGCTCGTTATATCTTGATGGCACTCTCAACCAGACCAACGCATCCACCAATAACGGCACGATGGCCTCCTTTCCCGTTAGCGGCATCCCCGATGGCAATCACGCCTGGTTTGTCCAGTGCAACGACAGCGCCAACAACACCGGTATTAGCGGCACCTGGAGCTTCACAGTGGACACGGCCCCGCCTGTTGTAACCCTCGATTCCCCGGCCAACATCTCAACATCAATCGTCAGCACTGTTACCTTCACTTTCACTGCTATGGACAACCTCAGCGCCACCACGAGCTGCAATCTGCTCTTTGACGGCGCGGTGAGCCAGACGAACTCTTCCGTACTGAACGATACGCCGACCAGTCTGGCCGTGACCGGCATATTGGTGGGCATGCATGACTGGAGCGTGGCATGCACGGACAGCGCAGGCAATCTCGGCTCCAGCGAGCAGTGGAAACTCAACAGGATTTCCCCTCCGACCCCGCCTTCGCCCCCTTCGTCTTCGCCTGCATCCGAATGCGACGTAGATGCCGACTGCCCTGGCAGCGACATGTGCAGCGGCAGCTCATGCACGGCGGTGGAATGCTCATGCGGTGCAGTCCAGGGCCACCAGTGCGTGAATTATGCCTGCTGCATGGATTCAGACTGCGGCCAGGGCGAGCAGTGCAGTGGCAATGCCTGCGTTGCGACGCCCCCTGTCACCCCGCCTGTCACTCCTCCGGTCACGCCTGGCGGTGGCAGCAACATCAGCCAGAACCAGACCAACCAGAGTAATCAGACCAACCAGACCGCGCCGACAGGGTGCGCTTCAAACGCGCAGTGCACTGCCGGGCAATACTGCGGGAACGGCAGCTGCCTACCGCAGCCGTCAATCTCGATATCAGGCAATGCGACCGCCGGTGAAAATGTGACGCTGGCGGTCATCGGCCCTGCAGGGCCCTGCGTGTCCTGCGCTCTTGAATGGGTATCCCCCTCCGGCGTGCGCGGCAGCGGCACGACCGATGCCAGCGGCCGCTTCACCCTACAGCTCCGCGAGAAAGGCACCTACACGGTGATGCTGCCGATGCAAAACAAGACAATCCGCATACTCTCGGCCGCGGCCCCTGCGCCGGCCCCTACCGGAGCGGCTACGGCAACGGCACCCACCGCATACGGCGCCGATCCGCTGCTATGGATTGCAGTCCTGCTGGTTGCGATAGCCGCAGCAGCCTATCTCATCTATAGGGGCAGGCACGTTTGAGCGCCTCGGCCGTCTCCTGCCGATAGCGAATTTTTAAATCTTGTCCTATCATATGCGTCATGGCAGGCGAAAAACAATACCGTTTCAAGCAGGACGATGGCAGGAGCGCATTCCTGCTGATAGGAGCCCTTCTCGTCGCAGTCCTCATCGTGGGCGGCGGGTTGGTATACGTCATCATGCAGAAAAATGGTGTGGAGCCCGTCACCCCGGTGCAGCCGCCGGTGCAGCCGAACCAGACCGGGACCAACCTCACGAACCAGACGCCGCCCCTGCCGGCCTGCGATGACGCCTGCCTTTACGGGCGGGCGGTGGCTTCGGGAAATTACACTTCCTGCGCCAATCTTTCTACGCGGTACGTCCAGCCCTGCTACGAGGCATTTTCCAACGTTTCCCTTGACGCGTGCAAGGCCGTCTCCGGCACTGCCGTGAAGAACGCCTGCATCGCCGCCTTCGCGGTTTCGTCACGAAACCTGTCGCTGTGCGACCTGGGCGGCAACCGCACCGCCTGCCGCCATGCGGTGGACCCATGTGCCGATGCCGCAGACAAGCTGTTGTGCAACGCGCTCGGGAAAAACGACCCGCTGCAGTGCAATTCCGATGCCTGGTGCCTGATGAATTACAGCATCGCCACCGGCAACTTCTCCTCGTGCAGCCGCATACAGAACGCCGTCGTCTTCACTACGTGCGTTTCGGCCGTAAGGCGCACTGACCTCTGCGCAGAACTCCCGCTCCCGGCGGAGAAGGACTACTGCTACCAGCTTTATGCCACCTACACTGGCGACTATTCCGCGTGTTACCAGATATCCTCGGACAGCATCTACGCCCTGAACTGCTTCTCGCTGTTCGCAGCCGAAACGGCCAACCTGTCCATGTGCGAAAAGGACGGGCTGAACCTCAACAGCCTGTGGGACTGCTATACCAACTATTCGCTCCTCACCGGCGACCTGGCCGGATGCCGGAAAATAGACGCGCTCGCGACCACGCACAAATTCGCCTGCGTCATCCAATTTGCGAAGACGTTCGGCGACGTGTCCGCGTGCGAGGCCATAACCGACACGCTGACCCAGCGTGCCAACTGCTACGAAGCCGTCCTGATAGGCTACTGGGCCCCGGACAATTCGGTGTTCTATACACCCAGGATAATCAACTGGGTGAAGTGCGCAGGCGTGAGCAGCGACAAGTGGAAGAACAAATGCTACACCGAGTCGGCGAAGCTGTACAACGACTCGTCGCTGTGCAACTACGCGTCTGAGGCATACGCCAGGCAGAGCTGCCTGGACGCGTACGCTGCGAACAGGACCGGCTGACAACCGACGCGGCTGACTAAGCCTTCTTTTCCGCGGCCTCTGCAGGGCCTGTAGGGCCAGGGGGCGGCTCAGGCGGGGCAGCAGTTCCTTCAGGTGCCTGCTCCACTTCCGGCGGCGCGGCCTCCTCTTTCTTAGGCTCCACCGGCGCCATCTGCTCGAAGTAGCTGATGTCGTAGGTGAACTCGTCGTAGGCCTTTATCTTGCCCTGGGCGAGCAGCAGCTCCCTAGCGAGGATGTAGAAAATCAGCGCCAGCGACCTCTTGCCCTTGTTGTTTATGGGCACCACGACGTCTATGAACCTGGTCTCGTTGTCCGTGTCGCAGAGCGAGATGACCGGCACCCCGTTCTTCGCGCTTTCGCTCACGGCCTCGCGCTCTCCCTTGGGGTCGCACACGAGTATTATCTTCGGCTCCATGAACCCCTTGCACGTCATGTTGGTCATGGTGCCCGGGACGAACCTGCCCTTTATGAGGTTCACGCCCGTGAGGGCCGCGAACTTGTTGGCCGGGTTGCTGGAATAGACGCGCGAAGCGACCACGGTTATCTCCTCGGGCTTGTATCTGGCCAGGAGCTTGGCCGCGGCCACCAGCCGCTCTGCGCTCTTGCGCAAATCAAGTATGTAGAGGCCGTCATCCCTCCTCTTGAAGATGAACTCCCTCATGTCGCTGGTCCTTATCTTGGTGCCTATGTGGACACCGGCTTCCAGAAATGCCTCCTGTTTCAGAGGCAAACCGCTCTTTTCCATTTCATCAATCCTCCTGTTTATTCTCCTTCCCAAAGAAGGAAAAAATGGGGCAGTTGTGACTGCCCTATTGTCCGGCGCTCCGGACAATGGGGCGCATTGTTCTAACGAACAATTGCGCTGTCACTTCCTCCCCATTTTTTAACGAGGCCCTAACCGGGCCGCGTTCCTTCCCAAAGAAGGAAAAAATGGGGCCGCTGAGATTTATTCTTCTCGACCGCAGGTGTTTTTAGTCGACAAGTTGAATTTCCGAAGCTTTTTAGCACGCGAGTTTTTGATAAAACTTTTTACTAAAAAGTTTTCTCAGATAACAAGCACCCCAAGCTTGCAGGATACCAGGTTACCTCACGGCCCCTTGTGTATGGTATGAGGTTAGGAGGGTTTTTAAAATCCGAACGTGCGCCTACTTTGTGCTTGATTTTCTGTTCATCGTCAAACTCCTGGTCGCGACCGGAGTGGTTCTCGGCCTTTCCATAATCACCGAACGGGTCAGCCCGAAAATCGCCGGCCTCCTCTCCGGGCTCCCGACCGGCACTGCGATAACGCTCTTTTTCATCGGCCTGGAAAACGGCACCTCCTTCGCCTCGGATGCAGCCATCTACAATATGGCAGGGCTCAT
>CAZBAM010000030.1:0-11121 GCA_964490215.1 Microcaldota archaeon | reverse complement strand
TGTAGACGAGGTCGTAGTTCCTCCGCATGATGTGTATGAAGTGGCCTGCGCCGATCCCGTATCCGTCGCCGTCGCCCCCGACCGCGATTACGTTCAGCTTGTGGTTGGCGAGCTTTATGCCTGACGCGACCGGCAGGGTCCTGCCGTGCAGGCCCTCAAACCCGTACGTCCCGACGTAATGAGGCAATTTGCTGGAACAGCCTATGCCGGACGATATCACGGTCTGGTGCGGCGGTATGTCCAGTTCGTGCAGCGCGCCTTTTATCGCCGCAACTATAGAAAAATTACCACATCCGGGGCACCATTGCGAGCGTTCCTTCACGTTGAAATCCGCGAGTTGCACAGTCATCATGACACCTATAGCCCGTATTTCTGGGTGTTGTAATACTCCAGGTCTTCCTTTTCCACGACCGTGACCGGCTTCCTCGCCTTGTAGCCGGTAGCCTTCAGCTTCACGACCTCCTCGGCTATCTGCTCCGGGAAGAACGGCCTGCCGTCGTATTTCAGGAGCGTGGCGTCCATCTTCACAGCAGCGTATTGCCTCAGCAGGCCTGCGAACTGCGCTGTGGAATTGTTCTCCACCATGACGAGCCTTTTGGATTTTTTGAGCAGCTTCTTGACCGCCCTGCCGTCCATCGGGAACAGGTGCGTGAAGTGGACGAAGTTCGCCTTTATGCCTGCCTTTTCCAGCAGCGGCAGCGCGTCCAGCGCAGGCAGCTTCGTGGAGCCCCAGCCGACGAGCGTGACCTCCGCGTCCTTGTCCTCGTGGCCGTGGGCCTTCGGGAGCGGCATCTCCTTGAGTATCGCCTTCAGCTTGGACGCGCGCTTGTCCACCTGTTTCGCGCGCATCACGAAGCTCTCGGTGCTGAACCCGCGCTCGTCGTGCTCGTAGGACGACGCCACGTGCATGCCGTTGGGCGTGCCTGGAAACACCCTCTCGGATACGCCGTCCCTGACGAGCGCGTAGCGCTTCCACCTTTCCATGGGCTGCAGCGGCGGCAGCTTTTTCGCCAGTTTCCCGCGCTCTATCCTCACCTTTGACTGGTCAAACTGCGCAGTGGAGAATATGGTCTCGGAAAGGTACTTGTCGCTCAGGACTATGACAGGGACCTGGTATTTCTCTGCCAGGTTCAGCGCCTGGGCGGTCATGAAGAAGCATTCCTGCACGTCGCCAGGGGCGAGCACTATCCTGGCGAAGTCGTCCTGGGACGCGTGGAGCGCGAAGCGCAGGTCGCCCTGGCCGGTCCAGGTCGGCAGGCCGGTGCTCGGGCCGGGCCGCTGCACGAGCGCTGCAACCACCGGCGTCTCTGACATGGCAGCCATGCCGAGCGCCTCGGTCATGAGCGCGAACCCGCCCCCTGACGTCCCTGTCATGGCGCGTACGCCCGCGTAGGAAGCGCCTATGGCGTAGTTCATGGCCGCTATCTCGTCCTCGGTCTGCTTGACCACGAGGTTGAACTTCCGCTCGTTCTCTATGAGGTAATGGAGTATGGTGGATGCAGGCGTCATCGGGTATGCTGCGAAGAACTTAACCCCGCCGCGGACAGCGCCGAGCGCAATCGCCTCGTTACCGGTGATTATGATGCTCCGCTTGTCCGACAGCGGCTTCACTGTCCTGGCTGATTTTATGCCATTCGCCTTCGCGTAATCGTAGCCAGCCTTTGCCGTGACGATGTTGACCTTGATTATCTCCTCGCCCTTGCGCGCCAGCTCGTCCCGTATGATGCCCTCCAGGATTCCAAACGGGTAGTCTATCATGGCGAGCGCAGCGCCCAGGGCTGCCGTGTTCTTCATCTGCTCTGTGCCGCCTGCTGCCTGCGCGAGCTTGGCGAGCGGCAGCGGGTACATCTTCACGTCCTGGCGGACCGTGAACTTGCCCACGTCAATGAGCTCGTCATACACTATGGCGCCACCGCCTGCCATGGTGTTCATATGGTAGAATATCGCGTCCTTGTTGAGCGCCACGAGCAGGTCCTGGTGCTGCACAGGCGAATTTACCGGCTTGTCGCTTATGCGCACCTGCACGGTGTTGTGCCCGCCCCGTATCAGCGACGGGTATTCAGGATACCCTACGACGTGGTAGCCGCCGCGCGTGAAGCACTTGACCATCATGCGGCCTGTTATCATGACTCCTGCCCCTGCCTGGGCAGCGATTTTGCATACGAAAACCATGGTTTCACTTTTTTTCCAGTCCGTATAGGTCGTTCTGGGCGGACAGGGGTTAGTGTCAGGGTAGCTAATTTAAAAGTATCGTATCGGCTATCGGCACATGACGTTGTGGCTTCCTCACGACGATAGAGTTATATTTCTTACTATTAATAACTAATATACCCATGCAAGCTAAGACAATCGAAAAAAAGCCGCAACCGAGCCAGACTGCTATTGGAGAGCGGCAGCGCCAGCGGGTGTCCGTGAATGCATTCCATCGCCAGGAGCCGCTGGCTGAGATGAGTTCCGCGCTTTTACCGTTTATTTCCCGTGCTGAGGCTCGGTTTGACGAGTTGGTGGCTGCCGCCAGATTGCACAAGGATAAGGCAGGGCCAATTTCCACAGTGCTTGCACAGCCCATAAGTGCTGCGGTATTGGCGCTCTACGACTGTTATGCGGAATCGCAGGACACTGCCATGATTACGCGCCTGTTTGTTACTCTCCGCAAGCGTGCGGTTACGGCGTACATAGAACGCGGAACTAATGACTTCGAGTCAAGACTGGAGTCTTTCAAGCCAACAGTTGCCAAGTATGCTGCCTCTGAGAGTCTCTCTAAGGACTATTATCCTGGCCTTAAAGATACAGCAAAAACAGTGATTGCCATGGTCGCAGAGCAGGAAGCAGACCAGCTCGTGCATGTCGTCCTGTTCTCTTTGGGCAGCCGGGTCGCCGTCGCGCAGGCAACCACGTTCGTGAATACAATCCAGTCCTCTTTAAGTGCCCCGGTCGCCACTGAGGGCGCAACCGCACCCATACATATAGACGACGTATCTTCACTTATCGTGTTCCCGTTGCTGGAGCAACACGTAGCCTGAACCTCGTTTCTTGATGCGTGAACCCAGTTTCCTGAGTGCAGCACACCCGCTTTGGCGTTGTTTCTCATCTTCCTGCCTCTACGGTTGGCTGCCAGCCCCCATCCCCGTGCCCGTCGCGCTACGTCGTGACCCGTCGTGCCCATACCAGTGCCCTGTCAGGATGATTCATGGCTAAAAACATACGTTTTTATACCTTTTATAACATAATAAATACATGGCACAACCCATAAAGGATGCTCAAACAGTCCAGAGGGTAATGTTCAACAGGGTCATAGCACCGACGCAGTGCGGCCAGTGCGGAACCCCTGTACTTTCATTCACCACCCGGCAGCCCATGCTGGCGTCGTTTTCAGATGGTGAGTCCCAGTCCAGTGGGTCAATCACTATACAGCCGTTCGTGGATGCCAGAATACGAACCGCCGCAGCTGAACTTGAAACATATGGTATTCCTCATGAGCAAGGGCCCTATGCAGACCGCCAGGGCCTTGTAGCAAGGCTTAGCAGGGAGATTAGCGCCGGCTCAGGCGACAGGGAAGAGATAATCCCCCGCCTGCGCGACATACTCAGGCCTTACATCGGCATGGAGGCCGAGGCGATGTTTCCGCGCCAGCACTTCAGTGAGCAGTTCAATTTCATACACAACGAGCAGTACGCCAACGTGCCTGACGAGCTTCCCTTTGCAGGCGCCATCCTGACGCAGCAGGAAAGGTGCACGCTCAACGATGAGACTGGCGCAGCCTCAATAATACTCACCCACGTCATGGAGCCGTATATCCTTGCCACAGCCGTGCTGCGCAATGCAGGCATAGCGGCCTACCCTGCGCTGGCGACGTTCGTTTCAGGCAACACCGAAATGATGACGCCGCTCCTTTCCATCCTGGACCTGACCAGCGACGACACGCCATTGACCACGTTTGCGCTCACTGCCCAGCACCCGAACCTCGCCTCGCTCATACTGATAAGCGATACGGCCATGACAGGCGTCATGAACGCAATCGTGGCAGAGACAAGGGCCAAGCACCTTTGTGTTGAGCTGGTGGAGCACAGCAAGGCCGGCAGTGACATGCCGCCGGAAATGATGGATAACCAGCTGAAGCGCATTGCCAACGCGCTTTTCGCGGCCCACACGCTCTGGACTGGCAGCCACTTCATAAGCGAGGCATTGGAATTCATGCGCTCCCAAATCACAGAGGCGCTGAATTTCATCACCCTGGACGCCACGGCCAAGTCGCTTTCCATAGAAACTGGCGTGCCGTATGACGTATTCGTCTCCATACTCCTGCAGTCTTCTTCAGATCCTGAGCCGGCCGTGGCCATGAACACAGCAAGTATGGCATTTAGCGGCTATACCCAGCAGACCGGTTACAACGGGCCGGACGTTGACCTGGGCGCAGCTCTCCTTAAAATATGCCAGAAGGCGGTGGCAGGAGCAGGCCAGTTCGTTGACACAACCCTCGGGTATCTCACCAACTGCATCAGTAGCGGAAAGCCCCTTCCCACGTTTGAGGGCAACAGGGCGCAGCCCTGACACTAATCCATTTTTATACTTTTTGCAACATATCTAATTCATGGTAGCGGTAACGTCCTCTGGTTCAGTCCAGAGGCTTGACTTTGGCAGGCGCCTGGGCCTTGGCAGCCACGGCACAAGGCATTCGTCAGGGTTCGGCTCTGTCCTGACCGACCTGCAAATCAAGACTTCGGGCGAGCTATCCAGCGCCACTTCAGCTGTGGCCCGCGAACTCATGCGCCATGACATGGAGTTGGGTAAGGGGCCATATGCGGACAAGGGTGGCGCAGTAGGCTGGCTGCTGAATGACGTGAAGGAGATCGTTACACAGGCCAGTGAATGCAAGCCGACCACGGATGACGTCCTGCACTGCGTCATGGACGTCCTCAGGCCCTACGGCTGCAGGGCCGACAGGCAGCTCCAGCGCAAATACCTCAGCGAGAGGCACAACTTCCTGCTCAGCGAGGATGCGGTCATAGACGGTCCAGAGCCGGCCTGCGCCGGAGACCTCCTGACTGACGTAAGGCGGGGGGTCATGGAGGCCGGGACCGGCAGGTATTTCACGTTGCTGACCAGCGTGATGGAGCCCTTATTCATAGCCACGAGCTTACTGCGCAGGTTTGAGCTGGACGCATACCCTGCCTTGGCCGCAATGGAGCCGGAAGCCGGTGCCAAGATGCAATATGCGCCTGTAATGGCCATCGTGAACCTGGACGGCCCAGTGTCCCTGCATACGTTCTCGCTCCTGGGCAGGCACCCGCCCATGGACTCGCTCATACTGATCGGCGACGATGCCATGCAGGGCGTCGCCTGGGCTGTTGTCGCCAGGAAGCTTGTGAACAAGGCGGCGCTGGAAATCGTGGGGCCGGACGGCGCTTCGCCATTGCACAGCCTCAGGCCTGAGCTTGATGCCATAGCACATGCGCTTTTCCAGTGCTACAAGGCATGGCCAGGCTCGCTTTTCATAGAGGACGCCCTTGGCTTCATGCGGAGGAAGATAACCGAAACGCTCGCCCAGATCGCCATCCTGGCGCTTGACCGGGACGCTGCCATGCCCACTGTGCTGAAGCAGACCGTATTCTCCAGGAGCGACTTCGTTTTAGACTTCATCAGTCCGATAGCCGAGTCTAAAACCAACGACTATGCGAACGTAGTGATCCAGGGCCTCGCCAGCATGGTAAAGAAGACGCCGTCTGATTAGGAAAACGGGCCCGAAGGGATTTGAACCCTTAACCTGACGGTCTCCTCCGCGCTCAGAGGAGGGCATCCGAAGCCGTCCGCTCTATCCAAGTTGAGCTACGGGCCCAGTTTTGTTCACTTCGCGAGCCCGGCGGCTCGCGGTGAACGCCGATTGCCTGCATCTCCTTTGTCATCGCGTCAGCACCTCGCATCCGTCCGCTGTGACGAGCACGGTGTGCTCTGCCTGGGACACCAGCCCGCGTCCTGCCTCGCGGAGGACCGGATAGCCGCGTATGAAATGGTTCTGGAGAAGCTCGCGCAGGGCCGCGCTCACGAGCAGCTTGGACTGGAATTCCTTCCTCACCCAGCGCTCGGCGAACGGCAGCATGCGGTAGTTCCTGGCGACGAACTCCACTATCTTGCGCGACTGCCTCATGCGCACCCCTGCCGGCGCGTAAAGCGAGAATATCTCCACCTGCTCCATGTCCTCCACGAAGCCCTTGCCGTCGGTGGCGAACGGCTCCACTGCGAAAACGTCGCCCTCCTGCAGGACGTAGGCCCCGCCGGTGCGCACGTTGGGTATCTCCTCGCCCGCGTGCAGCTCGTTTGACTTTATCATGTGGCCCGAGAGGTTGGAGATGGGCCTGAAGCCGTATCCCTTTATGGTGTCCTCTATGGCGCCGCTGACCTCTGCCACAGGCACACCGTCCCTTATGGTCTTTATGGCGTTCTCCAGCGCCTCGTCGGCGGCCTTGACGAGCTTCTCGCTCTTGCCGCCGAGGTCCACGGTGTAGGCCGTGTCCGAGAGCGCGCCGTTGACCTCTATGCCAAGGTCTATCTTCACGATGCCGTCCTCGCCCAGGGCCTCGGTGGAGCCGAATTCAGGGGTGTAGTGCGCTGCTATGTCGTTGATGGAGATGTTGACAGGGAACGCGGGCCTCCCGCCCTCCTCGCCTATCATCTGCTCTATGGTCTCGGCTATCTCCAGCAGGGGCTCGCCTATCATGATGAGACTCCTGCTCTGCTCGCGCACCCTGGAGGCCATCTTCCCGGCCTGCCTGAAAAGCTCCAGTTCAGCCTCGTCCATGTCAACCGCAATTACTATGTGGGCGGCTACAGTTTTAAAGTTGCCATCCGCCGGCCAGCAGGATTATATTCGGGAAGCGGCATGGTATATGCGACATGACCGACGTAGCGCAGCTGGTCCGCGAACGGTTCGGCGAGCTTACCGAAATACAGAAACTCGCCATCCCCAGGGTGCTTGCCGGCGAAAACGTGCTCATCCTCGCGCCGACCGGCTTCGGGAAGACCGAGAGCGCGCTATTGCCCATACTGGAGAAAATCAGGGAGAAACCAGGCCGCGGCGCTGCCGGGATTGGCGGCACTGGGGACGGGAGCGCCGGGCCAGGGGCAGGAAACCGGGAGCGCGCGACCGGCTCCGAAGGCATCCGCGCGCTCTACATAACGCCGCTGCGCGCGCTCTCACGCGACCTGAAAGGCCGCTTCGGCTGGTGGTGCGAGCGGCTTGGCATAACCCATGACATGCGGAGTGGCGACACGACGCTGGCTGAACGGGCGAAGCACAGGAAGAAGCCGCCGCAGATACTGCTGACCACCGTGGAATCCCTCCAGGCGCTCCTGCTGGGCAGGGTGATGCGCCAGCACCTCGCGTCAGTGGAATTCGTCATAGTGGACGAAATACACGACATCCTGGACAACAAGCGCGGCGCACAGCTTTCCATGGGACTGGAGAGGCTCGCAGCAATCGCGAAATTCCAGCGCATAGGCATGAGCGCGACGGTGGCCAACGAGGACGAGGCCGCGAAGCTGCTTTTCGGCGACCGGGAATACGCGGTGTGCGAGGCAGGCAGGAACCGCAGCATGGACGTGACCGTGGAATTCACGCACCAGGCAGAGGAAAGGCAGAAGAAGATGAAGGAGCTGATAGAGAAGGACCGCTCGCTGCTTTTCGTCAACACCCGCAGCATGGCTGAGGAGCTTGGCGCGGCCCTGAAGAAGGCAGGCGCGCCCATAGAGGTGCACCACGGCTCGCTGTCAAAGGAAGTCAGGCTTTCCACTGAGGACAGGTTCAAGAAAGGCGAGATAAGGTCCATACTCTGCACGTCCTCGCTGGAGCTCGGCATAGACGTGGGCGACGTCTCGCTCGTCGTCCAGTACGGCTCGCCGCACCAGGCGTTCAGGCTCACCCAGCGCGTGGGCCGCTCAGGCCACAGCCTGGACAAGACGCCGCGCGGTGTCATTTTCGCCACGGACTTTGACGACATGCTGGAGGCAGAGGTCATACGCGTGCTGTCGTCCAACGGCTGGATGGAGGACAAGCGCGTGGAGCGGGGCGCGCTTGACGTCATAGCGCACCAGGCAATCGGCCTCTGCCTTGACTTCGGCAGGCTGGAATTGTCCAAAATCCACGAAATCCTCTCACGCTCCTACGCCTACGGCATAGATTACGAGAAGCTCCGCAAGGTGGCGCTCCAGCTACATGCCGAGGGGCTGGTGTATTACGACGAGACGCCCCGCGACGTGCTCATACGTGCTAGGCCCCGCGCCCGGCAGTATTATTCCTCCTTCCTGAGCACCATCCCGAAGACGAAGCGCTTCGCCATGCGCGACATATCGTCCAACCGCCAGGTGTCCAGCCTGGACGAGGAATTCGTGGTCAACCTTGAGGCCGGCGCGAGCTTCTTCTCCCGCGGGCTTCCATGGCGGGTGGTGGACATAACCGACGACGAGGTGCTCGCGGAGCCGAGCTCAGCCACGGACATAGCAGTGCCGTCATGGACAGGCGAGGACATCCCTGTTTCCTTCGAGGTGGCGCAGGACGTCGGCAGGATGAGGGCGGTGAAAAAGGAGCTTTCGCCCCTGCCCGACGACCGGACCGTGGTCATGGAAATCATAGACGACATCGTCGTCGTGCACGCATGCTTCGGCAGCAGGGTGAACGACGGCATTGCCCGGCTGTTCAGTGCGAACCTCTCCAGGGCGCTCGGCGAGAGCGTCCGGGCGGTTTCCGACCCCTACAGAATAATGGTCCGCCTGCCCTACCCGCTGAAGGAGGAGGCGGTGCGGAATGCGTTCCTGGACATCAGGGACGCCGCACGGCAGCTGGAAGACGCAGTTGCATCGTCCTCGCTACTGAAGTTCAGGTTCCTGCACGTCGGCCGCATGTTCGGGCTGCTTTCAGAGGACGCCACCGTGAGCGGCAGGTTCATGGACGCCCTGCGCTACTCTGTGGTCTACGAGGAAGCCATGCGCTCGGTGTTCTTCAGGTATTTTGACGTCCCGAAGACCGTGGAATTGCTGGCGAAGGCCAGGAAGGGCGAGATAAAACTCGTCGTGGACGTGCGGAAGCAGCCAGGCTTTTTCGCGAAAATAGGCCTTGAGCGGGTGTCAGGCGGTGAATACGCAGGCGCGTTCCAGCCGCGCGAGAGGATGATAGCCGCGTTCAAGGAGAACGCGCTTTCCAAGACGCTCCGCCTCGCGTGCCTGAACTGCAGGGCCACGCGCTACCTCCATCTCGCTGGCGCTCCGGAAACTGTAAAATGCCATAAGTGCGGCGAGAAGGCGCTCGCGCTTCTCAATCGCGAAGGCGAGGCGAAAAGCGACCTTGAATTCTCAGCAGGCCTGATACGGGCCTACGGAAAGAAGGCACTCATCGCCCTTTCCACCTACGGCGTGGGCCCCCGCACCGCGGACCGGGTGCTGAGGAAGCTCCACAGGGACGACGATTCGTTCTACCTTGACCTCATAGGCGCGCAGAAGCTCTTCATAAAGAACAAGCGGTTCTGGAAGCCCTGAAACAATCCCATAGAACTGCCTCCAAGAACCGGCACGGGGGAACCGTCCGCAGACGGTGGGTCCTGTGCCCAAAGGGCGTCCCTACTTCAGAACTAAGACTAGCCCGGCACGGCGCATGAGCTTCTCTACAGAGCCGCTAACTGTCTTCTATGTGCGCCTTCAGCAGGGGCTCCTTTGAATAGATGATTGCGAGCATAAGGGCTGTCCCGACCACCACTTCAATCCACATGCCAAGGCCCACGAGGACGCCCACAGCCGCAGTGGTCCATACGGCCGCGGCAGTGGTCACGCCGGTAGGTTTTCCACCGTACCTCCAGATGGTTCCCAGGCCCAGGAAGCCGATGCCGGTCACTACCTGGGCGATTACCCGCGTGGGGTCGGTCATGGGCGAATCGCTGCTTATGGAGACGACCGTGAATATGGTGCAGCCCAGGCAGAGCAGAGCGAAGGTGCGCACGCCAGCGGGCTTGTGCCTCCTCGCCAGCCCTATGAGGAAGCCGGCAAGCGCCGATACCATGAACCGCATGACGATTTCTGTTTCCGCGAGCATGTTTTGTCATCTTGCCGGAGCTTTTTAACCTTTTCCGGTCCGAACTACGTTGCATGTACAAGCAGACCATAGTGGTGCGGGCCGACCTCGGCATGGGCCGGGGGAAAATGGCTGCGCAAAGTTCGCACGCGTCGCTCGGCGCCTACAAGAGCGTCATGCGTTCGCATCCTGACGTAGCCAGGGCATGGGAGCAGGAGGGCCAGATGAAGGTCGTGCTAAAGGTCAGCGGCGAGGCAGAGTTGCTTGAATGTTACAACAAGGCAAAGGCCCTTGGCATACCCTGCGAGTTGATAAGGGACGCAGGCCACACCCAGATTGAGCCTGGCACGCTGACGTGCTTCGCAGCAGGCCCGTGGGGCGAACGCGAATTGGACGCGATTTTCGGGAAACTGAAGCTGCTGTGAAGGGCGATTTGTGAAGAGGCGATTGGTTGCGAGTTTTCATCTTCCATTGCTGGGGCGGGGATTCCCGCGGATGCTGGCGCGGGTGGCTGGCAGACGAACTGCGGCGCAAAAACGTGGAAGTAGTTGCGCCTGAATTCCCTGACACCAACAACCCGAAACTCGGTGCGTGGCTCGCTGAGGCAAGGCGGACCGTGCCCAGGTTCAACCCTTCCGAAGAATGGGTGCTGGTCGGCCACAGCCTGGGATGCCCGACGATACTGCGGCTGCTGGAAAGCATGAAGGACGGCGGGAAAGAAGGCGAGCGGGTGAAGGCGGTGGTCCTGGTTGCCGGATTCGCCAAGGACCCGGGCATCGCGGAAATACGCAGCTTCGTTGACAGGCCGTTCAACTGGGAAAAGATAAGGAAGAAGGCAGGCAGGTTCGTCGTCATCAATTCGGACAACGACCCCTACGTTCCGCTTGCCGAGGGCGAGCGCGTCGCTAAACTCCTTAACGCTGAACTCGTGGTGGAGCACGGCGCAGGCCATATCAACGAAGGCTCTGGCTTCACCAGCTATCCGGCCCTGCTCAGGCTCGTCAGTGGCCTTATTTAGTTGACCTAGGCCCGGGAAACCCATCCTGAGAAGAGCATAAGAAGACGGC
>CAZBAM010000029.1:0-12235 GCA_964490215.1 Microcaldota archaeon | reverse complement strand
GACGCCACGCGGTCCAGCTCCGAAAGAGCGATGACCAGGTTCCTGTCCAGTGAGGTGGAGATGGACACCCGCTTGTGCCATTTCCTCATGCGATAGAGCTGGGCCTGCTTCTTCGGGCTTATCTTGGCACCGCGGATGTCGCGGTTGTACTGGTCTATTTCCGTGACCAGGCCCTTGTTCGGGCGCATATATTTCATGGGCGCGCCGCCGCGGGCCTTCTTCTCCTTCTGCTCGGCGTCGAAGGCGCGCCATTCCGGGCCCATGTCCTGGATGTTCTCGACGATGATCAGGCCGCAGCCGGAGCACAGGAGCTCCCCCTTCTCGTAGTCGCGGATCACGCGCTTGCTCTCGCATTCTGGACATGCCATTGCCAAGGTTACCATAGAAAAGCCTCCCTCTGTTGATAGAAAAGTTTTTAAGGATTTGCATATGATTAGGAGCGCAGGTAGTATATATATGTATCTATTCCTTCCGACGGAACAGACGTCCCGGATTCGCCCAACAAACCGAATAAACCCGATAACCCGCTCTCCGCGGATAGTGATTAGTCCCCGCCCCTGCCCATCGCACGGCCATGGGATTCGTCCACGGTGGTGGACTTCCTCAGCTTCCTCATACTGAAGGATATAGCGCCCCACGCGGCTTCTTCGACTCGGTTATGACCAAGGCGCTCAGCCATCATGGAAAGCCGACCATCACGCGGATGTTTGCGTTTGAACCTGTCAAATTCGTTCAGGCGTCGTTTGTGCAGACGCTCGGACAGCGCGCTAATCTTGTCTATCTGCCCGTTCTTCTTCCATTTCTCTATCTGATGTAACCGTCAGGCGTCCAAGAGCTTCATAGTCGCACCTCTAACCACATATTGCCCCACAGGCATTTTAAACAAATGGATAAGGCGGCAGGCCTGTTGTGGCGGAGTGAGCGAATTCCTCAGAACCAAGGGCTAGGTCACTCGGAACTGACAGTCAAAACGCCGTTCTCCCTGCGGATGAATGCCTGGAAAGCGGTACGCACCGCCTCACGTATTTCGCTTATTATCCCCCTGTCTGCATCATACCTTTGCGTCATCACATCAAGCCCGTGCCTGGCGCAGTACGTGTGCTGGGCAGTAGTTGGAGTCCTGGTAGATCCCAGCACGACTATTTCCGGAAAATTGAACGATTCGTAGGCGGCATTCGTTAAATGGTAATAGATCTCGTTCGGGTTCTTTCCAAGCGCCTCGTTCGCCCATTCCTGGAAAGTCCTGGAACTGAATGCGACATGACAACGCTTGGATGGGAAGCGGGAGCCCTCTTCGGCGTCGGTAGCGAAAGCACGCCGGAAGTCATGGTATTTGAGAAGGCCATCAATCAGAGGAATCATGAACGCGTGGAAGTCGTATTTATCTATTTTTACGGGCTGCCGCATCCTGATGCCCTCCAGGATAGAAGGGGGCTTGAGCGGAGCCTGGGCGCTAGCGGTTTTTGCAATGTTCATTCTAACATCTCTTACGAGTTTATACAACAAAGGAATTAAAAAGATACATGACTGCTTCGTGCCGGCGAGTATCGCGTTCGCCAAACCCAACAAACAAACCCGTCCTCGCGTTCGCAATCCAGGGTTTCGCCCTCCGCCGCACCAAAAACCCAAGCGTTTAAATTGCTCATTCCTGACGGCAACGAAAAGTTTATATATTTTACCTATATAGAACATATAGGTGGTATATATGACGGGGTACACGACAGTGCTGGTCCACAAGGAAACGAAAGAAAGGCTTGAGCACATGAAAGAATACGCAAAAGAGAGCTACGACGAGGTCATAAACAAGCTGATCACGCTGGTTAACATGATGAAGAAGGAGGGCGAACTGAGCGAAGAGACGCTTGTGGACATAGCCAAGGCGAGGGCGGATGCCAAGGGGGGCAAGGGCATCAGCACGAAGGAGCTGATGGAGCGGCTGGGCGTTTAGATGTATACCGTGACCTGGATGCCGCAGGCCGAGAAAGAGCTCGCGGCGCTCGATAAGGAAATCATAAGGCGCATCATCGACAGGGTAGAACAGATAAAATACTCCCCTTACCATTTCGTAGAGCATCTGACGGACATAGATGCATGGCGGCTTCGTGTCGGCGATTATCGCGTCATCCTGGACATAAACGAAAATGAAAAAGCTCTCGTTATCCTCAAAGTCGGGCATAGGAAGAACATATACAGGAAAATCTGATTTAGGAAGCTCGAGCGCCGGGAGAAAGTGGCAGGACGGGTCGGTACGTCAGGATTCATCCGCTTAATTTCGCTTTCACAGAATCTATTTTATCCTGCCAGGTTCTGATACTGCCCCGCCTGTCCTCAACCTGCTGTTCTGCGTCTGAAATCCAACCGCGCACCCGGTCCGCATAATTATCATTATCCGCACCGCTTTCCTTATCATGCAGATCATCCAGGTGGGCCTCTATTTTCCGGATGGAGTCTTCAGCTTTTTCGATGTTCTTCTCCCATCTTTCTATGTTCGCTTCCATCCGCTCCTTCCAGGCCTCGTGGGCTTTTTGCTTCTCCGCTTTCGTTTCTTCAATTTTCGCTATCGCCATGTCCCATGCACGGTTGAGCGTATCACGGACGGATTCCCTCTGGCCCTTGTCCAGGTAAAGGTCACGGATGGTCATTTGGGCGTCCTTTATCTCTTTTAACGCTTCGTGCGGGTCCCCACTGGAGGCGGTATTCAGGCAGTCGCCAGCGAGCCTTTTCGCTTCAAGATGGTCGTCGGATTGTAATTTGCTCCTATTTGACCGGATCCTGTCGCAAAGCTGGGTAAAAAGATTCCAGCAGCGTTCCCGGTCAGGCTTGGTTAAAGCGTATTGCTTGAACAAAGAAAGGATTTCCTCCTTCTCCGCAGCGGCATTCTGCATGCTCTCCCGGTCGTTCGCGCCATCGGCCATGCTGAATGCAGAATTGAGCCTGCTTACGAGAAGTTCTGCATTTCTTGAGGAGCTGTTTCTGAATTCTTCCTGTATGGAACGGACTTCAGCGTATAACGACTGGTATTTCAGCCACAGCCGTTCCCGGTCTTCCCGTGGGAGCCGCAGTTCCTTGAACATTATGCCAACCAGCTTCCCATGCTCAAAAAAATCCCCCATCTTATAGCGGTGTATTGATATGGGGGTGCCGCTATCAAGCCGGTGATTGAATGCGAGAGAGGTCAGTTCTCTTTCAAGCGCAGCTACGTTATCCTTGTCCTGCCGTGCAGTGTCTGAGAGCGGTTCCCTTGATGAAAATGCATTACCAGTCCGGTTAGAGATGCCATCAGTAGGTTTGCTTCGAAATCTTTCTCCTGCCATGCTTGATTCATGGGTCTAACTGTTTAAAAATATGGCTTTATGTGAGCGACAGTTGAAATTCCAGCCTCCTTTCGCCCTCCGCCGCACCAAAAACCGGATTAATCCGTTCCCGCGTCCCGAGGATATCGGCGCACCGGTCCAGGATGCATGCGTTAGGAGGTTATAACCACAAATTCCAGAGCGGTGCGTGGTTGCAAAGTTATAACCACAATTTATAAATATTAGCGTGGTTATAACTCCATGCGGATAACCCAACGGAAAGTGAAGGGCAAGTCATACTTCTACCTGGAAAAGACCATACGCATCGGAGAGAACAAATGGAAGAAGGTCTATTTCTACGTCGGCTCCAAAAAACCAGCTCCGAAGCAGGCTAAATCGCTGCGCAACAAGCTGGACCTGAAGGTAGCTGCCTACATCCTGAGGGAGATCATCAAGCCGGATACGGAGTTCATAGACAGGGATACAGCGCTCAGGCTGGAGCGGATAAAGAATGCCCATGCGCGGCTTCTTGAGGGGATGGGCAGGGCCAGCCGCGCTGCGTGGCTGGAACGGCAGCGGGCACAGTTCATCACCAACACGAACGCCATAGAAGGCAGCCGGATCACGCTTGACCAGACGAAAAAGATACTGAAACTGCGTAAGACGTATGAAGCGGACAGGGAGGAACTTGAAGTCCTGAACATGAAGGATTGCCTCGCGTCATACGACAGGTATCTTGAAAAGAAGGCAGACATGGATGAAAGGATGGTCCTCAGGCTGCACCTGATGCTGCTCAAGGCGGTCCCAGGGTATGAAGAACATGGGGGAACGTGGAGGAACGTCGATGTCTTCATAAGGACCAGCAAATACGAGTTCCCCAACTGGAAGGCGATACCGGACCTCATGGCAAAGCTATTCACGTGGTATAAGGCCAACGAGGGGAAGGTGCACCCGCTGGAGCTCGCGGCCAAGTTCCATGCCAAACTGGTCACGATACACCCATTTGCGGACGGGAATGGGAGGATTGCCCGCCTTTTGATGAATTTCATCCTCCAGGCCAATGGATATCCGTTCGTCGATATCCCCTATGACAAACGTGACGAATATTTCGACACCCAGGAAAAGGCCCATTTCGGCGATTGTAGGCCGTTTGTCATGTTCCTGATAAGGCAGATGCTTGAGGATTACAAAAAGATGAAAATGGAAAGCCGGCACAAGATGGAAAGGTCCACCGCTCGTTAGCTCGTCCGTCAATCCCAAAAACCAGCTCTCGCGTTCCGTAATCCCAGGTTTCGCCCTCTGCCGCACCAAAAACCCAACCGTTTAAATTGCACGCGCCTGATGCTAATCCATGAATATGGCGTATCTCGCGGTTCTTGTGGGCATCATCACGCTGTCCTTGCTGTCCTACGGCTGCATATCTGCCTGGCCCCAGGCGAACGGGACGCCCGGCTCTCCGCCGGCCAACGGGACAAACCTGCCAGTAATCACGAACTCCACGCCGGTAGGGCCAGGTGGGACTCCGCCTGACTCAAACTCCTCCAACCCGCCCATAATCCCGAACCCCCAGCCCAACGCCACGAACGCGTCCAACCAGTCCGAGCCCACTAACGCGACCGGCCTCACAAAAGAGATGTGCGAACAGGCCCGCGGCCACTGGAACGACTGCGGCTCAGCCTGCAGGGGCGCACCGCCCGGAACCGTATGCATAACTGTGTGCGTGGCATACTGCGAATGCGGCGGAATCGCGGGATTTGGCTGCCCGGACGGCTACGAATGCTCAGATTACCTGCCCACGGACAAGAACGGCAATCCTGTTCCTGACGCGATGGGCGTATGCAAAAAGAAGACAAAGTGAGGTATCATGTTCCCGATGCTAGGGGTATATGCAAGAAAACAGAATGAGGTGTGTGTATGGTAAAAGAGGAATGCTGCTCAGGCAGTAAAGACTGCTCCTGCGGTAAATGCTGCTCTGGCGGCGAGTGCTGCTCAGGCGGATGCGGCAGCGGATGTGGAATGATGGCCATAGGCGCGGTCGTGCTGCTCGTTTTGGGCATGGTTGGAAGCGCATACGTCCTGTCAAAGGGCGATTACGCGCCCACAGTGAACGTTGGCAGCCAGCCGGTTGAGCACGCCATAAGCGTATCAGCGACGTCGTCCCAGATGGCCAATCCGGACCTGCTGGTGATACAGCTCCATGTGCAGACGGACGCGAAGACCGCGAAAAAGGCAGTTGAGGACAACGCTGCGGTCAGCGCGGACCTGCTGGCGAACCTGAAGGCGCTCGGGCTTACCGACCAGGACATCCAGACGGCTTCGTACGACGTCAACCAGGTCACCGAGACCAACGTGACCTGCGACCCCAGGGGCTACAACTGCGTCTACAACTACCGCGTCACTGGCTACCGGGTTACGAACTCGCTCACGCTGCAGGTGAAGGACCTGACGAAGGGCGGGGACGTGATAGACGCGTCGTCCGGCACAGGCGTGAACCAGACGTTCGTGGATTCGGTTGGCTTCACGCTGAAGGACGAGACGCAGAGGGCGTTGGAAAAGAGCCTGCTGAAGACGGCTTCTGCCGAGGCGAAGGCGAAGGCGCAGAACATGGCTGACGGAAGCGGCGCTGCGCTCGGGAAGCTCCTGTCGCTCAGCGAATCATACAGCCACTATCCGCAGTCGTCCTACCGCGACTATGCCATGAGCGCAGAAGTCGCAGCTGCGCCGAAGACCGAGCTGTCTCCGGGGCAGGTGGAAGTGAGCGTGACCGTGGGCGCGAGCTACCAGATAGGCTAGCGCTCCCTTTTTATTTTTTCTTTTTCCAGGCGATGACAGGGGTATACTATACCATTACATCCCATAATACATAACAATATAAAGAGTTTCATCCATAGATATTAGTGGCTGATACGGATGACAGATGGATTGCTGAACGAGGAAAAAAGCAGGTTTTCGATACTTGTGATAGGGAGCGACGCTGAGTTCATCAGGAACGCAGAGGTTAGGCTCAAAGGGCATCGGGTAAAGCTTGCGACAACGCTGCACGAAGCGAGCGAGATGATGCTCGGCGGGGGCTGCTTCGATTTCATAATCAGCGACGCTTATATGCCGGTAGATAAGGGCCGGGAACAGGTGGCGGTCGTCTCCGAAGTTCTCGCCATGTGTGAAGGCAGCGGCACCCCGGTCTGTTTCTTTGCCAAGACGGACAAGGATGGCCGTCTTGGAGGGAAAGGGTATGTGACTCTCAAGGTGGTCAGGCGAGGTGATGCGATTCGGACCGCCTTAAAGTCCGCGTTTTCAACGGCAAGGCCTTCAGAGGAGCGTCTATTCGAGGGCATGACAGTCACTGGAACCCGGACATGGGAGATGGCCCTGAATCTACTGGGCAACGAGACGGTAGGGAAACAAGACCCGCTGGACGTGAGTGGAAAATTCGCCAGGCCCAGGGGACCGGGAGTGGTTTTGGACAGGGGAACACGCAAACCCGCAATGCCGAACGGGTATAGGTAGGATGAGTGCCAGGCCGGAACCGGGGAAACGCATTTAATCTTCACGCCAGATAGCCGTGCATGGACTGGTATTCCCATGTGCTTATAGGCGCATTGCTGACAGGCGTCATCCTCTACATCCTGGGGCACACCGGCGCTGCAGAGCTTGCGCCGCTCATGGTGTTCGCTGCCCTCAGCGCCCTGATTCCGGACCTTGACCACCCGGAAAGCAAGGGGAGGAAACTGCTGGACTACGCGGTCGTCGCATTCGCGTTCACCGGCGTCTGGCTGGCCGGATGCGGCGGAAGCGCGTGCGTGCCTTCGCTGTCGTGGGCGGTTCCAGCCGTCGTAATCTCGCTGGCGTTCGTCGGCGCTTATTTCGTGCTTTTCATGTTCTTCAAGCCGCAGCACAGGGGCATAACCCACACGATGGCTGCGGCCGCGGCATTCGGGACCGTGCTCTACTTCGCGCTGGGGCCGATGCCTGCGCTCGCGGGTTTCACAGGCTACGCCTCACACCTCGCCGCTGACCGGGAGATAAAATGGTTATAGCGCGAAACTGAGCGCGAAACGAGGGTTATAACGCAACGGGGCTATAACGCGAAACGCCGGCTTCGGAGCCGGAAACGGTCAGAGCGCGGCTTCCTTCTTGGGCTCGCACCGTATGTCCACAGCCCGTTCCATCCGCTCGTCTATCACGCCGTCGCTGTTGAAGACGTAGAGGACCGCGTTGCACCTGTAGACCTGCGGGCTCGTGTATGGGCCGGCGTACACACGGACTGCCTTTTCCAGGAATTCGTTCTTGCGCACTATGCCGACCCGCACCCTGCCCTTCCTGAGCTTGCTGTCAGGGCTGAGGGAAAGGTTGTCAGGCACTGATACGTCGGCCTCTGCCCACACTGATTCGGCAGCCGGGTTCTCCACCCTGAGGATGACCTCCACGTAGTGGGAGGAATAGGCGAAAAGCACTTCCGGGTGGTTGCGGATGCCGAGGTTGGCCATGTAGCTCGCCTTTATCAGGGCATATTTTAATCGCTTTCCCCTGCGTTATGCGGCCTGGCCATATTGAGGCTCACGCCAAAAGCCCAGGCCGGGCTGTTAAGGATAAAATCCGCGCCTTTTGCCACGCCGTGTATCCGCTTGCTTATCAGGTGCCTGAACCCAGCGTACAGGCTGAGATATATGCAGGACATGTCCTCGTAGCACAGGCTGCTGTGTGTACCGGACCTGGTTTCATAGCTGCCAAGAGAAAAGTTCACTGCCACGTAAGGCATGCCGGTAACCAGGTCAATAAAATCAAACGTCTTGTATATGTCATAACTGTCATACCTGTCCCAGCCGTTCTTAGCTGTGAGATCGTCCTTGTACACGCGGTATCCGGCGGCAATGCCGATTTTTTTTGAAAGCATCGCCCTGGCTTCTGCAAAAAGATACGGTTTTATCGCCATATAATCGCCGTGGATTGCCGGAACGACGCCATACCAGGTCAGGGCCGCGCCCCAGCCCCGTTCATAACCTGAGGAATCGTTCGGGCTGCCGCCAAGGTAATTCCGTTCCTTCCGCTCCACGTAACTGAGGACAAAATTAGCGCCTGCGCCGAGTTCAGCCATAATCAGGCCGTTTTTGAAGGAGGCTCCGGGGCCGGTGTTGAAATCAAAGAGGAACATGTAGTCTGACGGCGGCTTGACGGTCGCGTCGCCAATCGGCTTTGCCCAGCTGGAATCGGCAGTGCCGAGGTCATCCGGATGCACGGGAACGTCCCTTACCACGACCGGGACGTTTCGGATTTCTTTGATTGCACAGTCATGGTATCCGAATCCCCACCTTGAGCGCAGATATGAATAGTATATCCGCGCTGATTTTGCGCCGGCAGCATTACTGGATGCCGCAGAGACTGCGGTGGTATCGTCCTGCGCCGCAAGCGGCTTGGGGAAGGCCATGGAACCGAACGTCAGGCCTGCAAGGAGGGCCAGGCTGCCAACTACGGGCTTGCAGGAACGGAATGGGTTGCGCTTTGGACGGGAACGTTCAGGGCAGCTTTCATGGCCCTGCTTTCCGGCTCCCTGATGATATGTGAGCTTCGTCTTACCACCGAATACCAATTATGCTGTAGTCGCTTAAAAACCCACCTATAACGCCAGGATTTTTCACGACAACCAAGGGTGCGCGGCAGGAGAAATCCAGGGATGCATGCGGCGGGAAGATTGTCTTTTATAATCTTTGTCATGGAATTCCCTCCATGCTACCGGAGTCAAAGCTCATACGCTCCGAACTTACCGTGAGGGAGCTCGCCCTTCCGGACGAGGTCCTGCTCGCGCGCAAATCGCTGGTGAGGTGGCTGGCGCTTTCGCTCGGGCTGATAATGCCCAACGAGAGCAGGAAGCTGCTGCTGGACATACTGGAAGTCCTGCTGGAATTCCACGTGAAGGAGCAGTCGCCCACCACCAGGGACGTCCTCGCGAGGCTGGAGGAGGCGACCGGGGAGAAGCCCAACGCCAAGGCCGTCTATTACCACCTGCTGAGGCTGAAGAACGCGGGCATCCTGGAAAGGGTGAAGGGGAGGTACAGGCTCGGGGACGGCGACAACAGGAGCCTGAAGGAGCTCTTCAGGGGCATATACCTGAAGAAGACCGACCTTGCGTTCTCCAACATAGGCATCGCGCTTGAGAAGCTTGAGGGAAGCTACAGGTAATAGGAATGGAACTTTCGGGATTCTACAAACTGAAGCCAGAGGAAAGGCTGAGGCGCATAAGCCAGCTGGCAGGCCTTACCGACGAGGAGGCCAGGGTGCTGGCTGACACCGGCGCGCTGAAGCTTGACGCGGCGGACAAGAACGTGGAGAACGTCATAGGCGCGGTCCACCTTCCGCTGGGCATAGCCACGCACTTCAGGATCAACGGGAAGGACGCGCTCGTCCCGATGGCAGTGGAGGAGCCGTCGGTCATAGCCGGGGCATGCAGGGCCGCAAAGCAGGCGCTGCCGGAAGGTTTCAGGGCAGAGACGGACGAGCAGGTCATGATAGGCCAGATACAGGTGGTCGGGGTTCCGGACGCCAGCGCAGCCCTGAAGAACCTGGACCTCAACAGGAAGGAAATCATGAAGGAAGCCTCGCAGTTCATGCAGCAGCACGAGAGATACGGCTGCGGGGTGCGCGGCTTTGAGGCGAAGGCGCTGGCGACGGAACGCGGGGAGATGGTCATCGTGGACTTCGGCATCGCAGTCGGCGACGCCCAGGGCGCGAACATGGTCAATACCACGCTTGAAGGCGTGGCGCCCACCATCGCGCAGCTCACGGGAGGCAACATACGGCTCAGGATAGTGAGCAACCTCGCGGTTAAAAGGAAGGCGCGGGCGTCAGCTGTATGGAAAAAGGACGCCATAGGCCTGGACACGGTTGAAGGCGTGCTGGACGCCTACGAGTTCGCCAAAGTAGACGTTTACCGGTGCGCGACGCACAACAAGGGCATAATGAACGGCATAAGCGCCGTGGCCGTGGCAACCGGCAACGACTGGCGCTCTGTTGAGGCTGGCGCGCATTCCTACGCCGCTTTGGGCCAGTACCATCCGCTCACGAAATTCTACAAGAACGAGAAGGGCGACCTCGTCGGCAGCATAGAACTGCCGCTCGCGCTCGCCACGGTCGGCCCTGCCGTGAATTCCAGCCCCACCGCGAGAATCGCGCTCAAGATAGCAGGCGTGAAAGGCTCGCGCGAGCTGGCGATGATGATGGCGTGTGTCGGGCTGGCGAGCAACTTCGCTGCCCTGTCAGCGCTTTCCACGGTCGGCATACAGGAGGGCCACATGAAGCTGCATGCCCGGAACATCGCGGCATATGCAGGTGCGACGCCCGCCGAGGTAGAGAGCGTGGCCGGGACGCTCGCAAAGGAGAAGAACTTCACGCTGGAACGCGCAAAGGAGGTCATCGGGAGCCTCCGCAGGAGGGGGAAGAAATGAAGCTGGAGGCGCGCCATTTGATCGGGATTGCCATAGGGGTTCTCGCAGTGCTCCTGGTGTTCATCCAGCCTGCATGGAGCTGGCTTTCCATCCTGGTGGTGCCCATGGCGGTCACAGCCGTGCTCCTTGACAAGCTCATACCGAAGTTGCAGGCCGCCGGCATGACAGGGAAGGACGAGAACAAGCCCGGCCAGCCGGACATAGCCGAAATGGGCGGCATAGCAGTGATTGCCGGCTTCACCGCAGGCGCGCTGCTTTCAATATTCGCCGTGCAGGTTTACGCATCAATGGGGCTGGACGTCACCCTGATTTACATCCTTGCTGCCATAATAACCGTGCATTCCATAGCGTTCATGGGCGTGGTGGACGACTTCGTAGGCATCCCGCAGGGGCTGAAGGCCATCCTGCCGCTTTTCGCTGCCGTGCCGCTCATGGTCGTGAGCGCTGCAGGCAGCACCACGGTCAATCTTCCGCTCATAGGGCCGGTCGCTTTCGGCGCGATATACATCTGGGTGCTTGTCCCGCTCGCCGTGGCCGTGTGCTCCAACCTCACGAACATGCTCGCGGGATTCAACGGCATGGAGGCAGGCATGGGCATCGTGATATTCGCAGCCTTGTCCCTGCTCGCAGCGAGCCACAGGTCCTACGAGATGCTCTTCATCTGCCTTTCAATGCTCGGCGGCCTCGTGGCGTTCCTGTGGTTCAACAGATACCCTGCGAAGGTGTTCCCGGGCGACGTCATGAACCTGACCGTAGGCGTGGCTGTCGCCACCGCGGTCATAATCGGCAACCTGGAGACCGCAGGCGTGATACTGATGGCGCCCTACATCCTGGACTTCTTCATCAAGGCGTACAACCGCTTCCCGCACACCTTCCAGGAGCTGAAGGGGCAGAAATTATATCCGAAATTCGGGCAGGTGAAGGGGCTGGTGCACGTCGTAATGAAGCTGGCTGGCCAGGGCGGCATAACCGAGAAGAACCTGACGCGGGCTTTCGTCGCGATGGAAGTCGTCTGCGCGCTCGTGGCGCTCGCGCTTTATTACAAATTCTAGTTTTTGTAGTGGCGAAGTTTAACCGCTATATTTAAATAATATTCGCCACTACAAATAGCCATGGCATTCATCCGGCGAAGGACAAGAGGCAGCACCTACTACTACGAATTGGTTGAAAATACGAGGGAAGAAGGCAAGGTCAAGCAGAAGGTCCTTCGGTATTTCCCAAGCGCTGCCGAGGCAGAAGAATACGCGGAAAAGGAAGGCATCGGATTTAACGCAGGCAATGGCGCAGGGATTGACGAAAACCTGGCAAAGGCACTTGAAGGCAGGCTGGAGCGGCTAAACGAACTGCGCCCGCTTCCGCCAGAGGCACTGAAACGCCTCCGCGATAAATTTGAGGTGGATATGACATACCACTCCAATGCCATAGAGGGGAACCGCCTGACTCTCCGCGAAACCTGGCTGGTTCTCAGGAAGGGAATGACGATACGCGGCAAGTCCGTGAACG
>CAZBAM010000028.1:0-12769 GCA_964490215.1 Microcaldota archaeon | reverse complement strand
GCAACCCCTCAAGATATGAAATTCTTAAAGGAAATTAGCGGACTGACTACTAGCCAATATCTACGTCTGCAACAGGCGCTCCATACTGAAGGACATTACCATCATCAGCAGGAATCTCGGCCCTGAGGACACGAAACGCAAAGCGCTCGCGAAAAGGGAATCTTTCAGGAACGCAGGGCATTATGTTGCGCTGAAAAAGCTTTATGGGCTGTATAGCGATGGAAAGGCCTATCGCTCGGGTTCTGCCGCAATAGACCGGATAGGCACTGCCTGCCACGAGGAGTTCCACGGGATGGTCGGGGCGGCCAAGCTGGACAAAAAATCAGGATACCCCCCACTGGAGGAGTCAGCTGCATACGCCTATGAAACCGTGGCAACGCCGCATGGGAGAGGGATGCCGGTTGCGGAACGGATGCGTTATTGCAGGCTCGCACGCGACTCGGTTCGTTTCCTGTTTGCGCTGGACAGGGAAGGGAATGAGGAAATGCTCGTGCACTCCATGGCAGGGCTTTGCCAAAACACATATGAAGCCCTGGCAGGAGACCTGATAGCCGTAGCAATCCCCGCGGCCTTTGATTTCGCATTCTACTTGGAATGCGTCGCTGTGCTCAGGCGCTGGGGCCTGCAGGAAGGGGAGAGGATACTGCTTGAGGCCGTAGGCGTATCTGACGTGGAAGGCGCGGATGCCGGAAGAAGGTTCCTGCTCGGCCGCCTTACCGCGAAAACGCGGGACCGGATAAGCGCTTCATACGGCGTGGACCTGGACGGCTTCAGGTTCCGCTCTCTATATTCGCCTCACGTGGAATACGACACCTGGGAATGGTAGGCAAATATAACACCTGCCTGCGGTATCATGGCATGGAAAGGGCCGGAACGGGAAAAAGGCAGAGGCGGACGGGCGCACTCGGCGAGTGGTCGTTCCTCAGGGGCATGATACACGGCGCCGACGTCATCATGGAGATAGTGGACGCCAGGGACGTCGCAGGCACGAGGCTGCCGGTGGCCGAGCGCATGGCAGGCTCAAGGCGCCTGCTCGTGGTCGCGAACAAGACCGATTTGCTGCCTGAAGGGGGCAGCCTGCCGAAACTTGAGAACAATGGCTTCACGATAAGCGCGAAAAGCGCGAACGAGAACCAGAGGCAGGCGCTCATAAGGGCGATAATGAAGCGGACCACGGCAAGGCCGGTACACGCGCTGCTGATAGGATACCCGAACGTCGGCAAGAGCACGCTCATCAACATGCTCGCGCACAGGAGCGCGACCAAGGTCTCGCCGGTGGCAGGCACGACGAAGAACATCCAGTGGGTTTCCATAACCCCTGACCTCATCATCAGCGACTACCGCGGGCTTTTCCCGAAAAAGGAGGCGAAGGCCGAACTGGTGCGCAAGGGCGCCATGGACGTGCGGGGCGACGAGGAGACGCACGCGCACGCTTTTGCAGCGAAGGTGCTGCGCGACACGGTGCTGAAGGCGTGGCTGGAGAGGAGGTTCGGCATGGACCTGAAGGAGGCCAGGTCGTCGGAGGACGTGCTTGCGGCCATAGCCGGCAGGCGCAGGCTTTTCATAAAAGGCGGCGAACTGAACCTGCTGGAGGCTGCGAGGCTGCTCGTCAGGGCCATGAAGGAGGCGCCGCACATATGATGCTAACCCATACAAGCAGCGGCACGGGCTACAATGCCGGTTTCGCTTAAATGCCTTAAATGTGTTAGATTTATAAATAATATGGTATATAATAGATTGACATGAACGAGACTAATGGTAGCGCTAATGGGCCGGTACACCGGGTGCAGAGAGGCACAGACTTTGGCAGCGTGCCAAGAGGACCAGGGAGTAGGAACACCAGTACTTGGTGCTCGGATACGCGGCCGTTCGCGCCGATAACAGAAGCTCCAGCCCAAAAACCGCTGGTCGCAGCGAAGAAAAGGAGCAGCTACACCATACTTGTGGTGGATGAAAACGAACGTCTGGCCAGAGGGATGGGTGCAGGCCTGGAGGTCAGGGGCTACGCTGTAAAATACGCCAACAGCATCACCGCAGCGCTGGATTCCTGCAAAGACAGCAAAATAGATTTCATACTTCTGGATGCTGACATGGTTGGCGGCCAGCCAGGGAGGCTGCGGGGGTATGTGCAGCCCAAGTACGACGATATTGCAAGCCTGAAGGAAGCAGGCGGCGATGCCAAAATCGTGGTCATTGCCGTAGAACCAGACGAGAGCAGCATGAATGGCTTATACAAAAACCAGCACGTGCATGCAGTGTGCGACAAAGGTAACCAGGATGCAATAAATTCCGCCGTAGAAGACGCGCTTCCGGTCCGCTTCGCGGAAAAGACAAACGGCAGGACCGTGCTAATCATGACTGAAGACAGAGACCTCACTGAATCTTTCGTGGAGACGGTGAAACGCAGCGGGTATGACACGCTCACGGCAGCCACGTATGCCCAGGTCGTGGAAAATGCGCCTAAGGCAGACCTCATACTGATTGAACGCGGGCAGAATAATCAGGGCGTTGACGCGCTCGCACGCATAAAGGCGACGAACCCGGACGCCCGGGTTCTCGTCCGCTCGTGGGGATTCGACGACTCCGGACTGTCAGCGCTCAAAGCCTTTGATGGGGTGCTGCCGTCATTCATAGGCCCGAATGTGCTTGAGAAAGCGCTCGCAAAGCACCTTCCGCTTGCACAAAAAGAACGAGACGCGCCCAGCACCACAAAAAAGTCTGCCACCATATTGCAGGTAGATGACGAAGAAGGGATTCTTGGTGTCACGAAGGCGAATCTGCAAGCGGCAGGATACACATACATAGGCGTGCTCGGAGGCGAGGCAGGGCTGAATGCTTACAGAGAGGCGTACGAGGCTGGTAAGTCACCGGACGTCGTCGTAAGTGACAGGAAGATGCCGGGCATGGACGGCCCGACAATGGTCGCTGGAATAATGAAAATCAACGCTGGCGCGAGGGTCATATTCGTAACCGCAGACTTTGGTGAAGACGAGCTGAAGCCCATGAGAGATCTCAGACCGTTCGCAATATTGCATAAGCCGTTTGAGCAAAGAGAACTCATAGCAGAAATCAAAAGGGCCCTTGGGCAATAGGGCGAATGGGGCGGCCTGGGGGGAGGCCTGCACGGCGCCATCCCTTTTATCCAATCTATTTAAATTCAGCCGGCGAATATTGCCCATGCTTTCATACCGCAAAGGCTCGCGCGCCGAACGCGAACTCATAGACCACTTTTCTGCGCAGGGATTCTGCGTGATAAGGGCAGCTGGCAGCGGGGTTAATTCGCTCAGCCCTGACATACTGCTTTTCAGGCGCGGGGAGCAGGCAGCCATAGAGGCCAAGGCCTGGGAGAAGGGGAGCCTTGCCATAGACCGGGAGCAGTTCCTCAACCTGAAGCGGTGGGAGGAGGTAAGCGGCATAAACTGCTACGTGGGCTGGAGGCGGAACCGCCAGCCGTGGTATTTCTTGCCGCTGTCGCTTTTCAGGGAGAACGGCAGGACGTTTTCCATAAACTGGGAGAACGCCGTATCGCTGGGCAGGAAGCTCGGGGAATTCGGGTAGGCTGAAGCCCGTTTCAGGCCATTTAAGAAGGAATTTAATACAGCGGGGGAGAAAAATACTCATGCGCATTCTGGTAGCCATAACCGGAGCGTCAGGCCTGGAATACGGCAGGAGGCTTGTCGCAGTGCTCAGGAAGGCGAAGGCAGTTGACGTGAAGGTCGTGGTCAGTTCCGGCGCGAGGGAAGTAGCGAAGGCTGAGGGAGGGAAGCTGCCGGCACCTGATTACGGTGAGAAGGACTTCTCCTGCCCTTACGCCTCGGGCTCCAACCCGCCTGACGCCATGGTGGTCATACCCTGCTCGCTCAAGACGCTGGGCGAGATAGCCAACGGGGTTGGCGACACGCTCATAACGCGCGCAGCAGAAGTCGCGCTGAAGGAAAGGAAGAAGCTGATACTCGTGGTGCGGGAAACGCCCTATTCGCTCATAACCATAAGGAACATGGAGACCGTGACGCTGGCCGGCGGCATAATCCTGCCGGCGACGCCAGGCTTCTACGGCAGGCCGAAGAGGATAGACGACCTGCTGGATTTCATAGTCGCGAGGGTGCTGGACCAGCTCGGGCTGGAGAACAGGATTTCAAAAAGATGGGAGGGATAGCATGGCAAAGACGTTCCGCGAGTTCGTGCAAAAGCTCAGGGAGGCGAAGAGGCTGGCAGAGGCACGGGTGCCGGTCTCCAGGCACCTGGACCTTGCAGCGCTGATGCACGCCCTGGACGGGCGACCGGTCTACGTGCAGGAGGTGGACGGCGCGGACTTCCCTGCTGTCGGCAACGTGTTCTCCACCAGGGAGCTGGTATGCGACTACCTGGGGCTTGGCAAGGACGAGCTTGTGCCGCGGCTGGTGAAGGTGTTTGACCATCCCACGAAGCCACAGGCAGTGGAGCATGGCCCGATACTGGAGAACAGCACCAACAACGTGGATCTGGGGAGATTACCGATACCAGTCCATGCAGAGAAGGACGGCGGGCCGTACATCTCTTCGGCCATAGTCATCGCCAGGGACAAGGAGCTTGGCGGCAACATGTCGTTCCACCGCATGATGGTCATAGGCAGGAACCGCGCTGTTATGAGGATACTGCCCAGGCACCTTGACGAGTTCGTGAAAAGGGCCGGAGGGGAGCTGGACGTCGCGGTGATAGTGGGCGCGCCCATAAACGTCATGCTTGCCGCGGCCACATCCACGAAGCTTGGCCAGGACGAGATGGAGTTCGCGAACGCGCTCGCACCTGTTAAGACGGTGAGGCTGCACAACGGCATTGACGTGCCTGCTGACTGCGAATTCGCGTTTGAAGGGAGGATAACAAAGGAGCTGCGGGACGAAGGGCCGTTCGTGGACCTGACGGAAACGTACGACGTCGTCAGGAAGCAGCAGGTGATTGAGTTCAGCAAGATGTATTACCGCGACGGGGCCATCTGGCACGTCCTGCTGCCAGGCGGCCTGGAGCACAAGGTGCTCATGGGCATGCCACGCGAGCCGACGATCTACAGGGAAGTCGCCAAGGTCTGCGAATGCAGGCGCGTCAACATCACGCCGGGCGGCTGCTCCTGGCTCCATGCGGTCGTTTCCATAAGGAAGAAGCACGGGGACGACGGTAAGAAGGCGATTGAGGCTGCGTTCGCAGGCCACAAGTCGCTCAAGCACGTCGTGATAGTGGACGACGACATTGACGTTGACAGCCCGCAGGAAGTGGAATGGGCGATAGCAACCCGCGTGCAGGCGGACAGGTCGCTCGTGATAAAGCCCAACGAGAAGGGCTCGTCGCTGGACCCGTCCGCTGACCCGAACACCTACGCCACCACGAAGATGGGCGTGGACGCGACAAAGCCGCTCGTCGCGCACGGCAAGAACTTCACGAAAGCGGAATGGAAAAAGATAGATTCCTCGAAATATGTCTGACACGCCCGGGAAGCGGGCGGGGCACGCACCATGAAGCTGACCAGAGAAGAGCAGGAGATGTTTGACGGGGGAGCGGGCGACGCGGCACGCGAGTCCATGGAGATACTCGTGGCGCTGGGAAAAATCTACGGCGCCAAACTGATGGTGCCTGTGTCCAGCGTGCAGGTGTCAGGCGTCTCCTACAAGACCATAGGGCAGGCAGGGCTGGAGTATCTCGCTGACCTGGCTGCAAAGGGCGCGAAGACGAAGGTCCCGACTTTCCTCAACCCTGCCGGCATGGACCGGGAGCAGTGGAAGGAGATGAGGGTGCCGGCTGACTTCGCCGAGAAGCAGATTGCGGTGCTTGACGCCTACGCGAAGATGGGCATAACGAAGACCTGCACCTGTGCGCCGTATTTCATCGGCATAAGGCCGAAGAAAGGCGAGCACGTGGCATGGGCAGAATCCAGCGCCGTGGCGTTCGCCAACTCGGTTTTGGGCGCGAGGACCAACCGCGAGGGCGGGCCTTCGGCGCTGGCAGCCGCAATATGCGGCGTCACGCCTGCCTACGGGCTGCACCTTGACGAAAACCGCGTTGCGACTCTGCTCGTGGACGCAAGCGGATGCACGCTCAGGAGCGTGGCTGATTTCGGCGCGCTCGGCTCGGCAGTGGGAAAACTGGCGACGGCCAGGTGTCCGGCGTTCAGGGGCATAAAAAGCGCCACCGAAGAGCAGCTCAAGGTTCTCGGCGCGTCAATGGCAGCAACCGGCTCAGTGCCGCTTTTCTTCATTGAGAAGATAACGCCGGAATGGAACGTGGCTGGCGATGCGGAAAGGATAACGCTCACGGACGCGGAACTCAAAACCGAAAAGGCGAAACTTGACAGCGGCCTCAAGCCGGACCTGGTCACCATAGGCTGCCCGCACGCCTCGCTCAAGGAGATAAAAGAGGTCGCCGGGCTCGTCGCGAAACGGAAGCCGACGTGCGAGTTCTGGGTGTGCACCTCGCGGAAGACCAAGGAAGAGGCAGACAGGCTCGGCTACGGCAAGATTATCAGCGCAGCCGGCGGCCGCGTGGTCGCTGACACGTGCATGGTGGTTTGCCCGCTTGAGAGGATGGGCTACTCTGTGACAGGGACGAACTCAGGCAAGGCGGCTGCGTACCTGCCGAACCTGTGCAAGCAGAAAGTGGCTTTCGGCGATTTGGAGGACATACTTTACAGGTAGATATGAAAGTGGCGGACAGGCGGATGGACGGTGGCAGGCATGGCAACTGAGATAAAGGCAAGGAGCATCGCACGTGGAAAGGCGACCGGAGAGGCGCTCATAAGCCATGCGCCAATCGGATTCCTCGGTGGCGTGGACCCGGCCACTGGAAACGTGATTGAGAAGGGCCATCCGCTTGAGGGGAAGAACGTGGCTGGAAAAGTGCTCGTGTTCCCGAACGGCAAGGGCTCCACAGTGGGTTCGTACGTCCTGCTCCAGCTGGCGAAGAACAAAAAAGCGCCCGCGGCCATAATCAACGTTTCAGCAGAGCCGATAATCGCGGTTGGCGCTATAATATCCAAAATCCCGATGGTGGACAGCGCGGAGAAGGACGTGCTCTCGCTGCTCAAGGACGGGCAGAAAGTGACTGTGGACGGGGACATGGGAAAGATTGGTTATGGAAACGAAGCAGAAATGACAAAAGACGACCGCGCAGACCTGCGGGCGGCCAAAAAAGAATATCATCGTGGCAAGACTGTTCCGTTGAAGAAAGTCTAACGCTCGTGAGGTATCAGCCCAAAACTTCCTTCATGCGGTCTATCCTGTAATTCGTTATCGGCACGCACTTTTCAACAGGCATCGGGCCGTATTTCCTGTGAAGCAGCCATCCTGCATAGGCTATCATCGCGCCGTTGTCCTGGTTGAACTCGTCAGGCGCCACGCCGAACGAAACGTCATCTTCGCCGCACATAGTCTTCAGCATCTGCTGGAGCCGCCTGTTCTGCGCGACGCCGCCGCATGCCACGAGGTGCTTTTTTCCGGTCAGGAAAAGCGCGCGCTCTGCCACCTCGCAGGTCATGGCGAACGACGTCTCCATCAGCGAGTAGGCGACGTCGCGGTGCGGATGCGTCTTCGCCGCTTTTTCAGCCGCGGTCAGCAGCCCGGAGAACACCAGGTTCATCCCCTTCACCGAGTAGGGCAGCTCCACGTATTTCCCGCCTTCTGCGAGCCTTGCCACGGCCGCGCCGTGCGCCTGCTCCATCTTGATGGCGCGCGCGAACGAGTCAAAGAGGTTGCCTATGCCCACGTCCAGCGTCTCGCCGAGGACGTGGTAATAGCCGTCGCGCCTGAGGAGTATCTGGCTGTTGCCTCCGGATATGTAGAGTATGAGCGGGTCGGCCATCCTGCACAGGTGCTCGCTGATTTTCACGTGCGCGTAGCAGTGGTTCACGCCGATGAGCGGCAGGCTGTGGCGCAGGGCGAGGTATTTGGCGCCCGCGATGCCGACCGAGAGCGGCGCGCCGATGCCAGGGCCCTGGGAGAACGCGACCAGGCCGACGTCCTTCATGCCGAGCTTTGCGCCCGCGAGGCTTTTGGAAAGGGTGCCGGCGAAAACAGCGGAATGGTGGTCTGCCATCTTGCGCGGAATGAGCCCTTCGCTGCCGCCGGAATACCTGTCAATCACGTTTGAAAGCACGCGGCCGCCGCCGAATACGCCCATGGAGAGCGTGTGCGCGGTGCATTCTATCCCGAGGACGTTCATGCGTAGAACCTCATGGCCGTGATTGACAGGAGGTTGTATATCAGGTGGATGAGTATGCACGGGGTTATGCTTTTGGAGAAGCGGAAGACCAGGGCCAGGACGATGCCGACCGCTGCCACGCCCACTACCTCCACCACGGAGCCGTATGCCAGGTGGAGCGCACCGAACAGGAGCGACGAGCCGACCACGCCAGCGCGCGGCACGAGCAGCGCCCTGAACAGCAGCTCCTCGCTCACAGGCGCGAAAAGCACTGCCATGGCAAGCACCCAGAGCGGGAGGCTGGAAACCTTCTGCGTGACCTTGGCCTGGTCGTTGATGCCGAGGAGGAGGGCTGCCACGCCGATTACCAGGACCACCGCGAAGACCGCCGCTAGGCCGCCGACGGTGTAAAGGACGTTGGCCTTCAGGCCGCCTGGGAATCCCAGGGCCGCGAGCGTGCCCTTCAGGCCGTCCTTCCACAGGAAGTACATGGCGAAGGAGAATATGCCCAGGTGTATGGCGCCGTCGTAGAGGTAGGTCTGATTCAGGAAAAGCACGAACAATGCGAACGAGAGTACCGAAACCGCCAGCAGCGCGAGAAAGAGGCGTTTCATTTTTTCTCAAAATAGCCGCACCGGCCGCACGCACGGCGGTCCTTGTGCTCGGCCAGCCGCACGCCGGCGCCGCATTTGGGGCAGGACTTTCCCGGCTTGTAGGGCTTTGTCTTCCTTTCCTTCTTCTTCGCAGGCGCTGCCGCCTTCTTTTTATCGTCAGCCATGAAAATTTCCTCCATTGTGAGCTTCTTGCTTCAGTACGCTTGCTTCATCACGTTTTCTTCTTGGCAGGCGCAGCCGCCACCTTCTTCTTTTTCTCCGGCTTGGGCAGGAGGCCCTCGCGTACCCTTATGTGCACGGGCTCAGTGCCCATGAGCACCTCCTTGGCATGGTAAAGATGCGCAACGACCCTCACGGCTTTGGTGCCGAAGGACGCCGACACCCGCCTGAGCACCATCAGCTCCGGGTTCGCGCCGACCTTGCCGCAGATCGCCTGCTTGAGCTCCGCCCTCTTCGGCGTGGCCGCGTCAAACGAGACTTCCGCCTCTATTTCCCTGCGTCCGAGGAGCTTGTTGTCCGTTGTCGTGATTATGTTGACGTTCATCTTATCCTCTCCATCTTCTTCCTGCCCATGGCCTCCAGCACTTCGGCCTCCTTGCCGGCTACAGCGGTTGCCACAAGCTCTTCCGGAATCTCAAGGTCGTATATCTCGTAGGACTGCTGGTCCATGACCTGGGCGCTCCTGCCCGAGACCGACATTATCTGCACGTTCCTCCTATCAATTATCGGTGACTCCACCTCGGCGTCGCCTGGGGACAGCAGCGTCTTCTTCTGGCTCTCAAACACGCCTATGGCGGTTATCCTCATCTTTGCCGCGCCGTGTTTTCCGGGCTTGGAGGATTCTATCTCCACGACCCGGCATGGAATGTCATCTATGAGCACGTATTTCCCTACCTTCAGCTCTTTGGCTACCGCGAAAACTTTCTCTACCATGCATACACCTGGATGTGGATAATTCGTCGGAAAAGACTATGAGTTATAAACTGTTAAGGTTTTTAAATCTGAATTATGCCACCCCTGCCGCAGCTCGTTGATTCGCACTGCCATCTTTTTGACATGAAGGGATATGTCCTGCCAGCCGACATAGCGGCGGTGGTGGTGGGCTACTCGCCGGGCTCCAACGCCAAGGCTGCCGAATGGGGCAGGAAAGGCCATCCAATCGCGCTGGGAATCGCGCCCCAGACCGCCATACGGAGGGAGGACATCGCCCAGCTGGATTCGTGGGTGGACTTCATAAGGCAGGCCAGGCCCAATGCCATAGGCGAGGCCGGCCTGGACTACAAATGGGCGAAGGACGGGGCGGACGTGGCGAAGGAGAGGGAGGTTTTTGAGGCGATGATAGGCCTTGCGAAGGAGATGGGGCTGCCGCTCGTGATACATTCCAGGAACAGGCCGGACGGAAACGGCGCAGGTGGAGGCGGGGTGCCGAAGGACGCCATTGAGGACATACTCGGCATGGTGGAAGGCATGCGCTTCGTGATGCACTTCTACAGCGGCGACGAGAAGCAGGCGGAACGCGTCGTGGGCATGGGCGGCTTCATCTCGGTCACGCACATGCGCTCCAAGGAAAGGAGGAAAGTTATTAATGCTGTGCCGCTGGATAGGCTTATGGTGGAAAGCGACGCGCCCTACGTGGGCAGGACGCCCGACGTGGTAAGGGAGGCGGTCGCCTACATCGCAGATGTGAAGGGCCTTGGCGCCGAAGAGGTCGGGAAGCGGACCGCTGAGAACGCCATGAGGTTCTTCGGTTTCAGGGTTTGACATGTTTGAAGGGATTTTTGGCAGGAGGAAGCTCCGCATCGCGCTCCTCGTTGACGGCCCGAACATACTGCGCAAGGAGTTCAACGTGAACCTGCTGGCCGTGAAAAAGGAGCTGGCGAAGCAGGGCGAGCTGCGGGTCGCGAAGATCTACCTTGACCAGTACGCCTCGGACAAGCTGATTGAGGCCATGGTCAACCAGGGCTTTGAGACCGTGACGACCACCGGCGACGTGGACGTCACCATGGCCATAGAAGCCATGGAATACGTCCTCAGCAGGGACATTGACGCCATCGCGCTCATGACAAGGGACACGGACTACCGGCCGGTGCTGGTGAAGGCGAAGGCCCACGGCAAGAAGACCATAATAATCGCCACGGACGTGGCGTTCAGCGCTGCCCTCAGGAACACCGCGGACAGGGTGATGCTCTTCAAGGGGTCCGGGAACGCCGAAATCATAACGAATGAGTTATAAATCCTATGATGATAACGTTAGAAAAAGAATTTGTTTTTTGGATTGGGACGGAGTTCCAATGCAGGCAGATTGTTTTTGAAGATTTGTTTTTGAGGTGTAAAAATGGCGGAGAGAAGACCGTTTGACGTGCTGAACAGCTCCCTTAACAACACCGTGATAATCGGCATGAAAGGAGGCTACGAATTCAGGGGAGTTATGGTGGCATACGACGTGCACATGAACATCGTCCTTGAGAAGGCCGAGCAGATGGTGAACGGCGAAGTCAAGAGGGGCGTGGGCACGGTGCTGCTGCGAGGCGATTCGGTGACCTTCATCTCGCCATCGTGAAATCCTGGATTTTTATTTTGTTTCGTCCACTCCTTCATTTGAGTTTGGGCTCGTAGCTCAGTAGCAGAGCACCCGCTTGGCGTGCGGGGGGCCGGGGGTGCGAGTCCCCCCGAGTCCACTTTTTTTTCCTGCGCGAGGCCGCAAGCGGCCTCGCGGGAAACGACGGGGGCAGAGCTCCAGCTGTCCTTCCCTACTTTTCTGATTCCCCCTCCCTTCTGTCAGTTAATCAAAGCCGATGGTCTGGCAAAGTATTATAAATATGATTTACACAGAATACTGTGTGAGTAATATGGTCAATGTAACGGTTTCGGTACCAGTGGACATGAAGAAGAAGATGGATGAATTTGCAGTAATTAACTGGTCAGAGGTGGCAAGGGAAGCGTTTGCAGAACAGATCAGCAAGATGGAACTCCTGAAAGCGCTCACTTCCAAAAGCAAGGCAACGGATAAGGACGTTGAGGAGATAACAGCAAAGGTCAGGGCAGGAGTGTGGAGACGGCATGAGGCGGGGATATGATTCTCGTAGTGGATACAAACATCATAGTAGCTGCCGCCATCAGGCCCACATTCACCCACGAACTTATCTTCAGGGATTCGTTTACGCTTTATTCTCCTGAGTTCGTGAGGGATGAAATCGAAAAATACAAAAACGTCATCATGAAGAAAAGCGGACTTAACGAAGATGAATTTGAAACCGTCATGTCGCTGATATATTCAAGAATCAACATCGTGCCAGGCGGGGATTACGGATATCTGCGGGAGGAAATCCTGCGGATTTCACCGGATAAAAAGGACTGGCCGTTTCTCGCGCTTGCGAAGCATCTGGGTACGGCACTCTGGTCCAATGATTCCGCCTTGAAGAAACAGGGCGTTGTAAGGGTTGTAACGACCGCAGAACTGCTGGAATTAGCGGAAAAATAAGTCACTTCGTGCAGTTAATCAGCGCCTCAATCTTATCCTTGCTCATCAGGTCGTCGTAGCGCTGGTCGTTTATCACCAGGGCTGGCGTGCTGACGACCTGGTAATACTGCGTGAAGTATTTTATCATTGAGAGGTTCTGCGCGTCTGCAGGGAACGCATAGACGCGGGCGTTGGCGCATTCCGCACGCACCATGTCAAGCACCTGGCCCTGTGCCACGCACGCCGGGCAGTCGTTGTACGCTGAGTAGAAGAAGAGCACCGGCTTCAGGTTGGTGTTGCCGCAGGTCTGCATGTATTCCCTGAGCATCAGGTAGAACTGCATGTTCGCGAGGAAGTACTTGTCCCGCAGGGAGGCGTAGCTGACGAATATGTCGGTCGCCTGCCCCTGCTCCAGCGTGCCATAGAGGATGTAGGTCCGCTGGGCCGAATCTTCCAGCTGACTCTCCAGGACGTTGCACATGGCGTCGCTCTGGTTGTGCGTCTGCATGAACATCAGGAACAGGAGCGAGGT
>CAZBAM010000027.1:0-13191 GCA_964490215.1 Microcaldota archaeon | reverse complement strand
ACCTTCAATTTACACACAGATAATTATTAAACTTATTTGTCGGACATCCTACTAGAAACGGCATCTTCCGTGTTTGCTGCATGCATCCATTGTGTTTCAAAAGTTATAAAAACAGGTGCGCCGTGCATATTCTCGCTGCCGCGGAAATCCGGCCCAGTCCGCTTTATTAACCGTTCCCGCGATTCTTCGCCATGCTTGAGAATACGTTCATCCATCTCCCTAATTTCGGCCCGCGCAGGGAGCGCAGGCTCTGGAGCGCGGGCATAAGGAGCTGGGACGACTTTCTCGGGCGCTTTGGCTCCTCCCCGTACCACAGGCAGTTGTGCAGGACGCTGGCAAGCTCCAAATACGCGCTCGCGCTCGGCGACGCGGAATACTTCGCGTCCGTACTCCCGTCGTCGGAGACATGGCGCGCGTTCCCGCACTTCACGAACGCCGCCTATCTGGACATAGAGACCACCGGCCTTTCGCCGGCAACAGACTACGTCACGGTAATCGGCCTTTTTGACGGCAAGCGCGTCCGCAGCTACGTGCACGGGCACAACCTGATGGAATTCGCCCGCGATATCCGCGATTACGACCTCGTGGTGACGTTCAACGGCTCCATGTTTGACCTGCCCTTCCTCAGGAAGCACATGCCTTCCGCGTCCCTGCCGAAGCTCCACGTGGACCTGCGCTTCCTCCTGGCCTCGCTGGGCGTGCACGGGGGCCTCAAGCGCATAGAGGCGCAGTTCGGGATGGAGCGCGAGGACGACCTCAGGGGCATGAACGGCTACGACGCGGTCCTGCTATGGCAGAGATACCTGCGGGCGCGCGACCCTGAAGTGCTAGACAAGCTCGTCCGCTACAACGCAGCGGACATCGCGAACCTGAAGAAGCTCGCCGGGTGGGCGTACGGGAAGAAGCGCGCCGGGACCGGGTTTGACGAACTTGCCGCCCTTCAATCTCCCTCTGGGCGCGCCCCCTGCTAATCTGAGCCTCCTGCCGCCCCGAACCTACGCCACCCCGAACTTCCCGCAGATTTGATAATCTTAAGAATGTTGCCAGGGAGGTAATGGGCATGAGGGGCATCCTATTCCTTGCGGTTCTGGCAATCGTGTCATGCGGCTGCCTCATGCAGCCCTACAGCGGGGGGACCGGTCCGGTTGAAGAAGCCAATGAGAGCCACGACAACGCTGCCGTGGTCCCGGTCCAGCGGACCTGCCTTGGCCCGGTGTGCGGCGCAGATGGTGAAACATACGAAACCGACTGCGAGGCCTACGATGCCAGGATAGCAATACTATACGCCGGCGAGTGCACGCCCCCTGAGCCGTCATGCAACGACAGCGACGGCGGCCTGCTCATGGACGTTGCCGGCACGGTCGCCAAGGGCAACGAGACGCACGCTGACTACTGCCTGGATTCTTCCCAGCTGGTGGAATATGACTGCCTTGACAACGCTGTGGTGATGTCAACCATCCAGTGCGGCGCCTCAAGGGAATGCAGGGAAGGCGGGTGCGTCAATGCAACGCCGGCGAACGGCACGGCTGCATGCACCGGCCCCGGCGGAGCTGACATATACGTCAGGGATACGGCCCGCTGGAACGGCACCAACTATTCAGACATCTGCGTGGATTACAAGTCAGTCAAGGACTACTTCTGCAATGAAGGGGCGCTCCTCTCCATAAACCACGAATGCCCGTCCGGCTACGGCTGCTCAGGAGGCATATGCACCCAGCTCGCTCTCAGCTGCAGCGACACCGATGCAGGCAACGACACCACTACCCGCGGCAAGACGACGCTTACCCGCGGCATCAGGACGCTGTCCGAGGACTGGGACGTGTGCGTGGATTTGCAGGCCATACGCGAATATTACTGCGCGGTGAACGGCAGTTCCGCTTATTCTGAATTCCCATGCGCCAGCGGGAAGAAATGCGTGGACGGCCGCTGCGTCCGCAGCCTGTGCACCGAAACCGACCCGGGCCGCGACATATACCACGCCGGCACGGCTACAGTGGGAGGCGCCTCAAGCAGTGACTCGTACGAAGACTCGTGTTACGACGCCAGCGTCGTCCGCGAGTATTACTGCTACGGCGACGGCGTGATGAGCGACGAAATACGCTGCGACAGCGGCTATGCCTGCGAGGACGGCGCGTGCGTCAAGAGCGGCGTCTCCTGACTGAATTCATGACCTGATTCCCGACCTAATCCTGCGAACCAGCGAAACCCCGCGGGCGCGTCATCCTCCACAACAACCCAGGGTGCGCGGGAGCCTAGGTCTTTAGACCTGGGAGGAAGCGCACCCGAAGCCTTGGCAGGGGAGGACCCAACACGGCTCCCGCCTAAAGGAGTCAAAGCACAAGCCCAGGGCTTTCTAGCGACCGGTTCGCCGGTCGCTGGAATCCAGGGAGCAAAGCTCCCTAGATTAGCCCTGGGTTGTTGACCCCACCTCCACTCTCCCCGGCCGTTGGGACAAATCTTTATTAACCTTCATTTCGCTTGATTACACCCCCATGTAAAAGATGCGAAAAGGTGACCAGATGTTCGGATGGATTTTGAAAACGGACTGGGACATAGACCAGGTTATGGAAGTGTATGCCAGGAAAAGGATGAGGCTCGCCAGGCTCGCGTATATCGTCCCGCGCAGGCTGACCTGAACGCTGCCGCGTTTCCTCATTTCTTTTTCTTTCCATTCATGTCAGAAATACCTTATCTTCACCACACTGCTGTATATCTCAAACTGGTAATCGCGTATCTCGCCAAAAAATCTGGTTTTGAAGCGTTCTACCGCCATTCTGAATTCCTGATAGGACGGGCACAACATCTCGAACTCGAAGTCTGCAAATCCGATGGTCTCATCCGCATAGACGCTCCATTTTTCAGTTGAAGCGAACGAAAGCATCTCCTTCCTCTTCGCAGTGCTCTTCAGCTGGAAATCCGCCTTGTAAAACGTAAGGTCGTCCAGCAGGATGTTCGCCCTGAAGCCGCCTATCACCCCGCTTTTTACCAGCTTTTTGATGCGGTATGCCACCTGCACAGGAGTAAGCCCGGTCATCTTCGCTATCTCAAGCGTTCCCAGCCTTGCCTCGTTCGCCAGCACGCCAAGGACCTTCAAATCCGCCTCGTCTGTTTTTGCCTCCACGCCTGCGCCGGTGACGTATTCCTCCCTTTCTCTGCCGTTTCCCTGGAGAAATGCCTGCGAGTAAGCATGCATGCGCAGGTACACCGACAGTCTGCTCCTTTCTATGTATCCCTGGAATTTCGCTGCAAACGCGTTCCAGAATTTCTCGAATTCATAATGGCCTGCGACCCAGACGACTACGCCCACGTCCCATTCGCCGTCCATCTCCCCTACCCACCAGGTGCTTTTTGAGGCAGTCAAATAGCCGAGCAGATTTTTGTATTCCTCGTCTTTCATTGCAGCGAGCTTCAGGTAAATGCGGTAGGACTGCCAGCCAAGCCTGGACATGTCTATTACGCCGTAATAATTCCTTATGACGCCCTTCTTCTCCAGCTGCGCTATCCTGTAGGACACCACATGCTTGCCCAACCTTAGCTTGCGGGCTATCTCCGCATTGCTCTGCCTGCAGTCTCCGTCCAGCTCCGACAGTATCGCCCGGTCTTTCCGGTCCAGTTCTGCCAGGGAAACCATGAAGCATTATCATAACAAAACCATATAAAATTATCATTTTGGAACAAAAAATGAACGTTATTTATATTAAAATCATTATTTACATAATTGAACATGGAATACAAAAAAGTTGAAAAGCCCCCGCGGACGGCTGCGGTTCGCAATACGCACTCCCTGTATTCAAAAATTCTCGTCGACATGTGGGACGATTTTGTCAATGCGAAAAAGCGCATGGAGAGCGAAGGTCCATTCCTTCTGAAGCACCTGGGAAAGCGCCGCCAGCGGGTTTTTAACGCGGCCACCGGCACTGGTGTGGACTCCATCTTCCTGCTCAAGAACGGCTATGAAGTGACCAGCAACGAGTTGGACCGGCACTTCCTGAAGAAAGCGGTTGAAAATGCCGCAAACGAGGGGCTCTCCCTGAAACTGGTCAGCCATGACTGGCGGGAGCTTGACAGACACATCCGCACTGAAAGTTCCGATGCTATTATCTGTCTCGGCAACTCGCTCGCGCATCTATTCGAGCAGACCGACCAGCTCATGACGCTCAGGAATTTCCTCCGCCTCCTTGACCGGAACGGCATCCTGATAATTGATATAAGGAATCACGAGTATCTGCTGAGGAACCGGGAAGCGATAATGAACAGTGGCAAATTCCGTTATTCAGGCAGGTACGTCTATTGCGGCGTTGACCGTGTGCATGGCCAGCCAGTGGGCATTTCCGACAAAAGAATCAGGATGGAGTATTCTCACCTCCGCACAGGAAAAAAGGCGTATCTTGACATCTATCCCCTGCGAGTGGATGAAATGTACGGCCTTTTGAACGATGCAGGCTTCGGAAGAATAACCCTGTTTTCGGATTACCGCCCCGGGCTGGACTATGATGCCGACTTCCACCAGTTCGTCTGCGTGCGCCCGCACAACCCCACACCCCAACTGATTTAATCCCTATTTACCAAGAGCAAATCCATGAAAGTGCTCAAGATAGGCGGCAGCCTGATAACGAAAAAATCCGGCTACCGGGAGGCTGACGGGGCGAACATCGCGAAGCTCGCGAAGGCGGTCGCTGCCGTCTGGAAGAAGGGCGTCCGCGACTTCATCCTCGTCCACGGCGCAGGCTCGTTCGGCCACGCCCTCGTGCTGAAGCACGGCATAAACGACGGCGTGCAGAGCGCGCAGCAGAAGCTCGGCTACGCGGACACGCACGCGGCCTGCAGCGAGCTGTCGCTCATGTTCGTGAAGGCGCTGGTTGAGGCGGGCGCGCCAGCGGTTTCAATCCCACCCGCTGTAATCATAACCCAGAAAGACAAGCGCATATCGCGCTTTGACATGAAGGTCGTTGACGATTACCTCCGGAGCGGCTACCTGCCTGTGCTTTACGGCGACATGGTGCCTGACACAGTATTGGGCGGCTCGGTGTGCTCAGGCGACCAGATTGTCGCGTATCTCGGCAAGGGGGCGGACTTCGTCGTGCTTGCGACCAACGTGGACGGCGTGCTGGACGAGCGGGGCGCGGTCATCCCGAAGATAACGGGCGCGGATTTCGCGGAAGTGTCAAAGCACCTCAGGCACGAGCCGGGCGACGTCACAGGCGCCATGGCAGGCAAGCTGAAGGAACTGCTGGCATTGGACACCGTATCGTATATAGTCAATGGCGCGCATCCGGAACGGCTGGAAGCGCTCATGGCAGGCCGCCCTGCGGTCTGCACGGAAGTAAGGAAATAAGGGCGGCAGTCTAATTTCCATTTCTTCTCAGCAAATTGGCGGGACATATTTGCGTATTATGACATTCTCGGGCTTTACTCCGAGCGTTTTGGCGAATTCGCGGTATTCCTCGGCGCTTTTCGTCCTCACTTCGCCGTCGTCAAAACCCACGACGAAACTGACGCACGTCCGGATGTTTTCACCTATGCATTCCTTCACGAATGCAAGAATATTTTCAAATGCACTCTCGGACCCGTGCCGGACAACCTGCCCGCCGCAACCTATAAGCGCCTTCCTGAAAACTGGCCTGCAAAGAGCATTGTAATCAGCTTTATTGGTCGCATTTACCGAAATGCGTATGTCCGTAAGGCCGGCCTCCTTGAGCTCCTTGGCATGATTTATGGGTATCCCTTCACAGCAGCGGGCGAATATTCTTAAGTCACTTGCATATATGTTCCCGTTAGTGTCTACCCGTATCTTTCCTTTGAAGCCGTGCTCGCGCAGGGCCTCAATCGCATAACTGACCCTGTCGAACTGCATCAGAGGCTCGCCCAGACCCACAAACGCAATCTCCCTGGTGCCTCCCAGGCCTGGGAACGGTTTTTTCCTCACGGCCACGATTTTATGGACTATCTCCTCGTTCTCGGGCGCTTTGGCCAAGAACAGGCTTGTTCCTGCCTTCTTCTCGTAAATGTTCTTCTTCCCCTTTATCGCGTCCTTCCTGCTGCAGAATCGGCAATTGTTCGTGCATTCGTACTTCGGTATCATATTGATGAAAAGCGTGCGAGCCTTACGGTCGTGCGGTGTCGCGAACGAATAGACGACGCTCCCGTTTTTCCTGTTTTTCTGGTACATCATCAAGACCTCCTTATCATGGTTTTATGTGTAAATGTATGTTGCGAATAAGGATGATTTAATTATTTATGCTCCCAAATAGGAGGATATGAATGCAAGGATACTCGAAGACCTCGGCCTGACCAAGGCGGAAATCGCGGCCTACGTCGCACTGCTGGAGCTCGGCAGTTCCGGTGCCGGCGCAGTCGTCAAACGCTCCGGCCTGCAAAACTCCACCACCCACCGTGCCCTGAACAGCCTCGCCGGCAAAGGGCTCATAAGCTTCGTCATGGAGGGCCGGCGCAAGGTGTACCAGGCGACCGACCCGGACCATTTTTACGACTTCATGGAGGACAAGAAGAAGCAGTTCGAAGAGGTCCTGCCTGAACTGAAGCGCATGCAGGCCGCTTCAAAATCGGAAAGCGATGCGACGGTGTACCGGGGAAAGCGCGGCATCACCGAGGCGTACAACCGGCTTCTGGGCTGTGGAGGAAAAGAGTATCTCACTTTCGGCGGCGGGAGAAGGGTCACCTACGATGTCATGGGCGAAGACTGGTGGAAGAGGCTGCACTCTAAGAGAATTAAGCTTGGCATCGCCGCACGGCAGGTCTTTGACGAGACCATACTGGAATTCGGGAGGGAGCTGAACCGCAGGCCGCTATCCAGGGTGAGGTTCCTTTCCCAGGCATTCGAGCAACTGAGCGAGACGGTCATAATAGGCGATTGCGTGGCCATGGCGATTTTCAGCGATAACCCATATGCCATCCTGATAAGGGACAGGGAACTGGCAGACAGCTACCGGAAGAATTTCGAGATTCTCTGGAAAAAGGCGCGGAGATGAACTGGTCATGGACATGAATCGGGAAGCCATCAGGAAAATTGGTTGGATGCTGGAGCAGATGCGCCGCGAGGCGAAAAAGCGCCATGCGCCGGTGTTCGCAGCCGAGGACGCCACGAAAGAAACGTCCTTCTCCATCCTCGCCTTCACCATGCTATCGGCAAGGACAAAGGACGAGACGACCATGAAGGTGGCCGGCCGTCTTTTCAGCGCAGCGAAAACGCCAAAGGCAGTCATCGCGCTCGGCAGGAAGCGGCTTGAGAAACTACTTTACGGCGTCGGGTTCTACCGCGTGAAGGCGAAGCACCTGCTTGGGCTGTGCGCCCGCCTGGAAGCGGCGGGCTATGGCAATGGCCGCGTGCCTGACACGCTTGACTGCCTGCTCGCGCTTCCGGGTGTCGGCCGCAAGACCGCGAACATAGTCCTCGCCCGCGCGTTCGGCAAAAACACGCTCGGCGTGGACGTCCATGTGCACAGGATAAGCAACCGGCTCGGGCTCATCAGGACGAAAAAGCCCGAACAGACCGAGCGCGCGCTCGTGCGTATCGTCCCCCAAAAACACATCCGCTCGCTCAACCGCGATTTCGTGGCGTTCGGACAGACGCTTTGCCTTCCACGAAAGCCCCTGTGCGCCGCATGCCCGCTCAACAGGTTATGCCGCAGGGTGGGCGTGAAAGAGCCGTGCGCCAGGTGCGCCTACGGGAAAAGTTAGCGTGCCAGGTGCGCCTGCGGCGTGAAAAGCCGTGCGCCTGCGGCCTGAAAACCTACGGCGTGAAAAACTAGCCCCTCACTAGCCCCGTTTCGCTATCTGGGTGGCGAACGACGCGAAGCCGGCCTTTTCCAGCTTCTCCTTCATGGCCGCCGCATGCGCCTTGTCCTTAGCCAGCGCGATACAGCACCCGCCGCCCCCGCCTCCTGTGACCTTGGCGCCGAGCGCGCCTTCCGCGATCGCAAGCTCGTTTATCCGGTCGTTGAGCTCGTCTGACACGCCCAGCTCCTCAAGAAGCCCCTGGTTGGCGTTCATGAGCTCGCCAACCACGTCAATCTTGCCTTTCTCAAGGCATTTCCTGCCTTCAATCTCCAGGGCCAGGTATTCGTCCATGAGCTGGGCGAACCCGTCCTCGTCCTGCTCCCTGAATTTGCGCACTGACTCCACCATCTTGGCGGTCGGGCTGTATTTGCCTGAGAACGACACGACGATGTCAAGCGGCTTTTTTATGGAAAGGTGCGTGAACCTGTTTTCCGCATGCGTCTTTCCCCTCCTGAACTCCACCACGCCGCCGTAGGTCGCCATGAGGTTGTCTATGCCGCTCGGGTTGCCGTGGAACGTCCTCTCGCCCTCGTAGGCGTGCCGGTTGACCTCCTCGTTGGTGGGGTGCCGGCCCTTCTCCTCGGCGAAGGCCCGCACGAGCCCGACGCAGAAGGCCGCGGACGAGCCCAGCCCGCCGTAGGTGGGCAGGTCGCCGCCAAGCCTGACCTCGTATTTCTCCCGTATGCCCATGCTCCGGAGGACTCCGTCTATGCCTGCCAGGCTCGTGGATTCCATGACCGTCCTGTCAGTTATTATGCTGTTGGCAGCGGATTCCTTCACTTCCACTATGGCTGCGTTCGCTATGCCGGCTGCTATCGCAGGAGCGCCATGCACCACGAAATGCTCGCCGAACAGTATTATCTTTCCGTACCCGACTCCTCGTCCCATTGCATCCCATCCTCTTTCCGGTTTTCTTTCAGGTTTTGGGCTTTACGTTCCGCCCTCCTCCCTCTTCCTTCATGCCTTAGGCTTCCTGCCCCTCACCTTCGGGGGCTTGATGTCCGGGTATGCCGCGGTCAGCATGTTCGGGCTGGCGTAGGGCCTGTAGCCGACGCCTTCCATGGCCCTGACGATAATGCAGGCGTCTTCCCTGCCTCCAGCCAGCTTCGGCTCCAGCGAGGCAAGGGCCGCGCAAAGGTTGTTCCAGGTTTTCCTCCCGCCTGCGCCCTGGTTCTCCGCCCTGGCGCCTGCGAAATCAAACCCCTTGTTCACCGCCGTGTGGTTTATCCCGGAGAGTATGCCTGACACCTCGTAGTCCTGGACCTTCTCCAGGCCGAGCTTCTTCACAGCCACCCAGTCCCTGTATTTAGCGATGAACGCGATGCAGTCCCCGGGCTCCTCGCGTTCGGGCTTGAGCGCGGATGCCGAAGCGGCCGTGAACGCCACCCCTGCCGCGGTGAGGAGCCTGTTGAGCAGGTAGGATTCGGCCGCAGGCATCAGCTCAGCCCTGGGCAGCGCTTCTGCGAGCGCTGCCGCGATGGCCCTGGGCGGCCTCGCCTGCAGGAAACCTCGCACTGCATTCAGCCCCCTGCCTTCCGGCCGTGCGAACGCGTCTATCTTTTTCGTGTCTATGCCTGAAAAGCGATAGGCGTGCGGCTCTATGGCCGCGTTTATCTGGCACAGCGCAGAGACGACGTCGTCTGGCGATTTGCCTGCAAGCCCGAACCTCGCGCCGAACCCGAAGTCCTTGTAAGCCCCGGTGAATATTACCCCGTCGCTTTCCTCCATCGTATCCTGCCTCCTGCGATACTGCAATGGGCATCAATAAAAAGCTAACCGATTATTTATCCCTCAATTCCACCGTTGCAGAGTTGCTTATGCGCCCCTGTAGCGCAGCGGTAGCGCGCGTCCTTGGTAGAAACTTTTTGGGAAAAAGTTTCATCAAAAACTGGCTCAAAAACTACCTGAAGAGGACGAGGTCGCGAGTTCAAATCTCGCCGGGGGCTTAATGCTTTTATCTGAGGACGCGCATCACCGAAAGCCGATCCGGCCTTCCGTTGAGGGAGGCTCTGAGTTAAAGCTTGGCATGATACGACTTAGGGGATTGACGTAATTTTAGATAAAATAAAAGTAGTTGATCCCGTATTCCTTGGAGATTATTACAGATTCGTAGTTCCTGATGAAATCGGACTTGTTCCTCAGATCCCGCATGATTGAATGAAATTCGATAAAATTGTCCACTAAGAACTCGATTTCCATGTCCCAACTGCCTACGCATTTGGTTATGGTGAATGTCTGGGGGAGCTGTTCTACATAGGCAATCAGGTTTTTTTCCTTCTCAGATGTCTTGCTTTTTAGGTAGATGAAGCATTTGCAAAATTCCTTGCCTAGCTTCTTGTAATCCAAGCCAATCCGGTAGGCGTTTATGACCCCCTGTTTCTCCATTTTTTTGATCCTTTCAATTACCGCACCGCTTGACAGATGGACTTTACCTGCCAATTCGATTATGGGGACCCTTGAATTGTCAGACAGACTGGCCAAAATGATATAATCCACTCTATCCAGTTCGGTTTGCGTTATCTCCCCTCCAACTGTAGTACGTGCTATTTTTTCTGCAGGGAACAAACCTTTCCTATTGTAAGTGTTGAAAAAAGTCGTAGTGGTTATCTCCCGTGTCAGGATATACTCTGAGAATCTATCCATGATCCTGGTCAGATATTCGTCAAAATGGGCGATGTCCCTGGCTCCGAAACTGATTATCATGTCGTATTTTCCGCTGCAACTGACCACCCACGGTATCCGTAGTTCTTCAAAATACCTGTACATCTCTTCTTCTTTTTTATCAGTCAGATTCTGGAACTGGAAATAAACCTTGTAGACCTGCATGCCCAGTTTCGCCAGGTTTATCTCTGTAAAAAAGCGCGTGACTACCCCTGCCTTCAGAAGGTTTTTGATGCGGTAGTTGACGACTTCCTTGCTTGTCCGTGTTTTCTTGGCTATCTGGCTGAAGCTCTGCCTTGAGTTCTCCTCCAGTTCTGCAAGTATTTTTCGGTCCAATGCATCCAGCGATCCAGCCATGTATTATCATTATTTACTAGAATTTAAATATTTGTGCATTTTGATAAAAAAATCTTTAGGTAATATTATTAATATGTTTCAACATGGGATTACATACAAAATAACAATCATGGGTGGAAATATGGTCCTCAAAGAAGCGGTTTTGTATAAAAAACTTCCAGATGGAACGGTCGAATGCCAATCTTGCCTACGGAGATGCTCTATCTTTCCGAATGGAACAGGATTCTGTAAAACAAGGAAGAATCATAATGGCAAATTATTCTCCTCATATTATGGGTATTTTTCTGGAATACAAGCAGAGCCATTGGGTTCAAAACCTTTCTTACATTTCAAAGACCCGAAAACCGGGATGCTTTATCCTCCTGAGGAACCTACGCTTTCAATAGGTGGGTACGGTTGCAATTTTCAATGCAAGGGATGTCAGAATGCCGTTGTTTCAAGAATACCTTCAAATATTGAAGATATTGCAATAAAACGAACGCCAGAACAAATTGTGGATCTGGCATTACAAAAAAGAATCAGGATAATCGCATTCACCTGGAATGAACCTGCAATAATGCCGGAAATAGTTTTGGAAACCGCGAAACTCGCGCAAGAAAACGACCTAAGAACCGTTTTTGTGAGTAATGGGTCTCCTACAAAAGAATATCTTGACTTAATAGGTCCCTATCTAGATGCGTTCAGATATGATATCAAAGCTCGTCCTACATACGGTGATGCATTTTACAGGATGTATTGTAATTTTTTACTTCCTGTTGCTCAGATACTTGAAAATATCCGATACACTAAGAAAACACTAAAAAAACACGTAGAGCTTCTGACTGTAGTAGTGCGTAATTCGGGGTCGGACTGTCCTTCTGCAATGACTGAAATAGCCCGATGGATTCATGAGAATTTAGGGCCAGAAACCCCATGGCATATAGCAAGATTTTTCCCTGCGCATGAACTAAGTGACCCGAAATACGGCATGCCACCTGCAAGAATAGATGCTCTTGTAGAGTATGTCAAAAATTACGTAAATCTGAGTAATTTGTATGCAGTAAAAGACAAAGGATGCGACTGCCTCAAGCAAAAACAAGGCCCGGACGAGACTGGTTGCAAGAACGGGTGTTGCTGCAAATGAAAGTTTTGATGGCGAGTTCGCAAGTTCTGAGTATTGCAAACTCTTCTGGGCAGCAACAATCACTGCATTTACATCACCCCCCACGGGCCGCAAGACCTTGATGGCATTTCAGAAAATTCGTCAGGGTGAAAGAGCCGCCGGGGGCTTATATGTCATGTCTTAGGTCTCCTTTTCGGGGAACTCTCAGACCGACCCTCAGGTTGCGGCGGGGGCTTTTCACTCTAAGTTCAAAGCCCCCTCTTTTGCGCTTCGCGCAAAATCTCTCCAGATGCTTCGCATCTGAAGATCGCCGGGGGCGTAATGCTTATGTCTCAGGTCTCCTTTTCGGGGAGCTCTCAGACATCCCCTCTGGTTTCGGCGGGGGCTTCTTTTTTCTCCGCACAAGCCACCCTCAGATGGAGCCGCTCTTTGGAATCCCTGCTACCCGGAGAAGAGCCCAGTACAATCTCATGAAAATCAGGGAACACGCGTAACTGAGCGCGGCGGCCAGCAGCACGAGGGCGAAAAACACAAGTTCCGTCATGTCGTATGCTCCGAGGAGGGGCTTGAGGACCATGTAAAGGATTGTCGTGTGCGTCATATATACGACGAGGCTGTTCCTGCCCAGCCCTTCAAACAGCTCCGCCAGGCCGCGTGCCGCCCTTGCAATGTGCTGATGGATGTTCAGAAGCAGGCACGAGAATGCCACCGGCCCGAAGAAATATGAAGAGAAATGGAGGTCCTGCGGCCCCACCAATGCGACGGCGGCGAGAGAAACGCAGAGTGCGACGATTGCCGGCGCCCAGCCCATGACCTTCCTCATCTCCACCCTGGAGAGATACATGCCTGCGGTGAAGACGAAGAGCAGCCTGCCGAAAAAGGCGAGCGAGACTGGACCGGCATCCCAGCTCACGGCGGCATACTGCAAGTCCGCATACTCAGATACGGCCGAGAAGCACAACGCCAGGAGCAGGAGAGCGGTCCAGCCTATCCTTTTCTGAATCCTGAGAAGGACTGGATAGATTGCGTAGAGGCTCAACAGCAGAGGTATGTAATACATTATTCCCCCATTTGCGCGGCCCAGGATGAGGTAAACCGGAAGGTCGGACAGCGGCACGTAGGCCAGGAGCATCCAGACGGCCGTGAATATCACATAGGGCAGGCCGATTCGCCACCACATCCTCCAGAAATAGCCTTCCCCGACGTCTTCAGGGTGGCGTTTAGTTGACCTAGGCCCGGGAAACCCATCCTGAGAAGAGCATAAGAAGACGGCT
>CAZBAM010000026.1:0-14420 GCA_964490215.1 Microcaldota archaeon | reverse complement strand
GAAACCTGGCTGGTTCTCAGGAAGGGAATGACGATACGCGGCAAGTCCGTGAACGAGCATCTTGAGGCGACCAACCACGCGGAGGCAATCGGCCTGCTTGAGAAAATGGCGGACAAAAAGACGGAAATAACAGAAAAGGACGTGCTCGGCCTCCACGCTGTCATTCTTGACAAAATCAGCCCGCGGGACGCGGGTTTTTACCGTCACGAGCAGGTTTTCATAGAAGGTTCGCGAATCAGGCTCCCAAAATGGAAGGAAGTGCCGAAACTCATGCGGGCAGTCTATTCCGAGCTGAACGACAAAAGCAAAGGCACAGCCGCAATCCGGTCTGCGGTAAAGATACACCACGACACGGTAAGAATCCACCCGTTCGTTGACGGAAACGGCAGGCTGGCGCGGCTGTTGATGAACCTGCGCCTCATGCGTGCTGGTTTCCCGCCCACCATCCTGAGGCGGGAGGAAAGGCGTGCATATTACTCTGCGCTGGAAAAGGCTGACAAGGGCGATTTCAGGGCGCTTTCCATGCTGGTTGCAAAGGACGTGGAAATGGCGCTGGACTTGTATCTGGATGCAGTCGGATGAGCTGGAGGCGGATGTCCGGCGTCAGCTCAATCCTTCAAATCCTTCAGCAGCCTCGCGATGCTGAAAATCTCCACGAACCGCTCGTAGTCACTGACGCGCCCGATGTCAAACCACACGCCGCCGAACACGTAGGCATTGAGCTTCTTCCCTGCCGCGAGCATGCGCGGGAACACGTCCTTCGCGAAATCCTCCTTCTCCTTTATGTACGCGAAGATTTCAGGCTCAAAAACGTAGATGGCGGTGTTGTAGTAATGCTCCAGCAGGGGCTTCTCGGTGAAACCGGCTATGCTGCCGCCCTCAAGCCTCGCCACCCCGTATTCAAGCGGCATTTTTGAATGGTACAGCGCGATTGTAGCTATAGCACCGCTCTTCTTGTGCTGCTTCACCATGTCCGCGACGTCAAGGTTCGTCAGGTGGTCGCCCATCGCGACTACGAACGTCTCTTTCGGCCTGTCCCCGCAGTTGAGGAGCGAGCCTGCGGTGTTCATCTTCTCCTTCTCTATGGAATAGGCGAGCTTCACGCCCAGCGCCTTGCCATAGCCGAAATACGACGTTATCTGCCCGTGCAGGTAGCCGCAGGTTATCACGATGTCCTTCACGCCGCAGCGCTTCAAATTCTCTATCACGTATTGCAGGATCGGCTTTCCGCCGAGCATGAGCATGGGCTTCGGCAGCGAATAGGTGTATGGCCTCAGCCTCGTTCCTTCCCCTCCTGCAAGTATGAATGCACGCATGTCATCACCTCATCTGATGTAGTATCCGAAAACCGCCCCTGCCAGCGAGCATATGAAGTTCGTCGTCCCCTTGGTCCCGAAGCCCCGCTCCTCAAACACGCCGAAAACCGTGTCCACCAGCGAGCCAAACAGGCCAGCGATGCCCACCAGCAGCGCCTGCGCCGGGTTTATGCCGAAAAGGAACATCGCGCACGCGCCCACGACGGTGGCGCCTGCGAGGGACGCCACTGTGCCCAGCGTGCTCATCCCGCCGCTGGTGCCGGGCTTCACCGGCTTCAGGTCAAGGACGGACAGCGGGTTGTCGGCGCTGAGCACGCCGATTTCAGAGCCGAACTTGTCGGCTGTTATGGCAGCGATGGACGCGATGAACGGTATCGGGCCCAAGTACGGGCTGGCAAGTGCGAGCAGGGCCGGAAGCAGGCCGTTGGACAGCACGTTCTCCCAGCCGCGCTCGTGCTCGTAAAGGCCCATCTCGCGCTTCAGCTCGTATTCGTAGCGCGTGACCATCATTGCCAGCACGAAAAACGCGAGCATGAGCGCGAGGTAGGGCAGGCCGCCGAAGACGAGCACTGCGGCCCCGAAAATCGCTGCAAGCAGTATGCCGCCCTTGTCAAGCACGCGTGCCAAGCGCTCACTTCTGTAGCTTTATCTCTATGGACGAGACCTTGTTCCTGGAGCCGTCCTCTGACGTGAGCTCCTCGGTGGAAATCTGGATGTCCAGCACCCTGGAATTGGGCAGGAACCTGTGGCGGACTATCTCAGCCACGTCCACGGCCCTGGATATGAGCTTTCCCCTGGCCTTCACGCTCACTTCGCTGGCGCCGTTGTTGAACTGGGTGACCACTGCCAGCACGTAGCCCATGGTGCTCTTCTTTCCAACGTAAACGGTATTCGGGTCCCTTCGCATCTGCGCGGGCATTTCAGGCGTTTTTGGCGCAACGTTGCCCATCCCGCCCGGGCCGGTCATCTCGCGCGCCACCGCGACCTCTTCGGCTATTTCTTCGCTCTCCTCTGCAATCTCTTCAGCCTCTTCAATGCCTGGTTCTTCCATGTGTCCCACCTCGTTATGTAGTCGCCGGATGCCGCCCGAAATTGAGGGCAGGCAGTGTCTCGGCTGGATAAGCCGCCCAACAATTTAAAGGCTTTGCTGCCGGAGGGGTGTTACATTTGTAACATTTAACCGTTCAGATGTAACGTTTATTCCGCAATTTTTAAATACGGAGTCCGCGGCCAACAATCACCATGACGAAGAGGCTGCATGCCATCGCGCATGAACCTGAGGCCCGGAGAGGCGGCCGTGGCAGGAGGGAATTCGGGAACGCCCAGCTTCCGCTCCACGACGAGACGCACGGCAGTGTGATTGCGGGCACCCCAAAGCACCTCCCGCGCATCCTTGAGCTCATGCACAAAGGAGTCAGCGAGGGCAGGCTGGTGGCAAGAAGCAAGCAGGAGATATCAAGGGACATGCGCATGGGCAACTGCTTCCTTTACGAGAAGGGGGGCTCGGTCGTTGGCATGGCGTTCCTCGTCGTCTATGACAAGCGCATGGCAGAGGTCAGGAGCATCTACGTTGAAGACGGCGCCAGAAGCAACGGTGGCGGTGCGGCGCTTGTCAAGGCAGTGCTCCGGCGGGGGAAGGACAGGGGGATAGACGAGATAATGCTCATCACGAAAAAGGAGAACGCCGCATGGTTCATGGGCCACGGCTTCGGCACTGAGGCCAACAACTTCCGCGTGGCATTGTTCGCAAAGGCAGGCGATTAGTCTCCGTTTTAAAACATTTCTAATCACTATCTGACGTATGAAACACGCGAGCGTGCTTGTTGGCCAGCAGGTAAGGCGCACGCCAGAGGATACAGCGGCAAGACAGGCGAGAGTCAACCGACTGCTCCATGACGGAATATTCCTTTCCATCAACCTAGAGACCTTCCAGAAGCTGCTGAAACTTGGCCCTGACGTGCATTCAACTGACCCGGGAGGAAAAACGGCACTTGCGAAGGCGCTCGCACTCGGTGACGATGAAAAGGCGCAGGCGCTAAGGAAGGCAGGTGCGCAAAGATGAGAAAAACGTCTGGCGCAGTTCAGCATATGCAGAAAACGCATCACGTCCAGCCATACTGGGGCAAGCCAGGCCCCAAGGCCATCCCGCACATCTCGGATTTGCGCACTGCAAGGCAGTGGCTGAAGGCGTGCGACAGGAACGGCTGGACGCCTCTCAATGACCGGGAAATGGGAAAAATAAAAGCCATAGTCAATCTGCTCAACGAATATGGCGCCGGGCTGTGATGATATCGGGGTTTGATATGCAACCGAAATTTATGACACCGAAGGACATTGAACGACTGGCCAAAATCAATGAAGCCGGCCGAAGAGCCCCCACTGCAAGCAGTGGGGTATCCGCTCATTCGGCCGTCAATTCCCAACTGGGAACCGCCGCAAGCGGCGGGGTAGCAAACCCAGTTGGGAATGCAAAGAAGACGAGGCCGCCGCCCCAGGAATATTACTGGAACAGGCATTTTGAGCATCGGCATGAACGCGGCATTCTCCAAAAGGGGAGCGCCGAGGACGGGATTCCACGGCAAAACACTATTGAGGCCCTCCATCGTGCGGTAAGCGCATTGGACAAAAAGGAGGTCGGCAAACTGCTGTTATGCGGGGCAAACGTCAATTCAACCTTTGAGGGCCTGACACTGGCGCAGAGGGTGGAAATGGCAAGGAGGAAGATAGCGCCGGGAGACAGCGGGCGGAAGGAAGCATTGGAATGGATTGTCACGCGTCTTAACGCGAACGGTGCGGGGATTGTGACGCGCTCCAAAGAACAGCAGGACGAAGCGGACCGCAGCCTCCATTCGGCCGTGTCCATGCTCGACTGGCATCTGGCGGTTCGCGCCTTGGAGGACGGGGCGGACGTCCATTCCGTCATCAACGGGGACACGCTGAAGGCGCGGATAGAGAGGCGGAAGAAGCAGTTTGAAGAGAAGAAGGACAGGATGCCCCGCTGGAAGTACAACTCAGAACGTGCCGGGCTGAAGGCCATCATCATTGGACTCCGGAACCAGGGCGCCGACGTCCCTGAGCCCGGGCCATGGCTGGACAGGCAGCCGCCATTGGCAGGGAAAGGTGAAAATGCCGACATGCACCTGCATGCGGCGGTGGAAAGCCTTGATTTGGAATGGGCCGGGAGATTGCTGGGTGCCGGGACGGACGTGCATACGATAATAGGGGATTGCACGCTGAGGCAGAGAATCGAGCAGATGAGGAATGACGTCAATAGCCCCGGCAGCCAGTTCGGCTGGGTTGTCCGTGAGCGCCGAAAGCAGCCGGCACTCATAGAGGAGATGGCCACGCTGCTCAGGGCGCACGGGGCGGACGTGTGACGCCTCCCGCACGGATTTTAAGCCCAATCGCTGAATGATTTGCTGATTATCATGACTACAAGAGTGGCAGTCATAGACCGCGACGTGTGCATACGCGAGCGCTGCGGCTACGTCTGCGAGAAGGTCTGCCCGCCCAACCGCATGGGCGAGGAATGCATACTCACCGAGAAGGACACGCGCTTCCCTGCCATCTCGGAGCCGTTGTGCATAGGCTGCGGGCTGTGCGTGAAGAAATGCCCTGTGAAATGCATCTCGGTCATAAACCTGGCGCAGGAGGTCGGCACCCCGGTCTACCAGTACGGCGTCAACACCTTCAGGCTCTACGGGCTTCCGCTTCCCCTGGACGGCGGCGCTGTTTCCATCGTCGGCAAGAACGGCATCGGCAAGACAACTGCCATAAAGCTGCTCAGCAGGCAGGCAAGGCCGAATTTCGCTGTGCTGGACAGGGAACTCGCGGACGGCGAGATAGCCGAAAGGCTGCCGCTGGAGACCAGGAGATACTTCGCAGGGGCAGGAGAAAACGCCAAAGTGAGCGTGAAGCCCCAGCACATAGACCGGATAAAGGACGTCTACAGGGGCAGCGTGGCAGGCCTGCTTGAAAGCGCCGCTGGCGCGGAAAAGGTGAGGGAGGCCGTGGAGCTGTTCGGCCTCCAGGACATAGTCGGCAGGGAGGTGGCGCACCTCTCAGGAGGAGAGCTGCAGAAGGTGGCGATAGCCGTGGCGTGCCTCAGGGAAGCGGACATCTACTATTTTGACGAGGTTACAAACTACCTTGACATAGAGGAAAGGCTCAGGGCCGCGGTCATACTCAAGGACCTGGCCGGGAGGAAGAGCGTGCTCATGGCAGAGCACGACCTGACCATCCTGGACTACGTGAGCGCCTACGTCTATCTCGTTTACGGCGAGGAGAACGTCTACGGCATCGTGTCGCGCGTGAAGAACACGCGGGCCGGCATCAACGAGTATATCAACGGCTACCTCAGGGAGGAGAACGTGCGCTTCCGCGGCCACGAGATAGCGTTCAGCCGCCACAGCGAGGATGCGCTGAGGACGCCGGCCCTGCTGGAATACGGCGCGCTCAGGAAGGCGTTCCCGGGCTTCGGGTTCTCCAGCGAGCCGGGCCGGATAAGGAAGGGCGAGATACTCGGGCTGGTGGGCAAGAACGCGCTCGGCAAGTCGCTTTTCGTGAAGATGCTCGCGGGCGCGGAAAAGGCTGACGAGGGCGCCGGGATAGGGCTCAAGGTGTCCTACAAGCCCCAGTACATAAGCGCCGAGGACGTGATGGTGGCCGAGCTGTTCGCCTCGCGCAGCCTGAACGGCACGGTGTTTGAGGAGTGCAGGAGGAAACTGTCCATAATGTTCATGGACAAGAAGCTGACCGAGCTGTCGGGCGGGGAATTACAGCGCGTCGCGCTGACGCTCGCGCTTTCCACTGACGCTGACATCTACCTGTTTGACGAGCCGACCGCATTCCTGGACGTGGAGCAGAGGTTTGAGTTCGCTGCCCTGCTCAGGAGGGTGATAAGCGAAAGCGGCAGGAGCGCCTTCGTGGTGGACCACGACATAGTGTTCATAGACGCCATAGCCAACCGCCTCGTCGTTTTTGACGGAAAAAGCTCGGTGCGCGGCCACGCGTCTGCGCCGCTGGCCAAGCGCGAAGGCATGAACGGCTTCCTGAAGATGGCAGGCATAACCATGCGCAGGGACAAGGACACCTTCAGGCCGAGGATAAACAAGCCCGGAAGCGCCCTGGACTCCGAGCAGAGGGCGTCAGGGGACTACTTCTATTACGAGAGATGAAACGGGCCGGACTGTAAGAATTACGAGAGATGGGCCGGGCTGGACAGGGGAAAATAAGAAAAACAGCGTGAGACGGGCGCGTGCCGGAGTGCAATCAGCGGCGGCGTATGAAAGCAGCCGCACCAACTAATGCAAGGAGCGCGCCGGAGAGGCAGCAGCCGGATGACGGGGTGGCCGGTATCGTCGGCGGGAGGGGTGCCTGCTGGTACGTGGATATGCAGGTCAGCATCTGTGCCGCGCAGGCACCGCATGGCCCGTTGAGCATGTCGTCAAGCGTCTCGGTGCCGCTTTCCGGATAGATGCAATCCTGGTCGGCGTCGCTCCACGTGCCGCCCAGGTCCGGGCAGCATTGCTTCACGCACGGCGTGGCCTGTGCCATGCAATATTCCTCGGCTGTCACCGCAGAGGAAGCGCCACAGAGCGCGAACAGTGCGAACAGCGCAGGCAGATATTGTAGTTTCATCACATCACCTGTTATTGGATGCCGAGCGCAGCCTTGAGCTTTGCCGGGTTGAATCCAATGATTATCTTGCCATCCACGTCCGTCACCGGAACTGCCGCACCGCCGCTCTTCCGCTGCACCTCAAGGGCGTATTCCGGGTTGAGCTGCGCGTTCCGCTCTTCAAACGGCACGCCGTTCCGCTTCAGGAAATCCTTGACTTTCACGCACCACGGGCAATTGGCCGTGGAATATACCACCACGTTGTTCATGAGAATCTCCTTTCAGCACACGCACCAAAAGTTAAAAAAACAGCAGGGGGATAGCACCAGCATGAAAGCGCTCCGCAAGATATGGATGAACGGCAGGTACGTGGACTGGAAGGACGCAAAAGTGCACGTGCTCACCCACGCCCTGCATTACGGAACGGCCATATTTGAGGGCATGAGGTGCTACGACACCGCCCGCGGACCCGCGGTCTTCAGGATGAAAGACCACTACCAGCGGCTGCTTGACGGCACCAAGGCGTACCAGTTCGGGATGAAATACGGCCTGGACAGGCTGATGAGCATAACCAGGGAGCTTATCAGGAGGAACAGGGTGAAGGAATGCTACATCCGCCCGATATGCTACGCGGGATACGGCACCATAGGCATAAACGCGACCGGCATCCCTTTTGACCTTGCCATAATCCCGGTGGGCATGGGTAAGTATTACGGTTCCAAGGCCGAGCACGGCATATCCTGCGAGATATCCAGCTGGCATAGGATAAACTCAACCATCCTGTCACCTCACGTGAAGGCGAGCGCGAACTACCTTAATTCAGTCCTGGCGAAGCGCGAGGCGATAAACGCGGGATACGACGAGGCCATAATGCTCTCGGAGGAGGGCCACGTCTCCGAGGCCACCGGCGAGAACATATTCATCGTCCAGAAGGGCGAACTCGTCACGCCGCCGCTTTACGACGAGATACTGGCCGGCGTGACCAGGCAGAGCATCATGAAGCTGGCGGCTGAGGAGGACATACCGGTGGTTGAGCGCTCCATCCTCCGCGACGAGCTATATACCGCCCAGGAGGTCTTCCTGTGCGGCACCGCCGCTGAGATAACGCCTGTCACAAGCATAGACAAGAGGAAGGTGAGCAGCGGTCCGGGCCCCCTCACGAGGCGGCTGCGCGAGACGTTCTTCAACGTCGTCTCCGGAAAGGACGAGCGCTTCGTAAAATGGCTTGATTTCGTCGGCGGGCGATAGTGAATATTCTTAAAGGATGCAGGCGATGGATAACCGGGATTTCAATGGATTTCAGGAAAAATATTGAAGCGTCAAAACGGGCGATGACAATAGGAATCGGCCTGGTCGTAGTCGGCTTCCTGCTCCAGCTGGCAGCCATCTTCATGCCTACAAGCGCAGTCACGACGGTGTGGGGCCTCTATGGCGTCCTCATGCTGCCGGCCTTCTTCGTGCTTTATGCCTGGGCGGGCTACGATTCCCACAGGCACGGCCTGGACCTGGTCGGCGCCGGCATAACTGCGGCGGTGGCCTATCTTGTGACGACGATAGTCAGCATCGGGCTGACGCTCATCGGTTTGTCCATCCTGTGGGGCAAAATCGGGATGTCCTCACCCAATCCGGCAGAGGCGATGGGATTCAGCGGCATCATGGCAGGAACCACGTCCATAACGTTCCTGCTTGTTTCCGTAGCGCTGACAGCCGGTGGCATCATAGTGAACTTCGTCGTCGGAGCAGGCGGAGCGGCCCTCGCGGACGTGATGGCAGCCAAAAAGAAGAAGTGATTGCAGCCACGGTCGGATTTTAAAAATTGTTTCTTTTTATATATATTTATGCTTATTCAAAAGCCAATGCGACACTGCAGCAGCCGGGAAACGGCATCGGCCAACGCTGGAAAAAGTTTCACCGGAACAGGCATGCACGGTAAGTTCGCAGCTAGGACGCTCCTGGAAGATGGCAAACCTGAACCAGCGGGAATGGCATTCCCTGCATACTCACGTACAAACGAAAACCTGTCTGCGATAGTCAGCGGGATGGAAATCCGGCCGGGAGACAGGGTTTTAGCGGCCTGCGGGGCTGGAGATGTCGTATTTGCCGCGCTTTCAGTAACGCCGAATGTCAAGGGAGTGGACATCAGTCCGTGGCAGGTGGCATTCACATCCGGCAGGGCAAGGATGCTAACCGAAGGGGATTACCATCATTTTTTCGGTTTAGACGACCTGGGAAACGGATTTGACAGGCCGTTAAATGAAAAAAACATAAGATATCTTCTGGGAATAGGAGATGATACGCATCTTGAAAATATAAATTTTGAAAGCCAGCACGCTCCAAGATTAAAATCAATACGGGCAAATGCTCCCGGCTTATACCTGGAAGCGGGCGATCTTTATGACGTGCTGCATAGGGAAGCCGACAGATACAACAGGATATACCTTTCAAATATACTTACATTGGTGAAAAAAGAAAAAATGGAACAAATCGTCGAATCCTTGCCATTGGGAGCCGTCATTTATGCTTCAGGAAATTTCCGGCCTCTTTTGGCAGCAGCCGACTATAAGGAAGAGTTCTGTGAGAGAGTTCCCCTTGACTCAAGGCTCACCTCGATTGCAAGGGCAAGCGAGAGGGATTTTTGGGAGCCCGAGGTTTATGTGAAAGTAAGGTAGGGCACCGGCAGCCCCACCTGCCAAACCGATTAGTGGAAAGTTTAAAATAGCGACGTAAAGTAATCTGATACAATCGTTAAGGGGTCATGGGCTAATCTGGTAGACTGAAGCCTTCGGGTAGCCCTTTTGACTGCTGCATCCCTCATGGCAAAAGGGCTTAACCCCAAAAACCATGAGGGGGGCAAAAGCCGGAGGGCTGGGAAAAGGCTTTGATCTGAGTTCAAATCTCAGTGACCCCATTTTTCCTTCTCCAAGAAGGAAGAGGCCTGGTTAAGGCCTCATGAAAAATGGGGGAGAAGTGACCGATAAGGTCACAACAACCCCAATTTCCCTTTGCAAAAGGGAAGAGGCTTGGTTCAAGCCTCATGGAAATTGGGGGCAATCATGTTCGTCAAACGAACATGGTGCGCCTTGTTCGGAGCGCCGAACAAGTGCGAGAAGTGACCGATAAGGTCACAACAACCCCAATCTTTCTTTTCAGGAGGGGATTGTATGGAACGTCCGGACATAGGAAGACCGGCTTTAGGGTCGGAAATACGGATGCGGCTCATCGCCAGGACGCAGAACATCGGGGAGGCAGAGCGGATTGCCAGGCAGTACGAGATGCAGGGATTCAAGACGAAAGTGATGAGGAAGATGCAGGGAGCCATCGTCATCTACGAGGTATGGGTGGGAAAAAGCGAAGGGCTCGGCAGCCGCTGACTGCCCGGCTGATTCTGGCCTTGGCGGATTACCTGATGTACCTGACCGGCTGCTGTGGCGGCTGGATGTTGTTGCGCCTACGGTCAAATTCGTCCCTGAACTCGGCCCAGATTTTGCTGCCTGTCTCCACCGGCAGTATCTTCACCAGCGAAAGCTTGCGGTTGGCCGAGGCCGGTGCAAGCGGCGTGTAATCAGCGATGACGTAATCGCCCTTTTTCACGGTTTTGGCTATCCGCCGGTCCACTCCGAGTATGAGCAGGTTGTCGTCCCACATCCTTACGACCGCCTGCACGCTGGCGTCGGAGCTTGCCACGCCCCTTCCTGGAGAAATCACGTGCTGGACCGTTCCTATGTGATACAAAATTCCACCTGCATACCTTAACGCCCCCTCGCCCTTTTAACTTTATCTGAGAGATTCCACCATGAAGGCGGCTTTCGCGTTATTGCTGTCAGCGCTCCTGCTTTGCGGATGCGCGTCCGAGACGCCTGCTGATTATCCGGCGTTCGCCAAGTGCCTCACGCAGAAAGGCGTGAAGATGTACGGGGCGTACTGGTGCGGGCACTGCATGAGCCAGAAGGCAGCCTTCGGCGACTCCTGGAAATACGTGAATTACGTGGAATGTTCGGACGCGGACGGCATCCAGACGCCGGCCTGCAGGGCGGCCGGCATAACGAGCTACCCGGCCTGGGACTTCGGGAACGGAAGCAGGCGGGGCGGGGAGCTGTCGTTCTGGGAGCTGGCTGCGATAAGCGGGTGCCCGCTGGGCTGATTGCATGAAACCGAGGATAAGGCTCGTGGATAACGACCTTACGAAACGCGTGGGCGCGCTCATGCAGGGCTGCGGCCTCCACTCGGTCTGCCAGAGCGCGCACTGCCCGAACCGGAGCGAGTGCTGGTCGCACGGCACTGCGACGTTCATGATACTCGGCGACTCGTGCACGCGGTGCTGCCGCTTTTGCGCGGTGAAGACGATGGCGAGGCCTCCGCCGCCGGACACGGACGAGCCGGAAAAACTGGCCAGGGCCGTTGCCGCGCTCGGCCTCAGATATGCGGTGATAACGTCCGTGACCAGGGACGACCTGCCGGACTACGGGGCAGGGCATTTCGCCGAATGCGTCCGCGCGCTTAAGCGGAACGATGCGAAACCGGAGCTGGTCGTGGAAACGCTCATCCCTGATTTCAATTGCGACAAAAATGCGCTCGCGAAGCTCGTTGAAGCGAGGCCGGACGTCATCTCCCATAACCTGGAGACTGTGGAACGCCTGACGCCTGAGGTGCGGGACAGGAGGGCGGGCTATGCCAAATCGCTGGGCGTATTGCGGCTGGTGCGCGAACTGTCTGACGGCGCCATCACTACCAAGTCCGGCATCATGGTGGGGCTGGGCGAGAGCGACACGGAGGTCGTGCGGACGATGAAGGACGCGCGGGACGCTGGAGTGGGCATATTCACCATAGGGCAGTATCTCCGGCCGGGCAGCGACGCGAGGTTCCTGCCGGTGAAGGAATACGTTGCCGAGGAGAAGTTCCGCGAATACGCGCGGGCCGGATACGAATTGGGCTTCCGCCACGTGGCCAGCGGCCCGCTGGTCAGAAGCTCGTACAGGGCTGCGGAAGCGCTCCAAAAAGGCAGGATTTAAGCGTCTTTATAAACTGTTTTATTTAATATACTTTTATGGTTCATAAGGCACGAAATGAATAGATGTTCGTGCTGAAGGAAGCGGCTTAGGGGAAAATGATACGCCATGAAGACTTTAACGGCGAATTTCAAGGATTGCGTGCATGCCGAACCGGCGTTCAGGAGAGCCTTCGGGCTTTTTCAGACGAATGAGCCCGGGGCAGCACGGCGATTCGTGTCTGGCTGCCAGGGCAGTGTGTACTTCGCCACCAAGGACGTGCAGCTGGAAGGCGGCGCGAGGACGGAAACGGTATTCTTTGGTCTCGGAAACCGCGTGGAACAGGCACTGGCGACAGCCCTGAGGCTGACAGTGAAGAAGAAATGCGAGTTGCAGTTGTACGTATCATCTTCCGGTTATCTGGATTTCAAGGATGGCGACGGCAGCGTGTCCCACTTCATCACGTTTGACAAAAATCCCAGGATATGCCCTTCGGTGTTTCTTGAGACAAAGGGCCACGAGCTCCAGCCGCAAGACGTAAAAGAATTCAACCGGAGGGTTTTTGACCTGCACAAGAACTGGCCTGGCAGGCGCACGAGAGGGCCCATGAGGGAGCTGCTTGAAATCGTCACGGGGACACCGGGAATGAAAAAAATAAGGCCGGTGTTGACAATGGATGATCACATATTATGGGGCCCTGATTCGCACCTCACCGACAAGCTCCTTGACTACCTGGCCAGGGTGATAAAGGTGTACGGGCTTAGTACTGCGAACGTAAGTTATATGCCACGCATACGTATCAGAACGCCAGGCTGCTTTTGGTTCCACACGCACATAACTGACGATATAATGAGCAATGCGGACCTCGTGGACTTCAAAGCCGGCACGTTCTGGCAAAAAGGCAGGGTGAAGGCAAGCATACAGGCGATTGGGCGGCAGGTGGATGAAAACGGGTTTGGCATGCTCGTCTTCCCGTTTTTCCAGCACGAAAGGATTGGGACGCTCCAGCCGTTCATGCTGCGGGCTGCATATCTCCATGACCAGTACAATAAGGCAGATGGCTATCCGCCGACAATTGAGTCTGCGAACGTGCTTGGCAGCATAATGGAAATGCACCCTGGCCTGCAGGATTGGGATGGGAAGGGGGAGGCCGAACGCAGCCTAGGTGGGTTCAGGAAGGCGATAGAAGGCAGGGAAAGCAGGGATTCCCTGGCCGCAAGATGGAACGAACTGGTTGCAGTGATGGGCAGGGCAATAAGCGATTTCCCGCACAAGGACTGGAAAGGACGGATGGACGGGATGAACGGCGGAATCATAACCATCTGATGAACTGCAAAATTCGCTGATTATCGCTACGTATATAAGCGTTGCCGGAATATCGCATTTCATGCCGATAAACCGGGTTTACGAAGGCCACATAGACCACCTTCAGATTCTTGACAAGGACGGCAACGTGGACAAGGCACTTGAGCCGGACATTCCCCGTGAAACGCTTGAGAGGATGTATTACTACCTCGTCCTGGCCCGCACGTGGGACAGGAAATGCCTCGCGCTCCAGAGGACAGGCAGGATGTACACCTACGCCCCGCTGGAAGGCCAGGAAGCCGTCCAGGTCGGCGTCTGTTTCGCCATCCTGCCCACTGACTGGCTTTTCCCGACCTACAGGGAAAGCTTCGCGTATCACATCCGGGGCCTGCCGCTGGAAACCGTCAATCTCGGCTGGATGGGCATGGAGGAAGGGCTCAAGCTCAACAGGAAACTGCGCTCATTTCCATACGTGGTGCCAATAGGGAGCCAGCTGCCGCATGCCGTCGGCGGCGCGTACGCGATGAAGATGAAAGGCGGGAAATGCGCCGTCATAGCCTGCGGCGGGGACGGCTCCACCAGCGAGGGGGACTTCCATGACGCGCTCAATTTCGCTGGCGTGCTCGGCACACCCAGCGTGTTCGTCATATCAAACAACCAGTATGCGATTTCAACGCCGAGGAAATGGCAGACGGCATCCGAAACCATAGCGCAGAAGGCGCTTGCCTACGGCCTCAGGGGCATGCAGGTGGACGGCAACGACATCCTGGCTGTGTACAGGAGCGTGAAGGAGGCTGCGGACAGCGTGCGGGAGGGCGGCAGCGGAGTCCTGCTTGAGATGATAACCTACAGGATGGGGCCGCACACGACTTCTGACGACCCGAAGAAATACCGGGACGCACAGGAGGAAGCCTATTGGCGCGACCGGGACCCGATAAAGCGGTTCCAGGTCTACCTGAAGAACAAGGGCATATGGAACGACGGGTTTGAGGGAAAAATCCAGGCTGACGCTGCGAAAGCGGTGGAAGACGCGGTCGCGAAGGCAGAGGCGTTCAAGCCGGACCCGAAGGACATGTTCAGGTTCGTTTTCGCGAAGATGGCCAGGGATACCGAAGAGCAGATGAAGGAATGTTTCGGCGAGTAAACTACCCATGCCTAAAGGCATGGGCTTTCGATTGGTTGATTTGATTGTACA
>CAZBAM010000025.1:0-14743 GCA_964490215.1 Microcaldota archaeon | reverse complement strand
CGCCTGGTCAAACGACACTGCAGGCCATCTCTCCAGCGCATTCGCAAACTTCAGCATTGACACCCTGGTTCCGACGGTAACCCTCAGCACGCCAGCCAACACGTCCATCTTTAACGTCTCCACCGTGACGTTCAACTTCACGGCCACGGACAACCGCGCGGCGCTTATGAACTGCTCGCTCTACCTTGACGGCGCGTTCAACCGCAGCAACGCATCCACTGCCAACGGCACCCTCACCAACATAACCGTGGCAGGCATACCTGACGGCAACCACACCTGGAGCGTGCGGTGCGCAGACGACGCCAACGGCATCGGCGTGAGCGAGACGAGGGTATTCCTTATCGACACCACTGCGCCGGTCGTGGCCCTGGGCGCGCCGGCCAACCTGTCGTTCTTCAACTCCTCGGCGCTGCTGTTCAACTTCACGCCCACTGACAACCTCTTCCAGCAGCTTAACTGCTCGTTATACCTTGACGGCGTGTTCAACAGCACCAACTCTTCGGCCACGAATGGCACTCTGACCGCGTTCCAGGTGGCCTTCCCAGAAGGCAACCACTCCTGGTATGTCCGGTGCATTGACGGCGCTAATGTCAGCGGAACGAGCGAAACCAGGAACCTTACGGTTGACCTCACCCCGCCGGCACTGGAGTTCATATCCTACACCGACGTTTCCGGCATCATAGTGTCCAGGAGCTGGTTCGCCCTGCACATAAACGCCACGGACGACAACCTTGACAACGCGACCTGGTACATATACAATTCAAGCGGCCTCCTATGGAATATGACCGGCTATGCGTCCCATCTCGTGGACGCATCTCTCAACTACACCTCGGCCCCGGACGGCACATACTACTTCAACGCCACGGCCTATGACAAGGCGCGGAACGCCAACAGGACCGAGACCCGGAACGTCACCCTGGACACGACCGCGCCGGCAATCACCCTTAATTCGCCGGAGAACAACTCCGCGTCAAACTCGTCCACCTTCTCCTTCAGCTTCACTGCAGCCGACCGCGTCTTCACGGTCCTGAACTGCTCGCTTTACCTTGACGGCACGCTGAACGCGACCAACGCGTCCACGGCCAATGGCACGGCCACCACGTTCACAGTCTCCGGCATTCCAGCCGGAAACCACAACTGGAGCGTGCGGTGCGCGGACGGCGTCAACAACACAGGCACGAGCCAGGTGAGGTATTTCACGAGCGACGCAGTTGCGCCGAACGTCACGCTGAACTCGCCTGCCAACACCTCAATATTCAACGCTTCCTCGGTTTCGTTCAACTTCACCGCCCTGGACAACCTTGACAACCCCCTCAACTGCTCGGTGCTCATTGACGGCTCGGTAGTCCAGACCAACTCGTCCACACGGAACGGCACCGCTACCGTGCTTACCGCCACAGGCATAACCGATGGGAACCATGCCTGGAGGGTGCAGTGCACCGACACCGCGAACAACACCAACCTGAGCGAGACGCGGTACTTCCTCACCGACACGACCGCGCCGGTGGTCACGCTGAGCGCCCCGGCGAACGATTCGGCGACGAACGCGACAGCGCTCGTTTTCAACTTCACGGCGACGGACAACATCGCCGCGGCCATGAACTGCTCGCTTTACCTTGACGGCGCGTCCAACGCCACCAACGCATCTGTGTCCAACGGCACCACGGCATCCTTTGCCGTCAGCGGCCTGGCCGACGCCAGCCATCCGTGGTACGTCAGGTGCAGGGACACAGCCAACAACAGCGGGGTGAGCGAGGTCCGGACGGCCCTGGTGGACACGGTCCCGCCAACCGTGGTTCTCAATTCGCCGGACAACAATTCCAACCTCACGTCGTCAAGCGTGGCGTTCAGCCTCACGGCAACCGACCCGCTTGCCGCCTACCTGCAATGCACGCTGTTCGTGGACGATGCCCCGCTGCAGGGCGTGGCGGCGGCCAATGCCACTCCGACCACCATGAACGCGGCCATAATCAACGGCAACCACACCTGGCGTGTGGAATGCACAGACCGGCCGGGCAATAACGGCGTGAGCGAAACCAGGAACTTCACCATGAACGCCACTTCCGCGCCGCCGTCATCTGGCGGCCACCCGCTTCCGCGGCTTTCCGCCACAGTCAATCCCGCGTGCAGCGGCAACGTGGTCACCGTGACCAGCGGAGGGGCAGTCAGCGGCGCCCGTGTCGTCATAGACGGGCTCAGTGTGTATTACACCGGCGCAGATGGCCGGATAAACTTCACGGGATGCGGCAAGACGGTCTCGGTCTTTGCATCCGCAGAAGACTACCTGCCTGTTGACATGACCTACGCACTGCCGGACTGCGGCCAGTGCCCGCCTGCATGCACAGGTCCCGCCTGCGAGGTGAAGCCCCAGCCCTGCGCGAACGACAGCACGTGCCCAGGGGATTCCAGCTGCGTTGGCGGCTCGTGCGGGGTTGTCTCGTGCCCCTGCGGCACTATCCAGAACCACCGGTGCGTGGCCTACGAGTGCTGCCTCAATTCCGACTGCGGCCCGTCCCAGGCCTGCGTGGGCAATTCCTGCGTCACCCCGGTTAACTGCTCCTCTGATGCCCAGTGCGGCGACGGCCAGAAATGCGGCAACGGCGCGTGCACTGACATAGTCGCCTGCGGCAGGGTGGCCAACCACAGCGTCGTTGAGCAGTGGGAATGCGGAACTGCGCCAGCCTGCCCGGCCTGTGGCCAGGGCCAGAGCTGCGAGGCTGCGAAGTGCAGGCAGACCGGAATCCGCGGGCCCCAGAACGCTTCAGTCGGGGAAAGAATAGCCCTCCAGTTTACTGTGGACAACGTCCCGTGCAGGATGTGCACCGTGCAGGTCACAGACCCGGCTGGCAGGACCTTTGTCGGAACGACAGATGCCAGCGGCAATTACTCCCTTCCGCTTACGATGGCCGGCCCCTACAAGGTCACGCTCATTAGAAACGGCCTGCCGGTCAGGTCACTGGCGCTGAACGCGCTGGCGAAACAGGCTGGCGGGACCCAGCCCGTAGCAGCGTCTTCGGCAACTGCAGGAGACTTCCTGCCCCTGGTTGCCATCCTGGCAGCGGTGATAGTCGTCGTGGCTGGCGCTGCATACCTTCTTAGCAGGGCGCCGAAGAGTCCAAAAGGGATTCCGAAGTGATTCCGAAGCAGGTCGTTATCCCGAAGTAGGCCGTTTTTACTTTCCAGGCCTTTACTCTACCGGCTTTTTTTACTTTATCGCGAGGCGTAGTTGCACTGGTAGGAAACGTTCAGCCATCCGCCCAGGCAGCTTCCGGTTCCGGACGCGTCTGCGCATTTGCTGCCCTGTATGCACCACTTGCACGCCGCGCCGCTCAGGCACGATGCGCAATTAGTCTGCTTCTGGCACGCTGAGCCGCCTGCCGGGGCCGCGCATCCGCTTTCAACTACTGTCCAGTCTGCGCCGGGGCACGAACTCACTGCCGGCCCGCCGGGGCTGCCTGCGAAGCATGAGTTGCTGCTCTTGCACCATCCGCATCCTTGCTTTGCAATGCACGCTGAGCACGTCGGTGTCATTGTGGCGCAGTCCTGCTGGGAAGCTGCCTGCCCCCCGGGCTGCTGGGTCGTGTTCCCGCCGCTCTGGTTTTGCAGCGTGGTGCTGTTTTGCTGCTGCGTATTGTTTTGCGGAGGCGAGGTATTCTGGTCCGAAGTCTGGTTGGGCGTTCCGCCACCCTGGTTGCCCTGGCTGTAGTTGCCCTGCGGGGATGGCTGCGCCAGCGGATTCGCGATGCCGCAGCAACCCGTGAGCAGTATTGCTGAGAGTGCGAGTATGACGACGAAGCTCATTTTCATGATACCACCTGCGTCTACAGGCTTATGTCAATCTCCTTCTTGCCATCGCTGATCCATACGCCCTTCTTGTCGGTTATGCTGCCGACGATGGAGGCCTCCACGCCGTGCTTCTTCGCTATGTTCATGACCGTGTAGGCGCGGTCCTCAGGAAGCACCAGTGCCATGCCCACGCCCATGTTGAACGTCTGGTGCATCGCAGCCACGTCGCCGACCTTCTCCTGCAGCGCGTCAAACACAGGCTTCGGCTTCGGCAGCTTGTCCAGCCTGTAGCCGACCTCCTTGTTGAGCCTCGTGAGCTTGGAGAAGCCGCCGCCGGTGATGTGGGCTATGCCGTGCACATCGCACGCGTCTATGGCCTCCAGCACCGTGCTGGCGTATATGCGCGTTGGGATGAGCATTTCCGCCCCCCATGTCGCGGTGTCCAGCGCCTTCCGGGCGAGCGTGTAGCCGTTGGAATGCAGGCCCGAGCTTTCAAGCCCGACGATGGCGTCGCCCTTCACGATTTCGCTGCCAAGTATGAGCTTGCGGACCTTGCCCACCACCGTGAAGGCCAGGTCAAACGGCTTCCTGCCGCCTTTTATCATTTCAGGCACGACCGCGGTCTCGCCGCCTACTATCGCGCACCCGCTCTCCTCTGCGCCCTTCACGAGCCCCTTCATTATCTGGGTCACGAGCTCGTCGTCCTCCTCGGCGAGCGCGATGTAGTCCACGCCAACCAGCGGCTCCGCGCCCACGCACAGGATGTCGTTCACCGACATGGCCACCGCGTCTATGCCGACCGTGTCGTATTTCTCCAGCTCCTGGGCCACCAGCAGCTTGGTGCCCACGCCGTCCGTGTGTATCACGAGCCTGTCCGCGCCGCAGGTGAATATGCCGCCGTAGTGGCCGAAGACAGGCATGGGCTCGCCATACCCCTTCCTGAAAGCGAACGTGGATTTTATGCTCTCCCAGATGGAACTCTGGATTTTCTTAACATGACCCACATTGACCGGATACTTCATGGATTCCTTAGCCATTCCAGGTTTAAAACTCGTGCGGTTTCCTCCCCGCCCGGCAACGGTTTATTAACCTTATGAGGCCTATCCTTCCCATATGAGAGTCGTAGGGTCGTTTTTTGACTTTTCAAAAAAGGTGCTTGATGCCGCAAAAAAAGGAGGCCTCGCGCCAGGCGAGCTGAAAAAGCTGGACAACCTCCTCACCCGCACGGGGAGGCGGAACGCGGTGCTCGCCAAGGGCATACTGACCGCCCTGAGCGCCGGCGGCGCCGGGGAGTCGGACGTTTTGCGGTTCGGCGACATGCTTCGCAGGGCCGAAGAGCGGGTTATGGAATCCAAACCGCCTTTCACCGAAGCCGAGCGCAAGGACCTCTCGCAGATATTCAAGCGCGCCTACGTCTCTGCCAGGGCCGCCCAGTGGTTCTCGGCCCAGGTGGACGAGCTGCTGGCAGAGGAGATAAACGAGTTCATCTCCGGCTCCAGGCGCGTGGAGCTTGGCGTGCCGAAGAGGAAATCCGTCCGCTTTGAGCAGGAGGAAAAGGAAGAGAGGAAGAAACTGCGCGTCTGATTCATGGCGAGGGATTCCGGCATGAAAATAAAACTCACCCCCGAACTTTCATACCTCATCGGGCTCTGGCGCAAGAACCGCTCATTTGACGGCCTCGGGGTGAAGGCGGACAAGGCCGTGGTGGAGGAATTCGCCAGGGAAGTGCTGGAAAAGCAGCTGACCCCGCCGGACAAGCTCCTCACGGACCACGACAAGGTCTATTTCTACCATACCGCCTACAGGAAATTCTTCCAGGAGATAGAGAAGGAGCAGCTGGAGCGGTTCAAATACCTCAACGAATACGCGGCCAGCTACCTGGCGGGCATGTTTGACGCGGTTGGCTCCATAGACGAGCGCGGCGTGGTGTACCTGTCAAGGATAAACTCCCAGGACGAGATGATGCTCCTAAGGCTGGGCTTCGTCACCCGGCGCAGCGGCGACCGCCTGATGGTGGAGAAGCCCCTCGTGTTCCTCGCCTTCATAAAGAACTACGTCAAGGTGCAAAAGGGCCACAAGGCGTTTGAGTACGTCAAGAACGGGAAATGAGCGAGGGTGTCTGGAAGTTAAAAATAAGACTAGCCCGGCAAGGCGCATGAGCTTTTCTATAGTAGCGCCTCCGGAAACATAACTTTATAACATATTTTCACGACTTAGCTTCGGTGTGCGAGGGGCCCGGCCCCTGGCCATCCAAAAGGTGCCTTATCATGAGAATCCTCACAGTGCACGCGGACTACATTGAAGTAGAGCCACTTAAGCAGGCCATAAAGGACGCTGAGCCGCTCAAGGCGAAAGGGAAGGAGCGCTACGACGAGGTGCTGGTCGTCTTCACTGCAGTGGAGAAGGGCGACGAGGCTGACGTGTCCGGGGAACAGCTCGCGAAAGAATCGGCAGCCGTAGCTGACCAGGTCAAGACGAAGAAAATCCTCCTTTACCCGCTCGTCCATCTCACGTCCAGCCCGTCGCCGCCAGCTGTCGCAAGGGTGGTCATAGCAAAGGGCGAGGCCGTGCTCAATGCAAAGGGTTACGAGGCGTCCCATTCGCCGTTCGGCTGGTACAAGGGCTACACGCTCAAGTGCAAGGGCCACCCGCTCTCGGAATTGTCACGCGAGCTGCGCGGGCCCGGCGCGGCTTCAGGCCCGGCCACAATAATCCCCGGCAGCGCATCGCCGAAGCCGGTGGAGGTGGAGCCTGTCTCGGCAAGCCTCCGCCAGGAGAACGAGCTGAAATCCCGCTTCTACATAATGGACCTGGACGGCAACCTGCACGACGTGGACAAGTTCAACTACAAAGGCCACGAGAACCTGAAGAAGCTCGCGACCTACGAGACGAAAAAAGTCCGCGCCTACGAGAAGGAGCCGCCGCACATAAAGCTCATGAAGGAGCACTCGCTCATAGACTACGAGCCGGGCTCGGATTCAGGCAACTTCCGCATCCTTCCGAAAGGCCGCCTGATGAAGAAGCTGCTTGAGCGCATGATAAGCGACTGGTGCATAAACGCGGGCGGGTTCGAGGTGGAGACGCCGATAATGTACGATTACGAGCACCCGTCGCTCAAGAAATACCTCAACAGGTTCCCGGCGCGCCAATACGTGGTGATAAGCGACGAGAAGAAGCTGTTCCTGCGGTTCGCGGCCTGCTTCGGCCAGTTCCTCATCGCACACGACATGGTCTTCTCATACCGGCACCTGCCGCTCAAGATGTTCGAGCTTACGCGCTACAGCTTCAGGCGCGAGCAGAGCGGCGAGCTGGCCGGCCTCAAGCGGCTCCGCGCATTCACCATGCCTGATATGCACACGCTCGCCTCGGACGTGAAGATGGCCAGGGAGGAGTTCGGCAGGCAGTACGACCTGGGGCTGGAATGGAACAAGGCACTGGGCATAGAGACAGAGGTCGCGTTCCGCATCCAGGACGACTTCTACAGGGAGAACAAGGACTGGTACGTGAGCATGGCCCGCAGGGGCGGCAAGCCCATGCTCGTGGAGATGTTCAAGGAGAGATACGCGTATTTCATCACCAAGTTTGAATTCAATTTCGTGGACGCCATGGACAAGGCCAGCGCGCTCACCACCGTGCAGATAGACGTGGAGAACGCTGACACCTACGACATCAGCTACACCGACGCGGACGGCAGCAAAAAACGGCCGCTCATACTGCACGCGTCCATAAGCGGCAGCCTGGAGCGTGTGATATACGCGCTGCTGGAAGCGGAGGCCATGAAGATGGCACAGGGCAAGAAGGCGATGTTCCCGGTTTTCCTCTCGCCGACGCAGATACGCATCATCCCGGTCGGTGACAAGCACAAGGAAAGGGCAATGGAGGCCATGCGCGCGCTGGACGCCCGCCAGGTCCGCGTTGACATAGACGACCGGGACGAGCCGCTTGGCAAGAAGATACGCGACGCGCAGAAAGAGTGGATACCGTTCATAGCCGTGATAGGGGACAAGGAGGTAGAATCAGGCCTGCTTGCCGTGAACGTGCGCCAGCCAGAGTCCAGGAAGGACATGGCAGCGGACGCGCTTGCAGCGCTGGTGGAGAAGGAGAACGAAGGGAAGCCCTTTGAGAAGCTCTCCCTGCCGCGCGAGCTGTCCAGGCGGCCCGTAATCTGATAATCTGACGGAAACGCCGCCAATCCGTGCAAATCCGCGTAAATCCTGGATACTTTTATAAAACCTGACGCAGTTATCCTGCTCCTATGGCGGGAGTCCTTAACGCAACTACTGTGATTGCCGAGAGGCCGCGCCAGCAGTCTCCTGCGGAATCCAAAAGATTCCAGGGAAGCCAGCTCATGGAAGCTGGAGTCGCCCTTGGGGGCCGGGTGTTCTTCACCCAGATCCACCAGAACGCGACCCCCAATCAGCTAATAGAGAAAGCCGCGAAGGAAAACAATGGCGGCGTGGCTAAGGCATACTATCCAGAGTTGAACTCCTGGGAAATAGTCGTAGTCAGGATAGGTGGCATGCTCCTCGTGAAAAACGATCCGAAAAGAGTGGCCGAGGCTGATTTTTCCCAGTTCTCCGACCCCGCCGCCATGCGCCAGATGGCCGTCTCCGCAGCATTCCATTCCAAAGGGGGGATACACTTCGGCATAGGTACATCCGGCATACCCATGGGCGTCACAAAAAACGGCGACCTCGTATTTCCGAACGGTGATGAGATGCGGCTGGGCGAAGGCACAATCATAGGTGTATGGGACGAAGCATCGACCTTTGACCCAGGAAAGTTGGGCGACATGGAGCAGAAGTATGCTCCAGCCGGCGGGCTGCAAATTAGCGATGCTGCAAGGGAGCGGATGGGAAGGCTTGCTGATGATGCGCAGAAGAAGATGAGCGGAGCCCATGGCGACACGCGCACCGAGCCGCTCCTCTTGGACGACAACCTGGTGGTGCTAGACAAGGAAACCGGAGAGATAAAGAGCGCTTCGGAATATGCCGGCAAGATAAAGCTGGAAGGTTTCGCTGCGCCGCAATTCCAGATTCCCGCCTACACCTCCGTCGGCCTTATCCTGCCGTCTGAAAAAGGGCCCCTTGCCCTGCCCATGGACGGCTTCGCCGGCCGCGTGCCCTATCTCGTCATCAAGATGTTTGACGGTAAACTGACCGACCACCTCACCGTGCGCTTCAGTCCACTCAAGGCTCACGATGCCTTTTCCCCCTTGCCGTGGGAAAGTGCCCAAATTGCCCAAAGAACCAAAAGCAGTTCTGATTCGGCCTCACTTTATTTCTCAGCCATGTGCGCTGATGTGCCAGTTGCCGGTGCATGCTCCGCCGCTTCTCAGTTTTCATCTACCCAGTTACAAGACGCAAAGAGGGATAAGCAGGGCGAACAGGCCCACTCTGGCGAACCTGTCCAACCTGTCCAACCGGGCGAACATGTCCAATCCGGCGAACCAGTCCAACCGCAGCAGGCGTCTCCGGTGCATCTGGCACTGCATGCATTGGACTGCGATTCCCTGCAGAAGCCAGGCCCTTCAGGACCGGAAGAAGGGCCGAAAGGAAGCGCAGCCGGAGCATCGGTCAGGCCGGTGCGGCAGGCCTCAGAAGGAAACGCCGTGGCATTCCACCAGATGACCATCACCCCCAAGGCAATCAGCTATTATTGGCGCCACCCAAGGCTGCTGCAAAAGGAGGACATCCTGCGTGTTCCCCTGTCTTCAAAACACCCCGCAACCCGTCCTTCGGCCGCGCTTTCATCGCCCGGAAAGGCCAGGAGGAAGAAACCGCTGCAATTGGCTGGAAAAACAAAGCGGGCCAAGGAGAAAAAGGAGGAGAACAAAAAGAAGGCGAAGCCACAACCAAAAACCGATGCGCCGCGGGGAAGAAGGAAGCGCAGGCAGGACGACCTGCTCCAGTCAATGCAGGAGATGCGGAAAAAGAGAGGCAAAAGACCGAAACCAGCGCTCCGGCTGCCGCACGGCCACTTGCCGCAGGCAAAACCCAAAAGGGAAAGGGGAAATCGCACCAGGCAGCCGCAATCTCCGGAAGCCATCCGGAAAAAGAACCGGGCCATGCAGGACGTGGCGAAGCTGCGGCCGCGGCCGAAAGCCGTAGCACTGCCGGCAATGGAGCACAGCCGGGCGAAACAACCGGCCGGCGCCCTGAAGCATGATGCGAAAAATAAACCCGCGGAGAAAGCAGCGAAGAAGGCAGCTAAGAAGACTGCGAAGGAGATAGCTAAGAAGATAGCGAAGAAGAAAGCGAAGAAGAAAACGCCTGCTTATTTCATACTGGAGATGCTCGGGCTGCTCGCGAGAAGGAAACGCAACCGCCGCTTCAGCCATGGACCAGCAGTGGCAGGAAGTTGAGTACGAACATCAGCGTCGCCACGGCAGTCAGCGCCTTCACGAAAGCCTTGTTCCCGATGTTCACGTCCACTATCCTGTAGCCGTCAAAAAGCGGGATTGGCAGGAGGTTGACCGCGCCCACCACGAAGTTCAGCGAGAACACGAGCCCGAGAGTGATGTAAACGAACCTTGCCGCACCTGCATAACCCGTGGCCATCAGCCCGAAGCCGTTTATGAGCGCCACGGTTGCGGCGAAAACCACGAAGAACGCGCAGCTCGTTATTACGTTCGCAGTTGCCCCTGCAACCAGCACCCGCGTCTGCCTGGGCGCATCCAGCCTGGTGAGTTTCTTCTCGTCCGGCTCCACGAACGCGCCAATCGGTATTATGCCGAAGAACGCTATGCCGGATGACAGCAGCGGCACGCGTGCTATCCTCGCGAGCACCGCATGGGCGCCCTCATGGACCACGAGCACGACCAGCAGGGCTAGAACGCCCTCAAAGAACGGGATGGTTATGCCAGGGAGCAGCAGCGAGCCGCCGGCACCGGTCCTGGCCAGGGTGTCGGTGCCGAGGAACAGGGTTTTCGCGACCGCGGTCAGTACAACCATGCCGTAGAGCGCAGTGCCTGCCAGCATGAACAGGAAAAGCCCGCCGGCGAGCAGGGTGCCTGCCACCACAGCGAAGCCCAAGCCGCCGGACGACGTCACGCCCCCGAGGGCGGACGTGTCAACCTTCCCTATCTGCAAGACCTCAAAAAGGAACAGGAAGGCAGTCGGTGCCACCACGAAAGACGCAATGGCCAGGACGAGCAGGCCGAGGACGAGGGTGGCGGCAGAGCCGTTCTTCCGCATGAGCGCGAGGCTGAGAAGCCCGTAGCACACCGCGTTGCCTGTGTCTGCCATGAAATTGAAGGCGCCATTCCGCTTCGCAAGCGTGTCTATGGCATCAATCCCCCCCTTGCTCTTGACCAGAACGAGGCCGAGCTCGGTCGGGAGCTTGTAGCGCTTCGTGAGCAGCTGGCTGACTGCGAGCATCTCAAGCACCACCAGCACGAACTTCCAGAAGCCTGATATGTCAAGCTGCAATATGACGTAAAACAGGGCCAGGGCTGCGGCTACGATAAGCGCCAGAATCATCATGGCAGGAATAGGATAAGACGGATTTTTATAGGTATTGCGGCGATAACCTGCCATGGCAGAGCTTTTTTGCGACATATGCGGCAAAGGGCAGGTCCGGGCCCAGATACAGGTGGAGGGCGCGAAACTCCTCGCCTGCGCCTCGTGCATGAGGAGCGGCAAGATACTCCAGCGCTTCCATGATGAAGAGGAAGGGGGAGGCGGGGTGGTGGCCGAGCGGGCGCCCAGCCCAGAGCTGGGCGGCGGGGAGGAGATAGCGGACGACTGGGGAAAGATAATCAAGGCCGCGCGTGACAGGGCGCACCTGCCGCTGGCCGTGGTGGCCGAGCGCATCAGCGAGAAGGAAAGCTACCTGGACGCCATAGAGACAGGCAGGCTCATGCCGTCCCTGCAGGTGGCGCGCAAGCTGGAGAAGGAGCTGGGCGTCAGGCTGGTGGAGCGGTCCGGCACGTCCGTGGCGCCTTCAGCTGCCGCTGCGCCTTCAAGGCTTTCCGCCCCAACGCTGGCTGACATGCTCTCCAAGGGCCGGGAAAACAGGAAAAAAGGGAAGTGAGATGGGCGTAGACCTCGGCGACCTGGCACTGAAGCACACCATCTCGCTGGACTCGCTGTCCGGCAAGGTGGTCGCCCTGGACGCCTACAACGTGATATACCAGTTCCTCGCGTCCATCCGCCAGGAGGACGGCACGCCGCTCATGGACTACAAGGGTAACGTCACCGCGCACCTGTCCGGGCTCTTCTACCGCACCGCCAAGCTGCTGGAGAGCGGCGTCAGGCCTGTGTACGTTTTTGACGGCAAGGCCCACGGCCTCAAGGCGCGGGTGCAGGCCGGCCGCGCAGAAATCAAGCGCGAGGCTGAAAGGAAATGGAAGGAGGCGCTGGAGCTGGAGAAGACCGAGGAGGCGAAGAAATACGCCCAGGCGACCTCGCGCCTCACCCCGGAGATGGTCGTCCAGAGCAAGGAGCTGCTGGCCGCCATGGGCGTGCCAAGCGTCCAGGCGCCCTCGGACGGCGAGGCTGAGGCCGCGATGATGGTGCAGCGCGGGCTGGCGCACGCCACCGCGTCCCAGGACTACGACGCGCTCATGTTCGGCTCGCCGGTGCTGGTCCGGAACCTTTCCATAACCGGCAGGCGCAAGGTCCCACGCCAGGACCGCTACGTGATGGTGGAACCGGAGCAGATAATCCTCCAGGAAACCCTGTCCTCGCTCGGCATCAGCCGGGACAAGCTCATCTTCATAGGCATCCTGCTGGGCACGGACTTCAACGAGGGCGTGAAGGGCGTGGGGCCCAAGACCGCCCTGAAGATAGTGAAGGAGACCGAGACGCTGGACGACGTCATCTCATACGTGAAGGCCAAGTACGATTACGAGTTTGAAGTTGATGCTGAGCAGGTGTTCCATCTTTTCCTCAACCCGCCCTACGCTGAGCCTGGCAAGATGGACTGGAGCGGGCCGGACCGGGACGCCGTTTCCCGCATCCTGGTGCAGGAGCACGATTTCTCGGCAGACCGGGTGGAGAACGTCCTCAACCAGATGGAAAGAGTGCTCAAGGAGAAGGGCGCGCAGAGCAGGCTTGAGCAGTGGTTCTGATGAAGAGGCGAACTAAAATATCCGAAGTTCCAAAAGGCGATGACGAAGGAGGCTATACTCTGGAATTCAGGCGTTCCATCGCCCGTGCCATTGATGACATTAAATACAACCGGGTGTATTCCCTCTCTGAGGTAAGAAGAAAGCTTAGCCGTGCATTGTGATGCCCGGCCCTTCTCTTGCCTGCGTGGCTGGTTTCAGCGCTCGGGCAGTTCTATCCCCTTCGCGCCTTTCCTGAGGAGCGCCATGTCTACCAGGTCAAGAACCAGCGACGCCTTGCCGTATTTCGTCGGCCCGCCGTCCACCGCGACCTGCACCGAATCCAGTATCTTCCTGTCTATGTCCCCGAACCGCACCGGCGCAGGCCGTCCGGACGGGTTGGCGCTTGTCGTTATGACCGGCTCGCCTATGCGCTCGCACAGCGCCCTGCAGAACGCGGAATCAGGCATCCTCACGCCGAGCCTGTCCGTCCCTGATGCCGCAATCGGCTTCCTCAGCTTCAGTATGAACGTGTAGGGGCCGGGCAGGTACTTTTTCAGTATCATGTCCTCCCAGATGCCTGTGTCGCAGTATTCGTCTATCATGCCGAAGCCGGAAACCATGACCGACAGCGGCTTGGACGGCTCGCTCCCCTTCATGGCGTTTATCCTCCGCACCACGTCCGCGGAATCAGCATTCCCGCCGATGCCGTAGACCGTGTCCGTGGGATAGACGAAAATCCCGCCGCTGTGGACGAGCGGGTCTATGACGTCCATGGCGCCTTCAAAATCGTCCCCGCTTATCCTCAGGATCGTGGCCATCTTCTCAGACCCCGAGGTCCTTCCTCAGCCGCGCGAGCCCTATGGCGGTTATCAGCTTGCCTGCCCTCGGCCCGCGGTCCTTGCCTATGAGCGAGCGATAGATTTCAACGAACATCTGCCTGCCTTCCATCCCGTTCGCCTTCGCGAAATCATACACGGCGTTGTGGACCGCGACCGCGTCCATGTCCGGCGTGAGTGATGCGATGAACTTCCCCACCGTCTGTGATGGCACGGGATTGTATTTGAACCGGTAGTCGTCAGGTATGAAGTCCCTGGCTATCCACCCGGCTATATACGGCTTCATGTACGCGACGCCAGCAGCGTCGCCGGCCAGCTTCGCAACCTGGCCCCAGTCCTGGTATATCTGGTAATAGAGCAGCATGTCAAGGAACGGCGCACTCCAGCGCATGCCTGCTTTCCCTGCCGCGAGCGAGAACGCTATCGCCTTCTTCCTGTCAGACCTGCTGACGTCCGGCACGTTCGCGTCAAGCTTCGCAGCCCCCTCGAATTCCTCAATCGCCCTCAGCATCTTCTCGCTCGTCGGGTCTATGTCAACGTTCTCCTCAAGGTCAGGCCTGAGCAGCATGTATTTCACGACCTCAGGCGGCAGCAGCTTCACTATCTCGCTTATGCCCATGCCGGTGCCCTTGGACTTGGAGTATTTCCTGCCCTGGAACAGTATGAATCCGTAGCGGTATGGTATGTGGTATTCCTTCTTCATGAGGTTGAGCGTTATCGCCCTGCACGTGTCCTCGCTCCCGCCCCTGGTGTGGTGGTCTATGCCAGCCCCTTCTATGCTGCTGTGGAAAACCTGCTTCCATGCCGGCCAGTGCAGCCTCCAGACGAGCTTGTACCTGTGGTCAGCGAGCTTGTCCTTTCCCGCATGGCCGCAGCCCTTCGTGTATTTCACGTCCTTGTCGCACGCGTATTCATAGCTCTCGCCATCGTGCTTTGTGACGCGGGTGGTCGCTATCCTGCCGCACTTCTCGCATACCGGCATGAGCGGCGACCAGTCCTTTTTCTCGGCCTGCCCGCTCGTCTCCTCAACGATTTTCCTGGCCTCTGCCTCGTGCTTCAGGAAGAACCT
>CAZBAM010000024.1:0-17159 GCA_964490215.1 Microcaldota archaeon | reverse complement strand
AAAACGGCACCTCCTTCGCCTCGGATGCAGCCATCTACAATATGGCAGGGCTCATCGCGATGCAGTTCCTGCTTTTCGTCTACTACAAGGCGAGCGCGGCACTCGGGAAGAATGCCCTCATTCTGCCTGCGGTACTGTCCGTCATCGGCTATTTCCTGGCGGTGTACCTGCTGCAATCCCTGGTGCTGGACCGGCTGGCAGCCGTAATACTGCCCCTCGTATCCATAATCCTCTTCGCATACCTTTTCCGGGAAATAGAGGACAGCAGGATAAAGAAGCGGGTGGCGCTGGGCCCCGGAGTGCTCCTTGGCCGGGCGGTCGCAGCCGCGGCCATCATCCTCGCCGTGACCGGGACGGCTGCACTGGTGGGGCCGAAATGGGCTGGCCTGCTCTCCGCCTTCCCGACCACAACCTTCCCCCTCATACTGATAGTGCATCACGCCTACGGGGCAAACCCCGTGCACACCATAATCCGGAATTTCCCGACCGGATTGGCCGCGACGCTCGTATATTCGCTCGCCGTTTCATTCGCCTACCCTGCGTTCGGCATATACTGGGGTACCGTGACCGCATATGCTGCTGCCCTCGTGGTGTGCGCCCTGATTTATCTTCTCCATGTGAGCAACGACAGGATTTCATCACGGAACTGATTGGCTGATTGCACCGAAAGCAGCTTTCAAATCCCGGCCACGCCTCCACGGATAATGCAAACTTATTTAAAGGGTTTTTCCCATAAATACGTATAAAACCTGTGATAAAACACAATAAAAAAGCCGGGGATGCGGGTTGTTTTGTTACAAATACCAACTTAGGTGATGCTATGAAAGCCATAACCGACAATACAGATCTGATGATTCTCAGGGAGCTCAGGGGCGACTGCAAGCGCCCTGTGCGCGAGCTTGCACAGGTGCTCCGCATGCACCCGAATACGCTCCTCCAGCGCATCAAGAAGCTGGAGGGCAACGGCGTCATACTCAAGTACATCGCAGAAATAGACTATGCCAAGCTCGGTTACGACCTTCACGCCATGGTCTCCATAAAGGTCAACAAGGACGCGCGCAGCAAGTGGTCAGTGCTGGACGAGCTCAGGAATCTGAAGGACATCGTATCCCTCTATGCGGTCACAGGCGGCTATGACGTCCTGGCCATAGTCAAGACGAAGAACCGTGAGACGCTGACAACCCTGCTCATGGAGCTGAACAAGAAGCCATACATAACCGAGACGAACAGCACGCTCATCCTCTACCCGTTCAAGAGTGCCTATGAGTTCAATCCGCTGTAATTCTTTCGTATACCCAGCTGTGCATGTTGTGGTACTCGTCTATGCGCCTGACCATCTTGGAGTCGCATAAGGATCTGAACCCCCCCTCCTTCCAAAGCTCAGGCATGTGCGCCAGATGCATGACCGTCGTGGCGTTTTCAATTAGCCGCCCGAGTTCCTGCACCTCCCCATCTTCAGAATGCTGGTCCACCCTCACTACAAGCGGATACTCCTCTATGGATATCACCCTGCGGAGTTTCGGCAGGTCGTGCATTGCCTTCAGGGCATCAATCTTTCCCTGGAGGCCCTGAAGCCAGTATAGGACATAGGACATCAGGACCGTATCCACTTCATTGCCGCCTTTAACTTCCTGGAGCCTGCTTGCGTCCTTGCAGGCAAAGCGCACGTTGAGGACCGGGTCGTTCTTGTAGGACAAGCGTATAAGGTCATTTTCCTTGTCTGAGACTTTGAAATCTTCGCTTCTGAGTGGCTTGGACTGCATCTCCGCGTCTCCGCCGACACGCGCAAGGCATTTGCCTATGTTGGCCTTTGCCACGCTGAGCATCTTTTCTGAGAAGTCAAGGCATATGTAGGTAGTGGGCTCCACGACGCCACTTTGTGCAAGGTCCTGGAATATGCTGCTCATCCTCTTGAGTATTATCTCGCTGGTGAGGATGGCAGTGCCGCAGCCCACCTCGGCTATTCCCCTGCCCATTTTGTCCCCTTCTTCATAGCTGTCAACAAGGTTGCGTGCTATGGCATAGTGGCCGCCCATCCACTTGTCGTATCTCGGTACGAATGTCTCAATCGCATGCATTATCTCTTTTTTAGAAGGCGGATGATGCAGTTTTCCCTTCGGTGACGCGTTTATTATGATGGGAGTTGCTGCACGGAACTCAAATACCATATTGCTATATTTTTGGCCATTTAATTTAAAAATCTGCCTTCTGTGGTGCCTTTTGGTCACCTCGTTAGCCAATTAAAAATAAGGCGCTCAGGCCGTTGTCTTTTCGCGTGCGTGGTGCCGCAAGGGAAAATGAGCACGCATTTCGTGCTCCTCACTCTGATGCACAACCTGCGTCGTGTGCAGCGGCTTACGTGCATAAATACAGCGCATTTCTTCATATTCAGGGGAGAACCGCAGGTTCTCATTGAGATGCCTTATGGCGATTTCACTGCTGGTTTCGCTTGTTTCTCCCATGCGTTTCATCCATGCCCTGAGGATAAGCCCACTCACGTCATTTGCCATGTCAAGCGGCTGACGTATCAATGCGATATTTTTTGCAGTTTTTTCTCCAAGATAGCGTGCAAGCGTCGTTTCCTCCTTGGGATACACATCCATTATCACAAGGTAGCCACTATCCGCGAGCATGTCAAATGCATTGGCTATGGCCCTCTGCCGGCCAGCGCTTATCTGGAACGAGCACCACCACAATATGACATCCACCTTTCCGTGGGTTGCTGTGAACCTGCCAGCGTCTGCCCTGTCCGAGAGGTCTATGCTTACCGGAATCGCCTTCTTCAAACCGTTTCCATCTTGCTTCCATCCTATATATTCAGCCAAATTGGCCGCTAGCCTCTTCCGCATCCCCTCTGCAATCTCATTGGCATACAGTGCGCAGTCTCCTTCTGCAGTGTCAAGAATGTACTTTGCCACGGTTCCGTTCATGGCAGTGACGTCCAGTATGCTTTTTGCATCGCGTATGTCGCTTTCTCCAGCCTTCATCCTCGCCCACAGGCTGGACATGGCTGCATATCTGTTAGTTTCGCGGAAATAAGCTTCAAGCTGGCCGTTTTGCGCTGCCAGCTCCCTGCCTATCTTTTCCCACACTGCGCCAAATCCCTTCTCACGGAGTCTATCTATCTGTGGTTCGCGCCTTCTGAATATGCTGCCGGCTGCATGGAATGCCTCAAATACGGCATTGACACGCATGGCCGCACGCTGCCGGAGGCTACGTCCCCCTGCAATTGGCCATGTAACTGCCGCCTGATTCATCCTTATCCAACTATTAACGAAAGCATTTAAGTCGCTTTCTATGTTTCCCTTTGTACCTCTCTCCTAAGCTACACCCGCGGGTATTTCAGGAGGCTTGGGATTATGTCCACGTGCGCGAGGAACATCCTCCTGCAGCAGTACCTGCTGACACCGAGCTCGTCAAGCACGACGTCGGGCTTCCTGTCCTTCGCCGAAGTCTTGTACTGCTCGTAGAGGTGGCCTATCACTCCGCCGCATGTAAAGCATCTTACCGGGAACTCCATGAAACTTTCCTCCTGTCATTCCAATGACAAAGTTTCATCAAACATCATGAGGCACTTCCATGCCCCTTTGTTTGACTTCCTCACCTATACGATTTCTGGAACCTTGCCCTTGCCTTGGGCCCGCGGAACTTCTTGGATTCCACACGCCTGGTGTCCTCCACTATGAGCGAGCGGTCTATGGAATTGAATTTCTCCCTGAGGCCAAGGGGTTCAAAGTAACGTGCGAGGGCGTTGGCTATGGCGGTCCTGGCCGCCTGCGCCTGCCCCATCATGCCCCCGCCGGAGACGCTTACCGATATGTCCACCCCGGCAGCCTCAGCGCCGACGTAGCGCACCGGCTCCCGTATTATCTCCCTTATGTAGGAGTTCGGGATGGCCATGATGTCCATGTTATTCATCCTTATGACGCCCTTGCCCGGCTTTATGGTTGCCCTGGCGATGCTCTCCTTCCGCTTTCCCCTTACGACGAGCGCCCTTGTTTTTTTCTCCGCTTTCTTTTTCTTCCTGGGTGCAGCCCTGGGCTCGGCCTTCGCCTCAGGCTTTGCAACCTTGGTATCGGCCTTTGCCGCCGGCGCGGTAACCGCGGCTTCCTCCTTCCTGGGCGCAGCCTTCTCTGCCGCCGCGTGCTTCTCATCTTTTGGCGGCGCTGGCTTCGCTTCCACTGGCGCAGCTTTCCTGCGCGCTTTCTTTTCCTCCTTCTTCTCCTCTTTCTCCTGTACCATGACATCAACCCGTGTATCCTATTTTCCTGCACAGCCCTTGGATCGTGATGTGCTTTGACCTGCCGTCAAACGTTGCGCCCTCAGGCTTTAGGTTTTCCTGCAGCCTTTTCGGGTTTCCGCTGTACACCCTCAGCCTGTGGAGCGCGTCATTGCCCCTCGCTGTCTTCCTGGGGAGCATCCCCCTTATCATCCTTTTCACGAGTATGTGCGGGATGCGGGACCAGGTCGGTGAGCGCTCCGGCGTGCCCTTGTGCCTCAGGCCCCTCTTGACGAGGTAGCGGTCGGCTATCTGGCTGGGGTTGCCCCTTATGACCAGTTTCTCGGCGTTTATGAGGTGGACCTCCTCGCCGAGCATGAGCTTCTTCGCGAGCTGGCTCGCGAGCCTTCCGAACACCATGTTGGTTCCGTCTATTACAAGCATGACAATCACTTCAGGATGACTATGCCCCTTCCGTCGGGGTTGGACTTGTGCAGGCTGTCTATGCTGACCGCCCTGCCGCCCGCAGTGCCTATGAGCTTCCGCGCGCTTCCGCTGAATGCGAACGCAGCCACCGTGAGCTTCCTGGAAACAGAGCCGGAGCCGAGCACCTTGCCAGGCACGACCACCGTCGCGTCCTCAGGGGCTATCTCCTCTATCCTGCAAAGGTTGACCTCAACCTTCTGCCTTCTGGGCCTGGACAGTTCTCCGGCCACCCGCCTCCAGATTGGCTTGCCGGATTTCATCAGACTCTCTATCAAAGAGAGAAGTACCTGGTTGTCTTTTTTCATTTCGCCACCCTGGCTCGCCCCCAAGCCGGTTCTTCGTCTCCGGTGTTGGGAACTAACAAATGAGCTGAATAGTAATCGTTGGACAACATTTTAAAAGGATAAGGGTGGCCGCAGGGAATGCCTGCGGTCACTTTAACGGAGAAAAAAATAAGATAAAAGGGGTTCAGTCGGGCGAGGCCAGCTTCCATACCGCCTTCAGCGCCACGATGAACGCGGCCGGCGAGATGAACGCCACCAGGGTGCTGGTGAATCCGGCGATGAGCGCCGCGATCGTGTTGCCCAGGACACCGAATAGCCCGAGTGTTGCGGCGAGCAGCGTGTTCCATGATGTCGTTGCCAGTAGCAGTGCAACCGCCGCCAGCAGGAAGGTGTTGGTCTCCTTCTCCTGGATGTTGGCTATACCGACCACTACGCCGAGTATGAACAGGAGGGCAATCAATAGCGGCATGATATCCGCTGGTACCCAACTGGCCAGCACCCCTATTACCAGGGCGATCAGTACGCCGCCGAGGAACGCATATTCCCCGTAATTCAAGTTTTTGGCTGCCATTTTTCATATCACCTCTTAGTGATACAGTTCCCACCTACCCTGCCTTTATAAACCCGCCATATCCCTATTCGTCATCTGCCTGAAAAAACCACCGGATTAGAGTATTTTAACTGACGTTTATACTTCCATTACGACAATTTTTACCTGCGCGCGCCTTCCAGCTCGCAGCTGTGGCGGAACGCTCTCCAGTTCCGTTCCCACACCGCCTCATCTCCGCGTGCCTGCTGGCAGGCGACCTCCAGCTGCTTGCATGCAGGGCTGGGCTCCCTGACGACGTCGAGAAGTGCCATCCCCAGCCGTTCCCTCCGCCTCATAGCCAAAAGAGAATCCGCGCTCGCATGCTGCGGCGTCTTCCTCAGGAACAAACGCATGTGCAGCCATCTGCGCCAAGGGACAAAACCCTTTCTTATAGCGCAGCGACGAGATAGCCGAGCATGCCGAGCCCGAATGCCGCGAGGCTGGCGTTGCGGGCGAACCCGAAGTCCTGTTTTGCCGCGAGCACGTAGCAGACGAGGAGGATGGTTGCGTCAGCGATGGCGATGAGCGCGAGCGGGATGGCCGTGGGCCGCAGCCCCATGAGGACCGGAAGGGCGCTTAGAGGGATGAAAAGAAGGTAAAGCGCGATGGCGAGCGCGAGAGACGCATTCTTCCCTATTATTACGGGCAGCGTCCGCGAGCCCCTCGCGGCCACGTCGCCTTCCACGTCCTGCACCGACTTTATTATCTCGCGGGCGAGGCCTGCGACGAAGCCGAGAAGCGCAAGCGCGATGTTGGCAGGCGCGAGCGCAGCCGAGACCGCGTAGTTGCCGAAGACGAATGGTATCGCCATGGTGAGGGCGATGTACGCGTTGCCGACGAGCGGCAGGTCCTTCAGCCTCCAGTTGTACGCGATTGCGAGCGCGTTGAACCCGAGGGCGATGAGGAACGCGGGCGTGTTGATGAGGTATGCGAGCGCCGTGGAGAGCGCGATGCATGCGAGCGAGAACCACAGCGCGAAGCGCGGCGTTATCGTCCCTTCAACCAGCGGCCTGCCTTTCTTCCTGTTCCGCCTGTCGCTCTCCACGTCAAGGTAGTCGTTGAGCGCGAACGAGCCCATCTCGCTGAATACCGGCACGAGAAGGGAAAGGGCGAGCACAGCGCCAGCCGGCGGCAGCGCCCCGAGGGTGACAGCCTCGGCTATGAGCACCGCAGCTGCCAGCATCACCGCATGCTCAAACCGCGTCAGCCTGGCGAACTCCCTCATTTTCATCAAGAGCGAAGAGCCCATGGCATGTGTTCGGGGCAGCAGTTTAAATAATATGCTCGCCCCCTTACTGCCCCAGGACGTTTTTCTTCCTGGCAGCTCCCTTGGCCATCCCTTGGTCGTCCCCTGGCCGCTCCCTGACAGTCCTCATAGCCGTCGTCATCATAACCCCGCAGTCCTACTGCAAAGGTCACAATCTTCCCTGTTCAGAAACACCATCCCAGACCATAAGCTTTATATATGGACGGGGCGTTCTCACATAATTTTTATGGTAATATTTTTATATAAACGGAGTATAGTGTGTTGTAGAACCGGAAAATAACAAAAAAGAATGACAAATACACATAAAAATTGGGAATAAAAGGAAAATAGCAGCAAATACGTTGGGGGTAGGGGGATGTAATGGATTACTACGAGGAGAAGGCCGACTGGGCCGGCTTGAAAATAGACCGCCTTGACCAGGCGATACTGGCAGAGATGGTTGACAACGCCGCGTCATGCACCAAGGAGCTGGCCCAGCGGCTTGGCGTGCATCCGAACACGCTGCTCCTGAGGCTGAAGCGCCTCAAGGGCGCGGGCGCCATAGTGAAATCCACTGCCGTCGTGGACTATGGCCGGCTGGGGTATCCAACAGAAGTCATGGTATCCCTCAAGATCCGGATGGACCAGGGATGGCAGGAGAAGCTGGCTCTTCTCGCCACCCTGCCACCGGTGGTCTCCCTGGCCTCGCTGACCGGCGAATACGACGTCCTGATCGTCCTCAGGCTCAGGAGCGACCGGGAGCTGCCGGCCGTCATAAGCGCCATCCAGAAGAACGATGTGGTCATAAAGACCATGACGCAGGTGGTGCTGGACCGCTGGAAGAAGCCGTACGAGTTCAACCCGTTCCGTGAGCGCCGGCCAGAGCCTGCCCCTGTGCCGCCCTGCCCATGAATAGGCTAAAAAAGCTGACCGGACAATGATTGTGCATGACATTCCTTCACGTAAGGTCGCCATACGCGTTCGCCGGCTGCCAGTGCCCGCTTGAAGAGAGCAGGGCCGTGGTGATGCAGGTCCCATATGACGGCACGACGTCGTTCAGGGCCGGCACCCGCGAAGGGCCGCATGCCATCATCACGGCCAGCAGGCAGCTGGAACTCTTTGACCGCGAGCTCGGCCGTGACATCGCAGAGGAGGTCGGCATCCACACGCTGCCGGAGATGGAGCCGGACACGGGCTCTGCCGAGAAAACGGTCAGGCGCGTTGAGGAGATGGCCGGTGACGTGCTCGCAGGGGGCAAATTCCCGGTGATGCTCGGCGGCGAGCACTCCGTGAGCGCTGGCGCAGTCGCCGCGCTGGCGAAGAAATACAAGGACCTTTCCGTTCTCCAGATTGACGCGCACGCTGACTTGCGGGACGAGTACGAAGGCGCGAAGTTCAACCACGCGTGCGCCATGCGCAGGATAAGGGACCACGTGAAGGCCACTGTGCAGGCCGGCATACGCAGCGTGTGCCGCGAGGAGATGGATTACATCACGAAGGAGAAGCTGGACGACCGCATCCACTGGGGCGCCGAGTTCAGCGAGGCGGAAATCCTGTCCCATCTGACCGGCACTGTTTACGTCACCATGGACCTTGACGGCTTTGACCCGTCAGAATGCCCGGGCGTAGGGACGCCGGAGCCAGGCGGCCTGAAGTGGCTGCAGGTGCTGAAGCTGCTGCGTGCAGTTTCGCAGAAAAAGAAAATCGTGGGCTTTGACGTCATGGAGCTCATGCCAATCCCGGGCACGGTCCAGTCCGAATTCTTCGCCGCGAAGCTCGCCTACAAACTGCTCGGATACTCGTTCTTCCGCAGCTAGGCCGATGCAATCCGGCCGATGGGAGCAAACGCCGCTGGTTCCAGCCTGGCCGGAGAAGGCTGCATTTTTTAATCCTAACCTCCCAACTATCATCCGAATTCCATGGAAAGAAAAAACCTGCTTACGATGATTATAGTAGTGGCGCTGGTGCTGGGCTTCATAACCGAGCTTTTCTATTTCGGTGGCAGCTTCAGCCTGCCGTTCCTGGGCGGCCAGTCATCCCAGCCTTCGGAAAACGTCACAGGCAACGTGACGTTCAACGGCACCATCCGCACCTACGAGCCGGTGCTGGGAATCCCTGTGAACACAAGCGCAGTGCTTCTGGACAGCATAAGGAAGCTGCCGGGCGTCAAGGACGTGAGGACGCAGTCCACCCTCATCCTCGTGGACACGGAGACGCGCGACGACGTCTATCCGCTCGCAGTCGCGCTCAGGGAAATGAACATATCCCCGATCATCGGGGTGGCCAACATAGCGATCCCGCCTGAGCTTACCGTGGAAACCGCAGGGGGGCCTGTGAACGCGACCGCCATGAACGGCATAGTGCAGATTGAGACCGAGCCCCTGGTGGATGCCGGGAGCGATGTGCCGGTTTCCATGGGCGCGGTAGTCAGGGACGGCCTGCTACTGGGGTTCTACAACCCGCAGGTGCTGTCCAGCCGGAGCAGCTTCATGGTGGACGCGGCCGTTGAGTCGCTGAACAACATGACGATGAGCTACGTAATCCCCTGGGAGGCGCGGGACTCCATAGGCCTCCAGGCCCTGGCGGCCTATGACTACCAGTACAGGAAAGTCAACACCGTCGTGTTCTCCCCGCCGCTGACCGTGGGCGACGTCAAGGTCAGGAAGTCCATGCACTATATAACTTACATAGATACGGGCAGCGCCGAGGTTGCCTCCAACTTCACTTCAATGTCCGGCGTCTCCGGTGATTTCGCGGACGTCAACGTCACGTTCCTGCCTTCTGCGCTCGTCATCAGGGCGCCTTCAATCCCTGAGCTGAAAGACCGTGACGGCGGAAGCCTTGATTACGCCCCGTCCATAAGCTATTCCTACACGCTCCGCCTGCCCAGCACAGTGGGCGGCTATGACGTCGGGGACGTGGCCTTTGAGAAGCAGACAAATTCGCCGCTGGAGCTGAACTCCACGGTGCCGCTGAACGTAACCGTCCTTGCGCTTGGCAACAAGGTGCTGTCTGTGGCTCCTGCTGCTGGCTGAACGCTGAAAAAGCGGGCTGAACGCTGAGGCTGAAAGAGAAAAAGCTGAAGCTCAGCCCTATAGAAAAGCCCAAACGCCCAAAGCCGCTACCCCATCCTGTCTATCCTTCTCACGCGCTTCTCCGCCTCTATGGAGTCAAGGTATTCCGCGCTCTTCTTCGGCACGTGCTTCCTCCAGGCGGCGTCGTCCTGCACCATGAGGTTCCTTATGTACGAGCCTTCCTTGTTCCCGCGGTCAAAGAGTTCAATGGACTTCACAAGTATGCCGTGCTTTGAGAAGAGCATCTTCACCAGCTGGTTGTTGGAATAGACCTCGTGGACAGTCGGTATCTGCATGAGGACGTGGTCCACCCACACGGTATTGTTGTTTATGTCCGGGACCGGTACGATTATCATGCGGGACAGCTCACCCTTCCCGAAAGCCGCCCGAATCATGTCTATGCGCTCGCCGGCAGTGAACGGGTTCTCTTCGCTGAACGAAGCCTCCGAACTGCCGATGACGACCACCACCTCGCCGAACTTCTTCAGCAGCTTCTTCAGGGCGAAGTAATGCCCGTGATGGAACGGCTGGAACCTTCCTATGAACAACGCGCGTTTCATAATGTATCACCCGTTCCTTTTCCGCTATGCATGCCCTGCTTCTTCATGCCGCCACCTGCTTGAGCTTGACGCCCACGAGCCTGGATGCGGTGCCCACTTTCGCCACCCCAACCACCGAGTCCGCGCTGGACATGACAGTGTCGTTGTGCGAGACCACGATGAACTGGCTGTCGCCTGTCATCCTGGATATCAGGTCCGACAGGTTCCTGCTGTTGGGCTTGTCAAGAGCCGCGTCCACCTCGTCAAGGATGTAGAACGGCGCCGGCTTGAAGAACTGCAGGGCGAATATGAACATGAGGGCAACCAGCGTCTTCTCGCCGCCGGACAGCGCGTCCAGGGAGTAGTCGCGGTTGTTCTTCCTTATCTTTATGAACAGGCCGCTCTCAAACGGCGTCGCTGGCTTGTCCAGGTAGAGGTGCCCATCGCCTATGTTTATGTGCTTGAACATGCCGCTGAAGTTGTCGCTGACCGCCTGGAAGGTCTCAAAGAACGCCTCCTTCTTGTGCTCCTCTATCTCGGCTATCATGGTCATTATGGCCTGGCGTTCGGTGTCCAGCCTGGCTATCCGTCCCTCGGCCTCCTCTATCTCCTGCCTTTTCCTGTCGTACATCTCTATGGCGGCCATGTTGACGTTGCCCATGCCTGCGAGGGCGGTTTCGCACTCGCCCACCATGCGGGTCAGTTCGTCCTTCCTGGCGTCCAGGAACTGCGCGCCTTCGTATCCGGCGAACTCTGCCCTGATGTCCCCGAGGCGGGTTTCCGCGGTCGCCTTCTTCACTGTGAGCTGCGTCAGGTCCCTGTTGAGCCGCTCAACGTCCAGCCTCCTGCTTCCCATCTGCTGGCCGAGGGCCGCGAACAGCCCTTCCTGCTCCTTCATGCTTGCGAACAGCCGCTCTATCTCCTTGCTGGCTGAGCTTATCTCGCCCTCCAGCCCAGTGAGCGCCTTCTGGTCCGTGGCGAGCTGGCGCCTTGACTCGTTTATGGCCTGGATGAGCGCCTTCCCGTCCTTCTGTAGTTCCTTCAGCCGCTCCTCCCTGCCCCTGCAGTCCCTGTGCCTGAGTTCCAGCTCCTTGGTCCTGCCGTCTATGGTGGCGCGCAGCGACGAGACAGTGCCTGTGAGGTCAGCCATCTTCCTGCTGGATTCCGCGGCGTGCTTCCTGAACTCCTCTTCCGCGGCCCTGAGCTGCTCGCGCAGCGCGGCCGCAGCCTTCTCCCGCTCGGCCGCGGCAGCGGCCAGCTTCTCCTTCTCCGCAGCGGACTTCTGCAGCCTGGCTTCAAGTTCCTCAATCTCGCCGGCGAGCTGCCCCTTCCTCTTCACCAGGTGCGCCGATTCCCTGAGCCGGTCGTCGGCCATCCGCCGCTCCATCTCCAGCGTCTTCGCGCGCAGCTCCGCCTGGGACTTGCGCGCCCGCATCCTGGATTCCTCCTCGCGTATGGAATACAATTCGTTGAGGGACGCGTCCTTCCGCGCCTTCACGTCCGCCAGCTCCTTCTCAATCTTGCGGAGCTGGTTGCCTCCGAGTATGCCGCTTTCCGAGCGCCCGCCGCTCACCACGCCCGAGCGCTCGAATATCTCGCCGTCCAGGGTGACGAGCCTGGCAGTGCCCACGCCCATCCGCTTCGCGTCCGCGGCTGTGTCCACCAGCAGCGTTTCCGCGAACACGTATTCGGCTGCCCGCCTCACTTCCTCAGGGAACCCAACGACCTCAATGACGGATGGTGCCCGGCCTGATTTCGCGGCCTGCGGCGCCCTTATCGCGTCCAGCGGTATGAACGTGGCCCGCCCGGCCCGCGCCTTCTTGAGCCTCTCTATGACCGACGTGGCGGTGTCCACCAGGTCCACGACGACGTAGAGCAGCCTGGCGCCCCCGGCAGCCTCCACCGCGTTCGCGTGCTTCGGGTCAAATGTTATGAGGTCGGCCACGGTGCCGTATATGCCCTTCTCCTTCGCCTTGAGGTCAGCTATGAAGCTGAGCGCGGGGTTGGCCAGCTGTGGCGACGCCCGCACCTTGAATATGGACGCCTTCTCCTTGAGCTCCAGCATCTCCCTGTCCAGGTCGCCCATGGCCGCGTTTATCTCCTTCGTCCGCGCGAAAGACGCGTCTATGTCGCCCGCAATCTTCGCAGCCTCTGCCCTGAGCCTGTCGCCCTCGGCGTCGCTTCCGGCGCCCTCCTCGCTTCCCGAAGGCACGTTTATGCCCTTCTCCTCAGCCCGCTTGGCGTCAAGTATCTGCTTCCCTGAGCTTATCTCCGATGCGAGCGTGATGAGCCTCTCGCGCGCCTGCGCCAGCTCGGCGTCCTGGCGCTCCATGGCACCCCTCAGCCGCGCAATCGCCTCGTCCTGCGCCGGCCCGCCGTGCGCGCCCAGCCTTGATTCCGCTGACTTAAGCTCTGAGCGGAGCCCGTCAAGCTCCTTGCGCAGGCCGTCCATGTCCTGCTGCTGGCCTGCAAGCTCCTTTTCCAGCGTTTCCCTCTCGGCCGTGACCTTCCTGTCCTGGCCCTCCCTGTCAGCTATGAGCTGGGCTGCGGCAGAGCACCTGCCCCTGAGCTCCTCCACCTGCCTTATGAGCGCGTTAGTCTTCTGCTTCGCCTGGAGCTGCCGGCTGATTTCCGACCGGGCGGCCTCGGCCTCCTTCACCCTGGCGTCCACCTCGGCCATCTCCTGCTCCTTGGCCGCCTTGGCCGCGTTGAGCTTCCCCTCGTTGCCGCCCACGTCTGAAAGCTCCTTTTCCAGCTTTTCCAGTTCCCGCTTCAACAGGGTGCCCTTGGCATTGGTCAGCGTCTTCTTGGAGTCCAGGTATTTCAGCGCGGTCTCCTTTTCGTTCTTCAGGTCGCCGAGGAACGCCCTGCGCTCGCCCAGCACCAGGTTCGCGTCCTTTATGCGGGTTTCCACGGTCCCGAGTTCCGAGAGCGCCTCCTTCTTCTTGTCCTCAAAGTCGGTGATGCCGGCCACGCTGTCTATTATGACCCTGCGCTCCTTGCCGTTCATGCCTATTATGCGCTGGACCTCGCCCTGGGCTATGGTGTTCCTGCCCGAGCTGTCCAGGTTGTATTTCTTCAGCGCCTCCAGGATGGCAGAGCGGGTGGTCTTCTTCCCGTCCAGCCTGTACAGTATCTTGCCGTCCTCCCTTATGGCGCGCTTTATCTCGTAGCCCCCAGCGTCGCTGCCGTCGCCCTCAAACGTTATGGCGACCTCGGCGCTCCTGGAATCGGAGTATATGAGGTCCTTGACCTTCTTGGCGCGAAGCGAGCGCAGACTGATCTCGCCCATCACGAAGCGTATGGCGTCGCAGAGGTTGCTGTTGTGGACGAATATGCCGTTTGCGATGAAATTATGGTGTTCTGATATGCTAAGGTCATAAACCCAGTCCTCGCGCGGCTCCATCTCCTCTATGCTTTCTATCTCGTCCCAGAATACATCCGACTCTGAGAGCGTTTCCAGCCTGGCAAGCGTTTCGCTCTGTACGCTTTTTTGGATTGCCAGCGGCCTGAAGACGTTTGTTATCAGGTGCCTTACTCCGTAACGGGAAGGCAGGCATTGGCCGTAGCAGTAGGCATCCAGCCTTGGGAACTCCTCCCTTGACTTCTTTACTGCTATCCCCAGGTCTTTGGCCGCCTTCTTTATCATTGAGTTGGCTTCTATGAGGTCCACATTGGGGTTGCTTTTTTTACTGATTAGCCTGCCGAGCCGTTCTGCTTTCCCCGGGTGCGCCATTTCTACGTTTTCCCCGAATATGCGCAGATTGTCGCTTCCCGACGTCGTTATCTTCAGGTACGTGCCTGTGAATCCTGTCTTCGTTTCCCGTTTCGTTACCCTGGCGGTCCGTGGCACTATGCCGAGCCTCAGGAGTATGCGTTCTATCCCGTGTATCAGCTTCTCACTCTTGAGCGTTATCTCCACGTCGTTTTTAGACACATATCCGTCTCCGGAATACAGCCCGCTCAAAAGGTTTGCGAGCTGCTCGTCGGTGCTGTGCCTCATTATAACCTCTGGTATTGATTTGCCGCCAGCTCCGTCGTAAGACATTCCGAACGTGAGCAGGAGATCCCTGAGCGCCACGCAGTTTATTACGACGTCGTACGCACCTTTCTTGTACCTGTAAACGTGCGGTTCCAGTCCGAACAGTTCTTTCGCCAGCATGGCAAAGTCTGACACTACTTCATCCGAGCCGTTGGTGAGCCTGATCTGGTCGTTTGCTTCGCTTATGCTCCCTTCTGCAAGAAGGTAGCCCAAAAACCTGCAGAACCCGTTGGAGTTCTGCCAGGGTATCCTCATCGGACAGTTCCGCCTTCCTTTGATGTGCGTTACGGTGTGCGCGATCTCAAGCTCGGTCAGGCCGAGGAATTTCAGCACCCTTACGAGGTGAGGCGCTGCCATCGCCTGTTTCAGGCCTATGAAGCTTGTCAGCGTCCTGGCCGGCACCCCTGCCGCCGCCTCTATTTCCTGCCATGTCCGCCCTGCCTTTTTGCCCCTTATCACCCTGGCGGTGCCTTCATCGTAGGGAACGTATGTGGAGTCCTGCGTGGCAACGAAGTCCAGAATCTCCAAAAGCGTGGTGTCTTTAGTTTCTATCCTGAGTTTTCTCGGAATCGCTATCCTGGCATTTCCCTTCAACTGGTCCGCTCTTATGGGACGTATCTGCCCGTCCTCAAGTACAAAAAAGGGGTGGTACTCGGTGGCGACGACTTCCCTGCCGGAGCGCGTCGTTACCCTGAGCATCTTCGGCGGCGTTTTTCTTTTGACGAATGCGGCAATTCTCTTCTTCGTGACCTTCAGTGTCTTGGTATCAAGGGAAAGAATCTCCTTCGGCGAGTCGTACTGAGCTATGTACCCGTCGTCCATCTCCTCCACATGGCCGCCCGCAAGCGCTTCCTCAACCAGCCCGCGTATCTTCGCCGTCGTGCCGTCCGCGAGGAATATCTCAGTCTCCCCATCAACGCACTTGCCGCTGCCGTTCGGCCCTGCGAAGCATAGGAACGTCTTGGGCAGCCGTATGTCTGCGGCCCTGAAAGATTTGAAATTCCTCATTTTGAGGCGGGAGATGAAAACCATTACAACCACACCTAAATCTCAGAAGAGGTTAAAAAGGATTTCTGGGCCGCCCCGAAGCCAATGTATTAAAGGACGGGCGCCCTAACCTTCCCTCATATGAGCCTTCAGATAAGGGGCAAGCCCCAGCCGCTGGTGACGCTCGTGCTCATACTCGCCATCGGCCTGCTCTTCGGGCTGACCATGTGGCGCATCGGCTATTTCTGGGTAGTGCTCATACCGAACGTGTTCCTCGTGGTGCTCACCATCTCGCTCCTCAGCGCGTATTTCCACCGCGCTGAGCCTTCCAGGGCGGAGCCGGACAAGTTCCCGTCGCTGAGCGTGCTCATACCCTCATACAATTCCAAATCCACCATCGTCCGCACGATAAAATCCATCCAGGCGTCCGACTACCCCGGGGAGATGGAGATAATCGTCGTTGACGACGGCAGCACCGACGGCTCCCGCGGGATGCTCGGCCGGATGAAAGGCATAACCCCGCTGATGCTCGGCAAGAACGGCGGCAAGGCGCATGCGCTGAACACGGCGATGAAGACGGCCAGGGGCGACGTCGTCGCATGCGTTGACTCGGATTCCTACCCGGAGCCGCCCGCATTCCGCAAGGCGGTGTCTGCGCTCTACCGCGACGACCGCAACGGCGCGGTCACGTGCTTCATACGCGTGGACAAGCCGCGTTCGCTGCTCACGAAGCTGCAGGACATAGAATACCTCACCGGCTTCGGGTTCTCCCAGATGGCCACCAACTCCATTGAAGCCATCTTCGTCGCGCCCGGCCCGGCGACGCTGTTCCGGAGGAAGGCGCTTGACGAGCTGGGCGGCTTTGACGAGGAGAACATAACCGAGGACCTGGAAATCGCCTGGCGGCTCAGGAAGCACGGCTACCGCATAGACTACACCCCGGAGGCCATCGTCTATACCGACGTGCCTGATACGCTCGGCAAGCTCTACAGGCAGCGCATGCGCTGGTACCGCGGCAAGTTCTTCAACATCCGCAAGCACTCGGACATGCTGTTCAACCCCAAATACGGGCTGTTCGGCGTCTTCATCCTCCCGTTCTCGTTCACCGCCGAGTTCTCCGGCATCGTGCTCAGCTTCTCGTTCCTCTACCTGATATCCCGGGGGCTGCTCTGGTTCTACGGCTTCATGGCGTCCAACCTGGCACTCGGCGGCTCGCTGCTGAACCTGACCGGCATGATTGGGCTTGGGGCGTCAGCGATGGCGATGGGCCTGCTGCTGATAAGCCCCTGGTTCCTGGTGATATACCTCAGTTTCATGATAGCCAAAAGAAGCTTCAAACTGACCGAGATGCCGGTCATGGGCCTGTTCTTCCTGCTATACGGAATCCTTATATCCTTTTTCTACTGCATAAGCTTCTTCCAGGAAGTAAACCGAAGCGACTACAAATGGAGTTAGTGAAGTTGAGAGACAGTTGAGAGACGAGTGACCTGCATGGAAGTTAACAAGGACATTTTCCTGAAAGCGGCCGTCGTGTCAATAGCGCTGTTCGCGCTGGCACTGTTCGTGGGCTACACCATTGAATCGGACAACTATTCCCGCACAGAGGCCAGGGTGAGCCAGCTTGAGAGCGGACTGGAAACCTCGCTCCTGTTCCTGATGTTCATGCAGACGCACAACCAGAGCGACGCCATGT
>CAZBAM010000023.1:0-17649 GCA_964490215.1 Microcaldota archaeon | reverse complement strand
AGATTTTTTGTTGCATCGTCTTAAGCTGGACTTGGGATAGGGTTTCTACAAAGCCTTAAAATTACTGAAATCCTCGGCTTGCTCATGGGTTAATTGATGTATCTCACCACATTTGAGAGTCAGCTTCATAGTTCGTGGGTCAGTTTTGAATCTTTTCTCTATCGCCTGCTTGAATTCTCCGGCATCTTCCTTGGAACTGGCCACCACATGAACAACGATTTCAGGTTGAAATTTAGTATTCCTGACCGAGCCTCTTCTACCAAGAGGATCGGCTATTGATTTTATCTCCTTCCTTATCGTTTTTCCATGAATTTCTGATTCATCCCTGCCAGTAATACCGAATCGGTACACCTTCTCTTCCAGTTTATCCATATAACCCCATATCTACACTAAGCCGAAGGTATTTTATTGACGTGGGGGTAGACCATAACTGGTCGTGTGGACATCCAATAATCTTGAGATAATAAAGCCGGATAGCAAAGCGATGAGCATTTAACGACGAAGAATGCCAAAGTTTAATCCAATTAGTGCCTTGCTCAGACGGAGCACATTATTCCCGCTGAAATCCAGGAAGGAGTTTGTGCGATGAGATTTTTCGTCCTGCTGGTTCTTCTCGTTTCCCTCGTGTCACCAGCCTACGCCCTGCCTGAGCTCACGCTCAGCGCAGCGAAGCAGTGCCCCGGCGACATCGTGCACATAAACGCCACCGCGGACGGCCAGCCGGCCGCGGACGTGGAACTGCGCATCGTGCTTTACCTGCCCTACCAGGGGCTGGTTGCTCTCCAGCACAGCGCAGCAGACGGCACGGTGTCAGTGGAGCTGAAGAAGGGCGGGAACTACCGCATCTACATGTATTCGCAGCACTACCTGTACGAGGAGTACGCCGAATTCAGCTTCAGCGCCTGCCCCCCGCCGCCCCCGAAATCCATGGAGCTCAGCATCAGCCCTGACTGCAATGCCAGCGTCATGCTCGTGTCTGTCACGTCCAACGGCACGCCGCTTGACGGAGTCCTCATCCGCACGCAGAACTGGTCCTCGCTCACAGGGCCGTCGGGCAACGTGTCATTCCCGTTCGGCGGGGGAGACATAATCATAACCGCGAAAAAAACCGGCTATGCCGAAAGCGCCATTTACGAGAGCGTGGACTGCACCCCGCCTGAGTGCCGCACCCACGACGACTGCGCGTCGGACGAGTATTGCGTGATCGGCACGTGCATGAACCTCACAGGCATCTGCGGCTATGCCGAGAACCACCTGTGGGTGCGCTACGCGTGCTGCTCGGACAGCGACTGCAAAAACGACTCGCTGCGGTGCGTGAACAAGACGTGCGAGCCCATCCCGGCACCGCCCGCGCCGTTGAACGCCACTGAAAACGAGAGCGCTACGCCAGCATCACCGACAGCTCCGGGCGCCTGCGCCGCAGCCGTGCTGCTTCTTACCCTCGTTGCTTTCCTCAAAATCAACAGATAACCAGCAAGCAATTCTTTTTTCCCAGCCCGTCGTCACCCACACTGCCACTTTCCCAGTCCATCGCTCCGGATTGTTCCTGCTCAGCCCAGCGCCAGCCCAATCCCGAACGAGATGCAGTTGCAGGCAAGGCTGGCGAGCATCGCATCAGCCAGTTTCAGGCGCGGGAAGAGCGCGGCGTAAACCCCTCCCTCTGCGATTGTGGCGAAGCTCTCGGCAAGGGCGGTTTGCATGGCCCAGCCCAGGCCGAGCGCAGGGAAAAAGAACCAGACGAACGGCAGCGTGAGCGAGCTTGCGACAACCGCGTTTTTGATTATCCCTGGCGGTCCGTATCTGGTCCGCAGAATGAAAAATAAGACTGTAGTTTCTATCAAAATCGTCAGAAAATAAGCGATTAAAAAATCCAAGTCAACGCCTTATGAAGGCAGCCAGCAGCACCGCAGCCAGGCCGAGCGACGCCAGGGTGCAGCCGCCGGGCCCGGTCTTGCCGGTTATCCCGCCGGTTGGCGCATCTATGGTTATGTCGTAGGCGCTGTATTCCCTGTCAAACGAGACGTTTTCGGTCTTTATCCGTTTCCCGCCGAACTCGTAGGAGAAGTATCCGGTGGGGAACATGAAGCAGGGGTTGAACTTGTAATACCAGTTGTTGCCGTTGGTGCACGTCCCGTTGGAGCAGTCAAGCCGCCTCGGCGACGGGTCAACCGGGCTTGCCCCTTCGTTTTCCACGCCGAGGCAGTGATATGTGATGTTCGTTATGGACGTTTCAGGCAGGCCGTTCTGCACCATGTGCACAGCCACGCTTGGCGGTGTCTGTGGCGGCCCGACGTCTGCGAAGCTAATGGCCACAAGACACAGGACCAGGAACGAAATGCGTATCATGCCGGAACTACCGGGTTAGTGATTATAAATGATGGCGGTGCCAGCACCGGCTTCGGTGGCCTTAGAGGAGCATGAGTCCATCTTCGGTTCCAGCAGGAATCGGAGAGCTTGCGCCAGCAGGCGCATGACCGATACCTGGTTTATACTAAGAGAAGCCTGGTGGAACATAAGGAGGACTGTTTGCACGAGCCAAACCTTGAGGAGCCTAAGGAGGACAGAGAAGCCTAAGTAGTATAGCGGGCACCCGGTTAGCCATGGCACAAATGCAAGGAGCCTGCGCAGTCAGCTCGGTCCTGTATCTTGCAAGCACGGTACAATAAGTTTAGGGCTGCTCCTTTCGGCCTGACCCGGTTCACGTATTGTCCCGCCACGCAAGGCAGGACTTCAGCGCATAAGGCGCAGGGCATGCAAGTATGACAGAACGCCCCGGGCATTCGAGCCGTCTAAGGGGATTTACGGTGCCGGGACCCCTGGCCCCGCTCTAGCCCGCAATATACGTGCGCGGCAACTAATTTAACCCCTTGCTTACGGGGCCGGCAATGCGATGGTAACTGTGGTGCCCTTCTTCCCGTCGCTTTCCACGCTGATGACGCCGCCCATGTGCTCTACAAATTCCCTTGCCACTGCAAGGCCAGGCCCCCTGCCCTCCACGGTTCCAAGGTGTTCCCCGCGGTCCTTGCTGTCCAGCACGAATGCGCGTTCCTCCGGCGTAATTGGGCTGCCGGTGTCGCTCACGCTTATCACGGCAAGGTTGCGTTGTTTCTCAGCGGATAGGGTTATGTGCCCCCCGGCCTTGCTGCATTTGATTGAAGTCCTTATGATGCTGGCAAGCGCGTGCGCCAGCAGCCTGGCGTCACCGTTCGCATGGACCCGGTCGCACCTGCAGGCTTCCAGCACGAGCTTATTCTCCGCTGCCCTCGGCTGCATAATCCCGGCCACCCTGGCTGCCTCGTTGCCCAGGTCCAGATTCTCCAGCCTTACCTTGAATTTGCCTGATTCCACAAGCAGGAAATCCCTGGCAATGTCCAGCGCCTCAAGCATCCTGGCGTTGCCGCTTTGTACGCGGCTTAACAATACCGTCGCATCCGGAAGTGGTGCCCCGTCATTTTTCTGCTGCCCTGCCATGGTATCCGCGAGAAGCTCTGCGAAACCCGTCGTGCAGGTAAGCGGCGTCCTGAGGCCGTGGAGAATCCACGTCATGAGCAGCGACAGCCTTGCAGGCAGCGCCCGCTCCTGTTCCAGCAGGAGCTCCCTGTCCTCCAGCAGGGCCAGGGCTTGCTCCAGCCGGTCCTGCGTCCTCCTGCGGGCGGTCATCTCATCCGCACAGGCACCCTCTGCCTTCTGGCGGGCCGCCCTCTCACCTGCCAGGCTGCTGGCCAGGGCATCCACCCGGCTGGCCAGAGCATCCAGCAAGGGGTCCTTGCCTCTGACGATTGCTATAACCACCTTGCCAGGCTGTCCGACCCGCAGGACTTCCTTTCCGCCTGGCTGACCTGGGAGAAGATTTTTTTGAGTATTTCCAGATGTGTCCATCGTCCATTACCCGCCTATTATCTACTATGTAGAAACACTTTTTAAGACAATTGCATGGGCGCGCTCAGAGCGCGTATCTTACCCTTTTTTCCACGACTTTCACGCGGCCGAGCACGGAATCGGCCTTTGGATAGGAGCGATAGCCTGCGATGAACGCGTCCTTTTCCCGGATCGCCCTCAGCATGGTGAAGACGTCCACTGCCTTGTCCTCTACGTCGTTTGACACGAAGCCCAGGCCGAAATCTATGACGTGCATCGTCCTGCGGCCGTTCTTTTTCCCTTGCCCGCCTGTTTCCACTATGAGGTTGGCCGGCGTATAGTCGCCGTGGATTATGTCAGCTGCGTGCAGCTTCGCCAGGATTTCCCCTGCCTCGCGCGCCTCCTCCCCGTCCATCCAGGGCCGCGCGCCTGCGACGAAGCTCATGGTTATTGCGAACTCGGCCACCTCAAGCACCGTCGGGCACGCCACTCCGGCGAGCTTCGCCCTGTGGAGGAGCCTCGCCTCGCCCCGCGTCCTCATGCGCCTCAGCCTCGCGTCAAGCGCCCCTTCCCGGTAGCGCTTCGCCACGCGCTCCTTCACGACGACCTTCCGGCCAAGCAGCGTGGCCCTCCTCAGCACGGCTTCAGCTCCCCTCACATAATCACCCGAAAGCGAGCTTGGAGAACACGAGCGCCATCGCCAGCAGCACGAGCCAGCTCAGCACTATGCCCGGCCCCAGCAGCCCGACGCCAAGCCACAGGAGCGCCAGCGTGCACGCGCCCCACACAGTCCAGCTCCACCCGAACACCTTGCTGCCGTCAAGCGGGAACGCTGGTATCATGTTGAACAGCGCGAGTATGAGGTTGAGCTTCGCCCCGAACGCCCACACGTTGAGCGGGCCGGATATGAACGACATGTGCATGACTATGGGCGCGACTGCCGCGAGCACCATGAAGAACCCCACGAGCACGACGTTCATCAGCGGCCCTGCCACTGATATTATGCCGTTCTGCCGCCGGTTTATCCTGTTGGAATAGATATAGACCGCACCCGGGGCCGCGAACAGGAAGCCCAGCAGCGAGGTGAGCAGCATGAACACCAGGCCCTTGGTCCACATCCTGAACGCCGCCCGCGCGCCGTAGTATATGGCCACGAGCTTGTGGGACATCTCGTGCAGTATGAACCCGCTGCCCACGGTCACCAGCGATAGCACAGTGAAAACCAGGAACTCCTTCGGATAAGCCAGCATGCCGTCCACGCCGGCGAAGATGAGCGAGAATGCGAACGATATGGCGACCACGCTGATGGCTATCTGTATGGCCTCGTCCCGTTCAATGTAGAAAAGCCCGTGCATCGGTCCACCCTGGTTATATCCTGCCACTCGCCCTAAATATGCCCTGCCACTGCGTCTCCGGCGCCCGCGGCACCTGCCCCGGCGCTTTTGCCGCCGTTCGCTTCATTTACGCCCCGGCCGATCCGGTCCCCCGCCCTCAGCGGTACATGGTCACGGCCGCGGCCTTGAACTTCTGGACGCTTTCAACGTGCTCCTTCTTTATGCTTGGCACTATCATCTTAAACGACAGTTCAAAGTGCCTGATGGAGACCTTTTTTGTGTCCTCGCGTATGGCCATCATGCCTGCCTCGCGGACGAGGTTGTCTATGTCCGCGCCTGTGTATCCCTCTGTGAGCCTTGCCAGGTCGCGCAGGTTCACGTCCTTGTCCATGGGCATCCTGGCCGTGCATATCCTGAACACCTGCAGCCTCGCCTTCTCGTCCGGAGCTATGACCTCTATGAGCCGGTCAAACCTGCCGGGCCGCATGAGCGCAGGGTCCACTATGTCCGGCCTGTTCGTGGCAGCGATGACGACGACGTTCTTCAGGCTCCTCAGGCCGTCCATCTCAGTGAGCAGCGTGTCCACCACCCGCTCGGTGACCAGCGTGCCTGCCTCGCCTGAGCCGCTCCTGTGCGGGGCGAGCGCGTCTATCTCGTCTATGAACAGCACGCATGGCGCAGCCGACCTCGCCTTGCGGAACAGCTCGCGCACTGCCTTCTCGGACTCGCCCACGTATTTGGTGAGCACCTGCGCACCGCTTATGGATATGAAATTCGCTTCAGTCTCGTTGGCCACCGCCTTCGCGAGCAGCGTCTTCCCTGTTCCCGGCGGCCCGTAGAGCAGGATGCCCTTTATGGTCCGTATGCCCATGCGGTCGAATATCTCAGGCTTCTTCAGCGGCAGCTCCACAGCCTCCTGCAGCTCGCGCTTCACTTCCTCCATGCCGCCTATGTCGCTCCATTTCACCGTGGGCCGCTCGACGTACACTTCGCGGAGGGCCGACGGCTGTATCTCGTGCATGCCGTTGAAGAAGTCCTCGCGGCACACCCTTATCCTTTCAAGCATCTCCTGCGGGAGCGCCTCCTCGCCGACGTTCATCGTGGGCAGCACGCGCCTCAGCGCCTTGAGCGCGGCCTCCTTGGACAGCAGGGAGAGGTCCGCGCCGGTGTAGCCGTGCGTCACGTTCGCTATCTCGGCCACGTTCACGTCCTCGGCCAGCGGCATGTTCCTCACCTGGATGTTGAGTATCTCGCGCCTGTCCTGCTTGTCAGGCACCCCGATCTCAATCTCCCGGTCAAACCTCCCGGGCCTGCGCAGCGCAGGGTCTATGGAATCCGGGCGGTTCGTCGCGCCGATTACTATGACCTCGCCGCGCGCCTTGAGCCCGTCCATGGTGGTGTTGTGCAGCAGCGTTGGGATATCTCCCGCGATGAAGTTTTCAGTCTCCGTTACCAGATCATACATGATCATTGGTTCGGATTCTTGTATGGAAACGATCCGTTTCCATGAAACTTCGGCGGAAAGCAGTTGTCTTAGGCTTTCTTCTGCCACCTGCTGTTCTTGTATGCCTTCATCTCCATATAAGCAAAGGAAGTAACCCAGCTTATCCCTCCCGATGGGTCTTGCGCCATTAAGATAGCGGTAATCGTTATCGTCTAGTTTGCCATCAAATCCGGATTTCATGGTGTTTATTGCAGTAAGAATATCCGGTAACGTATCAACCGAAGACCCCCTGCTGCCTTTGGGCACGGCATCGAAACGGTCTTTTCTTACACTGCCCACGAGTTGTCTATAAGCCTCTATGGCCCTGGTTCCGCCAAGGACGTTGCAGTAATGCATCCCATTAGAAAACGAGTAACTTGTCTGGAAACCCAGCATCAGCAGAAGGCAGGCGAGGTCATCCATCATGCCCTTACTTCTTGAAAAGATCCTGATGCTTCTCTCCACGCTGCCGTCACAATCGCAGTAGGCGCGTACGAATGCTGAAATGCAAGCGGAGGGAGATTGGAATAACTGGGCGGGAGCACGGACGGTGTATGCCTTCTTCCCGGTTTTAAACCCGAAAATCTCGCTGAGGAGTGCCGGCAGCGTTTCGGACCCGGCGTCAAAGCGCCAGTAAGCATCGTGGATTTTTGTCACAGTCCCCTCAAAGCCGAATATCTCCCACGTAATCCGGGCTGCCCGCTCCACAATCTCCGGTTTGCCGGAAACATTCATGCGGGTTCTGCTCAGACTCCCATCAGCAAGTATGTACCCGAGCAGTTCTGCCAAATCCGGAGAAAACCGCCGTGGCAGCTCAACAAAATAACTATCCTTGATAAAACGATTGAAGTATCTGAAAACCGATATGCCCTCTATATCCGAGGCATCAAAATTCCCAGGCGCTGTATACTCAACATCCCGGTACTCTGCCCCTTCCCTGTGAATGGCTATGGTGCCGTTTCTTTGAAGCTCCCTTAGGAGTCTCCTCAGGAGTATCCTCCTGTTTTTGCTTTCATTTGCGAAAAGCTCCTTCGCTGTTATCTTCCGCCGCGTCCTTAATCTTCTCACCAGTTCTGTTCTTGCAGTGCCATCCCCGCCAACAGTTCCTGTTCTCATAAATTCTTTCAGCCGTTTCAATGAAACGTAGTTCCCTCCAAATATCATCTTCAGGTTGCCGGAAATCTTAAGCGTATACCTGCTTTCATCGAGTCTTTCAAGTGCCCCCAATTCCAGCCAGTTGTTGGCATGGGACGGTAATGCCGAAGGGGCAGCTACGCAATCCCCTTCCGTAAGTTCCGTTATGGGAATCCATTCAAACCGGTTATTCCTAAAAGTCAAAAATCTCTGGATAGCCGATACGGTCAGTCTGCAACCGTTGTCCAAAATCGCGGTGCGGGTGTCCGGAACAAAAAGTTTCGTCATGGCAGTGACTTTTCCGGTATTGATCCTGTTTTCTTTATCAAGGACATGAACAAACGCTTCTTCAGGGTAAGACAATTCTATGCCATCCATTGTGATTGGAGATACGGAATTCTTGTTATAAAATTCTTCAATGGTAATGGGTCCTGCAGGGGTATGTATCCTCGTAGTCGGAGAGACGCAAAGCATCTGGGAGACCATGCGCTTCTCCACCTCGCCCACGACCTCCTCGCGCTTGGGCGCGATGGCGTCTATCTCGTCTATGAATATGATTGATGGCGAGTTCTCCTGCGCCTCGGCGAACAGCTTCCTCAGCCGCTCCTCGCTCTCGCCCACGTACTTGCTTATTATCTCAGGCCCGCCCACGTAGAAGAAGTTCGCGTCGCTCTCGTTGGCCACTGCCTTCGCTAGCAGCGTCTTTCCCGTCCCTGGCGCACCGTAGAGCAAAACGCCCTTTGGCGGGTCTATGCCAAGCCGTTCAAATATCTCAGGGTGGCGGAGCGGCAGCTCTATCATCTCGCGGACCTTCTGGATGGCGTCCTTCAGCCCGCCAACGTCGTCGTAGGTTATGTTCGGGACCGCGGCCATCTCCTTGGCCGGCTCCTTCTGTATGCGGATGTCCGTCTCTTCGGTTATCATGACCGGGCCCTGGGGGAACACCTGGGCGACTATGAGCGGGATGGACGTGCCGAATATGCCGACCGGAAGCAGGTTGCCCTTGAGCACCGGCTTGCCCACCAGCCTCTTCTTGACGTACTGGTCAAACCCCACGGAATAGCGCACGGCCTCCTGCGGTGCGAGGACTATCTTCTTTGCGACCTTCGTCTGGACCGGCTCTGCCCGGACCTTCTCACCCAGCCCGACGCCGACGTTCTGCCTGAGGATGCCGTCCATCCTTATCATGTCCAGGCCTTCGTCGTCCTGCTGCGCCTGCCACACGATGGCCAGGGCCGCCTTCTTGCCGACGAGCTTTATTATGTCGCCTGTGGAGACGCCCAGCTCGCTCTTGGCCTTGGAGTCTATGCGCGCTATGCCCCTGCCTATGTCGTTCTGGAACGCTTCCGCGACCTTTAGGGAGACTGTTGCCACGTTACCACCTAAGCTATCCGGATATGGCCGTCTTTGCTGACTATGCGGACCACGATTCTGCTATTTAGCAGGATATCCTTTTTAAGGGCGGTGACCGTGGACAGGGCGATGTCGCCTGCCACGTCCACGCCCATGAACCTGAGCGCGTTTTCCCTGTCCAGTGTTATCTCCTGCCCTTCAACATCCACGGCCAGCGCGTCGTCTTTGCAGTCCAGCCTCATTATCCTGCCGATGAGCATCTCGCTTTTCCTCCTTGACAGCAGCCTGCCTGCCGACACCTCTATGTTGCCCCTGCTCACGAGCCCGTCCTCTATGAGCACCTCGTCCCCCACCCTCAGGTTCCCGGTCCTTCCAAGGCCCTCCAGCATCACGCACCGCCGCTCGTTGCTGCCGTCCGAGAGCGTGAACGAGAATCCCTTCACGGTCCTGCCGTCACGCACGAAGTTGCCGTGCCCCTCCATGGCTGTTATGAACCCGCGGACGTGGACCTCCTGGCCTTCCTCCAGCGAGCCCAGGTCGGAAAACGCTGCCTTGTGCAAGACCTCCAGCGCGCCGCTGTAGCCCAGGTGGAGCTCGCCGCCCTTTTCGTACGCGCCGCGGACGCTTACCCTGTCGCGCGTGCGCAGGCCGTCTGCCAGCTCCACGTCGTCGTTCCAGAGGACGAGCGGCATCACGGTTTCGGGTTTCGTTCCAGTGGTTCCCTGCCTTGGCGCTCCGTGTTCCGGCGCCCCATGTTCCCGTGTCCCTGCGTCCGTGACCTCAACGACGCGCGAGCGCTTTCCGGACGAGTACGCGGCCGCAGGCCAGACTTTCCTGACCGTGGCACTGAACCTTATCTTCCTCGCGCCCTTCGGTATGTCCGCGAGCGCGTATTCCTTCTCCTCGTCCTTCAGCAGGCCCATTTCCTTCGCAATCAGGCGCAGTGCTACCTCGCGCGTCAGCAGCCCGTGGAACGAGCTTATCCTGTCCGCGACCTCTTTCTCAAGCGCGTCCCTTGAAAGCGATTTGAGAAGCTCAGGCTCCAACTCCATGGAGGGGTTTCCCAGGAAAGCGATATAAATACGCCCGGCGCTATCCGTTCATGCATTCCATGACGTCGCTGGAATACTCATCCATCACAGGCGAGCTTGCGCCACGCGTCGCCGGAAAGCACTTCGGCCGCATCAGGAAGCCCGGCGAGAACATCTACCGCATGAAAATCGGCACTGTGGAAATCCTGTGCGAGCTCGGAATCCGCATGCACGAAACGCGGTACATTGAAGAGGGCGGCGTGCCTGACCGGTTCGTGGAGAAGCTGGACAAGGAGCTGGACAACGCCAGGCTCCTCGCGCTCGAGCAGATAAACGACGACCGCATCGTTTCGTTCGTTTTTGACAAGGGGACGCTCGTCTTTGAGATGTTCGGCAAGGGCAACGCAATCCTCGTCCGCAACGGCGCCACTATCTGCGCGGTGAAATACGAGAAATGGGCCGGAAGGGAAATCACCGCAGGAAAGCCGTACTCGCCGCCGCCTTCGGCGCCTCCGCAGGCGCTGGAAACGTCAGACAGGTACGTAATCGTCTCGCTCATGAAGCTGCCGTTCGGCAGGGAATACGCCCTGGAAGCGCTCGCAAGGGCAGGGATAGACGAGAAAACGCCGGGCGACAAATTGAGCGAGGGCGAGCTGGCGAAGCTCGCGCAGGAACTCGCAAATATCCGCTCGTCCGCGAAACCTGTCGTATTCTACGAAAACAACAAGCCTGTGGATTTTGCGCTCATCCCGCTCGCAAAATACCAGAAAGTCGAAACGCGCCCGTTCGCGTCGCTGTCAGAGGCCGCTGACGAATATTACCGGAACGCAGCCCGCCCGAACCCTGAGCTTGAGAAGCTCCTCAGGCGCCTGGAAAAGCAGCGGGAAAGGCTGCAGGAACTCGCCGGCGAGGAACGGGCCAGCAGGGAGAAGGGCGACTACATCTACTCGCACTACCAGGAAATTGAGCGCCTGCTCGCGCTCGCGAAGGAAGGGAAGTTCACGGAACTGGAAAAGCTCGGCGCGAAGATAGACAAAAAGGAGAAATCGCTTGAGCTGGACCTCAAATAGGCGCGTCAGGCAGGCACGTCAGGCACCAATAATCCGTATGCTGCCAAATCAGTATGCTCAGTATGTTGATTCCCTTGTTATGAGATAGTTCTTCAGGATGCTCGCGGCCCGTTTCGGCTTGTCCGTCCGTATGGAAAGCACCGTGTTCTTGCCGTCCTTGGAGAGTGTGTGGACGTTCTCTATGTTGATGCCCTCCTTGGAAAGGATGCCTGTTATGCGGCTGAGCTCGCCGGGCTGGTCAGACAGCTTCACCACCACTGACTCGCCCCCCTCAACGCTGTAGCCGGAAGCCTCAAGCACGCTCTTGCCCTTTACGACGTCAGACATGGCGAGCGTTATTATGGCCTTTCCTGAAACCAGGTCCACGTTCACCGACTCTATGTTTATCCTGCTCTTGCTGAGTATGTACGATATATCCGCCAGAAGCCCTACCTTGTCGTCCGCCACTATCGTCAGCACTTTCATCTTTCCCACCTCGTATGAGCATCAGATTCTGTAAATCTGGATATACGGTATTCCCTTTATATACATAACGTCGTCGTCCGACGCCAACCCCCTCTCCAGTGCTACTTTCACGGTCTTCCTGCCCACCAGGTTGGCCGACGTGAAACTGCCGAGCGCCTCGGCAATCTCGCCGGCAGTCGCCCTGCTGCCCGCGTAAAAACCCCTGTACCTGTCCAGGTCCAGCACGCGGCCGCCGGCCTCCAGCACCCTGCCGATGAGTTCCGCGTCGCATGCCGCGACAATCCTCTGCCCGGCGCTTTCGTGGATTTTCAGGTACATGGATTCGCTTTCTCCAGCATCATTTATCTGCTTTGCTTTTCCATATGCCTGCATGCGCATCGTTCTAATCACGCTCGCCATGCTCCTGCTGCTCGGCTGCATCCGGCAGCCCACGGAAAATCCGGCGCCCGCACCCAATGCGACCGTCCCGGCCCAGAATCAAACCCCTCCTCCCCGGCAAAATGAGACTGGCGTGCAAAGCACGCCACAAACCGAGTCCGTCATCAATGAAAGCAACCTCACGATCCTGAATCCCGGCGTGGGCAACGTTTCCAGCCCGGGCAACGGCACTCTTTCCAATGCCACCCTCCCCAACGTCACGGGCCCAAGCGCCCCGGAAAATGCCACGGCCCGGCGCCCCGTGCTTCCCTTCGGCAACTACTCCCTGGTGCTGGACGACGTTTCCATAATCCCGTCGTCATCCGAGCCGTGCGGAATCTTCAGCATAGTTGCTGGAAATGGCCCGGTCATGGACCGGTTCGTGATATGCCCGCGTCAGTCCCGTACCTGGGTCGCGCCGGACGGCCATGCCTACCGCATTTTCGTGAAAAAGGTCGCCGCGGGCTATGGCGGCGTGGAATGGGCCGACGTGACGATCTTCGGCTAAAGCAGTCCAGCGGCCGAGTTTATCACGAGCATGCTGAACATGCATATGACGACGACGAAAAACAGGAAGTTGGCCACTTTTATGAGTCCGAATATGTCACCCAGGGCCTTTCCGGTCTGGGCCAGGGCTGTCTTCTGCCCTGCCACGCTCAGCCTAATGTCGCTTATGCCGGTTTTAAGTTCCTCCATGTTGGCCTTGTGCTCGCTGAACGTCGCCACGGTCTGGTTGAGCCTGGACGCCGCCTCGGCCATTGACGCCGAGGCGTTCCTCAGGCCTCCCACCGGCATGCTGCCACCTACGAGCGGCATCATGGCAATGGTGTCGGCGAACCCGCCTATTGACGTGCCGGTCTTGCTCAGGCCGTTTTCCAGCGGGACGAGCGTCGCCTCCAGCCCGTCCAGCGTCGCATCCACAGTGCCGACCTCGGCCTCTGCCGCGGCCAGCGTGCCCTCAAGCGATTCCAGCTCGTCCTGGACTGCCTGGATGTTTGCAAGCACGAGGTCGCGGCCCTTGTCCAGCGCGTCGTTGAGCAGGAACGTGAACACCAGCAGCACCAGCGAGCCGCCGAATGAAATCAGTATCGCTGCGCCGTAGAGCAGCTTCTTCCAGCCGGCACTCCCTCCTCTTGCCATGGTCCTAATCCGAGCGCTAACATTAAATTCCTGCCGTGCGCAAGGCCGGCTCAGCGTTTTTTCGCCATCGCTGCTTTCTGCGAGAATTCGCTCAGCACGTCCCGCCCCTTGTATGACAGCTCCAGGAAGACCGGCTTGCCGCCTGGATTGATTATTTTCACGTACCCTTCCTCTACGAGGAGGTCGAGGTGCTTCTTTATGCCCACGTGGCTCAGGCCCAGCGAGGCGGCGATGGTATTGAGGTAGCAGCCCCTGTCGCCAGCATTGCAGCGCTGGATGGTCCGGAGTATCCTTACCCTGGTGTCCGCGCCCTTGCTCCAGTAGAAAAGGATGGTCTTCATTCAACCCTCTTTCTTATGTCCTTCATGGTTTTGTAGATGCCATAGCACGATACCGCGAGCAGCAGCGTCGCGATTATGTCGCCGCTTTCGCTCAGTATCCCAAGCAGCGCGAAGCGCGGCCCGCCCGGGAACACTATCGTAATCCACTGCGCGAGTGCGAAAAGGAAGGCGGACAGGAGAAGCGAGAGCCAGTACCAGGCCCTGTCCGTTTCCTTGTACAGCTTGTAGGCGAAATACACCGCGACAACCACGCTCGCGGCTGCGAGTATGTGCAGCAGGCTGAAAATCGTCATCAGTATCGTGTCCGCACGCCCAAACACCGGCCCAATATCCATAATCATCTCCTCACCTGTGATTAATGCCCGCGATAGCTTAATAAACATTATTACCTTAAGGTTACATTAACGCTACAAAAGAAACGGCCCGCCGGGGCCATTGGAAGACCTGAAGGCAATGCCATGTCGGAATTCATAGTTGAAATAGACAAAGCGACCAAGGAATACGTCATCGGTGGCAACGTGCGCTTCCAGGCGCTCAGGGGCGTCAGCCTCAAGATACGGAAAGGCGAGTTCATATCCATCGTCGGCCCGTCCGGCAGCGGAAAGAGCACCCTGCTCCACCTCCTTGGCTGCCTTGACGTGCCGACTTCGGGCGAGGTATACCTTGACGGCGTGCCGGTCTCAAAGATGCGCGAGAGCCAGCTGGCCGAAGCCAGGAACAGGACAATCGGCTTCGTGTTCCAGGCGTTCAACCTCGCGCCGACGCTCACCGTCTTCAAGAACGTGGAGCTGCCGCTGATAATACGCGAGATGGGCGAGAGCGAGCGGGCTGGCATCGTGGAGGCGCGCCTGGCCGGGGTCGGCCTCTCCCCGAAGCATGACAACATGCCGTCCCAGCTGAGCGGCGGCGAGCGGCAGCGCGTCGCCATCGCCAGGGCGCTCGCCAACACCCCGCGCATGATACTCGCGGACGAGCCCACCGGCAACCTGGACTCCCAGTCCGGCAAGGACGTGATGGACTTCCTTTCGCGGCTGTGGGCCGAGAAAAAGATAACCGTGGTCATAGTCACCCACGAGCCGGTCGTTGCGGCGTACAGCGAGCGGGTGATACACCTGCGGGACGGGCAGATAGAGAAGGAAACGCTGCAGAAGCCCCGTATTGCGAGAGACGGGAGCAGCATCAAGATAAAACCGATGTAGGACCAAACCGAAAAAATCAAATCGTAAAACCGAACCTTAAAACAAAACCGTAAAACCAAACCGAGAGAAAACAAAAACGAGGGAAAAACCAAACAGAGGGATTATGCATGAAATATGGAATGTGCCTGGGAATGATGCTTTTGTCTTTGCTGGCCTTTGCCGGCGCAGTGCATGCGGAGGCTGCGCTGCAGGTGGTGAGCCACACCACCATTCCGGAAACCGTCTATGCCGGAGCCGCGATGCAGCTCCAGCTGACGATAGAGAACTCCGGGGCCAATGACGCTGAAGGCGTCACCATCTACTATAAGGCGCCGGGCCAGGCGGATTACTCCGGCATGTATGTGGGCGATATCGGAGCGGGCTCCACCGCGACGGTCTCCGTGCCATTCACAGTCCCGCAGCAGATGGTAAGCGGCTACTTCGTTGTTGACCTGAAAATCAGCTATGCGAGCGCCTCGGCAACTCCCGGCTCCTCGGCCGCGAAAAGCACCCCCGCTTCCATCCCCATACCAGTGGCCCAGCACCAAATCCTTGCGGTCAGGACCCTTTCGGTAGCGCCTCAGGCGATTGCACCGGGAAGCTCCATCACCGCACAGCTTGAAATCACCAATACGGGAGGGGTCATGAACAACGCAGTCATCAGCATATCTGATTCCTCATCGTTCTCCATCGGCGGCGGCTCGCAGATATCCGTAGGGAACGTGCCTTTCAACAGCACCAGGACGGTTTCAATAACCCTCGTTTCCTCGTCTTCCGCTGCAACCGGCAAATACACCGTTCCGGTGGTGGTCAGCTACCAGGATGCGCTGCAGAACACCATCAACCAGACCGTTTCCATAGGGCCGGTCATCGTGGAAGACGCGTCATCACAGCTGAGGGTGTATCTCGTCCCGCTCACGCCCACTGAAGTCGGCTCCGAGGCGCAGTTCGCCCTGACGCTGGAAAACCTCGGCGGAAGCGCTTCCTCTGCCATGGTGGACCTGGCCCAGAGCAGCGAATTCGTCCCGCTGGGCCCCACACGGATTTATTTTGACGCCCTTGCGCCCGGAGGGAACCAGACGAAGGTAATAACGGTAGGGGTGGCAGGGACGCTTCTCACCGGCTATTTCAATTTCCCCATCAACATAACGAGCAACGGCAACGCCTACACCCAGAATATCGGAGTGCTGGTCACTGCGACCCCGGACCTGATAGTCAGCACGCAGACCGACCCGGCAAGCGTCTCCAGCGGCACTGACGGCGTCAGGGTGTCGGCGCAGATATCCAACGTCGGGAACGGCCCGCTCAGGAGCGTATACACCCTGGCGTCGCCTGCAAAGGGCCTGACGCTGGCCGGAACCACGGACAAGTTCATCGGCACCCTGAACGTGGACGACTATGTGACCTTTGACCTTACCGTGAACGTGGCACCGGGGCTGGCTCCGGGCAAGTATGAGCTTCCCATAGCCATACGGTTCAAGGACAGCAAGAACGACGAGCAGACGATTACGAAGTATGCGGAGATAACAGTCTCCTCGGGACAGGGCTTCTCAGCGCCGGCCAGCAGTAACGGCTCGGCGTCGTCCGGCTTCAGGTCCAGGACCAATGGCGGCAATGGCGGGACTGGCGGAGGCGGCCTCTTCGGCCTTGGTCTCCTGCCCCTGCTCGCGGGCGCGCTGGTGGTGGCTGTAGTCTGCTACTTCGCCTACCGCAAATGGAATGACAAGAGGCTGCCTTCAACTGGCGCCAACCTGCCCGGCAAGGGGGCTGCGAAATGAGCCAGGTTGAAATCCTCCCGTACGTCCTGCTGATTGGCGCAGCGGCGCTCCTGGCCACGTGGCATGTCGCCACCAGGAAGCGGAAGGGGACGAAGGTGGCAGGCTGATGAAGCTCAAGGACATACTGTCCCTGGCGCTGAACAGCATCCGCCACAGGAGCCTGCGGAGCTGGCTCACCATCCTCGGCATAGTCATAGGGATGGCGTCCATCGTCACCCTCATCGGCATAAGCATGGGCATAAGCGAGAGCATAAACGAGCGGATGAACGCCCTCGGCAGCAACATAATAACCGTTTCCGCCGGCGGCCTGAGGGCTGGCGGCGGCGGAGGCGGCTTCGGCGTGCTCGGGGTGGGCGGAGGATTCGGCGGGGCAGCACCCCCCGGGCGCGAGCGCGGGACGCAACAGAGCGCCAGGATAACCTTCAGGGAAGCGGACGAACTCCGGACCCTCCCAGGGGTGTATAAGCTAGATGCCCGCGTCGAGGGGCGGGAAACCGTAAAATACAAGGACAAGAGCACCTCGTTGAGCGTCGTCGGCACCCAGCCGTCTGCGTTCGCGGATTCCGTGGGCGTGGACATACTCTACGGCCGGTATCTCAGCACGAGCGACCTGCATTCAGCGGTGATAGGCTTCAACGTGGCAAACGCAACCTTCAATGACATGAACCTGCTCAACAAGGACATAAAGATAGGCAACGTTTCCTTCCGCGTGGTCGGCATCCTGGCACAGTCCGGCAGCACGGGCGGTACGGACACCGATGTTTTCATACCCCAGTCGGTCGCCAGGAGCATGTTCAACCTGACCAGCGCCGCCAGCGCGGTAAGCCAGCTCACAATAGTGGCCGATTCTGGCTATGATACGGACACCGTCGCCAGCACCGTTGAATCGCGGCTCATAAGCCTCCACCACGTCACCGCGCAGACCGAGGACTTCCAGGTGATGACCGCAGCGAAGATGCAGTCCACCGTGTCAAGCGTGAGCGACACCCTCACCATGCTTCTCGCAGGAATAGCGTCCATCTCGCTCCTCGTGGGCGGCATCGGCGTTGCGAACACCATGTTCATGA
>CAZBAM010000022.1:0-21216 GCA_964490215.1 Microcaldota archaeon | reverse complement strand
AGATGGCGTTCTACGACCAGAAGATGAACATGGAACTGCAGGAGAACATGGTCCATTACGCCTTGGACAAGATGGTGCGCGAGCATCCTGAGCTTCTTGAGGCGTGCGGGCGGGACGTCGCAGACCTGAAGAAGGTCACGCTGCCGTTTGACAGGATGGACTACGCCAAGGCGGTGGACAAGGTCAACGAGCTGGGCGGCAAGATGGAGCACGGCCAGGACTTCGGCGCAGACGAGGAGGCCATACTGACAAAGGGAAGGGTCAAGCCGCTATTCGTGCACAACTTTCCCAGCGACATAAAGGCGTTCTACATGAAGGACGACCCGGCAAAGCCAGGAACGGTCCTGAACGCCGACCTGCTCGCACCAGCCGGCCACGGCGAGATAATCGGCGGCAGCGAGCGCATCTGGCACTACGACGAACTGGTCGCGAAGATGAAGGCGCAGAACCTGGACCTGAAGGACTACCAGTGGTATCTCGACCTGCGGCGCTACGGGAGCGTGCCGCATTCCGGCTTCGGCCTGGGAATTGAGCGCTTCGTGAAGTGGGTGCTCAACCTGGACCACATACGCGACACGATACCGTTCCCGCGGACGATAACAAGATGCTATCCCTGAGTTCGAGGGACGCGAAGGAACGAAGTTCCTTGCGCCCATTGAACGGATTGCCGTTCAATCGGGAGACTTGAACGGATCGCCGTTCAAGCAGATTCCCACTGACGATAACGAGATGCCATCCCGGATCAGATTGTGCCGACTTTCTGCCTTTTCATGGAAACCGTCTGTTCGTTAGGGAGCACCATGCCGTTGGTGATGGCCATCTGCACGAACTGCTGCCTGAAAGAAGCGCTATCCTTGAACTGCACTACCGAGAAGTCAGGGAGGGCCGCACCTCCGGTCTGGCCAAGCTGGGCTAACTTATTGGGCTTGGTTATCACAGCCACGCCTTCGCTGTCCATCGTCTTAATCGGCATTATGCCTACCAGGTCTCCGGAAGGGGCCTTGTACTGCCTCAGGACAGTGCCTGAAACCTGCATTATGCCCTCAAAGGAATAGCCGTTGACACGGAGGATGTCGGAAACTGCATCAATCGGCTTCTTCGCAGGAACCATTTTCAGCCCGTCGCTCATGTTTTCACCTTAGCATGGCTTAACTTTTTCTATAACCATTATTACGCTGAGGGGCTATAAAATGGTTTGGATTGGGAGTTAGGAAAAAACGCGAAATACAAAAGGAGGACAGCAAGAAGGGAAACTCACTCATTCGTCCGAAGCGTAGAGGTATGGCTCAACGTTCACATTGTAGTCAAACAGCTCGTGCGGCTTGAAGAAGCGGTGTATCTCCTTCGCAGCCGTTTCCGTTGAGTCGGAAGCGTGTATGACGTTGCGCGAGGTGCTGTTGGAGAAATCGCCCCGTATCGTTCCGCCAGGGGCCTTGGACCCGTTGGTCGGGCCGACTATGAGCCTTACGACCTCCACAGCCTCCTTGCCTTCTACGACGACCGCGACAAGGGGGTGCTCGGTCACGAATTTCTCCAGGTCCGGATAGAACGGCTTTGAAACGAGATGCGCGTAGTGCTCCTTCGCCAGCTCCTTCGTCATCTTCAGCATCTTCAGGCCCACCATCCTGAAGCCCTTCCTCTCAAACCGGGCCATTATCTCCCCGAACAGGCCGCGCTGGAGCGCGTCCGGTTTTATCAGGAGCAGCGTGCGTTCCCTCATTGCCATCACTTCTTCCTGCTGGCAGTGCCGGCCTTGAACTTCCTGGCTGATGGGGTCCATTTCTGCCTTCTTCCCTCACGGGAGAGGCCGAGGCTGTTTTTCCTGCACTTGCTGCCGCAGAAGTAATAGAGCGTGCCGTCCTTCTTGACGTACATCATGCCTGTACCCTTCGGTATCGCGGTGTCGCAGAACGAGCAGTTAGACATCCAATCACCTGGCCTTTATCTCCTTGGCTTCCCTGTCCGTGTCAAGCAGGACCACTACCATGCCCTTCTTGACCGGGCCTTTTATGTTCCGGAGGATGACCCTGCCGGCGTCAGGCCCCTCAAGGACCTTGCAGAGCACCTGGTAGATCTCGCCGTACACGCCGGTCTTGGCGCGTATCTCCACGATTTCCGCCGGATAACCTTCGTCTCCCATCCAAATCACTTCTTTTTCTCGTGCCTGGGGAGCTTCTTTATGATGTCCTGGAGCTTCTCTGTGGCCCCGCCGGCGTTCTCAACTGCCACTGCCGAAGTGCCGACCTCTATGCCGACCGCGTTTCCGAGGTCTTTCTTGGTGGGCACGAATGCATATGGTATTCCATTCTCCTTGCAGAGCATGGGCAGGTGGACGACGACCTCCTCGGGCGTCACGTCGCCTGCTACCACGACGAATTGCGCAGTTTTCCGCTCTATGGACTTTGTGGCCTCGTTTATCCCTTTCTTGACCTTGCCAGCGTCCTTCGCGACCGAAAGCATTTCCAAAATCTGCGGCACCAGTTCCTTTGGCACCTCAAAGTCTATGTATCCCATTTTTACACCTCAATTTCTGTCATCGGTTTTTGCCGGCTAATGCCAGCAGGGTTTAACAATCCGATAAATCGATAGAACATAAATGCTGGGGCGGGTTTAAAAGGGTTACGCCGAGACTGTGGCGTCAGAGCATCGAGCAGCTGACCGAACGGACGCCCTTCCCCTTCTTAAGCAGGCTGAAAAGCTCCCGCTGCCTGGCGGCGTCGGCGCAGACGACGAGGATTTCCAGGCAGATACCCTCGTGGTGCTGGTGGATGGTGGTCTTTATGCAGTCCTCGAAACGGTGCAGGACGTCTGATATCCGGTCCTTGTCCGCCTCCCGGTAGGTGAGCGTGAAGACCGCGTCCACGTGGCCGCGGCGGGTTTCCATGAGCCGGTACTCGTTGAGGAGCGAGCTTATGGCCGCGCGCAGCAGCCTCGAGCGGCTGCTGAAGCCCAGCCGCCTCTGCGCCTCTCCCAGCTCGCGGAGGGTATCGCTGTCCAGCGAAGCGCTTATTATCTCCATATGCAGCACCGTTATTAGCTTTGGCCTTCAGCCATGCCGATAGTTATTAACTTTATTCAAAATATTTATTAATATTGCCTTCACATCCAGTTCATGATGCTTGAAGCGGTTGCGGCCACCGTCCTTGTCAGCCTCCTGTCGCTGTCAGGGGCTGCTTTCCTCTACTTCAAAAAGAAAACCCTCGATGCGGTGGTTTTCCTTATGGTGAGCTTCGCCACAGGCTCCCTGCTCGGCGCGGCTTTTCTCCACCTCTTACCGGAAGCCGTGGAGGGCATGGATGCGCATGCCGTTTTCGCAACCGCTCTTGGGGCAATGCTGCTGTTCTTCATCCTGGAGCACCTCATACACTGGCACCACGGCCACCACGACCACAGCACGCATGAGAAGCCGGTCGGCTACCTTGTGATCCTGGGCGATGCGTTCCACAACTTCTTTGACGGCGTGGCAATCGCAGCTGGCTTCACTGCGGCCCCTGAACTCGGCATAACCGCCACCATAGCCATAATAATGCATGAGATACCGCAGGAGCTGAGCGACTTCAGCCTCCTGCTCTACGCGGGATTCGCGGCCAAGAAGGCGCTCCTGTTCAACCTGCTGAGCGGCCTGACCGCGGTGGTCGGCGCGTTGGCGTTCTTCTACCTTTCATCGCACGTGCAGAATATGGAGTTCTACGGGCTGGCATTTGCCGCAGGCGGATTCATATACATAGCCGCCACGGACCTCATCCCAGAGATACACAAGGAGAGGGGCATACCGAAATCCGCGCTCCAGCTCGGCGCCATGCTCGCCGGGATCGCCATGATATGGGCGCTCTCATCTTTCATGCACGCGCATTAGCAAAACTCGCAAATGCCGCTCGCTTCGCCCTTCTTCTTGTATTCCTGGTAGCAGTTGGGGCCGCAGAAATAGGCCTTCTGCCCGATTATGTTCTTCCGCTCTATCCATTTTTTTGATTCGGTAGTCCCGCAAACCTTGCATTTCTTCTCGTCAGCCATGAGAAACACCTGGAAGTAAGATAACATGCGAGCGGTTTAAAAATCACGATCTGCGTCGGCAGCTACACCCCTGAGGCCCGGCCGTTGCCGGCGCAACCGAGGGGGAAATTCAAGATTGCCGCATTGAGCGTGGTTCGAACTCGTTTCTCCACGTGGTCGAGGATGCCATTCAGTATCCGCTCTGCATTCCGGACCTTATCTGCCATCTCATGGAGTTCGAATACGTTCTTTGGCTTGCAGAGTCTGGCGAATTTCAGGCCAAGCAGGTCATAAAAGCGACCAGCATGGAAGCCGTCGTTTTCAATACCTGTAGCCTCCCGTATATTGAGGCGGCCGTTCTGTATATTCGCCACCGGATGCGCCACTATGTGGGAGGATCGGGGGTCAATATTTTTCTGGGCTTCTTTTGCCACCTCATCCATCCGTGTGATTAGGGATGCGCATTCTTTTGAGAGGGCAGTTCGTAATGCAGGGATTCCTTCGTACTCGATGTCGAACAAGTTGGGGTTACCCGCATCGACCATCGCCTTGAATCGCATAAGCTCTGCTTTGGTGCCAGCCAGCCCGGCCTTTGATACAATCCTGTTCGCCCGCTCGACCTTGCATGCCAGGTTCATTTATACACCTGCATACTCATTGCGACATAACATTTTTATAGAGGAGTTTGCCGTGAAGCGACCCCTAAAATCCGAGCCCGAGGAAGTGCAGCAGGACGACGAGAAGCACACCTGCGAGGCCCCCGAGCGCCACGAGCCCGACTGAGAACACGCTTATTGGTATGCCAAGGCCGAAGAAGAGGTTCAGCACGAAAAATATGATGATACCAATGACCGAGTTCGCTATCACCAGCCCTGGATGCTTCAGGAACTTGACGAGCAGATAGAGCAGGAAGAATGCAGCCAGCAACGCACCGACTTCCACGTAAACGGCCATGCTGGGGTTACTACGGGAAGATTTTAAGCGGTTTCCGCGGGTGGGCCGCTCTCGCCAGTTCCGCGGAAATGACCCCTGTCGGCTTTCGTTTATAAACAGCCGAAAGCACCTTTCTGTTGCGACCAGTCGGGGATTCTCCCCGGACTCAAAATGTTTGGGGCCCTCAGGGCCTCGTCATATTCACGAGGTGGCATCATGGAGGAAATCGCGGAAAAAATAGGTTCGCTTGAACTGTACAGGGAAGCGCTGCCAGAGGACGACCAGCAGGCGTTTGACCGGCTCATGAGATTCGCCAAAGCGCGCGTCGTCGCCTGTGCCAGGGCAAGCAAGCTCACGGTGCTTGAGTCCATGCTGCTCGCGATGGTCATAGAGCAGCAGAAGCTCATAGAGCACGGGCGGGGGTGATGCCGATGCCGTGGTCACCTTTTTCGGCAATCGGCAGGGATATGCCAGGGGAATGGGGATTGGAGGCGGCCCCTGGCACTAATCATGATCAGACGTGAAAACGCCTCTCACCAACCCGTCGCCGGGCGACCGGCGCGGGCATAATCACCTTTTTTCCGCCAGGTAACACACCAATATAAACCTTTTCGCACAGTATCTGCAACATGGGAACCGGAAGCAGCAGACGCAGGGAGTTGTTTAAACTGGTACCGATTAGTGCCCTGAGGCAGGTGCCGCAGCAGAACCGGAAGAGGCTGCTGGAGCTGAACCTGTTTTTCGCGGAGAATTTCGGGCTTGACCACGGCAAGGTAGGGTTTCCCGGCCTTGTGCTGTCGCTTGCGACTAAAAACCACGAGGAGCTTGGCACCCTGCACGGGGCGGCCAACGCCGTATCAAAGCGGGGGTGGAAGAAGGTAACCAGTCTCGCACCGGAAAAACTCATTGCTTTGCTGGATGACACACATACCGAGCCGGCGTTTTTACTTTCGGTGCTCAAGGCGCTTGAAAACAAGGCCATCGTGGTTGATGAAACTCTCGTCCGGAACCTGTTTGCGTTCCAGATCAGGACGTTCCAGAACAGCTGGGGCAAGAGCAGGATAATGACCAGCGGCGCGTTTCTGGCCATGCTTGAGAACCCGGAGTGCGCCACGGACTGGGTAACCGAGAACACGGCGTTCAGGCTCGCCACACTATCCAACAGTATCGTCACGAAGGACAGGGAGGAGAATGATAAGCGTTTCCTCTCGCTAGCCGCAGAGCTCAGAAAGTCCACGTTCTCGGTGGAAAATCTGGATGCCCTAGCCGACCGGATTTCCAAGCCCCTGTGCAGGGATACGTGGCCGGAGTTGCAGGTGCGGAAATGAGCCTGCAGCGGGTTTTTTAACCCCATCCCATAATACTAAACTTCCACTATTTTTTCACGTGGTTTTATGGCAGCCGACCTTTCCGCCTCTATAGCGATACTGCACGACTTCTTCACGTCAATATGCAAGCACAGGATAGACGAACTGCGCTCCACCTACCCCACCCACCGCAGCCTCATGGTGGATTACACAGACCTGGAGAAATACGACCCGGACATGGCTGACGCGCTCATACACACGCCGGACCTGGTCATAGCGGCGGCAGAGGAGGCTATCAGGCAGCTGAACATTTCCATCCCCACCGGCGCCCTTTTTGAGCCGCATGTCCGCTTCATTAACCTGCCATCGGCAGACGCCCTCATAGAGCAGATATGCTCCAGGAACATAAACGAGCTGGTGGCGTTCAAGTGCGTCGTGACGAAACGCGCGGAGATGATGCACCGCGTGAAGGTCGCGGTGTACAAGTGCGAGCTGTGCGACGCGGAAATGAAGCTCTACGTAGGCAAGAACTTCACGCCTCCGAAAAGGTGCGACAGCTGCAAGAAATACGCGCTCAAGGCGGTGGAGGACGACAGCACTTTCGTGGACATCCAGTGGGCCGAGGTGCAGGAGCTCCTGGAAAGGGTGCGGGGCGGTGCCCCAGCGGCCCACATAGAGATACTCCTTGAGGACGACCTGGTGAACAAGGTCGCGCCGGGAGACAACATAGACATCGCGGGGATAATGCAGCTGAGGCCGCCGCTCAAGACAAGGCAGAAGCAGGACCTGGTTTACAGCCGCTACATCAAGGTCAACAGCTCCATCAGCCTCAGGAAGGACTTTGAGGAGGTTGAAATCACCAGGGAGGACGAGATCAGGATCAGGGAGCTGGCGGCAGACCCGCACATATCCGAGATACTAGTCAATTCCATAGCGCCATCCATATACGGCCACAACGAGGTCAAGAAGGCGCTCGCGCTCCAGCTTTTCGGCGGGACGCGGGGGAAGACGATGAAGGGGGGCATGCCCATCCGCGACGACATACACGTCCTGCTCATCGGAGACCCTGGCATAGCGAAAACGCGCTTCCTGCAGAGCGTGTCGGACATCGCGCCCAAGAGCATCTACGTCAGCGGGAAGACCGTGTCCGGCGTGGGGCTCACCGTTTCGGCGGAAAAGGACGAGCTGGGCGAGGGTGGCTGGACGCTGAAGGCCGGCGCGCTCGTGCTCGCGAGCGGAGGGACCGCCCAGGTGGACGAGTTTGACAAGATAGAGGAGGATGACCGGGCCGCACTGCACGAGGCGATGGAGACGCAGAGCTATCACTACAACACGAAGATAATGCTGTCAGATGGCCGTGAGATGAAGATAGGAGAGCTTGTAGAAGAACTGATGGAAAAGAATGCGGACAACGTGATAAGAGGGGAGAACTGCCTCATTTTGAGGGAAGGAGTTGGCCAGCTCCGCCTGCTTACCACAGATTTCGAGAGCATAAATGAGACGGCGCCCTATCAGGTCAGCAAGCACAGGGCACCGGCATATTTCGTCAAAGTGACTCTTCAAACCGGCCGCGAGCTGCTGGTTACTCCTGAGCATCCATTCTGGGTGGTTGAGGATGGCATGGTAAAAACAAAGCCTGCGGAGGAATTGACTGCCCGCGACTACACGCTTATGCCGCGCCAGCTTCCGCTCATCGCCTCCGGTCGCGACGACCTGAAACCGGAACTTCTCAAGGTCGTCGGCTACCATATAACCGATGGCGGTTACGAACTCAACAGGGGCTCTAAGAACGGCATAAATTTCTACAATAAGGATGATGACCTCCTGGAGGATTATAGTTCGGCTGCGATGGCCGTTTTTGGTGTCACGCCTTATTTTGCGCACAGGGCAGCCACCGGCGTTAAGGCCGCGCGCATCATTTCAGTCAATGCACTGAGGCAGATGGAGCAGATTCACCCGTCGCTGATAGAAAAAGGTACGGAAAAAATAATTCCGCCGCAGTTCATCTCTGCTCCTCTTACCCAGGTGGCCGGGATGCTCCGGGCGATATTTGACTCCGACGGCACTTTCTCAGGCGATTATGTAGGGCTCGTGGGAGAGAACAGGACGTTCGTAGAACAGGTACAGACTCTGCTGTTAAGGTTCGGCATAAGGACCCACACCTTCGCAGATGGGAACGTTTTCCGCCTGGCCATAACAGGGACCGAGAATCTGAGGGCATACCAGCAGAATATAGGTTTCCTGTCGAAAAAGAAGAAAGAACGGCTCAGTGCATATCTGAAGAGAGGGGGGAGATACCGGAATACGACGGATGTTATTCCTGGATGTTCCAGAGCGGTATTCGACCTCACCAAAGCATTTAAGATAACGGAGTATTCAATTCTCGGTTTCGGTCTCTCGGGCCAGAAGAAGGGGTTCAACTTCACGCGCAGGAGCTTCGAGGCAATATGCGCAAGAATAAGGCAGAAGATAGAGGAAATCCGTGCCGGGATGGCACGCCTGGACGAGTATAATTACGAAGAACTGATAAATCTCCGCGAGAAGCTCAACTTTTCGCAGTATGATATGGAGGCGGCTTCCGGCATAAAAAGAGCAACCCTTTCTTACTGGGAGTGCAAACGGATATTTGTTGATAGATATCGCTCTGCCATGAAAGTCCTGTTGGAACGCAAGCTGGAAGCGGGAAAAAACTTCGGATTCATAGAAAGATTTGCCACCGGAAGCATCGGCTTCGTGGCGGTAAGAAAAGTGGAGAAAGTGAATAACGGCGCTGAAGAATGGGCCTATGACGTCACAGTACAACCAACGCAGGCGTTCATATCCGAATGCACCGTTCTGCACAATACGATTTCCGTGGCGAAGGCAGGCATAGTGGCGAAGTTCCACACGAAAACAGCCATACTCGCGGCCGCGAACCCCAAGTACGGCAGGTTTGACCAGACGAAGAACCTCGCCGACCAGTTTGACATCCCGCCCACCTTGCTCTCGCGCTTTGACCTCATATTCCCGATCGTGGACGTGCTGGACGAGGAAAAGGACGCCCGCCTAGCCGAGCACATACTCGCCACGCACATGGGAAAGGAGAAGGACGAGGCGGAATCATTTGACAAGGACCTGCTCAGGAAATACATAGCGTACGCGAGAAGGAAGATTTCGCCGAAGCTGGAGCAGCCCGCGTCCACGAAGATAAAGGACTTCTACGTGGAGCTGAGGCGCATGGGCAAGGACACCGGCGCCGTGGCGATAACCCCGCGCTACCTGGAAGGCCTTGTGAGGCTGTCCGAGGCCAACGCGAAGATGAGGCTGAGCGACAGGGTGGAGGAAGGCGACGCCGAGGTCGCCATAGCGCTTTTCATGGATGTCATGAAGAAGATAATGACCGACAGGCAGACCGGCATGTTCGACGTAGACACTGTGACGACCGGAAAGCCCAAGTCTGCAAGGGACATGCTTGGGAAGAGGGATACGATACTGGAAATCATCAGGGAACTCCTGAGAAAGAACGACATGGCGGACCTGGAAACGGTCGTCGGGAACGCCAAATCCTACGAGATAGACGAGGCCACGGCACGGCGCATCATTAACGAGCTGATCAGCAAGGGAACGCTATACGAAAAGGCGCATGGCCACGTCAAGATAGCAGGTGAATGAAAGCAGGCGAACGACAGGTGAATGAATGAAGATGGTAACAGCCATACTTGCATTTTTCATAATAGCGCAGTTGCTGGGCATATTCACCGGCGCGATAGTCCTCCTGGACATGACCCGCAACCCCTACGTCGCCGGCCTCGTGGTGACTTCGGACGCGGAAAACCCGCTCAACGCGGTGCTTTTCATCACCTACATGCTCGTGGGCGCGGTAATCATGCTCGTGCTGATCCGCTTCCTGAAACTGCACAACATGCTCTTCAGGGGCATGGAATTCGTCATGATAGCGACCGCAAGCTCCATCGTGTTCTACGCGTTCCTGAGGCTGGCGCTCGGCTACGGCGAGAGCACCATGCTCGGCATCGTGATGGGCCTTGCGTTCTCCGGCTTCAGGCTGTTCAGGCCGCTCATGAAGAACGCAGCCGCCATACTCGCCACGGCCGGCGTGGGCGTGATATTCGGGATATCGCTCGGCCTCGTGCCGGTGGTGCTGTTCCTGATACTGCTGTCGGTATACGATTACCTCTCCGTATTCACCACCAAGCACATGGTTGAGCTTGCGAATTTCGTGGTGCAGAAGGACCTCGCCTTCACGGTCACAGCCAGGGCCCCGCCTCCGGTTCCAGGAGAGATGGAACAGAGGATGGACCTGGGCACCGGCGACATGGTGGCGCCCATAATGCTGGAGGTATCGGTCCTCACGTTCAGCCCGGCCGCCACTGCTTTCGTGTTCGCCGGCGCGGTGCTGTCCCTCGGCATATTCCTTTTCCTGGTGTGGAAGAAGAAGATGATACTGCCCGCGCTGCCGCCCATCGTCTTCGGCATGCTGGCCAGCCTGCTGGCAGGGTTCCTGCTCGGATTTTACTGATACGTGCATTAATAAATAGTATGTGGGAAAAAGAGGGTTATGCAGGAGTTTAGAGGAGTTGCAAAAGAGGCGCCTTCAGAGTCAAATAGGCCGGTAAATAGTACAATCCATGCGAAGGGCGGGCAGGATAGGAACTATATGGCCGCTGCGAGGGAAAAATTACTGCCGCTTATTAGCGAGGTTAATAAGCGTCACGTAGACGACTATATCAGCTTGCTTTTTCAATCAGCCACTCCTGATGAATTCGTGCAGGGCATGAGTAAACAAGGGGGCCATGGCGCCGGTTACAATCAACTGCTTGGGCCGTTTATGATAAAGCTGTATAAGCAAGAAGAGGGGCTAAGGCAGGCCATACACACCAAAGTCAGAGAATTAGGCGTTTCAGACAAGACAATCGAATCCTATTTCACCAAGCACATAGTAAATGGGCTTCTAGGAGTAACCCATATGGTGCTCTTCGAAGATGCGAGTGGCTTGGCTTCTTCTAATAAGAGCCAGGAATTTGTAACGCTTACAGACTATTTGATGCTGGACGTATTGAAGCGTCACATTGGACTGGAAACAGGGCCGGAATGACAGGATGCCGAATTTATTTTTTCCGCACGACCAAATCCAGGACTACCTGCACGATTAGCGGCGAATAAGGCCGCACGATGCGCTGCGACAGGATTTCCACGGAAACGCCTGCCTTTTCAGCCTTGAGTTCAGCCTTTTCCATCGCTTCGCCGAACGGGTCGCTGGCGTCGGCGAGGGTGTAGAAATGGACGATGCCGCCGTCCTTCACCGCTGAGAAGGCGATGCCCAGGAAATCCTCCGCGCTCTTGGGCAACGGCATGACCACCCGGTCAAACGAGCCTGCCGGGAGGGAGGGCACCACGTCCCGCACGTCGCCACCGAACGGCTCTATGTTTTTGAATTTGTTCAGCGCGATGTTCTCCTTCATGTAGCGGACGGCCTCGGGGTTTATCTCCACCGCAACGACGCGCGCGTCCGGCCGCTTTTTCGCTATCGCAAGCGCGAACGGCCCCACACCGGCGAACAGGACCAGCACCCTCTCGCCCCGCTTCACCAACCCGGCTATCCGTTTCCGCTCGCCGGCCAGGCGCACCGAAAAATAGACCTGCGCCACGTCAAGCCTCATGGGCACGCCGTTCTCGCGGTAGGTCGTCTCGGTCTTGTCCTCGCCTGCAAGAAAACCGAGCCGGCGCACCCTGAATTCGCCTTCCATGGGGCCGAGCTTCTTCAGCACGGTTTTCACGTTCTTGTGGACCCGAAGGAGCGCTTCGCCGATTTGCCGCTCCTTCGGCTCAAGCCCGTCCGGGATTTCTACTATGGCGACATCGCCGATGATGTCAAACGAAGCGACGAGCGCGTCCCGCTCCGCCCCGGTCAGCAGGCCGGAAAGCGCGTCTGCGAGCTTTTTCGGCGGCATCTCGCGCTTCTCGGCTTCGCGCTCCACGACTTCAAATCCAGAGACGGCCTGGGAGGGCAATTCCGCACCGGAAGCGAGCGGCAGGTAGATGAAATCCCCTTCGCTGGAAATGGGATACTCCTTGTCCAGCACTCCGGCTGCCAGCAACTCCTGCCGTGTTTTCTCGCCGTCTTTCCGGGGCACTTTCAGGAATTTCATAGGATGCCTCGTATATCTCACCGGACAATACGTTTTGCCGCCTTTAGGAAGTTTTTCGCATCGATTATCGCCTCCCTGGCGACGGCTTCGGTGCAAACGGAGCCCTCGTACTGTACAAGGTGCCGCATCTGGCGGTAATTCTGCGAAACTTGGGCCAGGCGCGCGATGTCCGCATCGCTCTTGAATTCAGTCTTCACGAATTCGAAAAGGCAGAAATGGCTCCGCTCCTTATATCCCTTGGCATAAAGAAGCGCCCGTGCAGAATGGAAGAGGCTGATGTAGGCCGTCAGGAATGAGACGTCGTAGGTGTCCTTGCCGCAGACCAGCTCGGCCTTCCGTATGTAATCTTCTGCGATTTTGAGCTGGTTGTGAAGTTCTTCTTTTGCGATACTGGCCTTCCGCAGCAGGCCTTTTTCCATACAGTCGCCGTAGCTCATATCGCATTACCCCAGACAAGCAGGTTGTTCTTTTTTACTGAGCGGAAGAAGTTATCTTTCTTCCGCTCCATAATGCGCCATTTCGCAAAGCTCAGGAGGGTTATGCTCACCTCCTTTCCGAGCCGCGCTTCCAGCTTCCGGAACGCTTCCACGTCGGGTTGCCGCTCATCGGACGTTATGACCAGGATGTCCAGGTCGCTCTTATCGCCATAATCACCCGAGGCGAAACTGCCATAGAGAGAGACGGAGAGGACGTTCCCGTTCTTTTCAAGAAACGGCTTCAGGTATGCGCCGTCCGCCACGAGGTACGGCCCGATGAAGCGCTTGAGGGCGCGCACCCGCGCATCGTTTTCATTGAGGTGGAATAGGTGGATGTTGCCCACCTCCTCCTTTATGAAAAGGCCATCTTCATGATATGACCTGCAGAACCGCTGGGCAGTCTGCAGGCCGATTTTCAGGTCACGGGCAAGCTTGTTGATGTGGATTCTCGTATTGGGGTGCAGAAGGAAATGTTCAAGGACGTGCCATCCCTTGAATTTGGCCCATTGCTCAATCATACCATATATGGTATAAACATATTATTTATAAAACGATTGGATTCAAGCGCGAGTCATTCCAGCACTATGGCCGGCTTGCCTGGCAGCGCGGACTTCGCCTTGTCGTGCTTCGCCTGCTCCTCGGGAAGGACTTCAAACGGGCACGAATACTCGGAAGAAAGGAACGCCTCGCCGTCCTTCAGCGCGGCCAGCTCCTCGGTCTGCGGAAGCGGCAACCGGAGCGCGTGCACGTTCTTCATTATCTGCTTCGCCACGTTCTGCACGTCCTTCATCGGCATCTTCTCCGCGGCTGCCGCCTTCATGAGCGCCTCAAAGGACGGCTTCTCTTTCGCCATGGCGTAGAGCTTCCGCTTCCATTCGGAGGCCACGTAGACGGTCACGCGGGACGGCTTCTTCTTTATCAGTCCGGATATCGTTTCCACGTCCCCGTGGACCCGGCGTATCAGCTCCTCGCCCTGCTCCAGGCCGTCGTCTATCTTTGAAACGTCCGGGTTGGGGAATCCGGCAAACGACACGAATCCCCTGCCGCCGAGCGCCTCCCAGAACTCCTCCGCGTAGTGCGGCATGAAAGGCGCTATGAGCACGGCCCATTTGGTGAAGAAGTCGTGCAGGTTTACCTCGCCCTTGGAGCGTTTCGCGTACCATTGCAGGTCGCTCACGACGTCGTAGAATATCTGGAGCGAAAGGTCGCGTATGGCAAGCTGGCCGTACAGCGTATCGGCAAGCTCTATCTTGCGGTTGAGCCGCGAAAGCAGCCATTTCTCTATCCTGCCGTGCTGGGCAGGGCCCTTTTTCCTCGATTCGTCGACCAGCCGCGATATGAACGCGAGCCTGGAGCGGACGCCATCGGCCACCGTGCGGTTGAAGTCCGTGTCGGTCGACAGCTCTGCGCCTGAGACGACCGAGAACCGGATTATGTCGGCCCCGTATTCCCTTATTGCCTTGCGCAGCGGCAGTATGTTGCCCATGCTCTTGCTCATCTTCGCGCCGTCCATGAGCACGAACCCGTTGGTGGCTATCTGCCTGGGCCATAGCTTCTTCTCCATGATGGCGACATGGTTGAATATGAAGAGCGTGAGGTGGTTCCTGATGAGGTCTCCTGCGCTGTGCCTGGAATCAACCGGATACCAATAAAGGAAACTGTCGCGCAGCTTTTTCATCCGTGCATCGCAGCTTCCTTTGCCCAGGATGACGTAATCAAAGAACCGGTCGTCAAGCGTGGATGCGTCCGTGTCCTTCAGGAGGTGGGCGATGGTATAATAGGCCATGTATATCGTGGAGTCGGAAAGCGCCTCTATCATCTTTGTCTCGTCAAACGGGAACTTCGTACCCAGGCCGGCTGCCCGCGTGCATGGCCGCGTCTTCAGCCAGTCTATGGTGTAGAGGTATTCGCCGCGCGTCTTCTCAGGTATGATGCTCATGGCCGCAAGGCATTCCTTGGCCTTGTCCTTCCAGCCCGGCGTGCCATAGTCGATGAACCACTGGTCCTTCAGGATGTTCACGACCACGGTCGCACCGCAGCGGCACTGGACCGGGCCATTTGAGATGGTGACGATGGGAAACGCGCGGTTTTCCTTTGCCATTTTCGCCGCAATCTTCTCCCGCGCCACCGACACGTGCTCGCCCCGGAACTCGCCGGCGGATATTATGCCCTCGTGCGCCTCCTTCGTGTAAATCTCCTTCGTGGCCTCCTCGGCCTTCGGGTCGTCCTGGTTCTTCACGCCCAGCTTCTCCACGGCTTCCTTTGCCGGCGCTGCGCCATAGCCCTTCAGGCTTACGACCTGGGGCATCTTCATGTCCCCCTTGCCCAGGTCGCGCAGGGCCAGGTAGTCCAGGGGCGCATGCGCAGGTACGCTCATGACGATGCCTGTACCGACGCCTGGCTGGACGAACGAGGCAGGCCATACCGGCACCGATTCCCCGGTGACCGGGTTCTTGGCTCGCATTTTCAGGATATCTTCGGCCCTTATCTTGCCGGTTATCTCGAGCTTGAGCTGGAGGTCAAGCACCTTCGCTGCCTCCTCGGCTATTATGAGCGTTTCCTTGCCGTGCTTCGCCCGGACGTAGGACGCCTTCGGGTTGAGCCAGATGTTCGTGACTCCGTAGACGGTTTCAGGGCGGTAGGTGGTCACAACAAGCGATTCGCCGGCCGAAACCGCGAACTTTATCACGGTTACGTTGTCGAGGTCAGGGTCCACGTCGCCGCGCGTGTCGTGCGCGCTCACCGCATTCTTGTCCGAGGGGCACCAGGCTATGGGGTATTCGCCCTTCACCAGGTAGCCGAGCTCCTTGAGCTTCCTGAACTGCCATTGGATGAACCTGTTGAACTTCTCGTCGTAGGAGTAGAATTTCCGCCTCCAGTCTATGGAATAGCCGATTTCCCTCATGCCCTGCTCGATTTCGGCGGAGAAATGGGCAACGAGCGTGCGCGGCTCTGTGAGCTTTGCTGCCTGTGATGGCGGGATGCCGTAGATCTTGTCGAAAACGCCGAGGACGTCCGGATCTTTCGCAGCGATGCGCTTTGCCATGGCCAGTATCGGCGTCCCTGTGACGTGGAAGCCCATGGGGAAGAGCACGTTGTAGCCCTTCAGCCTGAGGTAGCGGGCGTAGATGTCCGCGGTGGTGTATGTCCGGGCATGGCCGATGTGCTGGGGGGAGTTCGGGTAGGGGAATGCCGCGGTGACGTAGCGTTTCTCCCTTTTCGGGTCAGGATCGGCCTCAAACGCCCTGGCTTCGGCCCACCTGCCGGACCATTTGCTCTCTACGGCATTGGTTTCCATAACGCCGATTATGGAATGAAAGAGTTTTAATGGATGTTCAGGGGCGGGCCGGTGGAGAGGAAGAGGGGGATGTGGACTGCGGATGCAGGAAGCGGGACGGCAGCTTGAACGCCCGTGCGCCAGCCACGCTTTTTAAACGTTTCCGACCAAGGTTATGCCATGGGATCGGATCTGAGAGTGGGAGACATCATGACCAAGAAGGTCGTTGTCGTGCCATTCGGAAAAACCACCCTTGACGTGGCAAAGCTCATGAAGAAAAACGGCATAGGGTCCATAATCGTGGTTGAGGACAAGGCCGGCAAGCATGCCAAAGGCATAATCACCGAGCGCGACCTCGTCCACACGGTCCTTGCCAAGGGCAGGGACCCGTACAAGACCCGCGTCGAGGAAATCATGTCCAAGCCGCTCAGGGTGGTAAGACCCGAAACGACGATAGAGGATGCAGCAAAAGCGATGAGGGAGAACAAGATAAAGAGGCTCCCGGTCGTGAATGACGATAATGAACTCATAGGCGTTTTGAGCGAAGGGGATATCATGAAGATATTCCCGGTAGTCGTTGACCTCATAGAAGAAAGGGCGGCGATGGGCTAAAAACACCTTGCATGCATTATGTCCATGCTGTGCATGGATGGCCACCGGAGCATAAGCAGTGAAGGAACGCCTGCTCCGAAAGGGGAAGGCGGCCAAGCAATTGGCGGTCAACAGTGCACAGCGCTCTGATCCTGGTCCCACGGAGGAAAGCGGTGGAAGCGAAGCAGAAAATCAGACTGCTCGAAAAGACCCTTGGCAGGCTGAGGGAGGGCTGGCTCTTCGTGGAGGGCAAGCGGGACAGGGAGGCAATGGGCCTCCTGGGATGCCGCAACGTCCTGACCATATCCGGCAACCTCAGGCTGAGTTGTGACCGGGTCGCGGAAAAAGGGGTTGTAACGGTGTTCGTGCTCACAGACCTGGACAGGAGAGGAGACCAGTTGGCCGCGCTCGCAAAAGACGAGCTTGAGGCCCATTCGGTCCGCGCGGAGCTGACCACCAGGAGGACCCTTGGCCGCATCCTGAACATACACTGTTTTGAGGATGCGAAAAGAGGATATGACGAACTTATGGAAGGTGAAAAAGATGGCTAAAACGTACATAGACACGGTGAAATACCTCATATACACTAACGTGGAGATTTCAGGCCTCGTGGAGAAGCCGGACGTGGTGGGAGCGATTTTCGGCCAGACCGAAGGCCTGCTGGGCGACGAGCTGGACCTGCGCGACCTGCAGAAGAACGGCAGGATAGGCAGGATAGAGGTGGACCTCTCGCCGGCTGATGGCAAGACCACAGGCGTGATAAAGGTGCCGAGCAGCCTGGACATGGTGGAGACGTGCATAATCGCCGCGGCCCTTGAGACCGTGGACCGGGTAGGCCCCTGTGAAGCCCGGATGAGGATAACCAAGGTGGAGGACACCCGCAACCTCAAGAGGAAGGTGCTGGTGGACCGCGCCAAGAACCTGCTCAAGACGCTCATAAAGATGGAAATCCCCGAAAGCAAGGAGATTTCAGACCTGGTGAGGGACGAGGTCAAGACCGCCGAGGTGGTTGAATACGGACCTGACAAGCTGCCCGCGGGGCCTGGCATAGACAGGAACAACGAGGCGGTATTCGTGGAGGGCAGGGCAGACGTGATAAACCTGCTCAAGAACGACATAACCAACGTCATCGCCATAGGCGGCGCGAAGGTGACCAGGACCATAGTGGAATTGTCGAAGAAGAAGGAGGTCACGCTCTTCCTTGACGGCGACCGTGGAGGGGACATAATCCTGAACGAGCTCGCCCAGGGAGGGGTGGACATAGACTTCGTAGCCCGCGCACCCACCGGTATGGAAGTAGAGGAGCTCACGCGCAAGGAGATGATAAAGTACCTGCGCAACCGCGTGCCCTACGAGCAGACGGGAAAGGGCGGCAGGGGCGCCCCTGAGAGGATGAGGAAGGAGATCCCCAGGTTCAGGCAGGAATTTGCCGATGAACCAGCACCTGCCCAGGCACCGCATCCGCTGTTCCCGAGGGAACAGCCAAGGGAAGCACGGGAGGGGCGCGAGCAGTTCCGGGAGAGGGAAATACCGCGCGAACAGCCGTTGCCGCCGCTTCGTGAGCAGGTGGTGGAAAGGGAACAGGTTGTGAGGGAGCCTGTGCGCGAGCGCAGGGAGCTTCCTCCGTTGCCTGGCGAAGCACCTGATAAGGTAGAGGTGCCGGTGCGCATGGACAAGGACGGCCTGATGAAGGAGCTTGCCGAGCTGGGCAACACCCTCCGGGCGAGATTCTATAACGGCGGGCTGGAAAGGATAGCCGAGGTGCCGGTGCGCGACGTCATAAAGGCCCTGGGAGAGACGCGTGACGTGCATGCCATCGTGTTTGACGGCATCATAACCCAGAGGCTCGTTGACCTGGCGTCAAGGCAGGGCGTGAAGACGCTCATTGGCATAAAGATAGGCAACGTGAACAAGGCGCCGGACAACATAGAGATAATAACCAAAAGCAGGTAACTGCAGCGCAGGCCGCTTTGTTTCCTTGTTTTTTTCTTTTTTTTTCTTTTACTTACTTTTTATTCTGTGCTTCTCCTTTTTCACTTTTCTGCGCCTCTTTAATTTCTTCGCTGCCCCGCTCTATTTTCTCGTCTTCCTCGCGCACCATCGGCCTGGCCATTCTCCTGGTGTAGTACAATACGAGGCCCACTATTAGCAGCAGCACCACCGGCAGCCAGAAGAGAGGTGAAACGGCCGCATCGGCCAGCATCGCCACTGCATGCTGGCCATCGCTGAATGGGGAGGGCTTCGCCAGGGCGTTAACCCTGATGGTCTTATTCTGGTCTTTCATCAGGGTCAGCTTGAATACTCCCTCCTCGCTGAGCTGGAGCGTGTACGCACCGGCTGAATCGGTCTTGTTAGTGCTGCTCAGGCCGGACGGGGAGACCCAGAAGAGGTCGCAGAGCCTGCACATAGAGGTGCCCTCAGTGACCGTAATCAGTACGCCATCTCCCACGAAACCGGCTGTTGGAGCCGATATCCTGATTTCTGGAACACAAACGTGGCTTTTACAGTCGGAGAGGGTGGGGCAGGAAGGACAGCCGGGCTCAGAGCCGCACGCATACCGGACCCAGGTGTGATTAACCGCATGGCCGCAGTTGCCGGTGACGTTGGCGCATGTGCCGTTGTTGCAGTATTGTGTCAAGGTGCACTGGAGGTTGGAAGTGCATTCAGGCAGCTGCGTCTGGTTGCCTAGGTCAATGGGCGTTTGACCATGTGGCTGCTGCGGGGGGATGTTCCTTGCCCTGCAGGAGCCGCTGTCGCATGTTTCTCCTGCAGCGCACTGTGAGTCTGAGGTGCATCCTGAAGGGGTAACGCAGGTATTGCCGCTGCAGATTTTGCCTCCTGTGCAGTCGGAATCGGCACAGCAGGCGTATGGGACGCACTGGTGGTTCTGGACGACTCCGCACTGGCAGGGTACCGCGGCGCAGGCGTGGTTCTGGCAGGACTCGCCAGCCGCACACTCGGTGTCAAGGCAGCAGGCGTATGGGACGCACTGGTGGTTCTGGACGACTCCGCACTGGCAGGGTACCGCGGCGCAGGCGTGGTTCTGGCAGGACTCGCCAGCCGCACACTCGGTGTCAAGGCAGCAGGCGTATGGGACGCACTGGTGGTTCTGGACGACTCCGCACTGGCACGGTATTGCCACGCAGACGCCTTCGCTGCAGGTCTGGGAGTCTGCACAATCGCTGTCTACGGTGCAGTCAGGATGCGGGGGTGGAGACGAATCTGGAATCCTGGAGAAGATGCGCACTTCGCTGGAGCCGGGATTGCCAGACTCATCTATACATGCCACGCTCCAATTATGCTGCCCCATGCTTATGCCGCTGACTATCAGCGAGGCCAGGATACCGTTGGATGCGGTTATGTTCTGGTTCAGCGTGTCGTTAAGGTAAATGGAGCAGTTCATGGTGGGGCTCATATCGTCGGTTGCAGTGAAGCTGAAGGTCAGCGTCGTGTAAATCGTGGAGGCGCCGTTGGCAGGCGTGTTGAGCGCCACCACCGGCCCGATGACGTCTATTATGGTGAAATTCCTGGTCTCGCTGGTAACGGAGTTGTTGGCATTGTCCAGGCAGCGGACGAACCATGAGTGGTTGCCTGGAGGAATGCCTGAAACGCTGAGGAGGGTTGCGGTGTTGTTACTTGTTGATGCGTTGGTCTGGTTGAGGGTGCCGTCAAGGTAAAGGGAGCAGTTCAGGAAGAGGGCGAGGTTGTCGGTTGCAGTGAAGTTGAATGGCACTGTGGAGACGTTGAAGATTGAGAGGTTGGCGGGGGAATTGAGGGAAACAGATGGAGGGTCAAGGTCCACCGTGAAATTCCTTGTCTGGCCGGTGCCTGTGTTGTTGGCGACGTCCAGGCAGCGGACATACCAGCTGTGGTTGCCGTCAGGGATGCCTGAGATGCTGAGGAGGGTTGCGGTGTTGTTCCTTGTTGAGGAGTTGGTCTGGTTGAGGGTGCCGTCAAGGTAAAGGGAGCAGTTCATGAAGAGGCTGACATTGTCGGTTGCGGTGAAGCTGAAGGGCACAGTGGAGACGTTGAAGATTGAGAGGTTGGCCGGGGAATTGAGGGAGATTGAAGGGGCGATGAGATCTACAGTGAAGTTCCTGGTCTCACTTGTGCCCGTGTTATTGGCATTGTCCATGCAGCGGACGAACCAGGAGTGGTTGCCGTCAGGGATGCCTGAGATGCTGAGGAGGGTTGCGGTGTTGTTCCTTGTTGAGGAGTTGGTCTGGTTGAGGGTGCCGTCAAGGTAAAGGGAGCAGTTCATGAAGAGGCTGACATTGTCGGTTGCGGTGAAGCTGAAGGGCACAGTGGAGACGTTGAAGATTGAGAGGTTGGCCGGGGAATTGAGGGAGATTGAAGGGGCAACCGTATTTATGGTGAAGTTCCTGGTCTGACTGGTGCCTGTGTTGTTGGCGACGTCCAGGCAGCGGACATACCAGCTGTGGTTGCCGTCAGGGATGCCTGAGATGCTGAGGAGGGTTGCGGTGTTGTTCCTT
>CAZBAM010000021.1:0-21508 GCA_964490215.1 Microcaldota archaeon | reverse complement strand
GACATACTCATTGCCGCAGCCGGCTCTGCAGGCCTGATAAAGGCTGACATGGTGAAGGAAGGCGCCTGCGTCGTGGACGTGGGCACGAACAAGGTCGGCGAAAAGACGGTCGGCGACGTTGATTACGAGAACGTCATCAAGAAGGCTAACTGCACGCCTGTTCCGGGCGGCGTCGGCCCGATGACCGTGGCGATGCTCATTTCCAACGTCATAGAGGCAGCGAAACGACAGGGGAGATAGCATGCGCAAACTCTCGCCGTCAGCCCTTTCGCTGCTCCTTGATTGCCCGCGGTGCTTCTGGCTGCAGAACAACGGCGTGAAAAGGCCTGCGGGCATAATGCCGTCCCTCCCAAGCGGCATGGACCTGCTCCTCAAGAGGCATTTTGACTCCTACCGCGGGAAGGGCCTGCCTCCGGCGCTGGCCGGGCTGAAGGGCGTGAAACTCTTCACAGGCCCGGAACTGAGGGAATGGCAGAACAACCGCAAGGGCATGACCTGGGCGGATGGGAACGGGAACGTGCTGAAGGGCGCTGTGGACGAAATCCTGGAAAAGGACGGGAAGCTCATAGTGCTGGACTTCAAGACGCGGGGGTTTCCGAGGAAGGACGACACCGCAGCGCGCTACCAGCACCAGCTGGACACCTACACCTTCCTGCTCAGGAAGAACGGGAAAAAGACAGAAGATTACGCCTACCTGCTTTTCTTCCATCCCACGGCCGTTGGAAGGGACCAGAGGGTGTCCTTCCACGCTGACCTGGTGAAGATGGCAGTCTCGCCGGAAAACGCAGAAAGGCTGTTCAGGAAGGCGCTGGCTGTGCTTGCCGGAAGGATGCCGCCTGCGGCTGAAGATTGCGATTATTGCGGGTTCAGGACGAACCGCACGTAGCCAGGTGACTACATGTTTAAGGTTTTGTAGTCACCCAACGGGATGGGTGGATGCGAGGAACCAGGATAGGACTTGTTCAGCTCGTCCGCATGCCGCATGAGCACCTTGTGCACGCCTGAGCCGTACTGCATCGCCTTCTTCTTCCTGCTGACCGCGAGTTCTGGCGCGCCGAGCATCCGGGCAGCCTCGCGCAGCATGCCTTTCTTCAGCTGCCTATCGTCCATTCGCTCCTCAAGCGGCACAGAGAACATGGCGTCCGCGAGCTTTTTGTCGTAGAACGGGAAGCGGGCGTCAATGCCGAAATGCCTGCATATCTTCCGTATCCAGGCGATTTCGCGCTTGGGAAGGGTGCGGAACTCCTCTTTCAGGAGGGCGTCAAGGTCCTTGCCTTCCTCCCTGTAGAGGTAATAGCGCTCATAGCCGACGAAAAGCTCTTCTGCGCCTGAGCCGAAAAGAAGCACCTTGTGGCCCTTTTTGGCAGCTGCCTCTGCAGCACGGTAGGCAGGCACGAGTATTTCCAGCTTCAGCAGGTCCAGGGGAAGCAGGGCATGGCACCTGGCGTAGGCGTCCAGCACGCTTTGCTGGTCAAGAAGGAGTTTGTTGAGCTGGAGGCCGAGCGACGCTGCGACCTTTTCCGAGTATTCAAGGTCCTCGCTGCCTGGCATGCCGACGGAAAACAGCTCCACAGAGGCGTGCTTCCTGGCGACGGCGGCGATGGTGCTGGAATCCACACCGCCTGAGAAGGCCACGGCTACCCGGTCCTCAAGGGCCTTTTCAACTGAGGATGAGATAAGCTCGGCGAGGCGTAAGCTCATGGGATAAAGAAGCTGAAAACGTTTTATAAACTCATGCTGGCATAATTCTTCTTTACGACGTATGGGCTCGTAGCTCAGTTTTGTCTTGCTAATTTTTCGCTTCGCGAAAAATGCAAGACGGGGAGCAACTTGGATAGGCTGGATTAGCCGCATGCTATTCCGGGTCTTTAGCGACGCTCTCCTAAGGCGAAGGTCGTGAGTTCAAATCTCACCGGGCCCGATTTTAGTATTACATCCAGTGCTACGGGCCGGGCGCAGCGAGGTCACAACTGGCCATTTTTCCTTTGCCGGCACTTTCGTGTTCCGGGTTTCGCTCCATCGCTATTATTAAATCCTTTTTCCATAATGGAGTAATCCTCATTCAGTCAAGCGGTGATATTCATGGAATTAAAGGACATAAGCGACATGGTAGGAAACCTCGTGAACGACACCACCATACCCAAGAACATACGCAAGGCGCTCTCCGAGGCCAAGGGCAGGCTGGACAGCAGCGAGGACAAGGGAGTCAAGGTCAGCGCTGCAATCTACCTCATAGAGTCCATAAGCGACGACATCAACATGCCTGCGCACGCCCGGACGCAGATATGGGCGATAATGAGCGCCCTGGAATCGCTGGCCTGATGCCATGCTCGGCGAACTCGCGGAAAGGGGCGTGAGGATAACGCTGGATGCAGAGGAGCTTCTCCTGTCAAGGCCGCCCGAACCCGCGCTGATTGATAAGATAGCTGCACTTGGCAAGCCGCTGATATCCAGGCAGGACATTGAGGCCCTCCTAACCTCCGAAGTCGCGAAGCAGGTGGAAATCATCCGGCAGGATTCCTTCCTCCCGCTCGCCAGGGAACACGCAGCGGACATAAAGCTGGACCACACCAGGGACGTCACAGGCAAGTCCAGGACGAAGGGCGAGGTGGAGAATTTCATAAGCTATTTCAGGAACCGCTACGAGCGCCTCTCACGCATGCTGCACAGGGCAGGCTCGGTCCAGACCGACCTGGCGGACGTGAAGAAGCGCCTCAACGAGAAGGTGCGCGTGGTCGTGCTGGTGTCCGGTAAGAAGGAGACCAAGAAGGGCAACCTGCTTTTTGAGGTTGAGGACATGACCGGCTCGTTCAAGGTGGTCATATCCACGTCGCGCTTCAACGAGAAGATAATGGACAAGGCGCGGAACGTGCTGCTTGACGACGTCATAGCAGTGAGCGGCAAGGTCCTGGAGCCTTACATAATCGGGGAGGAGATTGAGTGGCCTGACCTGCCTGTGGTGAGGGAGGCGAGGCGCTCGGAGAACGACGTGGCCACCGCCTACCTGTCGGACATACATTTCGGCAGTAGGTATTTCCTGGAGAAGAAGCTGGAGTCCTTCGTGGACTGGCTCCACGGCCGGGGCGAGGCCAGGGACCTCGCCGGCAAAGTGAAATACGTGGTGGTGGCCGGCGACGTGGTAGACGGCATAGGCGTCTATCCCAACCAGGAGAAGGAGCTGCTGGTCAAGGACATACACCAGCAGTATTCCATGTTTGACGATTTCCTTGAGGGCCTGCCGGACTACGTGGAGGTCATAGTGGCGCCTGGCAACCACGACGCGGTGCGCAGGGGCGAGCCGCAGCCGGCCATCGGCAGGGACCTGGTCGCGTCAGACGTCACGTTCGTGGGCAACCCGTCCTACGTGAGCCTGGAGGGCATACGGCACCTTGTCTATCACGGCACGTCCATGGACTCCATGATAGCGAGCATACCTGGCATGTCCTACTCCCATCCGGAAAAGGTGATGACCGAATACCTCAGGCGCCGCCACCTGTCGCCCATCTACGGCGGCAACCTCATAATCCCGGAGAACGTGGACTACATGGTCATAGACGACCCGCCGGACGTCTTCCACTGCGGCCACGTGCACAAGAACGGCTACACCCAGTATCGCGGCACGCTGGTGATAAATTCAGGCACATTCCAGGACCGCACTGACTTCCAGGTGAAGCAGGGCCACGTGCCCAGTCCGGCGCTGGTGCCCGTCTATGAGATGAAGACCGGGCGGCTCAGGACGCTGGATTTCAACTATTGACGTCGGTGCCGCCACAACCATAACTTTATAAATTTAAACCGCATATTCGTTGTGAAGGTGAACGACGTTCATCCAACGGTGGTTTGATGGCTAAGTATCTTATAGCACGGCAACTTTCAGGGAAGAAGATTGTGACCAATGACGGCGAGGACTTCGGTAGGCTTGTTGACATAAACGTCAACGAGGTGACCGGCAAGATAGAGAACCTCATCATAGAGCCGAACCCGGACAGCGAAACGGCCTCTAAGATGAAGCGGGAAGACGGCATGGTCAATGTGGCCTACGAGAGCGTCCTCGCGGTCGGCGACTTCATCATCGTCGAAAAGAGGAACATGGCCTATTAATTTTTATGTTTTCCTATATTGCAGGTATCGACGAGGCGGGCAGGGGCCCGGTATTAGGGCCTCTTGTCGTCTGCTGCGCTTTTTGCAAGAGGGAGGACGAGAAACTTCTCAGGAAGCTCGCCTCCAAGGATTCCAAGCAGCTCAGTGCCAAACAGAGGGAGGAGGCCTACGAGAAGCTGCGCGCATTCTGCACCTTCCGCTGGGTGGAAATCAGCGCATCCGACCTGAACCGGCTGATGAAGGAGATGTCGCTGAACGACATAGAGGCCAAGGTCATGGCCGGCCTGATGAAGAACCTTGACGAGAGCAGCGACGTCATGATAGACATGCCGGACCGGTACGCCTGGACGTTCCGCAGGCGCATGGAGAAGTTCGGCATAAACCGCTTTGAGGCGGAGCACAAGGCTGACGAGAAATACCCCATAGTGGCCGCAGCGTCCATATGCGCGAAAATCATCCGCGACAGGAAGGTGGAGGAGATACGGGGGGCAACGTGCGATTTCGGCAGCGGCTATCCCTCGGACCAGAAGACGATTGCGGCCCTCAAGGACAATGCCAAGCTGGAGATACTCAGGCCGTTCGTCCGCGAGCGCTGGAAGACCCTCGACAACCTGAAGCAGAGGAAGCTCTTTGAGGGCGAAGATTAGCTAGTTTTGAGGCAACAGCCAAACGTAAGAAAAGTATATATAAAAAATATACAAATAGACTTAAAAGGTAAGATTTTGTCTCTAATTACATATATTTATATATACATATCTGCATAAGTATATCATGAGGAAATTCGAGATATTAAAAATGGTATATGAAGTGCCGTCCGGGATTACCCCGAAGGAAATAGCGAAGCGCTTAGGCGTTTCCATTACAAATATCTACACCTACCTTAAACAGCTTAAACAAGACCATCTGGTCCAGGAAACCCCTGCCGGGGCTTATATTGCCAATAAAACAAATGAAAAACTACAACAGATTCTGGAATTGCAATCAATGGCTCCAGGCAGGTTTTATCTTCTTATCGCCCCAGATTTCAAAACTATCCTCGAGAAACTTTGCGGGAGATTAAAGGCAGGAGCAGCTGATTTCTCAATCTCGGAACAGGACAAGATAGAGGGCATTGCTATCCCGCTCAGGATTGTTCTGAAATTATCAAGAAATCCCGTGGCGTATTGCCTAAAGATCAATGAGGCTTTGGTAGCCTCTTTGATGGCTTACCATGACCTAAAAGCCAGTTTTACTCAATCTGATTTTCAGGAGCTTATCCAGGGCATGAGCGTAAGGACCATCGAATCAGCAACCAAAACCGTAGAAAGTGATCCAAATGTAATCAAGATGTGTGATACTTCATATGCGAATGGCGATGACCTTTTTTTGCCAAAAACCGAGGGGTTTGCCCCTGACCAGAGACTGGAGATGCTGATGAAGAGCGCCGAACAGGTCAACAAAGAGCACGGGCTGTTCCTGAATGCGCTGGAAGAAACCGTCAGAACCGCCAGATTAGACCAGTGGGAGCTACGCTACATCTACAATACGAACAGCATAGAAGGAAACACCATGAGTGAAAAGGACGTTACCGACTATTTGAAGACAGGCAAGCAACCGGAGAGCATCTCGAAGAGGGAGATATACGAGACAAACAACATGCGGCATGCCATAGCGTATTTGAAACTGAAGCAGAATGAGGATGTGAACGAAGATTTCATAAAAGAGATTCATTTTATGATTCAAAAAGATATAGATTCCAATCCGGGCAATTATAAGAAATATTACAATTATGTCAAGCCCAGTAGCCCGACGACGCCGCCCCAGCACGTAAAGGAAAGGATGAGGGGCCTTATCGAATGGTATAGGAAAAACAAGCGGGAGTTGCACCCCTTCGTACTTGCATCGGTTTTCCACATGCAGTTCGAGATGATCCACCCCTTCGGGGATGGGAATGGACGGGTTGGACGTTTGCTTATAAATCACATTCTAAGGCAAAACAATTATCTCCCGATTACTATTCTTGAAAAGTCAAAGCAAAATTATTACCGGGCAATAGAGAACAGAAGTTTGCCTCAATTCCTATATTACATGCTCACCAATTTCATAGACGAGTACCGGAGATAGCCCCTTGAAGAAAATGCGAAGATGAGAAAAATAACGGTAGAATAAAAAAGCTTCAGCCGGTGCCGTTGCCCTGCACGAGGACGCGGCCGGTCACCGAGCGCTGGGTGGTGGAATAGTAGGTGCAGTCCATCTCACGGTCAAGCGTCACCACTGCCATCTGGTTGAGCGCAAGCACCCGGGTGTCAAACACCTGCCTGCCTTCAAGGAAGCACGTGGCCGACATCGGGAAGTTCCCTGAGTTGTAGAATGTCACCGTGTCGCCCACCTTCGCGTTTATCTCGGACGGCGTGTATGCCAGGTTGTTTATGGTGACGTTGTAGCTGACCGGGACGTACACCCTGGGCGCCGCGGTCTCCACGACGAAAGTCACGTCCCTGCTTATGGGCGGCGAATACCTCGTCCCGTCGTTGTTGATTATCTCAACTTTCACTGTGTGGGCGCCGGGCGTGAGCCCTGCCATCGTGTAGGCTGCCGAAGACACGGTTATGGGCTGGCCGTTGTCTATGACCACCCTGAAATGGCCCTCGCCCTTCTTCGCTGCTCCGCCGGGCGGCTTCAGCACCAGGTTCTGGTAGTTGAGCACCAGCTGCACGCTGCCGCTGGCACCCGGAATGGTTATCATCTGGCCCGCGGACGGGCTGCTTATGGTGAACGAAGGCGTCTTTACGGCCGGCGGCGGCGTCACGCTCGCGTTGGTGACGTTCTGTGCCGGCGCTCCCCCGATACAACCGAGGAAAAGAATGGAAGCCAGCAGCACCCCGAGGACGAAGAATCTGTTCATAGCGGGTGTTTGGGCGTTGGTTAATATAAAGTTTCGCCCACGTTGCCATTTACGCAATTGGCAGTTACGCAACCGGGCTGGTTCGGCCCAGGAACAGGGTATCCATGATTCGCGGCGTGCTTTTTGACTTTGACGGGGTGGTGGTCCAGTCCGAGGGCCTGCACAAGGAGACCTTCATGGGGCTGCTCGCGCCATACGGCGTTTCAGTGTCAGAGGAGCGCTGGTACAGGGAGTTCGCAGGCACAGGCTCGCGGCACATATTCGAGGTGCTGGTGAAGGAGAACGGCATAAGGGCGGACGTCGGTTTGCTCGTGGAGCAGCGCAAGAGGATATACGAGGCGCGCGTGCGCCACGGCGCCCTGAAGGAGACGCCTGGCGTCAGGGGATTCCTCGCCTTCCTGCGCGGGAAGGGCATAAAGGCAGCCATCGTGTCAGGCAGCCACCGGAGCAACGTGGATGCGGCGCTTTCGGTGTTGGGCCTGGAAGGCCTTTTTGACGCCATGGTCACAGGCGACGACCTCCTGGAGCGCAAGCCTGACCCTGCGCCGTTCCTGCACGCGGCCCGCAAGCTCGGCCTGAAGCCGTCCGAATGCGTCGCAGTTGAGGATTCGGTGCCCGGCTGCGCGTCAGCGAGGGCAGCTGGCATGCGGCTGGTGGTCGTCCGCTCGCCTGCGAGCAAGGATTTATATGGCTACGATGCGATAATAGCTGACTTTTCGGAGTTCCCGCTCGGGATGTTTGCACATGATAAAGCTTGAGCTGGACCGGAAAAAGCGCTCGCTGTGTGTGAAGGAGCCGGCCGACGTCTCCTCGCTGCAGAACGGCTTTTACGGCCAGATGAAAAAGGGAGTGATATTCCTCGCGCCAGAGGAAGCGCTTTACATCATGGACATACGGAACGGCCGGTGCTTTGACGTGGTCGGCAACGAATACTCGTTCAACTCGGTCGCCTCGCTCTTCATCAGGGAAAAGAAGATCCTCGCCCGCTACCTCACCTACAAGGACTACAGGGACAAGGGCCTCATCATAAGGGACGTGCGGGAGGCCAAGGGCGGCTACGGCCGGACAGTGCTGAAGCCGTACGCAGGCGGCGAGCTGGCGTTTGACGCCTTCTCGTTTGAGGGCCTTTTCTTCCCCCAGGACCTGCTCACGCTGGTGGACGACGAGAAGACCGGGAAGGAGCTTTACGAGCGCTACTGGCTGGGCCAGTTCGGCACCTACAAGGCCGCGCACCGCGGCAGGATATCCAAGCTGGACGTTTACGAAACGATGTTCCTGCTCAAGCACGGCGGCCTCCGCCTGGTGAACGCGAAACTGCACGACGTGGAGAAGACCGCGCGCAAGCGCATAAGGTTCTTTGACGACATGTACCTCGTCTATGAGGACTGGAGGCGCCGCGGATACGTGATCAAGACCGGCTTCAAGTTCGGCACACACTTCAGGATATACTTCCCGGGCGCGTCGCCGGTGCGCAGCGAGGACGAGTGGATGCACTCCAGGCACGTCATCCACGTGTTCCCCAGGAAGCACAAGCTGCTCATCTCCGAGTGGGCGCGCGCAATCCGCGTGGCGCACAGCGTGAAGAAGACGTTCATACTCGCCATCCCGGGCAGGAAAGCCCGCATAAAGGTCAATCCGAAGAAGCCCAGGCTGGACTTCCTGCTTTTCCACCGCAGGAAGGAAGGCATAGAGACGCCGAAGGACGGCTCGCCCCGCTACCTCATGTACTCGCTCACCGAGGACGAATACATAGGTGGCGAGGGGCTGGCTGAGGCGCTGGCAGAGTGCAGCCATTTCGGCCTTGAGATGATGATGGCCATAAGCGACCGGGAGAGCAGCGTGACGTATTACGTCATAAAGGAGATAGAGCTTCCCGGAAGCGAATACGAGTATTACGAGATAGAATGGATTCAACCGTGAATCCATTTCCCGCCAAAAGCAAAGCTTTTGACGGTTGAGTGGCTGCAACCGTAGCGCCCGTTTTTATGCGGGCGATGACGTTAACGTGATGAGGTGTTGTCATGCAGGTAAGGGCAAGCCATATACTGGTGAAGGACGAATCTGCAGCTAAAAGGCTGCTTTCAGAGCTCGGCTCAGGCGCGGATTTCTCAGCATTGGCGAAAAAGCATTCCATGTGCCCGAGCGGCGCGTCAGGCGGGGACCTCGGCTTCTTCGGGAAGGGCCAGATGGTCCGCGAGTTTGAGGATGCTGCGTTCTCAGCGCCGGTCGGAGTCGCAGTCGGCCCGGTCAGGACGCAGTTCGGCTACCACATCATACTCGTGACCGCGAAGCGCTAGAACCCCGGCACGGTGCATGAGCTTTTCTACAGAGGCCGCCGACCGATAGCCTTTTAATGTATTTGTTTCATAAATTGTATTGGTGTGTATATGAGTGTGGCCAGAGCCGCGTTTATCTTCCTAATGCTCGTGATATCCAGCTTCGCCGCCGTCGTAGAGGCAGGCGACTGGGCATCCGCTGACAACGCCTGGAACGCCAGCGACGTCGCAGCGGCCAGATGCTCTGAACCAGGCACCCTGGCAGTGTATGCGTGCTCTGGCAGCGTGGTCAAGGCAGTCCTCGCAGACGCAACCAGCGTGTTCTACAAGCCCGACGGCAAGGTCGTTACCTGCCCGGCAGTGGCACCGACGAAGATGGGCGCGGAATGCGTCCAGATGCTGATTCCCAACTACTGCGCTGAGCAGGTGTCGTGCGAGCCGGCCGGCACTGCGATTGCCAACGCCACCAATTCCAGTTCCGCGCAGGGCGCGGTGAACGCCACCGATGCGTACCCGGCCCAGGCGCAGGCTGCACCAGCCACGCCCGGACCTGAGGTCAGGACCGAGATGGTGATACCAGCGCCGGCCCCGGCAGCGTCCGAGTTCTCCATGGACGGGCTCGCGGCAGTAGTGTTCCTGCTTGGCGCGGTTTCAGTGGGCGTGCTGTTCGCCATGTTCAAGAACAGCATTTCCGAGTAAATTCTGAGTAAAACGCGATTCCGCCCAAGCCCGGCGTTATTCCATGCCGAGGCGGCTTTGCCCAAAACGCTTCTTTTTATACCTCATTCCATAATCCACCGCATGAACGGCAGGCCTGACAATCAAGCCCCCATCGCCAGGAGCAACCATGAGCTGGTGTGCCTGCCAATCAAGGAGCTTCTCGGGCACTTCGGCTCCTCGGCAAAGGGCCTGAGCGCCAAGGACGCCCACAGGCACCTCCACCTGTACGGCCACAACGAGCTGGCCAAAAAGGAGAGGAAATCGCCCATAATGGCGTTCCTGGCCTATTTCAACAACCCCCTCATCATCATCCTGCTCGCCGCAGGCGCTGTCGCAGGCTTCCTCGGCGAGATGGTTGAGGCAGTGACCATAGCCATAATGGTCCTCATCAGCGTCGTCCTGAGCTTCGTGCAGGAGCACAGGGCCGAGCGGGCTGCGGAGGAGCTGCGGAAGCGCGTCGCGACCACGGCGACCGTCCTGCGCGACGGCGTGAAGCACGAGGTCCACCTCAACACCATAGTCCCGGGGGACGTCATACTGCTCTCGGCCGGCGACATCGTCCCTGCGGACGCGCGCATACTGGACGCAAAGGACTTGTTCGTGGACCAGGCGGCGCTCACCGGCGAATCGTTCCCGGTGGAGAAGCAGCCGGAGCCTATGAAGAACGACTGCGTGGCAGAGGTCAGCGAGTGGAAGAACTACCTGTTCATGGGCACGTCAGTCGTGAGCGGGACCGCCACCGCGCTGATAGTGCGGACCGGCAGGCAGACCCAGTACGGCGAGATAGTCAAACTGGCGCTGGAGAAGCGGCCTGAAACAGAGTTTGACCGCGGGCTGAGGCAGTTCGGCTACCTCATCATGCAGGTGACGCTCGTCCTTGTGATATTCGTCTTCCTGGTGCTCGCGCTGCTCAGGCACAACATCCTGGAATCCGTGCTGTTCGCGCTTGCGCTCGCGGTCGGCCTGACGCCGGAACTGCTTCCCATGATAGTCTCAATAAACCTCTCGCTCGGCGCTGTGGCCATGTCAAAGAAGAAGGTAATCGTGAAAAGGCTGTCGTCCATCCACAACTTCGGCGCAATGGACGTCCTCTGCTCAGACAAGACAGGCACGCTCACGGAGAACCGCGTCACGCTCATCATGCACGTGGACCTGAAGGGGAAGGACAGCGCGAAGGTGCTTGAATACTCCGTGGTTAACAGCGCCTTCCAGACAGCGGTGAAAGGCCCGCTGGACGAGGCGGTGATGAGGCACGAGGGGAAGGTGGGCCTCTCGGCCTACCGCAAGATAGACGAGCTGCCCTTTGATTTCAACCGCAGGCGCAGCTCGGTGGTCGCCTGGAAGGGGAAGCGGAGGCTGCTCATAACCAAGGGCGCGCCTGAGGAGATGACGAAGGTGTGCGACCGCTACGAGTTGGGCGGCCGGGTTTCCAGGCTGGACGCGAAAACCAAAAGCGCCATGGACAGGAGATACAGGCAGCTGAGCATGGACGGCTACCGCGTGCTGGGCATATGCCACAAGGAAGTGGATGGCAACAGGAGGTTTGAGCCGAAGGACGAGCAGGGCATGGTCTTCCTGGGCTTCATAGCGTTCATAGACCCGCCAAAGGCGAGCGCGCGCGAGGCTGTTGACGAACTGGAGCGGGACGGCATAAAGTTCATGATACTGACGGGCGACAGCGACCTGGTCACGAAAAAGACGTGCGAGCAGCTCGGCATGAGGATAACCGGCATGGTGACAGGCAGCGAGCTTGCTGCCATGAGCGACGACGCGCTCGCCCGCGTCGTGGAAAAGGCGAACATTTTCGCACGGGTGACGCCGGCGCAGAAGAACCGCGTGCTCCACGCGCTGAAAAGCAACGACCACGTCGTCGGCTTCCTGGGCGACGGCATAAACGACGCACCGTCCATGCGCGTGGCAGACGTGAGCGTGTCAGTGGAGAACGCGGTTGACGTGGCTAAGGAGTCCGCGGACATAATACTGCTGCAGAAGGATTTGCGCGTGCTTGAGCAGGGCGTGCTTGAAGGCCGGAAGACGTTCGGCAACACCATGAAATACATCATGATGGGCGTGAGTTCCAATTTCGGCAACATGCTAAGCGTTGCTGTCGGTTCGCTGTTCCTGCCTTTCCTGCCCATGCTCCCGATACAGATTCTGCTGAACAACCTTCTCTATGATTTCTCGGAGACGACCATCCCGACGGACAACGTGGATACGGAATACATAAGGAAGCCCCGCCGCATGAAGGTGGGATACATACGCAAGTTCATGCTGTTCTTCGGCCCCATAAGCTCCATTTTTGACATCCTGACCTATCTGACGATGCTTTTCGTGTTCAACGCGACCGCGCCGGTTTTCCAGACCGCCTGGTTCATAGAGTCGCTGTGCACGCAGACGCTGGTCATATTCGCCATAAGGACGCGCAAGATACCGTTCCTTTCCAGCCTGCCCAGCGTGCCCCTGGCGCTCAGCAGCCTCGGCGTGGTCGCGCTTACGCTGGTATTGCCGTTCACGCCGCTCGCCGCGGTCTTCCAGTTCGCTGTCCTGCCGGTGCAGTTCTTCGCAATCCTAGCAGGATTCGTGGTCGCCTATTTCGTGCTGGTGGAACTGATGAAGTGGTGGTTCTACAGGAAATACGCGGAACTGGCAGAATAGGTAAAGAAGAAATTACTTTCGTATGTACTCGCTGCTGGGTGCCTTGCTCGTCCAGGGCGTGTTCCAGACTCCCCTGTCAAATGTGATCGGCAATTGCCGGTCTTTGCGCTGGTTGTACAGGCGGGTGTATCTGAACCTCTGGATCTTTATCTGCCGTGGCGTCTGCGGTCTCGAGTCAAAGCATACCATTTGTAATCACCGTGTAAATCATTCTGGAAATTCCGCTATTTATATATTTCTGACAAAATTATTCCTATAAGAATATTTACGGCGATAAAACGGACGAAACAAAAAGGGATTTCGGGCCTCAGATTGGCCTCCCGATTGCCCGGCGTTCCGGGCAATGGGCCTCAAATCGCTTCGCGATTTTCCGGTGGCCAATTCGGCCCGTTTTCCACGAGGCAGAACTGGAAAAAAGAAACGGCAAGGCCGTTTTGCATTTTTCCCGAGGGGAAAAATTAGCAAAACAAAATCGGGCCCGGCGGGATTTGAACCCGCGGCCTGCAGCTTGCTTCGCTGGTTGCGTAGAAGGCTGCCGCTCTGATCCAAGATGCTCCGTGCCTTGCATTTTTCGCGGAGCGAAAAATTAGCAAGACAAAACTGAGCTACGGGCCCTTAAGCGAAAATTAGGATAAGCAGGTTAAAAAGCGTTCCAAAAGGCAAAAATCAAGCCGACGGTTATTCCTCTTCCTCTTCGTCCCACTCCTCTTCGTCGAAGTCGTCGTCTTCCCAGTCCTCTTCGTCGTCGATTTTCATGGGTCTCATTGGTCTCATGCTGCCACCTTGGAGTTGAACCTATACATCAGAAAACCTTTTAAAGGTTTGTCGGCGACGAGCCATCCGGCACGACGATGCGGGCTGGCTGACTGCCAATTTGCCCGCAAAGGCCGCAATCTGGACCAGCTGCGCTGTTCTTTGATGGCGGGGTGTTGTGAGGGAAACGAAAATGGACATGCTCAGGCTTACGTGGGACGTGGCGATAGCCTACTGCGAGCGGCTGGCCGCGGCCATAGACTTCAGGCCGGACGTCATAGTCGGCATATCAAGGGGCGGGCTGGTGCCGGCACGGGTGCTGTCGGACATCATGGGCGTCGGCACGGTCGGCATACTCGGGATAGTGTTCTACAAGGGCGTGGGAAAGACCGCCAGGTTCCCGGAGATAACCCAGGAACTGACCATGGACCTCGCCGGAAAGAAGGTGCTGATAGTTGACGACGTGGCGGACAGCGGCAGGAGCCTCGCGGTGGCAAAGGAATACGTCGTGAGGAAGGGCGCCGGAGAAGTGAGGGCCGCCACCATACACTACAAGCCAGGCTCAATATTCAGGCCTGATTATTTCGTGGCTGAAACCACGGCGTGGATAGTCTATCCGTGGGAAGCGCACGAGACGGAACGGGAGCTGAAGGCGAAGAAGAAGGCTCCGTAGAAAAGCTCGGGCTTCTTGCCGGGCTAGTCTTAGTTCTGACATCCGGGAACTGCGGTTCCCAGCTGTCGCGCTGCTGCGCAACATGCTGCGCAACATAGGGACGCCCTTTGGGCACAGGACCCACCGTCTGTGGATGGTTCCCCCGTGCCGGTTCTTGCAGGCATTTCTTATGGGATTCCTGCAAAGCCAAAAAGAATGATTACCTCAGCCGTATCGCTTCAAGGTCCGCGAGCGAGCGCGAGTCCTTGTGCATCATCATGCCTGCGGAACGCGCGAGTTCCTCGGTCTTGCCCCAGTCGCCGTGCATGGTGACTATGCGCTCAGGCATCGGCCTCAGGTTCTTTATGTACGCCATGAGCTGCGCCCGGTCGCTGTGGCCGGAGAAGCCCTCTGCGGTCTCAACGCGCATGTTTATGGCGAGCGTCTTCATCTTGCCGTCGTCGCCGAGCACCGGCACTTCCTTCATGCCCTGCTGTATCTTCGAGCCGAGCGAGAGCGCGCTCTGGTAGCCCACGAACACGAGCGTGTTTTTCGCGTCGTCGGCCATGAGCTTGAGGTATTCGTAGGACGGGCCGCCGGAGAGCATGCCCGACGGCGCGAGTATTATGGCCGGCTCGCCGGACGTTATCTCCTCGCGCGACGCACCTTTCGCCACCTTGATGAGCGGGGACTCGAACGGGCTCCGGTCGGAGAGTATGCGCCTCTGGAGCTGCTCGCGGAGGTATTCAGGGTAGGCGGTGTGGATGGCCGACGCCTCCATCACCATGCCGTCTATGTAGAGCGGGACGTTGAAGTCAAGCTCGCGCCGGGCCATCTCCTCCAGCACCAGCATTATCTCCTGGGACCTGCCGACGGCGAACACAGGGATGAGGACCTTGCCGCGGTTGGCCAGGGTCTGCTTTATTATGTCCATGAGCCGCTTCTCGCTGTCAAACCGGTTGATGGAGATGTCGTTCCTGCCTCCGTAGGTGCTCTCTATGAAGAGCGTCTCCAGCCTGGGGAAGCGGGTCGTTGAGGGGTCAAAAAGCCGGGTGAAGCCGAACTTTATGTCTCCGGAATACACCAGGTTGTGCGCGCCCTCGCCGATGTGGAGGTGGACGCTGGAGCTGCCCAGGATGTGGCCGGCGTTGTAGAGCGTCATCTTTATCTCCGGCGTGATGTCCACGACCTCCTCGTAGTCCACGGTGATGATGTTGCGGAGCTCCTTGTAGATGTCCTTCTTCGTGTACGGGGGGTCTATGTTGAAGGCCTTCTTGCACAGGTTCAGGTAGTCCTGCTGGAGGAGCACCATGAAGTCGCGGGTGGGCGGCGTGCAATACACCGGCCCGTCGTAGCCGTAGGCGAAGAGGTAGGGCAGGAAGCCCATGTGGTCCATGTGGCCGTGGCTTATGACGACCGCGTCCAGGTCGGAGAGCGAGAAGCCTGTGAGGTTGAGGTATGGGTACGCCTTGGTCGGGTCGCCGGTGGCCGGGTTCACGCCGCAGTCTATGAGGACCTTGCTGTGCGGCGTCTGCACCAGGAGGCAGGAGCGGCCAACCTCGCGGAAGCCGCCGAGGGCCATCACCCGTATCCAGTCGCCGGCCGGTGCGGGCTGGCATATCTTCTTGCCGATGTTGACCAGGAACTTCTTGCGCTCAGCGGCCTCCATGATGGCTATCTTCCTCACGCCGTCCAGGGTGGACGACGGCATGGTGGGTGCGCGGACGGTGATTGGCGCCCAGCCCGTGCGGAGCATCATCTCCTTGAGGGTGGAGCCGCCCTTGCCTATTACCAGGCCTGGCTTTATCGCCTCTATGTGGACTTCGCACATCTCCGGCACGAAGGCGATCCCCTTGATGTCGGCCTCCTTTGGCACCACGGCCTCTATGACCTGCTTGGCCTCGTCAATCTTCATGAGGGCTGAGGGGTCCACGCGTATGGTGACCTTCTTCTTCAGTGCGCTGGCCAGCTCCTTTATCAGCCGCTCGTTTGAATAGAAAGCCCGGATGTTCTTTATGTATATGACAGTGGAAAGGCCTTCTGGCTCCACCTTGGTCACCTCGCAGTCGGGCGGCATTATCTCGCTGATTTTCTTCACGATGTCCTTGTAGTGCAATCAAAACACCTCTTCATGAATGTCATACGTGCATGGCGTTGGGGGGACGCTGCAAAATAAAAACAAAACAAAAGCAAAGACGAAGATAAATGCAAAACCGGAAGCCCGGAGGCGGACCGCAGCGGCCCGACGCACGGGTAATCGCCGGATATGGGCCGTTAGGAATGCAGTATCTTCTTGACTTCTTCCCTGTCGTATCTCTTGAAGCCGGCTGCCCTGGTGACCGTCACCAGGTCTATCCTCTCGCCGGTGGCCGCGTCGCGCCTCATTGCGGCATTGACCGCCTTGGCTGCCACCGGCAGGTTCGCCTCTATTTCGCGGTCCTCGGCATAGAGCTCCTCCAGGACACCGAACGCGACCGGGGAGCCGCTACCGGTGGAGGTCATCTTCTCCTCGGTGACGCCGCCGAGCATGTCTATTGAGAACAGCCTCGGCCGCTCGTCCACCCCTCCCAGGAGCAGCTGGACGAAGAACGGGAAGTACTTGTACTGGGTAAGTATGTTGGCAAGCAGGGACGCGGCGGGCTCCACGCCCATGGGCTTCTCGTGCTTGAACTCGTAAAGCTTGACTTCCGCGCTCATCCACCTGATGAGCGTCTGTGCGTCGCCCACGCTGCCTGCGATGGTCATGGCCAGGTTGTCGCTTATGGGGTATATCTTGTCAATGTCCTTGCTCGCTATGAAATAGCCCATGGTCGCCCGCCTGTCGCTGGCGAGGACGATGCCGTCACGGCACACAAGACCAACCGTGGTGGTTCCTGTCTGAACCCCCTTTTGCTTATTATCTTCGTTGTACATATCACATCACGGGAGAACAAGTTATGAGGTCTTTCTGCACAAGAGTGTTTTTAAACTTGCGCTGGCCGGGATTCCTCATGTCTCCACGGGGGCAGGCGAACACTGAATACGTGGTCATCCTGGCAGCGGTGGCGGTGGTGGCGCTGGCGATGGTGTGGCTGGCCAGCGGCGCCAAAAATCCCCTGGGCGGGGACGCTGCCGCGCTGGAAGCACGGGGCAGGGCGGCATGGGCCGCTTCAGAGCCGTTCGCCATAATCGCCTTCAACGCGACCAATGCGATCAACGCAACCAATGCGGTCAATGAGACTAAAGCGACCAACGCCATCCTTAGCCTGACGCTGGTGAACAACGACCTGGAGACGCTCACCCTGACGGACGTTTCCCTGGGCGGCAGGTCGGTGTATTCCACTGCCACGCAGTTCAGGAGCGGCGAGACGAAAACCGTCAATGCCACGCTTCCCGAACCGTGCGGCAATGCCAGTTCGCAGTTTTCCTACGGCGGCGTGGTCCTGACTTTCACCAAGGGCGCCCTGGCAGGCCTGAAAGAAACCGGCATGATGCCTCTCGCAGGCAGGTGCTCCTGACCTGCACCACGACGCCACGGCACGTTACTGACAGGTCACGGGCGCGTCATGGGCGTTTCCTGGGATGGGGAACTGGGCCCTGGACCGGGTTTCCCCGGAGCGCCGTGCCGGCTCTGCCGGAATTCCCAGGACGGGGGCCAGGAGCAGGGCATACTATGAACGGCTCCAGTTTCATGGCGGCAGCGACCAGGGCGAGATAGCCGGCCATGGCAACTGCGATTGCAGCCCAGTCGCCGGCAGAAAGCGGCACGACGCCGAAAAGCGGGCCGAGGGGCGTGTAAAGCAGCACCAGCTGGAGCACCAGCGAGGAGGCGACCGCCAGGTGCAGCCACCGGTTGGACATGAGGGCCGTGCCGTATCTCCACCTGACCGCATAGACCGTGAGCATCTCAAGCACCACGAACGACGTGAACAGCACCGAATATGCCTTTGCCGCGTCCCCGGTCCCCAGGCAGGACGCATAGAGCACGAGTAGGGCGAGCGTGGCGGCAATGCCCATGGAGCCCAGGAAATAGAGGGTGTCGGTGTTGAGCATGCGCTCGCCTTTTTTTCTCGGCGGCCGCTGCATGATGCCCTTCGCGGGCGGGTCAACGCCCATGGCGATGGCAGGGACGCCGTCGGTCACGAGGTTTATCCACAATAGTTGTATGGCTATTTTCGGCGAGATGCCGAGCGCGGTTACCGTCGCGAGGAATACGATGAGCACTTCGGATATGTTCGCGCCGAGCATGTAGGCCACGAACTTGCGGATGTTGTCAAACGTGCCGCGGCCCTCGGCTATCGCGTTGCGGATGGTGATGAAGTTGTCGTCCAGCACGATTATGTCGCTGGCCTGCTTGGTGACTTCCGTGCCGCGTATGCCCATGGCTATGCCGACGTCCGAATTCTTTATCGCGGCCGCGTCGTTGACGCCGTCGCCGGTCATGCACACGATGTGGCCGTTGCTTTGCAGGGCCTTGAGCAGCTGGACCTTGTGCCTTGGTGATGTGCGCGCGTAGATGTCCGCCTTCTCCACGGCCTTGGCGAACTGCGCTTCTGACAGCTTGTCCAGCTCGTCGCCGGTCACCGCAGCGCCGGAGAACCCAAGCTCGCGCCCGACCGCCTCCGCCGTGTAGCGGTTGTCGCCGGTTATCATTATCACGCGTATGCCTGCCTTCCTGCAGTCCCCCACGGCTTCTTTCACGCCTGCCCTGGGCGGGTCCTTCATGCCCATCAGGCCGAGGAATACGAGCCCGTTCTCCAGGTCCTTCTCTTCCATGGATGCAGGGCCTTCCCTGCATGCGAACCCGAGGACGCGCAGGGCGTGCGATGCGAGCGTGCGGTTGTGCTCGAGCACCTCCTTCCGGTCCTTCTCGGTCATCTTCCGGGTCATGCCGCGCTCGTTGATTTGGGTGCAGCGCGAGAGGAGCACCTCAGGCGCTCCCTTCACGAAGGAGTATGTGCGCTTGCCGTCGCTGTTCGCCGTGGACATGAGCTTGCGCTCTGATGAGAACGGAACCTCGCCGATGCGCTTCCAGCGCCTCCGCAGGGCGTCCACGTCAAGGCCTGCCTTGTATGCAGGGATGAGGACCGCAATTTCGGTCGGGTCGCCCTTGAATTTCCTGGCCCCGCCCGTTTCTACCTGCCGCGCGTCGTTGCAAAGCACACCGCATAGCAGGAGCAGCTCGAACTCGTTGCGCTCCGGCTGCGGGGCGAAGCTGCCGTGCAGGTCAAGGCCCCTGCCGCTGACCTCCACGTGCCTGTCGTCAAAGCACATCTTCGTGACCGTCATCACGTTCTCGGTCAGCGTACCGGTCTTGTCAGTGCAGATGATGTTGACCGAGCCCAGGTCCTGTATGGTGGAGAGCCGCCTCATGAGCGCGTTCTGCTTCAGCATGCGGTTGGTGGCGATGGAAAGCGCGAGAGTGACAACGGCCGGGAGCCCTTCCGGGATTGCAGCGACCCCCAGGGCCACTGCGGCCATGAATATGAAAAGCAGGTCGCCGGTGCGCATGAAGAATTCAGTGGCGGCTATCACCACCAGCATGACAACGACCAGGATTGACACTTTCTTGCTTATGTCACCTATCTCCAGCTGGAACTGCGTGACCTTCTCCGGCGCCTCTGATATCTCCTTCGCTATCTTCCCGATCTCGGTCTTCAGCCCGGTGTGGACCACGACCGCAGTGCCCTTGCCGCGGGTTATCACCGAATTCATGTACACCATGTTGTCCCTTTCGGCCAGCGGCGTTTCCACGGCGAGCACGCCGGGGGACTTGTGAGCCGGCACGCTCTCGCCCGTGAGCATGGACTCGTCGGCGTATATGGAGAAGCACTCCACGAGCCGGGCGTCAGCCGCCACCTTGTCGCCCTCGCCGAGCAGCAGGATGTCGCCTGGCACGACCTCCTCGGAACGTATCTCAATTTCCCTGCCGCTGCGCAGGACGGATGCCAGCGGCGCTGCCATTTTGGTGAGCGCCTCTATGGACTTTTCAGCCTTGTATTCCTGCACGAAGCCCAGCACCGCGTTGGCCAGGACCACTGCGAAGATGAGGACCGCGTCCAGCACCTCTGCCTCCTCTGGGTTGATGAAGCTGAGCCCGAGCGAGACGAGCGCGGCGAGGAGCAGGAGCACGATGAGGAGGTTCTTGAACTGGTTGATGAAGATGTGCAGCGCGGATATTTTGCGTTCTATGGCTATGCTGTTCGGGCCGTGCTCCGCGAGGCGCTTCCCTGCCTCGGCAGCTGAAAGGCCGTCGGCGCCGCTGTGCATGCGCTTAAGGACTTCCTCGCCGGATGCCGCGTGCCACTCCATTCAAAACCCTCTACGTCATTCTCAGTGGGGTTTTGGATGTCGCGAACGGCGCTCCGTTCGCGAGCATGCTCGTGGAAGCGCCGCTTCCACGACACCCCAATCCATCTGTCTTCCCCAGTTTCATTTCAAAAACCTTCAGAGTATCGCGTGCCGGCCGCAGCCACGGCCACTCATGACGCCCGCTCGGCCCCGAGCATGGTCACTGTGAATTCCAGCGTCTTGTTCGCCAGCTGGTGGTTGGCGTCCAGGGTTATGGTGTCGTTGTCCTTGCCGATGACCGTGAAACGCGCCTGCGCGCCGGTGCTGGGGTCGGGAAGCACGTAGGTCTCGTTCTGCTCCAGCTTGAACTCCACAGTGGCCGTCAGGTTTGACACTCCCACCACCTTCTGGGGGATGCCGTTGGTGCTGAACTCGCTGCCCGGCAGGAGGACGTAGAAAAGCGTCACGGTGTCGTTGGTGACGTTCCTTATGAACACGGCTCCCATAGCGGTATTGAAGCCCGCGCCCACGCTTATGTTAATGCCCCTGGCCTCAAGGTAGGAGCGTGGCACGTCCTCTGAAAGGGGCTTCTGGTAATACCGCTGCACGACGACGACCTTTGTCGGGTCGTACAGGCCGTAGCCCCTTGCCGGGTCCACTGCGAACGACTGCGTCTCACCGACCTTCATGCCTATGACGCCGATGATGAAGCCGTCTATCATGCCCTTGTTGAATTCCACGGTGAAATTGAGCGGCACGTACTGGCGGCCGGGGCTGAATGTCCCTGCCTCGTGCGCCAGCGTGGCGTTGCTCGTGTCAAGCACCTTGCCGTCAACCCTGAGCGTGTAATCCACCGAGACCGTGTCGCCAACGTCCACGCTTGAGTCTGGCGGGATTGGCTTAAGCACCGGCAGGGTGTTGTTGGCCGCGCTGATTACCGGCAGGGAGCCTGGCGTATTGTTTGCCGCAGGCTGGGGCTGACTGGTGCATCCGGATAGCAGTAGCATCGCCAGTAACAGCATAATGGCATATGTTTTCATCTTTCATGCACCTTTTTTCTTCACAGCATCATCTTCCTTCCTGCAGAAGGAAATTGGGGTCACGGAGATTTGAACTCCGACATGCAGTTTTCGCGGCTGCAGTTCCCGGCACGTGCCGGGAGAGATCTGGAGACTGCCGCGCTACCGGGCTGCGCGT
>CAZBAM010000020.1:0-26197 GCA_964490215.1 Microcaldota archaeon | reverse complement strand
GCCCAGCGCGCTGCCTACCCCCAGCATCACGCAGTCAAAAAGCGAGAGTTCGCGCCTGCCCATGCATACAATCCATATGCATCCCTTAAATTCATTATGCCAGGGCCAAGGAAGTTTGAAACTTTGCCACGGCCAAAGCCGGAGAATACGGAAGGTTTAAATATCTGATGTTAGCTATACCTAACATGTTAGTTTAATCTAACATACGGGTGGTATGATGGGCAAACGATTGAATCTTTTCACAAGGGTTTTCGTCCTGGCTTTGCTGATGGCCGGCGTCCCATTGTTTTTTTCAATGCCGGGCAACTCAGTTTGGCTGGTTGCCTCGGTTGCCATCGCCATGGCAGTCGCGCTTGTTGCCATCGTTGCCGCTTCCGAGAAAGTCACATCCATGAAAACCGGCCTGCCTTTGGAGGATGAATTTTCCAGGAAAGCCACCTGGAAGGCAGGGTATTACGCGTTTGTCACCGGCTTGTGGCTTGCCATCGGGATAATGGCAGCCAACCTGGCCATGGGTGAGCTTTTTAAGCTGCCAGACCTGGAGTTCAGATACGCCTTTGAGGCGATGATCGTCGTGCCCGGGCTCACCTTCGTTGTCCTTGCACTGTGGTTCAAGAAAAAAGGGAACGTAGATTAGGTGTTTGGTTTGAGGACGAGAATCAAGGAGCTGAGGGACAAGTTCAACCTCACCCAGGAAGACCTCGCAAAAAAAGTCGGCGTGCGCAGGGAAACAATAGTCTTCATAGAAAAAGGCGGGTATAACTGCTCCATACTCCTGGCCCACGCACTGGCAAAAGGACTGAAAACGACAATTGACAGGCTATTCATCTGGGAAGACTGAACCCCGCCGTTCAATCTAATGAATATGCGTCAGACCGCACGCTGGCGGGGTTTTGTGGGAGGTTGCGCTCGTTATGCGGCCAATTCCAGGTCCTTTGAGGAAATGTTATGCCCATTTAAATTTTTTGACCAAATATTAGATGATGCAGGTATCCTTATCTGAGTTGTTAGAGATCGCAAAAAAACAGGACCTTTTTTTCTCCCTATATGTTGCTCTATCCGTTTTCTTACTGCTTCCGGCATCTGCCGGGGACGAAACAGTTAAAAACGCCATAATCCTCTATGGTGCATTGTATCTGCTGTTCTTCTTGTTTTTCACTTTCTTAAGAATCGCAAGCAACATGAAAAGCGTTCTTAGCTGGGATTTCTGGAAACCCATCAGCAGTTCTCTTAAGCTCGATAGCTGGGTAAGCGTTCCGTCATTGATTGAAGCGCTATGGGGGTTTCTTCTGTGCCCTTTGCTCCTATTCCAACTTGCCGTTACCTTCAAGATATTGATTGTAAACGCATTCTCATTCGATGCGTTTATCGCTTGGACCTCGCTTGGCGCCCTGTTCCTTCTTATCTATGATACGCTCAAACATGTACACGGCCAACTTGATTCCAGCTAGTGCATAGCGTTCCGTAATCTAACTTAATTTTAAATAATCAGACCGCACGTCAATCGTCATCGTTTTCGCCGTGGCCGGGTTTCCCCTGTCCCTGGCAGCACTGACGTGCCTTCAGGGCGCGAGCTTAGGGCTAGACTCAGTGATCACCTTGGTCATCACGAAGTGATGGCCAATCTTGAACGGATTGCCGTTCAAGGCCTTGGTCATCACAGTTGAGATTATCGCCGAAGGGGTTTAAGTAGCTTTTTTATTATCAGCAGCACCAACTCATGCGATGCTCAGGATAATCAACCGCGTATTCGTCGCCCTGCTGATGCTTGCCGCTGCGGCAGGCATACTCCTCTCGCTCATCACCCTCCTTGTCCCGTCCCTCCTGGAAAGCAGCGGGCTGGGCAGCGAAAGGCCTGACTTCGTCCTTGCCGGCGGGAATTTCGCGATGGCAGCGGACGGCTCGCCCACCGAGGTCAATTTCACCATCTACACCCCGCCGCTGGAAGAAGGCGACTTCCTCTTCCTTGACACGTACGAAAACGGCATGCAGGTGGCGTCAGAGGACTGCCTCGGCGACGACGTGCAGGCCTATGCCGGCGCGACCGAAGTGGTCTGCGCCGCCTCCCTTCCCTACGATTACCTTGACACGGGCGCATACCAGGTCGTCGCCACCCTCACAACGGGCGGGAAAGACTACACGGCCGGGCCGTCCGGCGTCACGGTGGACTGGTCGGCCTACGAGGGCGATTTCCTGGGCGTGGAAGGCATCCTGCTGGTGCTCGTCGTGGTGATATACGCCGTCGTGGTCCTGCCAGTGCTGCTGTTCGTCTTCTGGACCGTTTCAGGCCTCAGGCATGCAGGCGCAGAGCCCGGCCAGTATTCACTGCGCTCGCTCGTGTTCCTGACCGGCCGGACGCTGCTCCAGAAATTCCATTCCTTCCTCACGTCGCCGTATTTCTGGGCGTTTGAGTTCGCCGGCATCCTCCTGATAGTTTCCTACCTCGCCCTCAGCCAGGAAATCTGGAAGTCCTGGAGCGCGTTCATCGCATTTTTCCTGTCCGGCCTCATCTCCTTCATCGTGCCTTTCCTGTGGTGCTGCGCCTGGTGGTACGCCGACTACCGCGAGCGCGAGCCCCTAAGGCTGATGGTGACGTTCTTCCTGTGGGGCATGCTCGCGGCCCTGATGGCGATAGGCATAAACACGCTTTTCGGGGTGGTGTTCGCGCTCGTGGGCCTGGGCTTCCTGGGTTCGTTCTTCATCGCGCCGCCGATGGAGGAATTCTACAAGGCCTCGGGGCTCGGCCTTCTCGCGGAGCACGGCGGATACAACTCCGTAGGTGACGGCATACTGTTCGGCTTCACGGTGGGCATGGGGTTCTCTTTCATAGAGAACTGGATATACCTGCTTGACAACCCCCTGGGCTCCGACGTGGGCATGTGGCTCGGCGTTTTCTTCATGCGGTGCGTCATGTTCTCAGCCAACCACGGCCTTTTCACGGCAATCACCGGAGCGGCCATAGGCTGGCTGATAGAGCGCAGGTTCGCAGCCCCTGCCCTGGGCCTGCTCATCGGCGTGCCAGTGGCTGCGTTCTTCCACGCCATGCACAATTCCGTGGAAATCCTGTCCGTGCTCCTGGGCGGGGGCGGCCTGCTCATCTACTGCTGCCTCCTCATGCCCTTCTTTGACTACGGCGGCCTGCTGCTGGTGGCTGCGCTTTTCATCAGCTCCGTGCTGCACCAGAAAGGGGCGGCCCGGAAAACAGCCAGGACGCCGGCCAAAAAACAGGGTTATTAATCCGGTTTGGTTCAATATTCTCCGATGATAAAATCCATCAGGCTTCTCAACTGGCGCTCCCATTCGGACACGTCACTGCAGTTCAGGAAGGGCACCAACCTCCTCGTGGGAATGATGGGCGCCGGCAAGTCCAGCGTGCTTGAGGCGATATCGTTCGCGTTCTTCGGCACCTTCCCGGCGCTTGAACGGAGGAAGCTGAAGCTGGACGACATCGTCAGGCTGGACGAGGCTGTGGCGCGGGTGGTGCTGGAATTCGCGTGGGACGGCGCGGACTACCGCATTGAGCGGACGATAGAGCGCTCCCGCAAGGGGGCGAATTCAAGCGCCGAATTTTACCGTGGGGGCGCCATGATTGAGCGCGGCCCTGCCGCGGTCACAGCGGCGGCACGGCGCGTCACAGGCGTTGACTACGACCTTTTCACGCGGGCGATATATTCAGAGCAGAACAACATAGACTATTTCCTCGCGCTCGCAGCCGGCAGGCGCAAGGAGGAGATGGACAACCTCCTGGGCCTGGACCGGTTTGAGCAGGCGCGCGCGTCGCTCACCACTGTCATAGGCCGGCTGTCGGCAAGGCGCAGCACCATAGAGGAGCGCTTCAGCCGGGATAGGCTGGCGGTGCTGGAAAAGGACGAGAAGGCGCATTGCGAGAAGGCCGCGGGGCTGGAGGCCGGGCTGAAACGCGCATCGTCAGGCCTTGAGGCGCAGAAGGCCGCGATGGAGCCGCTCGCACGCTCGCTGGAGGACATGAAAAGGCGGAAGGAGATTTCCGAAGCGCTTGAAAAGGAGGCTGGCAGGCTTTCCGGCACCATGGACTCGCTGAAGGCAGAGGCCGGGGAGCTGGACGAGCAGGCGCACGAGGAGGCGAAAAGGAAGCTCGCTGCGCTCCTTGGCGAGCGGGCTGCGTTCGCCGGGGCGGCCAAATCATCGGACGAGAAGAACAGCCGCCTTTCAAGGGAGGCAGGGACGACCGACGCGCGCCTGCGTGCCTGCGGCGAGGCAGCTGCGAGGCACGAGGCGATGTGGAAGGAGCTCGCGGCGCTCGGTTCAGTGCCCGCGCTCCAGTCAGCCCAGAAGGAAGCCGAAGGAAGGATGCTATCTTACGATTCAGAGGTGAAATCACTGGAGCGCGAGGCTGCGGAGATGGCCGGCCTGCTCGCAAGGCTGAAGCCGGGCGTGTCCGAATGCCCGCTTTGCGCCTCCAGGATAGCGGACGTCTCACACATAAAGGCCGAGAGGAACGCAGCCATAGCTGCCAGGAAGTCCAGGGCCGCGGAGCTGGGAAGGCTGCACGGGGCAGCGAAAACGGAAAACGACTCGCTTCTCGCGAAGGTCAGGAAGGCCGGGCTGTTATCAGAACAACTTTCGCACCTCGCCGCCGAGGCCGCTGGCGCGGAGCAGGCGAGGGCAGCCAAGGCTGCGCTTGACAGGGAGCTGGCGTCCCTGCAGTCAGAGCGCCAGGCGGTTGCGAAGCGGCTGGACGCGCTCACCGCTGCCATAGAGCCGCTGAGGGTGGAAGTGAGCAGGCAGGAGGCCCTGCTCAGGCGCAGGAAGGAGCTGGAACTCGCCGGGCTGCGGCTTTCGGAAATCTCAGTGAAGCTCAAGGCGCTGCAGTTCAACGCCGCGGACTTTGAGTCCCTGCGCTGCTCGCTGGAGGATGGCAGGCTGTCCCTGGAAAGGCTGGCAGCGGAAAAGCGCTCGCTGGAGACCGAACGACGCATGTCCATTGACATGCTTAACCTGCTGCGCGCCGAGCTCGGCACCATCCGCTCGCTTGAAAAGGAGGCTGCCGGGCTTGCGAAGCTTGAGGAAGAGCTTGCGATGTACAAGAACGCGGTGGTGGAGACGCAGTTCAGCCTGCGCGCCAGCCTCATAGACGCCATAAACACGGCCATGAACGAGATATGGCCCATGTTCTACCCCTACGGGAACTACCCTGCCATACGGCTGGAAGTCAGCGACAAGGACTACCTTTTCGAGGTGAGCGACGGCGGCGCGTGGAAGGGGCTGGAAAGCATGGCCAGCGGCGGGGAGCGGGCGAGCGCGGCACTTACGCTGCGCGTCGCCCTGGCGATGGTCCTGGCGCCCAAGCTGGGCTGGCTCATACTGGACGAGCCGACGCACAACCTGGACACCGACGCCATAGAGATGCTCTCGTCTGCGCTGCAGGTCAAGGTCCCGCAGGTGGTGAACCAGACGTTCGTCATAACGCACGAGGAGGGGCTGATGGGCTCGGACTTCGCCTCAAGCTACCGCCTGAGCCGCGACAAGGAGCACAACGGGGACACGAAAGTGGAAACGATATGAGTTTAGATGCCAGTCTGACTATGGGCAGCGCATGCAATACAGCTCTCTGTCCTGAACGTCCCCGTTCCTCTAAAAATCAGCCGTAAACTTCCTCTTCCATCCTGCTTGCCACGTCGTAAGAGTCCGCTGCCTTCTTTCCTGTCCTTTCCCTGTACCATTCGGCGCAGTTACCCTCGTTCTTGCTGGCGTAGTAGGCTATGGCGCAATAGACGTCTTCCCTAGTGGCGAAGCCTATGGCGAAGAGATACTGGAGGATGTTCTTGAACTCCTCTATGACGTAGGACTTCTTCCTTGACACCCTCAGCTTCCTGAGGTCGCTGAGCCTGAGGTCCGTCCCTGCGAATATTATGTTGTTGAGCGTGAAACTCCCTATTATGAGGTTGGCGGCGTGCAGGTCCGCTATCTTCTCTGTTATTATCTCCGTCAGCCTGCTCTTGCTCCTGCTTCCGAGGGCCTCAGCATCCACGTACTGGATGCCTGCCTTGGCAATCCTCCTGTCAAACGCCCAGGAATCAGTTTCCGCCTTTGCCATGACATAGTCGTTGCCGAGGGCGGTGTGGAAATACCCGACGATGTTCTCCAGCGCGCCCTTTATCTTGTCGTAGGCGTTGTAAAGCGCCTGTGCTATCTCGTGGGCCGTCTTCCTTATGATATACGTGTGATTGTTGTGGCTGAAGCATATGCTGTCCGCGCCGTCCCTTGCCGCTATCCTGTAAAGGTCTGCAACCCCCTCCTCGCCGCCGCGGAAGGTCATCCTGGTTATTTTTATGCTTGGGGTGTCTGACTTTTTCCATCCGTATTCCATGGTGACGCTGCCGCCGGACTCGTGGCGCGAGGATGACACTGGCACCTCCTTTGTGAATTCCGGAAGCTCGTAGTCGTCGTGCTTGCCTGTTTCCAGCTCGTGGAGTTTTTCATCCGCGCTGGGTATGTGCACGTCCGCGTATTCAGTCCTCTTCATTCCCTGGGTCACCTGCTGGCAGTCTGGGTTTGCCTGTCCCATATGCCCATATCTGACTACAATTATTTACGTAATCCGGCCTTTTAAATCTGTGTATCAGATTACGTCTTGTGACGAACTCCTATCGTAATGTCGTAATCAGCCGTCGGAATCCGGTCATCCGGCCCGGGACACGCCCCCTGGCAACGCCAACAGCACTAACCGCGCTAACAGGCTGGTCCTGCCCGCCCCGCCCATGCATGGGTAGTCTACTCGGTCTCTATCCTCGGCGCAAGGTAATAGACTATCTTCGCGCCCTCAACCTCGTACTCAAGCTTCAGCGGCCTGTCTGTTTCCAGGTTGATCCTCACCGGCGAGCCGCCCGGGCTGGACCTGACCATGTCCTCAAGGTACTGGAGCGGGAAGGTGGCCTTCACAGGCGCGTCCGTGTGGAGTTCAGTGACATCCGCAGAGCCCTTCTCAAACTCGGCCTTCACCTCGCCATTCTCGCCGCGTACGTCCACCAAGAACTCAGTCGGGGTGAGGTGCAGCCTGACGTGGGAGCTTATGAGCTTCGCGTCCTTGAGCGTCTCTTTCAGGGCGTCCGCCTTCACAATGGCGTAGCTCTTGAACTCTATCTTGGGCTCCCTTTGCGAGCGCTCGCTGCTCTCTATGAGTGGCACCTTGAAGGTCCGCTTGTGCTTGTCGCCTGCGAAGCGCACGACCAGCCTGCCCTCCTCAACCGAAAGCTCCACGGTTTCGCCTTTCCGGCCCCTGGACAGCACGCTGGACAGCTGCCCGACGTCTATGCCGAGCTTCCGTTCCTCGCTGACGCTGTATTCCACGAACGCGGACTTGGGCATGGTAAACGACACCATTGAAATCTGCGACGGGTCCATAGCCATGAGGTGGAGGCCGTCGGCCTTTACCTCAAACTGCCCCTCTTCCACGAGGCTGACTATGCAGTCTATTACCGCCTTAAGCGCTGGAGCATCCTGTACTACCAATCTCATGTCCCCACCTCTCAGCCTACTTAGGCGTAAAACAATATAATGGTTCTGGCCCTGTAGAAATCAGTGCAATTGGCAACTCAGTAGCTACTCTTATCGTCATCGCCTTTCGGCTGTGTCTGGGACGGTATCATCATCGTTGCCGATAGGATTAGTGCCGGTTTCTGTTTTAAATCAGCGGTATGACCCGCTCTTTTCCATCGCCATCGGCCGCTGCGGTTTTGGGGCGCCAGGCATGCGCGGCATCGCCGCCCTGGAGCGCATCAGCAGCGCGACTGCAACCACTATCATGAGGCCTCCCACCACCGTCTCTCCGCTGCCCTTCACCCTGAGGAAATCCGTCACGAAGGCAGCTATGCCGAGCAGGACGAACAACAGGCCGACGAGAAGCAGGAAATCCCCCGTCATGGACAGCGCGGCCGCCCTCATGATCCTTGGCCGCACTTCCTCCCCGGCCTCGTCCCCTTCCGCCCCCACAGCCTCCGCAGTGCCAGCTGCAGCTGTCTTCCCTGCCATTCATGCCACCTTGTGCTGCCGCGCCTTCACGCCTGCCTCCCTGAGCAGCCTGAGCGACGAGTCGTTGAGCGGGTAGTCCGCGTTGTACACGACCTCCTTTATGCCGGCGTTGATTATCATCTTGGTGCATATCAGGCACGGCGAGAACGTGGTGTAGATTATGGAGTCCTTTATGCTTATGCCGTGGTAGGACGCCTGGACTATGGCGTTCTCCTCGCCGTGGCTGCACAGGCACTCCTCAAGGTTCTTGCCTGATTCGCTGAAATTGTTGCACCTGGGGCACCCGCCCTCGGCGCAGTTCCGGGTTCCGCGCGGCGTCCCGTTATACCCTGTGGAGATTATCCTCTTGTCCTTGACTATGACCGCTGCCACCTTCCGCTTGATGCAGTTGCTCCTGGAAGCGACCACCTTGGCTATGCCCATGAAGTAGTCGTCCCAGCTCGGCCTGGCCAGCTTGAACTCGCCGCTGGTCTCGCCAAGCGCGATATCCACCTTCTCGTAGAGCTCGTTGAGGTCGCCCTCGTTCAGTATGGTCCTGTCCGCCATGCCGAACGTCTCGCGCAGGTTCTGCTTTGTCTTCTCGGCGTTTTCCATCTCAAGCTTCTCTATGCGCAGGAACGCGTCGTAGGTCCTCGGGTCCTCCTCCCTGCTCCTGGCCTTTATCCTCTCAAACCGCACCTCAGCCGGCGCGGTGACGTAGAAAAGGAAGAACCTGCCGAGCTTTTTCAGCTCTGCCACCTCGGCCGGGTTACGGATGGAGTCTATGACGTAGTTCTTGTCCTTGTGGAGCATGCCCGCAATCCTGCTGCCGAGCACGCCCGGTCCGAACCTTTTCCTGAGGCCGTTGCCCTCCTCTATGAGGTTCTCGCGGGAAACCTGCTTTCCCCTGGCCTTGAGCTCCTCGCGTATGACGTCCGAGAGCGAATAGTAGTAGAACCCCTTCTTCATGAGGTATTCCGAGACAGTGCTCTTGCCCGCGCAGTTCTCGCCGGTAAGGCCGATTATCATAAATGCTCCCTCCCGTTGTCCGTTGTTATATGACCGCTGTGTTTCCCTCTCCTTCCCCCTCCTAAAATTATAATGGTTCCCCCAACACCCCTGGCCTTTCCTTCATCATCCATTTTAAACCATTCGTATCAACAATATATACGTGATAACGCAAAAACACACGAGGCACGTGGTTGCAGAGATATGCCAGCCCGACCACCCTATCTGTCCCTGGGCAAGGAAGGCGCCATTGCACGACGCCAGGCAGGCAACCGGGCAGGCTACCGGACTGGTTTACGTGGGCTTTGACGCCGCAAGCCTTATCCCGGCGGGCGCGCACAGCGGGCCTTCATACCAGGCAGGCAGGAAAAACGCTGCAGGCCTTCCGTTCCTGTCACTGCAAAAGGATAATCCACTCCCCCTGAGGAACGCCGGCTTGAGCGAGTTTTACTTTTCCATAGTTACGTCGAACAGCCACATACCACCTTCATCCAGCCTATGGCTCGTGACAGAAGCGGCCCGCATAGTCAGGCCTGGCGGCCGCCTGATTTTCTACAACGGCTACGGCGTGACACACAAGGCCCTTTTCGTGGATTTCAAAGGTAACCCGCCGTTCGTGTTTTTCAGCGACCACTACGAAGCGCTGAACCGGGCCGGCGGCATCCTCTACAGGTTTTTCACGCCGCTGAGCCTGGAAGGACACAATCTCTTCCTCCAGGCAAGGAAGCTGGACATTAAGTACGCGCTGGAGCCAGGCAGGGACATATCAGTGCTTGTCAGGAAGCAGACCTGACTCCCGGCCTTCCAATCCCCGAGAGGAACATATCAAGCAGCGCCGCAGCGCAGCCCACGGCCGCGAAAACAAGCAGGCCTGCAGCCCCTGGCGCGAACGAGCCAAGCGCATTCGCAGCGCCGCAAAGCTGAAGGGACCACGAGCTGAAGCCGAAAAAGTGCCCTGCGGCAAGCGAGTAGAAAACCGCCAGTGAAAGGAACTCCGCCCGCGCAACGTTGCTCCTGTTCAGCACGAGCACGAGCCCTGCCCAGAGGCTTATCCACAGGACGCTCGCCATTACCGGCCCGACATGGGCACCGAAAACCGAGAACACGCCTGCGGCAAGGGCGTTGCCTTCACCGTGGCCGTCAGCAATCCCCCTCGTCGTTATCACTATGTCCAGGGTGCCGAAAAGGAGCCATAGTGCGATGGCCGGCGCGTATCGCCTGGGGCTGACGCCGCTCTTCAGGTAGGCCCACACCCAGAAAAGGAAGGCCGCGAGCACTGCCGCCAGGGTGAGCGCCTGCGCTGCGAGCACCGCGCCGCTGCCGAATATCCCGTCGTAAATGCACATTGCGCATCAGAACGTCCGGACGAGCGCCCCGCGTATCTCGGCGAAAAGCTCCCTTTCGGGCCCGCTGAGCATGTGGAGCTGCCCGTCCCATTTCTTCACTTCGTCCAGTATCATGTAAGTGTAAAGCACGTCGCCCTCGGCCACGTTCCTGCCGATGGCTATGCCGTCGCACGACAGCGCGAGCTGGTCGCCGGGCGAGGCCTCGGCCACCTTCTCCTTCTCCCGCTGCATCTCCCTTATCTCGCCCACCACCTCGCCGGAGCGCTTCATGAGCCTGTAGCCGCTCTTTATCCTGCCCGAGAGCACTTCAACGCCGAAGACCGCAGGCTTTGAGGCGCGGAACACGTAGCCCTCAAGCACCTTGAGCTTGCCAGGCCAGGTGAGCGTTTGCAGGCTTTCCTTCTTCAGCCTTTCCCGCCTTTCCTTGGCCCATTCCTTGTAGTTGTCCACGAGCCTGTACACGATGTCGCTGGAGATTATCGGCGTGCCTGAGTTCTTGCTTTCCAGGGCCGCCTCTTCAAGGATGCTGACGTTGAAGCCGAGCACGACGCCGATGAACGCGTCCTGCTTGGCCACGGCCCCGGCTGCTATGACGTCCTTGCGTGTGACGTGGCCGACCGCGGCCTCCTTCACAGGTATGCCCTCTGCGGCGAGCAGCTTCAGCAGGGCCTCCACGGAACCCAGGCTGTCGGCCTTGAGCACCACGCCCAGCTCGTCCTTTTTCTCAAATATGATGTTCCTGAACTGCGCCTCTATGGCCGCGGCGTCCTTTTCAAAGTCCTGCACTGCCTCCAGCGGCGAGCCGGGCAGCGCGCCCTCAAGGCCCGGCGCGTATATCTTGACGCCTGCCGCTGCAACCACTGAATCCACGTTCCTGTATTTCTCCCCGCCGCCCAGGTTGGGCAGGAGCAGCCCACGGACCTTCGTCTTCCTCACGCCGTCAGCAGTCATGTAGGCGATGTCGTCGTTCTTCCTAAGTATGCCGTCGTAGAGTATCACATCAACCGTCGTTCCCAGGCCCTTTTCCTCCTTGACCTCCATGACGCTTCCCTTGCCACGGCCGTTCTCGTCTATCTCAAGGCTCTCGCCGAGGAACCTCTGGCTCAGGCCGGCTATGAGGACGAGCAGCTCGCTGAGGCCCTCCCTGGTCTTAGCGCTCACCGGTATTATGGCTATCTGCTTCGTGAAGTCCGTGACCTTGTCAAACCTCTCGCTGTCAAACCCGTGCTCGGAAATCTTCCCCATCAGCCCGTAAATCTTCTCGTCAAGCGCGTTCCTGGCGTACTCGGGCTGCTGGTTGTAGGACTCCATGAACGACGTCGTCTTGTGGCTCTTCCACCCGCTCACAGCGTCTATCTTGTTCGCTGCCACCACGAACGGCGTCTTGTACTGCTTGAGGATTTTTATGCTCTCCACGGTCTGGGGCTGGAACCCCTGGTTCACGTCCACGAGGAGGATGACCAGGTCGGCTATGCTCCCTCCCCTGTCCCTGAGGTTGCCGAACGCCTCGTGGCCTGGCGTGTCTATGAAAAGCAGGCCTGGTATCCTCAGCGTCACCTTCATCCTGGCTGCGAGGTCCTTCGCTATGGCGTCTATGTCCTCTCTGGAAACGTAGCTGGCGCCTATCATCTGGGTTATGCCGCCGGCCTCCTTCTTTGCGACGGCGGTGCCCCTGATGCTGTCAAGAAGGCTCGTTTTGCCGTGGTCAACGTGGGCGAGCAGGCAGATGATTGGCGAGCGTATGAATTTCATGGTGGTCCATCTCCGGGCTTCGGTTTCCGGGCTGCAAACAGGCAGGGTTATTCCACGTGCAATATTAAATATCATAATCTCCTCCCAGCGCCCCCCGGCACCCGGCGCCCCAGCGCCTCCCAAAGCCTCCGCCAGCTCCCTTTCCAGGCCAACATGCACGTTTTTCCGTTCAAAAACACATGTATTTATAAACACTTCTTGCCATAAATATCCAATACCATACAAAGCCGGCAGAAGGCGATATGATGGCTGAAACCCAGACTGCTCCACCGACGAAGAAAACGAAGGGAACTGATACAGGCGTAGTGAAGCCCTGGCGCCTCCTGTTTTTCACGCAGAAAAGTGCGGACCTGCTTGCAGTGGAAACGTCCCTCTCGCAGGCCATTGCAAACCGCAATGGCAGTGCAGGCAGCCTCGTCGGAGATGCAGTTTCAGCTTTCTCCAAGCTCGGCGACGCGGAAAAGACCTCGGCACTCCACACCATCAATTCCAGGCTCAGGAGTTCCTCAAAAGGCCTTGGTAAGCCCGTCTGTTCCTTCTCCAACCCCGACCCAGCAGGTCAATGGAGCCCTGTTCCGGCCCAGCAGAAGGCATTTGAGGAGGGCGTGCACGCCACCAACGTTCTCGCGTCGTTCATCAAAAGCGCCGTCGCCTGCCTTCCCAGGCAGGACGGAGACCTCGTCATAACAAAGGCCCATAAAAACCTTCACAAGACGCTGGCCAGGATAATCAAAAAGGCACTGTCAGCCCGCTCGCACGACGGCAGCCATGTGCAGGCTGCGCTCGCGTCTGCAGACGCCCTCTGGGGGCTTGAATACGGCCATACGGATTTCTGGACCGGGCTTCTCAACACCCCCCCCACCCGCAGCCTCACGATAACCAAATTCCTTGAGATGGACGGCAACCGTGCCAGCCCCTCGCATGGCTGGCATTACCTGCAGGAGCACATGGCTGACTTCTGGCTTGACATAGCCCGCAATCCGTCGCCTCTGGCCATAGACTTCCTCGTCAATACCACGAGCAACAAGAACGACGGCGCAGTGGTATACGCTTTCCGTGCGGCAGCCTATCTTACTGAGATACCTCCTCAATTGGTTGACATTGCACAGCGCATGCAGCTTCCCCCAAAAAAGCCAATTGCCGATACGGCTGATGCGAGCCAAAAGACCATCGTCGCACAGCCAGGCCCTGAACCCATCGCCTGCAATCCAGAAGTCCAGCAGGCAGCAGTGGATTTCCTGTTCGTCATCGGGGCGCGTGGGCTCATATCCCGGGGCGGCGAAAGCGCATTCGCAGGCGTCTTCTCACTCGTCATGCTATATCGTGCAGGCGAAGGGGCGTGGCTGAGGCCAATGCTTGACGCCATCTGCGCTGAAACAGAAGCGCAGGCCCGCACCAACGGCCCTGAGACCGCGGAGCACAGGCACGCGCTGCTCATCCTCGGAGCGCTCGGCATCGCTGGCGTGAGAGCGCCGCATGGCGTTTCTGCCACCGGTGGAATATACCTGCCTACAGAACTCGGCCGAATCTCATGGGACCTTATCGATTCGCTTCCGAGCCTGAGCATCGTGGGGGCCACAGGGGAATATGCGAAAGACGGGTATGAGGACGTGCGTTGTGCCGCAATGCGCGTGTTTGACCGCCTCCGCCTGGGAAAACTACCCGTGCAGCTCAAGATGGACGAGGCGGCCCGTCTGGTCCCGGACATCATAACCGTGCGCAACTACTACGATGAAAAAAGCGACGTGCGCCTGGCCTTTGATTCAGCGCTCGCAGACCTGGGCGCAGGGCTGGTTGACGTGGTGGTCAGCCCGCCGGGCAGTGACGAAAAGGCAAGGGCCGCCGCAAGGCAGGCTGCGCGCGGCATAATAACAACCATCAGGAACGCTGGCATACTGGTTCCACATTCGGACTTCCTTGACGCATCAATCGCATTCACCCTTCATTCTGCAAGTCCGATTCCGCAGGAAGTGATTGCCCCATCCATCCTGGCAGGCCCGCTGAACTGCATGTTCGCAGCAGGAATTTACCTGCCTGCCATTCCAGCAGAGCTGCTCGCTTTCGCTGCAACAGTGCATGAACGTGCTGACGACCCTGTGACAAGGACGTTCGCAAAGGATTTCATGTTCATGAACGAGGCAAGAGGCCTGCTGGCGCAGGAAGGCCACAGGCGCTTTGCAGGCGCTTTAGGCGCTGCCCTCCTCTTCAAGGCAGGAAAGTCTGAACTTGCACCATTTATGAACGACATAATAAGGACCTCGCTGCAGGACGCAGCAGCAGGCAAGGAACAGCCAGCTGGAGCCGCAGGCAAAAAGAAGGCAGACGCAGCCACAAACACAGGCGAAGCAGACAAAGCAGGCAAAGAAGACGGTGAGCAGTCAGCAGAAGGCCCGTCAGACATTGCCAAAGCCAGGGCTGAAACCGCCCACAGCATCCTCGTCGCATTTACCACCCTCGGTGTCATGCAAGGAGGCGGCATCAAGGTTCCTGCTCCTTCATTCACCATCCCGCAGAACCTGCTCACGGCGTCGCTGGACGCGCCGCTTGCAGAGTGCGTGCTCATGACCGGCACGTACCTTGACCCGGCAGCCGCAGAACTCACAGCCTTTGCCGATGAAGTCTATGGCAGCACCACTGGCAACGAGCACCTGAAGGCGCTCGCCTGGGAGTTCCTTCTCATAACCGAAGCGCTGGAGCGCATCAACTGCGCAGACGGGAGGCAGTTTGAGGGCGTACAGACCCTCACCGACCTCTATAAGGGAGGGCGAACAGACCTGGGCCTCATGCTGCAATGCGCAGGCGCAGAGATGGCAGACCTCATAATGAAGCCCCCGACAGGCGAGGGACAGGAAAGCCAGAGCGCGCTGGCCTGGGCTGCCATAAACAGGATAGAAAAGGCAGGCATGAGCCTGACCTACCACAAGCTCCATGCCGCATCCTACCTGAGCGCAGTACCAGACGAGATAACCCATCTTGCCGAGGGCATACTTGCGCAGCCGGAGCCTGAAGAAAGCCTTGCAGCAGCAGCGCGCGACCTGCTTGCCATAAAGGAAGTGAAGGACCTGCTCGCCAGGGACAGCGACAACGAGCGTGTGTGCACTTATGCGCTCGCCAACCTCGCCGCGACAGGCACAGGCAACCTGAAGGACATGCTCGAGGCAATCGGCACCCGGCAGGTGCTTGTCATGGTGAACGGCGACAATCCAGCGCGGCACAGGGCGATGCGCCTGCTCACCTCGCTCCGGACGCTGAACGTTCCAGGCGATGCGCTCTTCGCAGCAGGCCTGGACGGAGGCCCTGGTTCCATAAGCCCCACGCTGCTTTCCGCGGCAGAGGCGATTTCTGCAAGCAAAGACAAATACCCGGACTCACTGAAGCTGGCAGCGCACGACCTCGTCACGCTCAATACCGCGCGGCTCAATCTCGCTGGCATTGAGCAGCAGTTTGACGGTGCCAGCGCCCTTGCCGACCTTTATCTCGCAGGCAGGACGGAAATCGCCGCGCTTCTGGACAGGGACGCAGGCCCGAAAATGGTTGAGGCCTTCAAAGCCGCAGAAGGACCAGAGGCGCAGGAACCCGCTGCCAAAGCCATCCGTGCGATACACGCGGCAAGGCCTGAGGCCATAACAGGCCTGCCCGCGGAGCAACTGGACGCTATACTCAATCGCGGCAAGGCAGACGGCAGTTCGGCTACTGAAACTGACGACAGCCCGGCCCAGAAGACAGACGACGACCGGACCGGAGCGGCAGACGGCAGCCCAAGTTCGGAGACCGGTGATTCCAATGAATGAGCTTGAAGCGATACTGGCGAAGCTTTCCAACCGGAGCGTCATGGAACGGAAGGCTGCCATACGGCTGCTTTTCGCGCACCTGCAGGGCAAGGACGCATACCTGGCAAGGCTGTCCCTGCATTACGTGTCAGAGCACGACCCTGCGTACACGGTCCGCAACATCGCCCGCCAGGCGTTCTACCGCGTGGGCCAGCCGCCTGCCGCCGGCGTGTGGGACAAGGCTTACCTGTTCTGAGTTTTCTCCAGATTTTCGTAATTTTCGTTTTCGCAATTTATATAAACAACGTCGCCGTAATCCCCCCATGGCCCGCAACATCGTGGTGGAAAAGGGCAGGTACCTGCCCGTGGCGAAGCGCGAGGTGGAAATCGCAGAGCGCAAGGGCCTTGGCCACCCGGACAGCCTCATAGACGGCGTAATGGAGGAGGTAAGCCGCAGGCTCAGCAGGGCGTATCTCGCAGAGTTCGGCCGCATCCTACACCACAACGTGGACAAGGGGCAGATATGCGGCGGCGGGACGCGCGTCAGGTTCGGTGGCGGCGTGTTCACCCGGCCGATTTACGTGCTCCTGAGCGGCAGGGCCGCGGCCGAAGCGCGCGGGAAATCCATCCCGGTGCCACACATCGCAGTTGAGGCAGCGCACGACTACCTGCAGCGCGCCGTGCCGATGCTGGACGTGGATGACGACGTGGAGATAGAGTCGCGCATATCCGCTGGCAGCGCTGACCTGGTGGGCCTGTTCCTCCGCGGGCCGAAAATACCGTATGCGAACGACACCAGCTTCGGCACAGGCTTCGCCCCGCTCACGGACCTGGAGCAGGCAGTGCTCCGCAGCGAGAAATACCTCAATTCCCCTGGATACAAGGCAGCCCACCCAGAGATCGGCCCTGACATAAAGGTCATGGGACTCAGGGAAAAAGGCCGCATAAGGCTCACGGTCGCCTGCGCGTTCGTTTCCCGCTACCTCGCTGACCTCGGGGCCTACGTGCGTGCGAGGGAAAGGGTTCGGAAGGACGTCCTCAAGTTCGTCCGGAAGCTGACATCCCTGGACGTGGAAGTGGTCGTCAATGCAGGCGATGACATAAAGGCGAAGTCTGTCTACCTGACGCTCACAGGCACGAGCGCGGAGATGGGCGACGACGGCAGCGTCGGCAGGGGCAACCGCGTGAACGGGCTCATAACGCCCATGCGCTCAATGTCCCTGGAGGCCGCGTGCGGCAAGAACCCTGTAAACCACGTCGGCAAGGTCTATTCGGTGCTGGCCACGGAGATGGCGCAGTCCATCGCCACGGAATACCCTGACGTGGAGGACATAACGATAACCCTGCTTTCCCAGATAGGCCGGCCCATAGACCAGCCACGGATGGCCTCTGCCTCGCTAATAGCCCCTGCAGGCGATTTCAGGCGGCTGAAGGCGGCTGTCAGGCGCGGGATTGACTCCCGCCTGGAGAGCGTCACAGAGGTCACGAACCGCATCGTAGAGGGCAAAACTCCACTTTTTTAAACCCTTCGGCACATTAATACTTCAGGAAGCCCAGACTTATTGCTCCCGGCAGGCCGAGCCATCTCCCAGGGCGGCCATAACGAGCGGCATAAGACTCAGGTGGAAAGTAATGCAACAAAACCAAACAACCAGACGTATTGCACGTTCCAAAACCGAAGGCATAGACCTGTTCGTAAGCAGGCAGAAACCTCAATAGGCTGATGACATGATTAACGCTAACACGACTAAAATAGAACCCAAAGCGGCTGTAAACACAGGCCAGCCACGCATAACCGCCGCGCCGCTTACTGACTTCCAGGACAGCCCGTCCGCCAGGAAAATCACAGAAATCCTTTTCAACAAGAGGGTGTGCCTTGCGCTTGACAATCAGGCCCTGGAGACGTATTTTGGCGGCCTGCACACGGTGTTTCATTATGGCATCAAGCCAGAGCGCATCAAAATCCTACCTGATAGTGAGATGCCACCGGCGCTGCTTGACTGCCGGATGATCATCACCGACTTCGCCACGCTCGTGCGCATGCTCCCAAAACTCCAGAATGACGTCCTGGTCCTTCATAACCCCATAGACCTGGCTGCAGGCTCAGCGGCCCTGAGGGAGGGCCTGAAGGCGTTCCGCAAGGCGAACCCACACGCAGTGGTCGTTTCAGCCGTGGCGTCCGGCGATGCCAGTATGGCGGTGCTGGCGAACTCCGAAGTTGAACTGCTTAAGAGTGACGGCTTCGTGGATTGCATTTGCAAGCCAGCCGCGACCGATATCACCGCTGGCGTCACCACCAGCGACCTCATGCACGCGGCTGCTATGCTCGTGGAACGGAAACCTGTGGCAGTCACTTGCAGCCCAGATGACATTCACGAGACCGTGGTAGTCCTGACAGAGCCGCCCCTGGAATAAAATAAACCCAGAACCGGAAACGTGTTCACCACGAGCCGCGAAGCGGCGAGTGCAGTGAACAAAATTGGGCAGTTGTGGCCTCCGGCCACTTCCTCCCAATTTTCCGTGAGGCAGGACACAAGGCGCAAAACTGTAAGCAAAGGGAAAATTGGGCCCACGCGGGATCGAACCGCGAATCTCTACCATGTCAAGGTAGCGTCTTAACCATTCGACTATGGGCCCGGCCAACGCCGACAAATAGCAAAACACTTCTGCCACGATGGAATTTTATACCTTATCCTCACACTCCCAGGGTGCGCGGAAGCCTAGGTCTTCAGGCCTAGGAGGAAGCGCACCCGAAACCTCAGTATTCCCAGTGCCACACGGCTTCTCGCCTAAAGCGAGACAGCCAGAAGCCCAGGGCTTTCTAGCGACCGGCGAACCGGTCGCTGGAATCCAGGGAGCAAAGCTCCCTAGATTAGCCCTGGGAGTGTGTCACTCGCCGTGCGTTTCGCCGGCTGATTTGGACGGCTTGCCCCTGAAGTCCTTCGCGGCCTTCATGAACTCCACGAAAAGCGGTGCAGGCGTCTCAAGCCTGCTCTTCAGCTCTATGTGCGCCTGCGTAGCAATCCCGAAGCTGCCCTTCCATTCGGTCATCTCAACCACGCCTTTCGGGTGCGTGGCCGAAATCACGAGGCCGCTGTCCTCAAGCTCCTTCACGTAATTGGGGTTGACCTCGTACCTGTGCCTGTGGCGCTCGGACGCGGTTTCGCTCTTGTAAGCCGCATAAGCCGCAGTCCCCTTCTTCACCACGCATTCGTAGGCCCCCAGCCGCATGGTCCCGCCCATCCTGGAAATCTGGTGCTGCTCAGGGAGCATGTCAATCACCGGGTGCCTGGTCTTCTTGTCAAACTCTGTTGAGTGCGCGCCTTCCAGCTTGCAGACGTTCCTCGCGTATTCCACGACCATGAGCTGGAGCCCGAGGCACAGCCCGAGATAGGGCACCTTGTTCTCGCGCGCGTACCTTATCGCGCTTATCTTGCCCTCTATCCCGCGCTCGCCGAACCCGCCAGGGACGAGTATGCCGTCGTAGGGAGCGAGCACTTCGGCAACGTCGGCCAGCTTCTCAAGGTCGCCTGCCTCTATCCAGCCGATTTCCAGGCCGGAATTCACGGCCGCAGCGCCGTGCACCAGCGCCTCCCTGACGCTTATGTAGGCGTCCTTCACTGCCGTGTATTTACCCACAATCGCTATCTTCAGCGGCTTGTCCTTCGGCTGCAAAATCCTGCCCACGTTCCTGTGCCACTCCTTCAGGTCCGCTTCCTTGTTGGGAAGGTCAAGCTTCTTCGCCAGCTGCGCGTACAGTCCCTGCTTCTCAAGGATGAGCGGCAGCTCATAGACCGTGGCGAGCACCGGGTCGTCAAACACCGCCTCCTCTGCCACGTTGCAGTAGAGGCTTATCTTCTTCTTGGATTCCTCGGCGAGCTTCTCCTGCTCGCGGGTTATTATCACGTCCGGCTGTATCCCGAGGCTCTGGAGGAGCCGCGTGGCCTGCTGCGTGGGCTTGGTCTTCTGCTCGCCCGCGCTCAGGCTCGGGACGTAGGTGAGCTGCACGAAAGCCATATTGTTGCGCTCAAAATGGAGCTGCCTCAGCGCCTCTATGAAATAGCCGTTCTCCAGGTCGCCGACTGTGCCGCCGACCTCTATCATCACGAAATCCGCATTGTTGTCCGCGCCGACCTTCTGCACCCAGGACTTTATCTCGCCTGTCAGGTGCGGCACGAACTGCACGTCCCTGCCGAGGTATTCGCCCTTGCGCTCCTTCTCTATTATCTTCTGGAAGAGCTTGCCGCCGGTTATGGAGCAGTTGCCGGGCAGCGACTTGTTCAAAAACCGCTCGTACGTGCCGAAGTCCATGTCCACCTCGGTGCCGTCGTCAAGCACGAACACCTCGCCGTGGCGGAACGGGTTCATGGTGCCGCAATCAACGTTGAGGTAGCCGTCAAATTTTATGGGCACGACGTTGAAGCCCCTGGCCTGCAGAAGCTTCGCGATGGAAGAAGTCACAATCCCCTTGCCCAGCCCGGACATTATTGAGCCGGTAATCACAATGAACCTGGTCTTTTTTTCTGGCATAGGAAAAGTTTTCCCGCAACAGTTTTTAATTCAATAGCTCTGCCCAGTTTCCCCGAGCGTTAGCTGAGGCTGGAAACAAAATCAGATGCGGTTGAGCGCGTCCTTTATCGCGTCTATTGAGGCGTTGCTCACGATGAGCGGGATGCGCTCGCGTTCGGATATCTTCATCGCGAGCTTGTCCACCTTGCCCGGGTCTATGTTGTGCAGGACCACCGCCGACGGCTTGGTTGAGCTCACGCGCACCACCACCATCGGGCTGCGGCCGGTGCTGACGCCCGTGAATATGAACACGCGCTCGCTTACGTTGCCGTAGAGGTTCTGGAAATAGGAGAACGGCATGTCCAGTATGACCTTGATGCTGTCAATCAGGGTGTAGCCGTATACCTTCTTGGAATCTATGATGTCGGCGTTGGACAGGACCTTCCCGTCTATGAGCTTCACGAAGTCCTTGAGCGCGATGGAGCGGGCGAACTCGTGCACCTCAAAATACTCGGTCAGCGGCTTCTGCTTTTCAGTGAGTTTCTGGGTGATGGTGCCGCCCTTCACCTTGTCTATGTCAAAAATCGCGTTGACGAACCTCTTTATGACCGCGGTGCCCGGCGACTTCCGGCGGTTGCCCTCGTAGTCGCTGATGGTTGAAACCGTGATGCCGAGGTGCCTGGCCAGCTCCACCTGGGAGATGCTGAAGATTTCGCGCCATTTCCTCATGGTGGCTCCGGCGTCCTCGGAGAGGGATATCTCTCCAGCAATCTCCATCTTCACCTTCTCCATGCTCAAAATACCCGCCGAACGTTTAAATGAGTTTCGTCTTTTGTCAATCCCTACTTCGTCGCCCTCCCCCAACCGCCCCGCAGGCATTTTATAAACACTCGCGGGCAAGTTTCCCATATGGCATACAACCTCCTGGCGGGCTTCTTCGGCATCATCAACCCGGGCCTTTTCAACACGGCGTCAGTGCTCCTCGTAATCAGCTTCATAATCTGGGAACTCCCCCGTTCGGTGAAGATAATCTCAGAGGAATACACGCACGGGCTCTACCCTGCCACCGGCCGGGTTACCGATTTCGCCCTGTTCGCAGCCGGGCTTGCAGCCATCTGCTACCTGGTTTTCATAAGCAGCGGCGAGCGCATAACGACGTTCCTCAACACGCCAGGCATCTCCTCGTTTTTCCTCGTCGTGCTCGTGGCAGTCCCGCTGCTCATCTTCCTGGGATTCCTGAAAAGGTTCTTCGGCAGGTTTGACGCGCACAATTCCGTCACAGTCTTCCTGGTGCATGGGTTCCTGGATTTCATGCACACCCTGTTCTTCGTCTGCCTTGCCGTGCTTGCGGTGCCCGTGCTCGGCTACGTCGTCATGGGCAAGTGAGCGCTTATAAAATATTCCCATTATCTGTTATTGGGGTGCAACTGATGGCAAGTAAAAAGAAAAGCGACAAATCCTCAAGAAACTGTATGTGCGGCGACAACTGCCACGACCTGGACGCGTGGCTGCCCGGATACCTGCTGATATGCCTCGGCCTCCTCGCCCTGGCGGTAAACTTCGGCATCCTGGACAGCGTGTCCTGGGCAAGGGCGTGGCCGCTGCTGCTCGTGCTGGGCGGCGCCGTGATGGTCGTAAAAGTGGAGTTGTGCAGGCACTCCAGGTAATCAGAGCTTTTCCGCGTACTGGACCGCGTTCCTGAATATGCGCAGCCCCAGTGCCTCCTTTACCCCGCCCTTCACCCAATAGGGGCAGTTTTCAGGCATGTTGAAGGCCTCAGGGTGCGGCATCATGCCGAACACCCTCCCCGAAGCGTCGCAGATGCCGGCTATGTTGTCCACTGAGCCGTTGGGGTTGTGGGGGTAGCCGGCAAGGTCGCCATTCCCGTCAACGTACTGGAATACAACCCTGTTGTCCTCCTTCAGCGCCTTCAGCACCCCCTCGTCCTTCGCAACGAATTTCCCCTCGCCGTGGCGCACAGGCAGCAGCATGGTTCCGATGCCCCTCGTGAATATGCACGGCGACGCCGGGTTGCCCTTCAATATGACCCAGCGGTCCTCAAAATGCCCGGAATCGTTGGCTATGAGGCTCACCTTCTGCGTGAAGTCCGGCTCAGGGAGCAGCCCCATCTTCGCCAGCACCTGGAAGCCGTTGCATATGCCGAGCACGAGCTTGCCTGAGCCGATGAACGCCTCCAGCGGCCCGCGCAGGCGGAATTTCATCTTATTGCCGAAAACCTTGCCGGAGCCGAGGTCGTCGCCGAACGAGAAGCCGCCCGGTATGAAGAGCATGTTGTAGCTTTCCAGCAGTTTCGGCTCGTCAAGGAGCTTGTTGACGTGGAGGATGTCAGCAGCGCCGCCGCTCTTCTCAATGGCGTATTTGCTTTCATTCTCGCAGTTTATGCCGTAGCCGTAGAGGACGAGCGCCTTGAGCCCCATGGCTATACAGTGCGGATGAAAGAATAAAAAACCCGAGCGCGGGGTGCATTGCACATTTTTATAAACCCTTTGACACACATTCCCCCTGATGGTGTGACTGGCTATGATACAAGCAACATTGACAATGCCTTCAGGGCGAAAAGCGACGCTTCACACCGGCACCGTGTTGCCGCTTGCAGAAACCAGCATGCGCCAGTTTCTAAAGGGAGAAATCTGGCGAGGGGGGCCGCTGCGCAGCGCGAGCGGCAAACTCAATCAGGGATGCTATGCACTCCTGCGCATAAGGACGGCTGATGCTGTTCCTGACAATGACGCTGTGGAATCCATAGCCAGCACGTTTCAGCTGAACATCAACAAACGACCATGCAAGGAACATGCGGCGTACAGCCTCTCGTCAATGTGTGGCGATTTTCTCACAATCCGCATCTCTCTCGAACATAATACGACAAACTATTACTCCGTAAGCGTAAAACTGACAACCAAGAAACTGGCTGCGGCTGAGATGCGTGCAATTAACGTGGCCACGGAACTTTTCATGAAGAAAGAGTCGTCCTTCCAGGATGAATTAAGCCGGGATTTCACAAGTGAGCTTGCAATGAAGGGCATCCGGCTGCCGTGATAGGCCTTCTTCACCATCCGTCGAAGTCAGGTGCGCGCGCTTCTTATAGTGGTATCTTGTGGTTTGGATTGGTTTATAAACACTTTGAGACAGAGATATTATGGTTCTAACGAGTGGCACCAATGTCCATACCTCTGGCCGTACAACAGGAAATAAAAGCAAAAGCCCCTGCGCTGCATGCACAGCGGTCGCTGGTCCGGTATTTTCACCACCGCGCACCCCTGATAGGGTGTTATGGGCTCGGCGGGTTCATATACCACAACGGGATGTTCATTTCAGAAGGGGTTCCACGGGCTGATTGCCACATTCCACGGGGCGCTGGTTTCGGCAGGCTTACTTTCAGGGTGCGGACCACTGACGCGTCGTTTGACGCCCGCCTGGTCAAGTCCGCCATGGACGGCGCAAGCTTTACAAAGGACAGGATGACTTCGCCATCAGTCCATCGTTTCTTCAATCGTTCCTCACCGTCTGCCAGCATGTGCGCCGTCATCGCGCTCCGGAAAGGCTATTATGAAATACATATGGACGGCGTGCCAGTCGCCTCGCTGAAGGAATGGGCACGCACACTGGATGCCCTCGGCAAGCGGCTCATACTCCACAAGGAGATGCGCCAGTTCCGCGACTTCAAGACCAGGGAAATCATCCGCTGCCTGCCGCAGCTTTAGACCTTTTTCAGCCCTTTTATGCCGTCAAATTTTGACATGGACTGCGAGCGCGAGAAAAGCAGCGCGTCGTTCGCCATGCATATCGCTGCCGTGAGCACGACCTCGCTCCTTTTTCCTGAATCGCCCTTTTCCTCAAGCTCCCGGTTTATCGCAGCGGCTATCTGCGCGGCCTTGCGGTCAAACGGGAGGACGGTGACGCTGTTGACGAAGGCAGTCACGACCTCTGGCTTGTTCACGACCTCCATGATGTGCAGCATGGTGAAGGTGGTGATGCAAAGCTCCTCCCTGTCCGCGTAATACCTCATCTTCTCTATGGTGGCCACGTCGCCGCGCAGGAAATCAAGCGCGGTCTCAAAATCAAGGCAGATTCGTTCCATTTCAAAACCCCCATTACCTGACCGGCCGCTACCTGTTCCAGGCATACACCTTCCGGACTTTTTCCATCGCCCGGCGGTCCACGTCAAGCTCGTTTATGCTGCCTGCGAGCGCGATTATGCTCCGTCCCTCGTCGCGCCTCTGCTTGAGAAGGTATCGCAGGGCCTCGCTGAAGCTCATGTCCTTGGATTTCTTGAGCTGGTAGAGGTCTGCATAGACGTCATCCATGATTGTGATGACCTTTACCATGCTACTACCTCCAATCCCACCAAAATCAAGGTTTTCGGTCGCATAAGTAAATGCATGCAGTAAATACATTTATATCTTTACCCTCGTTTTTCACCTCATTTGTTTATTTTAGACACTTTTTATGCATTTTTATCTCCGGCGTAAAAGAAAACCTATTTAAATCGCCGGCCAGCTTCAGTTAGTCCGCGCATTTCCTTCAGGAAATGATAACTAAAAAGGCGACCAAAAAGGTGAAAACATGGAAGACTTGGTAAGATCAGTAATGGGAGAGAATACGCCCCAGGAGAAGTCATCTTCGTCTGAGGCGATGAGCTCGGAGAGCATAAAGATAGTGACCGTCGGCGTCGGTGGCGCTGGAAACAACACCATCAACAGGCTGATAAAATCCGGCGTGAAGGGCACGGACCTCGTGGCCATAAACACGGACAAGCAGCACCTGAACATCGTCCACGAGAGGGCGAAGAAGGTGCTCATAGGCCGCTCGGTGACCAAGGGCCTCGGCGCAGGAGGCTACCCTGACGTGGGTGCAAAATCCTGTGAAGTGGACCGGCCGCTGGTGGAGAAGGAGCTTGAAGGCGCACACCTCGCGTTCATATGCGCGGGCATGGGCGGCGGAACCGGTGGCGGTGCCGCGCCAATCGTGGCCCAGATAGCCAAGGAGCAGGGCGCAATCGTAGTCGCCATGGTGACCTACCCGTTCGCGCTTGAAAGGGCAAGGAAGAAGAAGGCGGACGAGGGCATCAAGCTGCTCAAGAAATACTGCGACTCGGTCATCATCCTGGACAACAACCGGCTGGTCCAGCTGGTCCCGAACCTGCCGATGGCAGAGGCGTTCGCGGTTGCAGACGAGATCCTCTCGCGGGCAATAAGCGGCCTCGTGTGGACAATCACGCAGCCGTCCCTCATCAACATTGACTTCGCGGACGTCCGCGCAATCATGGAGGGCGGAGGCGTCGGCTTCATCGCGGTCGGCGAGGGCAAGGGCAACGACAAGGTCCGCGCAGCGTCCGAGAGCGTCGTGAAGAACAGGCTGCTGGACGTTGACTTCGAGGGTGCCAAGGGCGCGCTCATCCACATCACGGGTGGCAGCGACCTGACGCTCGGCGACGCAATCAAGGCCGGCGAAATGATAACCGAAAAGATGGACGCGGAAGCGAACGTGAAATGGGGCGCGCGCATCATGCAGAACTACGAGAGCAAGATTGAAGTGGTTGCTATCGTAACCGGCGTGAAGGGCGCTTCAATAGCGGGCAATTCCATGTCTGCCGACGAGGAGAGCTCCTCGGTGCCGGCGTACTCGCAGGATCTTGAGGTTCTCGGTTAGAGAACCTTGAGAGCTGGGGAACGGAACGCCGTTCCCCGGATCTTGAAGTGCTCGGTTAGAGCCACGCTCTAATCTTTCCTTCTTTTTCTTTTATTATTTTTTTTATTGTTTTTGAGGGCCGAGAATACTGCCGGCTTCAGCCGAGCAGTTGAA
>CAZBAM010000019.1:0-26244 GCA_964490215.1 Microcaldota archaeon | reverse complement strand
CTATCCTGAACACCTTCGGCGTCTCTATGTCCTCCAGGTTTATGGCGCCGAAGCCTGGTGAAATCGCCTTCACTATGCGCACGATTTCGTCCTCGTCCTTTGTGGCAAGGCAGATTGGGAATGCGTCTATCCCGGCGAACTGCTGCATGATGAGCGCCTTGCCTTCCATGACCGGAAGGGCGGCTTCTGGGCCTATGTCGCCCAGGCCGAGCACGCGCGTGCCGTCGGTAACGATGGCGACTGCGTTCCATTTCATGGTATAATCGTAGGCGAGCGAGCGGTCCTTAGCGATGAGGCGGCAGGGCTCGGCGACGCCTGGCGTGTAGAGCGTCGCGAGGTCTTCTGCGGTCTTGAGCTTCGCTTTCGCCCCGATGAAGATTTTGCCCCTGAGCTCCTTATGGACTGCGGTAGGGTCGGCCATGCTTATCCCAAAAACCTTCTCTTCCAAGCCGCTGCCTTCACGTCCTCTGTGATGTGCGCGCGCTTCCCTGACTTGTAATTCTCGTATATGCGCGTAGTCAGTTCCACGTATTCCTCGTCAGGCTCGCACTCCACCCACCCGAGCACCTTCGTAACGCCGTCGCGCACGGACTTCGGCATCCTTCCCAGGTTCGTCCTGTTAAGGTATTTTGCCGCATCCTTCAGGTCCTCGTCCACCTTGACGTACAGCCCGCGCAACTCGTCAAATTCCTTTTCGCCGAGCGCCGAGAGCCCGAGCAGCTCGGGCGGGATGCCGAGCGAGTAGAACGCGGCGCAGAAGTTTATCGCCCTGGGCAGGCTTATGCCCTTCATGGAGCGGGCGTAGCCGAAGAGCCCGATGTGCAGCTTCCTCGCCCGCCTTGCTGGAACGAAGACCGAGAGGCCGTTTATGAGGTCCGCCACCTGGGCGAGCTGGGCCTGGTAGGCCCTGGTGATCCTGCCGGCGAACGACATGGCCTTCTTCGCGTCTATCTGCAGGGCCGGCCGGCGGCGGGCCCCGTTTATGATGTCTATCGCGTTCACCACGTCCCTGAAGGAGTGGTCGTACTTGAACGACGACTGGGCAGTGAATGTCTGCACGCTGGGGTATTCCTCGCAGCAGTTGCTGACGTTGTCGGGCGTGAAGTTGCCGCGGAATGGCGCGCCGCCCACGCCGAGTATCGGCAGTATCTGGATGCTCGTCCTCTCCTCCACGGCCTGGAGCTTCTGCAGGGCGACCTTGGCCAGCAGCACGGCGGTGGCAGAGCTGTAATTCAGCGCGGGGTCGCTCCTCGCCAGGAAAACGCGCAGGTGCTCCGGGTTCCTTCCCTTCAGCCCATGGAGGCATTTCAGCACCATTTCGTCGCAGCCGGAAATGGAGTTGAAGTCCTCAAAAAGCGGTATGACGTTTATGCGTTCAGGCTGGAAGTCGCCCACCCAGTCCCTGACGGATATCCGCTCGGCACCGAGCTTCGTGTTCCCCTGCCCCACTATGACCTGCTCGTAGTAATTCCGCACCCGCTCCACCTCCAGGTGCGAGGTGGTCATGGGCAGGATTACCTCAAATATGGGCGGCGTGTCTATGCCGGCGACCCTGGCGACGTCGTACGCCCTGGGGATGCTGTGCAGCGTCTCAAGCAGTATCTTGCCCTGGCCCTTTTCCACGGACGGGTTGGGCACGCGGTAGGTGAGCCTCAGGTCCCGCCCCAGCCGGTTCTTGCTGAAGAAGTCCAGGTAGCGCGAGAGCAGTTTCTCAACAACCTGGTTGTCCGCCTCCTTGCCTTCGCTGTCCCACATCTGCTCGGTGCAGCCCAGCTGGGAGAACACGAAGAACGCCTCCTTGACCTCAGCATCGCCCGCGAGTATTTCAGAGTCGGAGAAAAAAGGCGTGGCTACGTTGTCAGGATGCTGGGTGCTCATGCAGCGTGGAACGCTCATAACAGGTAAGAGGCGGGGGTTTGATTTAAATGTTTTCGTTTTGATAGATACGTCATGATATCCAGCCTCTCAAAAGCGTTCGGCGAGTATTCGCGGAAGCCGTTCGCGTTCGCATGGTGCGCGGTCCTCTACGTGTTCATGCTCGTCCTGTTCGTGCTGGGCTCGCTCGGCCTGTTCCTCGCCTACTTCCTGGTGGCGTCCGTGTTCAACAAGGCCGTGAGCTTCAGTTCCCTGCCGACGATACTGGTGAGCGTGTTCATACTCCTGGTCTTCCTGTTCTTCGCCAACGGCCTGAACGGCGCCCTGGCCAGCGCCTACCGGCGGGCGCTCAACCGCGAGAAGACCAGCCTGGTGACGTTCTACTCGCAGACAATCGCCCGGGCGCCGGCCATGTTCGCCATAATGCTGGTGCGCGACCTTGTCTGGCTGCTGCTCGTCGGGCCGTTCATAGCCATCTACATCTACCTCCTCCAGGGAGTCGCGTACATGGACGCGCTGCTGGCCGCATACGCCATTTTCATGACGTTCATAATCCACATGCTGTTCACCCCGGCCTTCCTGTCAGCCGGCGCGTTCGGCACCGGCATGGTGCTCTCACTGAAGAATTCAGGCAGGCTGATGCGCAAGAGGCACATATTCTTCATCGCGCTCTATGCGCTGTTCTCCCTGGTCTGGCTGCTCAGCTTCATCCCGTTCGTACAGCTCGCCACCCTGTTCTTCGCCTACCCGGTGGTGTACGGCGCCATGATAGCCATGCTGGAGGGCGGAATGAGGATGGAGGAAATGGAAGGGGATTAGATGGACCACGTCTACGAGTGCGAACTGGCGAAGAAGGCTGAGATCATGAAAATCCTCGAGGCCGACCCGTACGCAACGGACAGTTTCGCGCGCACGGGCTACAAGGTCAAGGACGGAGGCGTGCTGAACGAGGACAAGGCGAAGCTGTACATCTACTTCTCAGCTTCCGAAGACTTCCTGAAGAAGGCTGATGGTAAGCTGAAGCCCGTCGCCAGCCGCTGCAAGGCCGATGTGGAAAAGCGCGTCGTGGAGAAGATAAAGGCCGAGGAGGAGAGCGCAGAGGCCGGCCTCGGCGGCATCTTCGGGCAATGGCCGCCGTCGGGCTGACGGTTTTCAGTTTTGGCGTGGGGCTACTGCAACGGTAAACCTTATATTTTTTGGCTGATAGATACTGCCATGGCAGACCAGCCAGATGAAACGGAAAAGGCAGGAGACCAGGCCGGCAGGCAGATAGCGAGCAGGGGCGTGCCCTCGTCAGAATCCATCTACCTCCCGCGCCACGACAGCGACGAATTGCGCTCGTTCCAGGACAAGAACGAGACGATTACGCGCAACCTGTGGAACGCCGAGGAACTCACGAACTTCATTTTCTCCAAGAGATACCAGCCGAAATACTACGAGATAGCGTTCGGCTTCGTCAAAATGCTCGTCGAGAAGACACAGGTGAGCGGCGACGAAACGGCGTCGTACGTCAAGACGAACGGCATATCCAAGGCGACGTTCTACAACCGCGTCCTTCCAAGGCTGAAGCGCGTCGGCATGGTGAAGGTGGAGCGCGACACCATAGTCTCCGTGGAGAGCAAGAGGAAGTTCAGGCCCATGCGCATCTCGCTGAGCAAGACGTTCGGCAACTACTTCATGAAGATAGGGGACTCCTGGCTCGCCATCGTGGACGATGCAAGGAGCAGGCAGGAGAAAAAGGACCAGATGAAGCTTTAGGGATTACATCCCAGGCTATTCCCAAGGCGGGTTCCCAGGCCATTTCCAGGCTATTTCTCGGTCATCATCCGCAGCGCAAGGGAATCAAGGCGCGTCTGCCCTGGTTCGCGCGGTGACACGCAGCATGGCGGCATGTCAGGGATGATAAGGAGGGGCACGGTTTCCTTATCCAGGGAGTTTCTGATTCTCCACGTGGTGCCCCATTCAAGGGCCGGGTTCTTCAGGGCGTCCATGAGGGCTTCTTTTACCAGCCGCATGGACATAGACGATTCAGGGCAGATGCTGATTATCGCTATGAGCTGTTCCGCGGCTTCCGTGGCAGGCAGGCGGTCAAGGCCGCCGGCGCAGACGCCGAGGCATTTTATTACCGCAGTGTCATATTCCCCGGCAACCTGTGAAACTGTGTACCGCGGCAGGTTGGCAACGAGCCCGGCCCGGTATTCCCCCAGCCCAGGGGTTCGCCATGTGCTGGTAAGGAGATTTGCGATGTGTTTCCGACCCAGGAGCCGGCCGTAAATCAGACCCCGCTGCGCCATACGATCATAATCACGTTCCTGCTTTTGGGGTGCCAGCCATTGGTTGAACTTCGCGTGCCAGTCACCGGGGTTGCAGCCGGCGAGCAGCATCAGGCTGCCGCCGGCGAGCAGGAACTTCCTTGCGAGCGTGGCGAACGATTTCGTAGCAGCGAACGTCTTCGTGGCCGCGAACGGTTTTATGGCAGCGGACTGCTTCATGGCCCTGTGCCGGGGGCCGGAATTCGGTGAGACTAGATGCTTCATAATCGCAGCATATTGATGTGGTGGTATTTATTGCTTTGTATCCGATGCTGCCTTTACCGGCCCGGATGGAAAGAAGAGGCAGCGCGGAAGCCGCTGTCAAGACCCAGACGGGCGGGATTGCTGGCGGAGGCTTTACTGACTTTCGGCAAGATGCCGCATTCACAGTTCGCAGTGCCATTGACGAATGCATGTTCGAATTTGACCGGAAAATGGCGGAACATATTTACGGCGAGCATGCCGCTGCCGCTGGTTGCAACGGCTACGCTTATGGCAAGCGCCGGGTCTCGAACCATCGCTTTGAAAAGCTGCTTCATCGCGGGTCACTTCCTCTTTTTCTTCGGGACGCTCCTGGAGATGGAACCTCTTGGAGACGAGGCGCCCCGCGATACGGAAGCGCTCCCGGAGCCGCCTGCTGGCCTGGAAACGGCAGTCGCCTTTGACGTCCTGACGCTCCTGGAGTCCTCCGCGAGCTTCACGCGCTCCTTCTCCTTCTCCTCAAGGGTGGCCTTTATCCTGGCCGTCCTCTCCTTCACGAGGGCGCTGGCAGAAGCGAAGTCCCTGCCTGCCGCCGGCTCGGAACTGACCTTCCGTATCATCTCCTGGCTGTCACGGATAAGCTCGGTTATGCGGGACTTGGAGTCGCTAATCCTCTGCTCAATGCCCTCCTCCCTGGCCACCGCGTCGTCAAGCTCGCCCTGGCATACACTGGCCAGGTCGTGGAGCTCGCCCAGGTATTTCTTCATGTAGAGTTCCTCTGACGCCTGCCTGAGTTCTGCGAGCTCGTCCTCGCTCCGGTCAACGTACTGCTCAATACCCTCTATCTTCTTCTCGTAATCGGAAACGTATTCGTTCACCCAGTGCTCGATGCGGGCTATGCCCTCCATCTCGGCCTCAAGCGAGTCAAGCGCCTCGCCGTGCTTGGCCACTGTTTCCCTGAGGGCCGCGGACAGCACAGACACCTCGCCCTTGAGCTCGGAGGTCTTGCCGATGTCGTCCATGAGGCCGTCCATGGCCTCGTTGAGTTCGGTCACCTGGGACTTCAGCGCGTCGTTGGCAGCCTGGAGCTTGGCCATGCGGCTGTCAACCGAGGCCCCCATCCTTTCCAGCTCGCGGACCTCCTCCCGTTCCCTGCCGATGAGCGTGTTGAGGGAATCCACCTTTGAACTGATGTCTCCCTTTGACTCGTCTATGGCGCGCAGGGACGCGTCGGCCTTCTGCTTCGTCCTTTCCAGGGCGCTGCGGCCTTCCTCCCTGAGGCGGTCCATCTGCTCCTGGAGCTTCTCCAGCTCGTCCACCTTGTCAGGCAGCTCCAGCACGCGCTCCTTCAGCTCTGCTATCTTGGCCTGCTTGGCAAGCACTGCTTCTGTAAGCGTTACGACGTCGGCTTCCAGCCGGCCCTCCACGTTGGCGAACTTATCCCTGTAAAGCCTTTCCCTCTCCTTCCTGAGCTCAGCGATTTTGGCCTTCTCCCCGGCTATCTCGTTCATGTAGGCGTTGACGAGTTCGCGGGTGTCCATTGAAATGGCCCTCTGGAGAGGCTTGCGCCTTTCCGGCGCCTGCGCCCGGATTTGCTCCGGCTCCTCTTCGGGCTCGGACGCTTCCACCTGCTCCTGCTCCGGTGCAGCCCGGGATATTTCAGGCTCCGGAACGGTTTCCTTCATGGAAAAGACGTCTGGCTCAACCGCGGTTGTCGCGGCCCGGGTCGTGTCTGCCCCGCTGGCGGTCTCCTTGTACGAGACTGCGCCGTCCCGCTTCCTGGCTAGATACTGGCTGAGCAGTTCCTCAGGCTCTGCCTCCGCGGACGGTTCGTCCTGGGAAGCTGGCGCCTCGCCAGCCTCACCACCCTCTCCGCTCTCGTCGGTCTCCCTGGCCTCGGCGGCATCTTCGGCTGAATGCACTTCAGCGCCTTCGGACGCGTCAGAGACACCGCTCCCTGGCTCCGGCTGCGGGCCGTACTCTTCCTTGCCCTTCCATATGAGGTTGGTGCCGCGCAGGCTGTATTCCACGGCTATGTAGCCCTCGTCTTCAAGAACGCGTATCCACTTGTCAAGGTTCTTCTTGTCTATCCTGCACATCTGCTGGAGCTCGCCCAGGGGGATTTTTCCCCTCTCGGCGATGGCCCTTATCAGGCCGTCCACGTCGGTGCTTATGAGCGGCTCATCCACAGTAATCTTGTTATCCGATGCCAAATGCCTCACCCCTCAGTGATTATGACGGATTAAATTATGAAGGAAAAGGTTTATAAAGCAAGACCACAACCTGACACAAACAGCCAAAACAAGCTGGGATCAGGAACCCGAAACCGAAAGCAGGGAAATCCGGCAAGCCAACCAGAAATTCAGGCGGCCAGGGGCTTCTGCACTTCCTCTGTCACTATGCGGTACCTGCCTGACAGTTTCTTGGTCGCCCGCTCAAGTGCGAGCTTGATGTGCTCCCGGTTGGACTTGTATGAATAGACGGTGAACAGGTCGGTGCCGATATTCAGCCTTGCGGCCCTGTCCGTGGGCCTGCCGAAAGCCTGTCGCATGCCCTTCTGGAGGCGGTCCGCGCCTGCGCCGGCGATCATCTTGTTCTCCCTTACGATGTGGTGGGGATACACCCTGACGATGAAGTAGTATGCCCCGAGAATCGTCTTCTCCAGGTGCTTGTTTGAGCTCTGCCTTGCGCTCTCTATGGCGTTGTCCCTGAGTATGAGGTCGCCTTCGCACCGGAGGTTCATGACCAGGTCGTAGTCAGGCTTCTGCACGCCCATCCTGAACTGGTGGAGGTCGGCGTGGGGCATTGCCTTGATGAATGACTTCTTGGGCTTGCGCCGGGAGAACCTTGTCCATGCCACCTTGTCAGCATCCCTTATCGCTCTTGCAGGTCTGATTCCCATATGAACATCACCTATGATGAGTCGGACTAAAACTCGGTTTTGCGTCAGGAAGTATGAGGAGAAAGTAATAAAAAGGATGGTATATGAACGGCGGCGCGCCCCTGCCCGGCCCTGTTCAACCTCGTTCAACCCTGCTCAGTCCGCTTCGGCCCGGTTCAGCGCAGCCTGGCGAGGAAGCGCTCGTGGAACGCGGCGGTCGTCAGCTCCGGGTGGAAGCACGTCGCGAGGAGGTAACGGCCTCCGGGCAGGCCCTGCTCGCAGGCCACCGGCTCGCCCCTGCGTTCGGCCAGGACCGCCACCCCTTTCCCTGCGCTGCGGATTCTCGGGGCGCGTATGAAGACGGCGTTAATGGTCCCGAGTTCCGTACGCATGGTTTCCTCAAATGATTCGGCCTGCGTCCCGTAGGCGTTCCGGCCAATCTCCACGTTGAGCAGGCCCAGCGTCCCATGGCACTTTCCAGCGCCGCGGATTTTCTTCGCGAGCATTATGGCGCCGGCGCAGGTGCCGAAAATGGCCGGCACGCGGGCCATGGCTTCCAGCATGCCTTCACGTGCGCATAATTTGGCAATGGTGGTGCTTTCCCCTCCTGGGATTATCAGGCCGCCGAGAGCGTCAAGCCCGGCCCTCGTGCGCACCTGAACGATTTCGCACCCCACGCCGAGCTTCTGCGCGGCGCTCCGCGTGGCCGAGATGTGCTCAGAAACCCCGCCCTGCAGGGCAAGTATGCCTATTTTCATATCCTTTCAGGCCCCGGCCCAGTCTTATCTTACAATCCTATATCCCCCGCTCTGCGAGCTTCGTCGCCAGCGTGGACATTTCCAGCCCCTTCATGGGCTCGCCGAGCCCCTCGCTCGCCCTTGCGACCAGCTTCGGGTCGTTGAAGTGCGCCACCGCGTCAACGATAGCCCTCGCCCGCCTCGCAGGGTCTGCGCTCTTGAATATGCCGGAGCCCACGAACACGCCGTCAACGCCAAGCTGCATGCACAATGCCGCGTCGGCAGGGGTCGCTATGCCGCCTGCAGCGAAATTCACCACAGGCAGCCTCCCGAGCCGCGCTGTCTCGGCCACGAGGCCTGCTGGCACGCGGTATTCGCGGGCGAGCGCGGCCAGCCTCGCCGGGACTGAACCATTTGCAAGCGCTTCGCGCCCCCCTTTATCGCCCAGCGCCAGTATGCCGGAATTTATAGCCCGCATGTGCCTGACAGCCTCCACTATGTTCCCTGTGCCTGCCTCGCCCTTGGTCCTCACCATCGCAGCGCCCTCGCTTATCCTGCGCAGCGCTTCCCCCAGGTCGCGCGCGCCGCAGACGAAAGGCACGCGGAATTTCGCCTTGTCCACGTGGAAGTCCCCGTCCGCGGGCGTGAGCACCTCGCTCTCGTCTATGAAATCAACGCCGAGGGCCTCAAGCACCTGTGCCTCCACGAAATGGCCTATCCTGCATTTGGCCATGACCGGTATCGTGACCGCCCTGCGTATCTCTTTTATCTTCAGCGGGTCGGCCATCCTCGCGACGCCGCCTGACGCGCGTATGTCCGCAGGCACGCGCTCCAGAGCCATGACAGCCACGGCGCCTGCCTTCTCGGCGATTTCCGCCTGCGCGGAATTTGTCACGTCCATTATCACGCCGCCCTTGAGCATCTGCGCAAGGCCTGACTTGACTGTGAATGTGCCTTTCTTTTCCATAAAAACCGCCTATAGACGTAATTGTATGATAAACTTTATAGCAGTAGCCCCGAATACTATACGGGCATATTATGGGAGTGCGGATGCTCGCGAAGCAACTGCAGGGCGGGATGGTGCAGTGCCTCGCGTGCTCAAGATACTGCAGGATACCTGACGGCCAGGCCGGGTTCTGCGGCGTGAGGGCGAACGACGGCGGCAGGCTGAAACTGCTGGTTTACGGCAGGCCGTGCGCAGTCTGGGTGGATCCGGTGGAGAAGAAGCCGCTGTTCCATTTCCTCCCCGGCAGCAGGAGCTTTTCCATAGGGACGTTCGGCTGCAACTTCGCGTGCCTTTTCTGCTTCACGGACGATGCGACTATCGTAAACGACGATTCCGTAAAGAGCCTGCACGAGGTCTTTGAAAGCTGCGATGAAAAAACCGCTCATCCACTTGGCGAAATCGCGGTTGCCGGAGACAGGAAAACCATCGCCGCAAACGGGGGAATGGAAACTGTGGCGAAAGTCTTCAGGCACACCTACGAAGGCGACGTCCTGACCATCAGGCCGAGGCACGCTCCGCCGCTGACCTGCACTCCAGAGCACAGGTTTTTCGTCTGGCAGGCAGGGAAGTTCGCCAAGGTGCCTGCGGGTGCCCTGAAGGAAGGGGATTGCCTTGCGGTTCCGAAGCTGAAGCCTAAAAACGAGGACGTGACGCTGGACTGCGGCGCGATACTCGCGAAGAGCGTTTCAAAGATCAAAAAAGGCAGGAAACTGGATGAGGCTGGCCTCGGGCGCCTGCTGGAACTCAGGAAAGCAGGGAAAACATCGCGGCAGATTGGAGCCATCCTCGGCATGCATCCGGTTTATCTGCGTAAGCTGATGGGCGAACTGAAAAGAAGCGGAATAGGCGGAGCCACATTCGCCTATGACAACGTCGTCGTCCGCAGCGGGAAGCTGGTCAGATTCAAGATGGAAAAGGGAAACGGCATACCTGCTTCAATCCCGCTTGATGAGGATTTGGCAGAACTGCTCGGCTATTACTGCGCAGAAGGCAGCAGTTCCAAGGCCAGGAACAGGCCATCCTCGTTCAATGTCGTTTTTTCCTACGGCAGGCATGAACGGAAGCTGGTGAAGCGCACTGCCGAGCTGCTGGAAAGGATATTCAAGGCAAAGGCCATGATATTGAAGAGGCGGACGACAACCACGGTGGAAGTCGGCGGTTCATCCATCGGCGTGCTTTTCAGGACCTTGTGCGGCGAGAAGGCAAAGCACAAGAAGGTGCCTTCTGAGGTTGCACGCTCCAGGCAAGCGGTGATAAAATCCTTCATGGATGCATACCTGGCAGGGGACGGCTGCGTCCTGAAGGGCAGCATCGCGTTCAACACGGTTTCCAGAAAGCTGGCCCTCGGCATATACCACCTCCTGCTGCTTCTGGGATACCTGCCGAGCTTTTATGAGTGGCGGCCTCCGGCCAAAAAGAAAATCGAGGGCAGGACGGTCAACCAGTCCAGCCTCTATTACGTCAAACTCCAGGCCGAAAGGTTCAGGGAGCATTTTCTGGGAAATATGAGCCATAAGCCGCGGAAGAAAAGCGAGGAGAACCTCAGGTTCCGGGAAACCGATACCCACTGGCTCGTGCCGGTATTCAGGATAGAACGGAAAAAATATGTGGGCCCGGTCTACAACTGCGAGGTGGACAACGAGCATTCTTATCTGGCGAATTTCATCGCGGTCTGCAACTGCCAGAACTGGGACATAAGCCAGGCGCCCCAGGAAGCGCGGCAGAAGGAGCCGGAGCGCTGGCGGGAGTATTTCCAGAAGCTCATAGACAAGTGCGAGGAATGGCCGCCTGAGCGCATCGTGGAGAATGCGCTACGCGACGGCTGCAAATCAGTCTCATTCACCTACAACGAGCCGACCATCTTCACCGAGTACGCGCTTGACGTGATGGCAGTCGCGAAGAAGAAGGGGCTGAAGGGCGTGTACGTGACGAACGGCTACGAATCTGAGGAATGCTGGGACGCGCTGAAAGGGCGCATAGACGCGGCCAACATAGACCTGAAGGCGTATAACGAACGGTTCTATCGCGAGCTGTGCAAGGCGCCGGGCTACGGGCCTGTGAAGGAGTCCATAACCTACGCCAAAAAGCTCGGCATATGGGTTGAGGTGACCACGCTCATCATACCGGGCTGGAACGACGACTTGAAGGAGCTGGAGGCAGAGGCCGCGTGGCTGGCCTCAGTGGACCCTGAGATGCCCTGGCACGTGACCGCGTTCCATCCGGACTACAAGATGCTGGACACGCAGCCGACGCCGCCGGAGATACTGATGAAGGCGCGGGAAATCGGGATTGCTGCCGGGCTGAAGCACGTCTATTGCGGCAACGTTCCGTCAGCCTATGCCGACTACGAGACCACTGCCTGCGCCTCGTGCGGCAAGGGCCTTGTCAGGCGCGCGGGATTCCGCATACTTGAGAACGGCGTGATTGGCGGCAGGTGCAGGCACTGCAAAAAACCTGTGAGCGGGGTGTGGAAATGATAAGGGAACCTGCAGTGGCCGGCGCGTTCTATCCAGGCGACGCCGGGCAGCTGAAAAAGATGGTGGATGGCTTTCTCGCCCAGGCCAGGGAGACGAAGCTGGACGGGAAGCTGCGCGGGCTTGTCGTGCCCCACGCGGGCTACGTATATTCAGGGCCGGTTGCGGCCTACGGATACAAGATGCTGGCAAAGCAGGGCTTTGAGAAGGCGATAATCATCGGCCCGTCCCACTACTCGTCGTTCTACGGCGCGTGCGAGGCAGGCGCAGAGCTGTGGAGGACGCCGCTCGGCGGCGTCAGGGCGAGGAGCGTCCGCGACCAGCTCATAAACGTCTATCCCGAGGTCCACGCGCAGGAGCACTGCATTGAGGTCCAGCTGCCGTTCCTCCAGTCCATAAACAACAATTTCCTGATATGGCCGGTCCTCTGCGGCACCGTGGACCCAGCGGAGCTTGCCGGGGTGGTGCTGAGGGAAATAGACGTGAAAACGATAGTCATCGCCAGCTCGGACCTGAGCCATTACAACGAATACTCCAAGGCGGTGCAGATAGACAGGACCGCCAACGAGGCTGTGCCTGCGCTTGACATAAAGCGCTTTGAGAAGGAAGGCGATGCGTGCGGCAAGAGCGCGATACTCACGCTCATGCACATAGCGAGAAAAAAGGGCTGGAAGGGGAAGCTCCTGGACTACCGCAACTCAGGCGACACCGCAGGTCCGAAATCAGAGGTCGTGGGCTACGGCTGCTACGCGTTCTGCGAGGTTGCGGGCGGGACGAAGTGAAAGGCCGAAGTGAAAATATGGCTCTTGGGAAAAAGGAGAAGGAATACCTGCTGAAGCTCGCGCGCCAAGCGGTTGAGCTTTACCTCCGGGAGGGCAGGACGCTGGAGCTGAAGCCTGCGGACGTGCCCCACAGGAACCTGGCGGCCAACGGCGCGTGCTTCGTAACCTTGCATTGCGGTAGCCAGTTGCGCGGCTGCATCGGCACGCTGGAGGCCCACAGGCCGCTGGTTTTCGACGTCATCGCCAACGCGTTGTGCGCGGCGTTTGAGGACCCCCGTTTCGTTCCGCTCTGCAGGGACGACCTGGGCAGGGTGAAGTTCTCCATCTCCGTGCTAACCGCGCCCAAGCCGCTTCCGGTGAAGGACGCCGGGGACCTGCTGCGGAAGCTGGTGCCCCACAGGCACGGCCTGACCATACGGAAGGGCTACGCCTGCGCCACCTTCCTGCCAATCGTGTGGGAGCAGCTCGGCGGCAAGGAGGAATTCCTGGCGCACCTCTGCATGAAGGCAGGGCTGGAGCCGGGCGCATGGAAGAAGACGGACGGCACCCGGTTCTACACCTACGAGGCCGAGGAATTTTCCGAGTGAGATTGACGGATTTTAAAAACGTCGCTCCCAATAGAGTTGAAACCAGACGTGCCGACGTCGCATAACCCGGTAGTGCGTCAGAAACCAATTGGTTGACGAATCTCGAAAACCGGATTACGGGACAACTGATCCCTTGTGGATTGCAGGTTCAAATCCTGCCGTCGGCGATTTTCTTTTTGGAGGACAGAGGGTAATATAACGATTTTCGTTTTAATCACTATCATGATAGTCCTCAACCTGAAGACATACGACCTCACGATACAAAAAGCATTATTTTTCACCGACGTGGCGAGCGAGGTGGTGGCAGACACCGGCCTCAGGATAATCGTATGCCCGCCATCGCCGTATCTGCGCGAGGCGGCTGAACGGTTCTCAGGCGTTTTCGCACAGCACGTGGACTCAGAGCCGCCAGGCGCATTCACCGGCTCCATACCGGTTGAGATGCTCAAGGCGGCCAAGGTCAAGGGCTCGCTCGTGAACCACTCCGAGAAGAAGCTGGCATCTGAACGGGTGAAGGCGACGGTGGAGCGGCTTCATTCAAACGGCCTTGAGAGCCTGGTCTGCGCAGCCACGACCAGCGAGGCTGCATCCATCGCGCACCTCTCCCCGACGTTCATAGCAGTGGAGCCGCCGGAACTCATAGGCAGCGGCGTGAGCGTGTCCAAGTCCAGGCCGGAAATAGTCATAAACTCGGTCAAGGCGGTCAAGGAGATAAACCAGAAAATAACCGTTTTGTGCGGTGCTGGCGTCAGCGACAGGCACGACGTGGGAAAGGCGCTGGAGCTTGGCTCCGAGGGCGTGCTTCTCGCCAGCGCGTTCGTGAAGGCAAAGGACCCGAAAGCGTTCCTTGCGGACCTTGCCTCGGTCTTCTGAACAGTTTATAAAAATAAGCAGTCAATCTCCTCATGCTTACGGTTGTAGTCTAAGGCTTCTTACGTCTTATTACCTTTAGTTTGGAAACGCACAGTAGGTAGCTGGTTCCGAGGTAGCTCCAGAGGCTTGGTATCGAGCAGAAGCAAAGTCAATGCCATTCAAAAAATTCTGGTCCGCAGAAGTGATGAGGAGATAGGTATCTTGAAAAGTTTTTGTCAAAATCTACCAGGCTGATTATCAATGCAAGTCTGGAAAGGTAACACAGATTCTTATATGGTTGTAAATCCGCCTCATCAAAAGAAGCTGAATGCACGATTTTGCCTCGCAATGCGACCATATCACTTACATCTTTTTGGCTTACATTTAGACGACAGTTGCTATTAAGAAATTCGTGTATCTTATCTTTGTTCGATTTTTCTTTTAATCCGTGCATTAGGTTTTGCTTTACCAGATTAAATTCGGGGCAGCTAGAACCTAGTTTCATTTTACCTTTCTTGATGAATTCGTTACTTGCCAGCTCTAACATTTCGGTTAATGTTTCTTCAGACAGTGAAGATTCCTTAGTCTTATCGACAAATTTTTCTGCGAGTATTTCCAAAATTAAAGAATGCAAAAAGCAGGTTACTTGTACTGAATTCGCTCGGAAATCGGCTTCGTAATGCGTACCCAATACAAGTTGCATGTCATATTTTTTCTTATTAGTTGTTGCACGGTCCAAAAAAGGTTGTAACTGGTTTGGCCATATCCAAGACCAACCATTGCGGGGTATAGAAAATGAAGTTGAACTTTTTAGGAAGACATGCTTTTCATTAGCTACTTGGTAAATATGATACGATTTTTCAAATATCAGGGGTAAGATGCACAATCCAAGTTCGTCTAAGGTTTCCAATGCTCGATTCTTGTCCACATCCCCTTCAAATATTGCAACCACATCAGGGATTCTTTCCTGTTCATTTGGAAACATTGAAACCTTTTCTATTTGTCTATTCCAAGGCTCGAAACGAACTGCCGGGGTTGTGTTAAACCGTAATCCAATTTTTTCGGCATTATATATTGGTATGATAATCATGCTATCACCATCAATAGTTGATATAACCAAGGTCGGTTTAGCTCAATTAAGACGACAGATGGTCAGCTCTTTCATAAGTTTCCTGAATGGTGTAAACGAGTAAAGAGTTGGTTTAGTGATACTTAATGAATACCTTTTCTGAGTGCCACAAGTTCTGCTTTTATTTGTTTATTCATCTTTATGTCTTCCAGGTGTTTTTTTCTCAGTTTTGATAAGTAGGCCTCCGTAGATTTTATGATACCCTTCATCAGTTTGTTTATGTGATATGAATTAGGAACTCCGGGTATGTTCTTATTTCCAGACGGTTTATATAAAGACAAGGCAAGAGCTTCAAGGTCGTTGATATATTTGACTTTTTTAATTACAATTAGTTTAAACTTATTCCATTTTCCGGCGTGTCTATCGTTGATATGGTCTTTAGTCCGACTATGCAAATTCGTCGCTAAACCAACGTAGTAAAGTTTATCATTTTTATATAGACCATATAACCCAGAGTGGTTTTTTAGAAGACCCTTAATTTCATCTTTCAGCCAATCATTTTCTAAAATTTCACCTGGTAGTGGTTTTGATATTTCTTTTACCAAAGAACCCCGGTTGCTCTTTTTTTTAGACATACCATCCACCTTCGCTCGTGGCCTCCACTACCAATCAGTTATTAATGACGAGAAGCCTTTTAACAATATCAGCCTATTGGAGTATCTGTATGTGGTGAGATAATGGCTCTCGTAGAAGGGAACATTGTTAAGGTGGATAAATTAATTAATTTTGAAAGCGGTCGGTTAGTGGTTAGCTTAGGAGATAAAAAAGCCAATATCGCTCCCCTAAGGATAATGCTTGCAGTTGCAGGGGGAATAATCGCCGTTTATTATTATACTATTTCCAACAATATTCTTCTAGCATTGCTTTTGGGGGTATTGTTAGTAGCAGTATTTTTGTTTGGGGATTTGGATAAAATTGGAAAAACAAATCAGTAGCTCAAAATATTTTTAGTCATATAAGTAAGATAACGTTCCTGTGGGTATTAATAATGGGTGGCTGGTGGAAATTCATATCAGAGCATTGGGATTTACTCATTCTGTTAGCTCTAGCAGCGTTAGTTTGGTCCAAATTTGAAACTCAAAATGAAGTTATGATTAGTCTTATTATGAGCGTCATGGGGGCATTCCTTTTTGAAAAGTATTATATTTCTAGGGGGGCGGTTCTTCTAAACGTTCTTGTGATTTATTTTATTTTTACTGGGGTGGTCTTGCCTGAACTTCTAAATATTTATTTGTTGGGAGGAGTCAGTCTTGGAATTGTCTCACTTTATTGTTATGCCTCTAAGATTGAGATGCCGGGTTGGGTATACAGTTACATTAGTTATCCGCTGTATGGACTAAAAACGATTCTGGCATTTTATGTTACTTATCTTATACTTGGACTCAATTTCGATATTTTATGGGGGACGATGTTCTTAGTTTCTTTAATTACGATTTGGGTATTTGCAGTTAAACGAGCAGACAATGACCCCCCATTTGGATTAACACTTAGTTAAGAATATAGAGACAGGGAGAATAGTAGCTAGTTCACTTTCTTTTTATCGCTTAATTTGCCCTTACCGCCGAATCCTCGCTCTCTGACCTCGTAGAGCCTCCTGATTGCCCCTTTTACATCTTCGCGTCCATTCATTCGTATCCTCTCCAGACGCAGGAGCCGCTACTTAAACCCTTTATAATCCCTACCCCGAAAAAGGGGATAAGATTGTAGAGCGGTTGTAGTCTAGCCTGGTAGGACTTAGATCGTCTTTGACGAGAGTACGCCTTCCAAGCCTATAACCCGGGTTCAAATTCCGCCTTTTAGTAAAAGGCGGCCCAAAACGGGCTGTAAACGGCGGATGAAAGTCCCGGCGACCGCATCATCGCCAACGGCCATTTGGCCGTTTGCCTCCGTAGCTCAGTGGTAGAGCGACTCTCTCGTAAGCTTTTTGGGAAAAAGCTTAACCAAAAACCTGGTCTTTCAAAACCCTCGCGGGTTTTGATGGAAAACAGGTTTTTTGGCCGCTTTTTTCCTAAAAAAGCGGAAGGAGTAGGTCGGGGGTTCAAATCCCTCCGGGGGCTTTTTATTTAGCCACGCCTTTCTGATATTTATAGTGGTAGAAACAGGTTAAAAGAGCTGGCATATGAGCTTTTGGAAATATGTGGGACAGCTTTGGGCTATTTAATTTCATTAACCAACTCTTGCAGCCATATGCCCTTCTTTTTTTCTTTGTACTCTTCCAGCTTTTTCCGAACTATCTCTGACTTCATTTTTACCTCGTTAAATAATTCTGTAAATTTCGACTTGCTCCAGTTGCCGGACGGATGGGTTACCCCAACTACGAATCTATCTGGAAAGTATTTGGTACAATACGTAAAAGAAGTCCGCCCTAGTGAAAAAATTGTACTATTTGAGAAATCGTCCGTTTGTAACTCTTTTTTTAGCCAGTTGTTTATGCATGATACAAATGTAGGTTCTGGGGGTTCTTTGTTATGTGGTGACTGACATTTTACAAGCTCAGTCCATAAGATATCGCCATCATATTCAAATTCTGAGAGAAGGCGACGCATAGGATTATAGTAATGGTGCGTTGGGGCAACCACTTTTTTTGTATAATCCGAGACGAATTTCCCAAATTCCTTGCGATTTAGATGATTAAATGCTTCAATAGTCTTTCTTTTTTCGTCGTCTTTGGCGTTACCAGGATTTATACCAACCACAACCGCTTTTTTACGACCGCTTTTACCTTCATCCATAAATAGTCCACGCGGGACTATTCCTTCTGGGAGAACATGTTCTATTCCATCGCCCTCGCATAATCGTGGGCACAGGGGGAGGTCTTCAATAAGTTGATTGATAGTGACGGTCATTTTATTACCTAAATTCCTGTATAAGTAACGAGGGGACTTACGGTTTAAATCTTGCTTTTGTTGTGATATGCTGGAAATAGGTTAAAAGAGGGGTATACATCCGTTAGAGGGGGTGGCATGGCAGACCTGCAGCCTTCTGACTCAAACGTAGCGACAGCCATAAGGGGACGAAACCGCAGCAAGCGAATGAAATGCCTCAGTCAGCCCAGTATCTTTGCGAGCCCTGCCTGGAACACGTCCGGTCATTCTGATTCTTCAGAGCCAAAAGTCACAACGGTGTTCTGGTTGGCAACCATCCTATAGGTCTGGTTTATCCAGTTCGCACTTCTTGCGACGTTGGAAATGCGTATTTCATCTATTGATCCGTCCACGTCCTGTGTGGTGTCCAGCCCACGGCTTCCGATAAGGGTGCTGGATGCATCGGTTGAAACCGAATTGCTTCCGGTCGCCACTGCCTTGCCATTCACGTATATCGCGACGTTGTTGCTGGAATTCCTGGTGGCGGTGATAAGATACCAGGTTCCGGTGGATAAAGCGTCGGTCGTCGCATCAAGGGCCGTGCCGCCTATCCTGAACCTCAGCAGGCCGGTTGATGCAGGCCCGAAGAACGTTCTTCCTGAGCTGGCGCTTGAGAGATACGCCTGGAAAACGCCGTGGTATGCCGAAAGGGTATCAAACTTAGTCCATGCTTCAAGTGTGAACGGGCCGCTGACCGGGATTACCTGGCTGCTCATGTTGATGTAATCCCCGGTACCGTCAAAGACCCCGCAAACGCCTATTTTTCCGGTTCCGGTAATGGCGTTAACGACCGTGCCGTTTTTCCCGTTGGAAGTTGAATCCACGGCAGACAAGGCGCTGCCGGTGGGTTTCAAGTGCCAGACCCCGGAGTAATTTGAATCCCACACTGCAGCAGGGTTTTGCCCTGACGTCACGGTTGAATTTCCGTAATAAACCGAGATGTTAGCTCCGCCTGCTGGGATGGAGGGAAGCTTCACCCAGACGTCTGCCTTGCCGGTCGTGTAGTTCTCCAGCTCATAAGCCAATGCCGTCGCATCATTATTGCAGGAATTGTTCACAAACCGGATATCGTCATAGTCAGCCTGCATGTCAGAGTCGTAAGACAGGTTGACATAAAGCGGGAAATCAGTCAACGTCGTTGTTCCCTGGTTATATATAGTAATGTTCTTGCACCTGGTGAAAGAAGTGTTGTACCACTGGGAGCCCGAAGCAGGCAAGGTTGTGAAATTGTATGTTCCGGTCATTGCGCAATTTCCTGATGCGTCGCAGGAAGTCAGGTTATAGTAATACGCTGTGGAGTTGGACAGGCCGGTCAGGGACATGCTTCTCTGGAAGGCCAGGGTCGCGTTTGAAACCGCTGCTCCCAGCTCAGGGGTAGTTCCATAATTGACGGTTCCGTTTGCCGCCTCATCTGTCGTCCAGCTGATAATCGCGCTTTGGCTTGTTATGCTGTTATTGCTTATATTCGTAATTACCGGTGCATTTCCGTGGTCAATATTCAAGCAGCTGCCTGCTGTGAAGTATTCTGACCCGTTATTGCCGATCGCATCAACTGTGGAGTTTTCATATCCTATCTTATACATCATCAGCCATCCGTTTGCAGCATACCAGACGTCCTTCCTGTTTGCGCTGTAATTCAAGATGGAAACCAGCGAGGAATTGCCAAGGTTGTTGATTATGTTGTTTGAATACCTGTCAGCGTGCCACATAGCGAACATAACGCCATGGGCATCGTATACCGTGTCAAAGTATCCCTTTAACGTGTTGAAGTCGGCAGCATCGTAGATTCCTGCCGGGGAAGTGGTCTGGAAATAAACGTCGTCCCAGGCGGAATAGGCATAACCACCCCAGTAATGCCCTTCGGACCTCCAGACAGGCCAGGAATCGCCGTATGAGTTGGTGTTTTGCCACCTCCTTAAAAAGATGAAATTATCCGAAGAAGCGCTGAACACGGAACTATCCTCGTACCCGCATGTCTCTATATATGTCAGGATGGTGTCGGTATAGGAAAAGTTGGTTAAATTTCCGAGGATATCGTTCTTGGCCCCATTAATTTCAGCATCATAACCGTGCTCGCCATACTGGGCAGCGCTGCATGGATGGGTTTTGGTGTGTGAAGCAACTTCAAAGCCGCCGAGATTGATCTCTTTCTGGATTAGATCCCAGGTTTCCTGGTCCATCAGCGCTCCGCTCTGGCCCTGCGAATGGGAGACGTTTTCGGTTCCGGTGTTCACAGCCAAAGTTATCGGGATGTTGAAGTACCTTGCCACCTCTACCGCTGCCTGGTATTTGTCGCAGCTTGCATTGTCAAAATCGCCATTACAGTCCACGCCTGCAGCCGCAGCAGAGCCGTCCTGCCCCCAGTTGTCGTTGCTTAATGAGAAAGCCATGACCCTGTTATCGTAATACTCTGCTTTTGAGTCATAAGAAGCGCCAGCCAAGCTGAATTTAAGATAAATGTTGTTTGAACCGTTGAAACCGACGGAAACGTAAGATTTGTTATTTGGATAATCAAACCGGACAGCTTCAACGCCATTGAAGAAATCGGAAGATGCATACTCGGTTATCTGCGTCCAGGCGGCTGATGCGTTATCCCTCCTGTAAACATCCAGGTTTTCACTTCCGCCAGGGATGTTGAAAACATAGGTGACAGGATACCTCATCTGCCAGTCATCAACCAATGACTGATTAATTGAGATTTTGAACTGGGAGGTCGCATTTGCCTGCGAATCAAACGCTTTGCACCTCAAATCAACGCAGGTTTGCTCTGCCAACCCGGTCGTATTCCAGACGAACTCATTCGTACCTACTTCCGTCCATTGAAGAGGACTTGACAGGTTTTCCAGATTCGCTTCAACAGAATAGGTTATCGTGTCGTTTTCAGGGTCGGTTGAGCCAAGGCAATTCAGCAAAACGCTTTCATTAACCGAGATATTGCATGAACCGCCATTGCAGGTTATGCTGGTTGGCGTTGTCGGGGGCTGGTTATCAGAAGTCCCGTTGGCGGTCACGGTGCAACTCACGGTTATGCTGCTGCCTGAAGCATCGTTGGACGAATTGGCCTTGAATATTGCCGCGTAGTAACCGGCGCTCTGGGACCCTGGCGGCGAGCAGGTGAATTGCACCTGCTGCACCTGGGAGTCACTCATGTTCCCGATGCTCGTCGGCGTTGCATTGATGAATGCGGTGCCGTTGCCTGAGACTGCCGTCACCAGCACATTGGCATTGCTGCCCGTTGAGGTTACCGTCGCGTTCGTCGCGCTGGAAGCGCCCTGCAGGACGCTGCCAAGGCCAAGCGTGGACTGGTTCCATGCAAGGATGGAGCTTTCGGCTGGAACCCAGTCCAGCGTCACCGTCCGATTGGCTGATGCGAATGCAGACTGGCTCGCATTGTCGGTGCAGCGGATGTTCCATATGAAAGTCTTGTTGGAGAGGTTGGAGAGGCTGAAGCTGGTGGTGTTGGCTGTTCCGGTCACTGCCTGGGTCTGGTTGGACTGCCAGGTGCCGCTGTAGTTGTGCCAGAGGGAGCAGTTGGCCAGGTTCCGGTCGTCAGTGGCTGAGGCATTGAGGGCAAGGTTGACGTACTGGCTGGTGTCGTTTGAGTAACCATCCTGCGGGTAGGAAAGAGCCACCACCGGGGGGCTGTCAGCGGCGCTGGTAAGCGTCGTAAAGTTCCACGTGATGCTGTTTGTTGACGTCCCTGTGGCGTCTGTAACGTTGACATACCATTCGTATGTCGTGTTATCTGCCCTTCCGGTCCAGGTGTAAGTGGCTGCGCTCCCATTGCTTACATCGGTGGCATTGCCGATATTTTCAAAATTGCTTCCGCCGCCGCTCAGGTTGTAAGCGAAATCAAACTGGCTGTTTGCATCGGTCTCGTACTGGTTCAGGTATGTGGAGTAGGTTTTCACGTAAACCCTGTCTGCCTGGGGGTCAAAAGTCAGTATCCTCAGGTAGCCGTTCCCGCCGTTGGTCCGGCCCTGGTAATCAGCCAGCATCTGGTAAACCGGCTTTCCGGCCAGGTTGTTGTCGGTCCGGTTGCCCTGCCCGCCAGCGGCGTACGCGTGCCCGCACAGCACTAGCTGCAGGTTTTCATGGTGCTTGATTAAATCGTCCCAGATGTATTGCGTGCTGGCGCAGGAATTAACGCCCCGGGTGCCGTCCTCAAGGATGTATCCGTGGGTCGTCAGTATCGCCTTTCTGCTTGAATACGTATTCAGGGTGGTGTTCGCCCAGGCCACCTCGTCAGTGGCAGGGCACCAGTCCAGGCTCAGGAATATGTAATCGTCCCCTCCGATCGTCATCAACTGGTAGTTGTTGTCGTTCGGACCAGGGCCTGAGTAGTTCCCGCCCCACCAGGACTCGCCTGAGAACCTTGAAACCGGGAAATAGGCGTCGTAGCGGGTTGTCGCACCGGTGGTGGTGAGGCCCACGTGGTCATGGTTTCCAGGAACCATGGAATATGGCACATTGGCGTTATCAAGAATCGTCATGCTGTGGTTGGCGTTATCCCATTCCGTAGTGGTGCTCTCGGTGTTAATGATGTCGCCTTCGTGCAGAACCATTTTTATGTTCAGGTCAACTGTGTGGTTCGCGATCCAGAGCGTCTGGTTGTCATAAACGGCTGGATAGGTCGCGGAATAATGCTGGGTGTCAGGAAGCACGATTATCGTGAAATTGGCCGCACCGCCGCCAGCGCTTCTTCCGTAAAAGCTCACGTTCATGAGGTCGTTGTTTGCATCCGTGACCGTAACGTTCAGCACAGGGGATGTTGAAACGCCGGTTGAACCGTTTGATGGGGAAACAAGGGACACCTCAGGCGGGTCTGCTGCACCGGTGCTCACGGTGCAGCTGACCGTGATGTTGCTGCCGCTTGTGTAATTGGACGAATTGACCTTGAATATTGCCTCGTAGTAACCGGCTGTCTGCGAGCCGCCTGGTGAGCAGTTGAACTTAACCTGGCTGGTGTTGGTATCGTTCAGGTTGCCCAGGCTTGTCGGCGTTGCGTTGATGAACGCGGTCCCGTTGCCTGAGACGGAGGTGACGATGACGGCAGTGTTGTTGCCGGTCGAGGTCACGGTGGCGTTCAGCGCGAAGGACTGCTGCTGGTAGACGGTGCCCAGGCTGAGCGAGGACTGGTTCCATTGGAGCGTGAATTGCGAGGCGGACTCGTTCACATTAAAGGTGTAGTTTGCCTGGGCCCAGGCGCACAGCGAGTTCACGTCGCAGGTGTAGCAGTTCCACACGTATGTGGCGTTGTCCGTCAGGTTCGCCTGGAACGTCGTGCCGTTGGACGTGCCGCTGATGTCCGCGCTCTGGTTCCTGTGCCAGGCCGTCCCTCCTCCTGCCCTGAACGTCGCTATCGCGGCGTACATCTGGTCTCCTGTGTCGGTGGTTGAATAGACAGAGGACTGCCCGCCTACCGAAGAAAGGTTCTTGATTGCCACGCTAAGGCCGGTGCCGCCGGTGATGCCGACGTTCACGAATGCAGTTTCGGCGAAGCCGTTGCTCCATGCCCTTCCGCCGTCCACGTTTGACATGGTGTCAGGCGCCATCATCGCTATTGCCAGCTCGTTGGCCTGGGAGGTTGTCGCAGTGGTGCCGGTGCTCAGCGACTGGACCGAGGTATCCGAGGAAGAGGACGACTCGTTTTCGGCTGAAACGTCCAGGACGTTGCTGGTGGCAGTGCCCGAGTATTCGGCAACCCAGCAGGCGATGCTGCCGGTGCTGGTGGACTGACTCCACGGTATGGCAGTCTCGCCGCCTGTTGCGACCTTGTACGCCATTGCCCCCGAAACGCTTGTCGCGGAGGTGTTCTGTATCATCGTGAAGCCTGAGGGCACCGTGTAGGTTCCTGCGGTTTTGTCTGTCCCCACGACCGTGACGAGCAGGTTGCCGGCAGTGGCTGCCGAGCCCAGGGTGCAGGTAACAGTGTTGCTGCTGGTGCTGGTGAAATTGGTCACGTTCTGGACCTGGGTTATCGCCGATACCCCGCCTGCCGTGGAAGAGAAGTAGAGGCTGAGGTTTGACAGGTTTTCGTTGTCGGTTGCCGAGCAGTTGAAGACCACTGGCGAGGCAATTTGGGTGCTTGCGTTTGCCGGCGAATTGAGGGTTACTATGAGCTGGTCCGGGGCTGTCACAGTGCAACTCACCGTGATGTTGGCTCCGACGCTGAAGTTGGATGAATTGACCTTGAAGACTGCTACGTAGTAGCCGGCTGTCTGGGAACCGCCTGGAGAGCAGTTGAACTTCACCTGGCTGGTGTTGGTGTTGTTCAGGTTGCCGAGGCTGGTCGGACTGGCGTTGATGAATGCGGTTCCGTTGCCTGAAACTGCAGTGACAATGACGTTTGCGTTGCCATTTGTTGAGGTGACGGTCGCATTCAATGCAGAGGATGCTCCCTGCAGGACACTGCCCAGGCCGAGCGTGGACTGGTTCCACTCAAGCGATGGCTGAGTTACGCTGCAGCCCACTGTGATGTTGCTCCCGGTGGTGTAGTTGGACGAATTGACGCTGAAGACTGCCGCGTAGTAGCCTGCGGTCTGGGAACCTGACGGGGAGCAGCTGAACGATACGTTTGCAGTCTGTGCATCGCTCAGGTTGCCAAGGCTTGTTGGCGTTGCGTTGATGAACGCGGTGCCGTTGCCTGAAACAGGCGTAACGGTTACGCTGGTGTGGTTGCCTGTTGCAGTCACGGTTGCGTTCTTCGCAGCTGAAGCGCCTTGCTGGACGCTGCCGATGCCCAGGGCTGACTGGTTCCAGTCAAGGCTGGAACCACCTGCCGGCTGGCTTTGCTCTGCCCCGAATACAACCCACCTGCTGTTGTTTGATTCGGTCTGGTAGCTCTGGTTCAGCCAGCCCGCTGTGCGGGTGACATTGGAGATGCGGGCCTCGTCCAAGGCGCCGTTCACGTTCTGGGTATTGTCCTGAGTGCGGCCGCCGAGGGTCGTGTGTGACGCGTCGGTTGAAACCGAATTGCTTCCGGTTGCCACTGCCTTGCCATTCACGTATATCGCGACGTTGTTGCTGGAATTCCTGGTGGCGGTGATAAGATACCAGGTTCCGGTGGATAGAGCGTCGGTCGTCGCATCAAGGGCTGTGCCGCCTATCCTGAACCTCAGCAGGCCGGTTGACGCTGGCCCTAGGAACACCCTCCCTGAACTGGTTTTTGACACGTGCACCTGGAAAATGCCGTGATACGCGGTCAAGGTGTCAAATTTGGCCCAGGCGGAAATTGTGAATGGGCCGCTTGTCGGTATGAATTGCGCTGACGTGTTTATGTAGCTGGCAGTCGCGGTCCCTGCGAAGTGGTCGGCACCGTCCACCACCCCTGCTGACGACGCAGTGGCGACTGCGGTTCCATTCTTTGTCCATTTGCTGTTTATGACAGCCCCTGCGGCAGTGGAGTTTTCTGTTAGGTGCCATACGCCCACGTAACTCTTGTCCCAGGCAGCAGGCGGGTCCTGGACCGAGGCCACAGGGGTAGCGTTTTTGTAATATACTGAAATCGTCGTGTTTCCCTGGCCGAGCTTCGGGACCATGACCCATACGTGGGCATTTGACGAAGTGTAGTTCTCCATTTCGTAGTTCAGCAACGTGCCACCGTCGTTGCATGATGCGTTGTAAAAGCGCAAATCGGCGTAATCCGGCTGCATGTCCGAGTCCTTGGTCACGTTGACGTAGATTGTGAAGTTGTAGAGAGTTTCTGTGCTGACATTGATTATGGTTATGTTCATGCACTTGCCGAATGACTCATTCCAGGACTCGCCGAGAAGTTGGGATTCGTTAAACGTCGGGCTGTTTTGGGCTGTTCCGACCAGGAATGCCAGGTCGTCAACATCCGTGTAATTGCCGCCGGGGCAGGCGGTGTTGATATTTGAATTGTATTTTATTATCGCACGGACAGCGTGGGTGCCACCGGAGTTGCCCAGGGCAAACGTGACGTCGCGCTTCTGGTATCCTGACGTGCTGCACCTCGTGGTGCCGCTCAGCTTATTGGCCCAGGTTATTGGAGAGGCACTGTTCGCATAGTATAATGCAATCCTGTCGCTGGTACTCTGGCAATAGAACCAGGCGCTTACGCGCACGGTGTCGCCAGGCCTGAAGTCGCTGTTGTTCAGGTCCGTAATGGTCAGGTTCTCCACAGATTCGCGTGCGTGGCATGTCCCTGAGGTCGTGCTGTCAATGCAGGAGTCTATGGTGTTGGAGCCAGGGTTCGGCTCGGGGCCAGGGGATGCCTGGTTGGAATTGCACATAAGCAGCGAAGAACCTGCAGCACAAGGCGAAGCGAAACCGCTGCAGAGCGGCGCGCCAAGCGACGAATTGTATTCGGCTGCAAACGCGGCACCGGCGAGAATTCCAAGCGACAATACGGCTAATAGCAAAAATCTCATATGACATTCCTCCCATGCGCGCTACAATCAGAAGCGACTGTGTTTTTACTTCTTTTATCAAAAGGCCTTTTTAAATCTGCTGACCAGAAGGAAATGATAAAAGCGCTGCGCTTCGGGGAAATTGGTGGCGCTCGCTATCCGCGGGCTGAAG
>CAZBAM010000018.1:0-27914 GCA_964490215.1 Microcaldota archaeon | reverse complement strand
TTTTCCGGCCTGAAGCCGAACTTCCTGTCCGCGAGGTCTGCGACGCGGTGCATCACGCCTATTGTCAGCTTCTTCCTGCAGACCGGGCAGACGTTGCCCCTGTCCTTTGCCTCCCAGGGCGTTAGCAGCACCTTGCAGTCCCTGTGGCCGTCGTAGTGGTATTTGCCCTCCTCTGGATAGAACTCGTAGGTCTTCACGAACCCCTTCCTCGTCCTTATCGCCTGTATGAGCGATTTGTAGCTTAACTCCTCCAGATCAAACACGTTCGCCTCCCTGCCGAGCTTGCCGAGGCTGTGCGCGTCGCTGTTGGAAACAATAGAATATTTGTCCAGCGAGCTGAGCATCCAGTTCATTGCAGGGTCCGACGAGAGGCCGCTTTCAAATGCAAATATCCTGTGCGCCTGGTCCCCGAACGCCTCCTCCATGGAATCCACGCCTGCCTTTGAGCCGAACACCGAGAACCACGGCGTCCATGCGTGCGCCGGGATTATGGCGATGTCCGGCGACAGGGCATGGAGCTCCTCGGCGAGCGCTGCACTGGATATCATGAGCGTGGGCCTGCCGTCGGCCTTCAAGTCGCCGTATTTCGCGAGCCGGTCGTTTATCTGCGCTGTCACGTCAAGGGAAGGTGAGAGCAGGATGTGGTGCATCCGCTTGTTCCTGCCGTTCAGGTCAAACGTGACAGCCACTTCCGTGGACAGGATGAACCTGGTGCCGTTGTGCCCGTAGATGCCTGTGCCGCCGTCGCTTCCCTGCAGGTCTGCCTTTATCTCGTTGAAATAGGCGGGATGGGTGAAATCGCCGCTCGCCATGAGCGTTATGCCCTTTATCTTCGCGCCTTCGGACAGCCCCTTTATGTCGCACTGGGGGCTGGTGGCCCTGGCGTATTTGCTGTGCACGTGGAGGTCAGCGATAATCCGCATGACAGAGAAACGGGGTGAATTTATTTAAACCGGTGCTGCGATAGGTGCATATGAAGAAGGCGGAGGGCGGGCTGGCTGCGGACCTCGCAACGCTCGCCGGCGCGTGGGGGACCGCAAAGCGGCTTTTTGATTTCAGGAAGGCTGACGGGGCGCTCGGCATGGAGCTTCCGTCTGCCGGCATCCGCAAGGCAGTGCTCATATTCCTGGCAGCCGGCGTGCTGTCCATGGTAATCTCATTCGTGGCGTACGTGGAGCTGGCTTACTTCTCAGCATTCACGATGAAGACGCTGGCCGAGTACGTCGGCTCGGCGATAGAGCCGCAGCCGGACTTCAGCGGTGCCGTGCCGTTCGCGCTCTTCCTGCTGATCTGGCTGCCTTTCGCGTTCCTGCTCACCCTCGCCCAGGAAGGCGCGGTGTATTACGGCCTGAAGCTGACCGGGGGCAAGGGCACGCTCGCCGGCCAGTATTACCTGTCGTCCTTCGTCGCCCTGTCCATGGCCATGGCGTCAGGGCTGGCGCTGCTCGGCCCTGTGCCCTGCGCAGGATTCCTCGCGCTTCTGGCGTACGTCGCCGCAGTAGCCTATCTGGTGTTCGCGGTGCGGTGCAGGGCTTATGCAAGGCTGCACGACCTCCATTACCTTCACGTGGCGCTCGTGGTGCTCGCAGTTGGCGGGCTGGCGCTCGTGGTGGGGAGCGCGGCCGGCTCGGCCCTGGGAAGCGCGCTCAACATCCCGCAGGCCGCAGCCTACGACCTGGCGAACCTGACTAACGTTTCCGGTGTTTGAATGCCTTTTGACCCCAAGAAATTCGTGAGCCAATCCGAGGAGCACATAAGGAAGACCATAGGTAGCGGGAAGGCCATAACCGCGGTGTCAGGCGGAGTGGACTCGTTCGTAGCTGCGACGCTCGCCGCACGCGCGGTGCCGGGCCAGCTCCACGTGATTTACGTGGACACCGGGCTGATGCGGAAGAACGAGACTGACGAGGTCAGGAACACCGCGAAATCGCTCGGCGTTGAACTCAAGGTCATAGACGGCAGGAAGCGCTTTTTTGAGGGTCTGAAGGGCGCGGACGATCCCGAGAAGAAAAGGAAGATAATAGGCGGGCTGTTCATACGCATTTTTGAGGAGGAGGCAGTGAAGAGCAGGGCCGCGTTCCTCATACAGGGGACGATTGCGCCTGACTGGATTGAAAGCGGAGGCCTCGGCCGCGACACGATAAAAAGCCACCACAACGTCGGCGGCCTGCCTGAGAAGATGGACCTGAAGCTCTGCGAGCCATTGCGCGAGTTGTACAAGCACGAGGTGCGCATGGTCGGCAAGGAGCTCGGTTTGCCTGAGAGCGTCCACCAGAGGCAGCCGTTCCCTGGCCCGGGGCTCGCGGTGCGCATCGTGGGCGAGGTCACAGAGGAGAAGGCGAAGATAGTGCAGGACGCGTGCTTCATCGTGGAAGGGGAGATAGACGCGGCAGTGAAGGCAGGGAAGATGGAGAGGCCGTGGCAGTATTTCGCTGCCTTGCTGCCTTCCAAGACGGTCGGCGTGAGGGGGGACGAGAGGGCGTATCAGTATACGGTCATCGTCCGTGCGGTCAGGAGCCTTGACGGGATGACAGCGAACTTCTCGCACATCCCGCAGGACGTGCTTGAGCGCATCTCAACGCGCATAACCAACGAAATCCGCTCGGTCGGCCGCGTGGCCTACGACATAACGAACAAGCCACCGGGCACGATTGAGATGGAATGACGGGCAGCACGATAAGAGCGATGCTGCCGGACGCTCACACCTTGACTTCGCACAGCACCCGCGTCCCTGTGAACACCGGGTCCAGCATCGCGTGCTTCTCGTTGAATTTCGCCCTCATCTGCACCAGCGAACCGGGCTTCACCCCGCGCTCCAGCAGGTTCCTCTGGAGGGTTTCATAAAAGGTAGGTATGACCGTGTCGTCCGCTATGGCGCGCACGAGCTTGAGCGATACCTGTATCCCGTGCTCAAACTTCAGCGGCTTGAGCAGCCGCTTGTCGCCCTTCTCAGTGATGATGTAGAATAGCAGGTCCACTTTCTCGCTTGCAAGACTACGGTCAAACCGCATTGGAACAGCCCCTGAGCGCACGCCCTATAGGGTCCTACAGGGTATTGAGCATCCTTACGAATCTCGTTGTGAGCGGTGCCGAGCCTTCCGGCAGGTGCTCCTGCACGTTGGAGAGTATGCGCAGGTGCAGGTCCGCCTCGCCTGCGCTCGCATGCACGGTCTCTGAAGGCATGCGGAAATGTGTTGCGGCCCTGGCCATGGAATCAAGCGGGGAATGGAGCTCGGCCTGGCTGCGCTCTATTTTCGGCAGTTCCTTTTTGCTTACGGCTGCCCTCTCTTTGCTTACGGCTTCCGTCTCCACGAACGTCTGGGCCATATTTCCACGTTTTAACGTTATTTCCAATAAGAGTTTATATGAAAGGCTTTATAAACGCTCCCGCGTTCCGGCGGGATATTTATATTAACTACCGGACAGAGACACCTCATGGACGAAGCGGTGCGGACACTCCTTGCGCAGCAGCGCTACAGGGACGCTGGCAGGCGCCTTGACGACATGCTGAGGCAGGACGGCGACAGCGACGAGCTGTGGTATCTCCGCGGCGTCGTATCGCTCAAGCTCAGGAGCTACGACTCGGCCCAAGAGTATTTCGGGCGGGCGCTTTTCATCAGGAAGAAGGCCGGCTACTACCGCATGAAGGGCATGGCCCATTTTGAGATATTTGAGCTGGAGGAGGCCGTGGAGGCTTTCCTAAGCGCGCTTGCCATTGACCCGAAGGACGTGGAATCCGAGTTCTTCGCTGGCATATGCTGCATGCTCATGGACGACGCCGGGGCTGCGGAGCACCTGGAAAGGGCCAGGAAGCTGGACGCCAGGCGCACCGCGCAGCTGCTCTCCAACTTCTACTCGTTCTTCATAGAAAAGGACCCGCGCGCCGGGGAGGCGCAGAAGAGGGCCGTAAGCCAGCGGATAAAATCCATGAAGACACGCGGAAACTGAAAACCGGGAAAGATTGGAGAGAAAGGAGAGGGGGACGGCCATGTGAAGAACGGGCCGGCACGCCATGACGGGAATGCACAGGTATGAACCCGCCTATTTCTTTTCCGCTTCCAGGCGCTTCCGCATCCCGGCCAGCCAGGCCATCTCCTTGACCGTGCGCGGGGTGACGGTCTGCGCCATGCGCTGGAGCGTGGTCTGCCTGTTGCGCGAAAGCCAGTCCTTTTTCCTGAGCGACAGGAGGTATTCAGGGCTGGCCATGAGCACCTGCCTGATCACCCGCTCGTAGCGCGCCTTCCTGCGCGCTGCCTCGCGGAGGTTCTTCAGCGCAGTGGCCTCTGCTATCGTCCCCCTGCCAGCCATCCGCCTGCACCCGGCCCGGGCGACGCTCACGTCGTGGGACGCCTGGTTGAACGAGTTCAGGAACTTCATCAGCGGCACTTCAATGAGCGAGGGCGTGAGGAGCAGGAGCCAGCCCTGGCGCCTGAGGACGCCGTCGGCCTCCTTTATGGCCGCAAGCACGTCGGCCTTGTCCATCTCGCCGTGGAGGTAGCCGCGCAGCAGCGGGTAGGTGGCAGAGAATGCGCGCGCGTCCACGGTCCCGACCCAGCCCCTGAGGAACCTGGCCGCGTCCCTGAGCTGGGCCCTCCATCGCTTGAGTTCTTCCAGCTTGAGGGTGGCGTCCCGGGGCGGTATGGGCCGGTAATCCAGCAGCCACGCCTTTTTTGAAAGGACCGGCCCGACTTCCGGGTCGTCCAGGAACGCCTGGAGGAGGTCCGGGAAGTATTTCTTCAGGCAGCGGAGCTCGTCCATGCACGCCATGAGCTCGTCGCCAAGCTCCGCGGCCTTCTTCCGCATATGCCTGCGTATGGAGGCCATCTCCTGCTTTATGTCCCTGTCCGCGGACTTGCGATACTGGAGGTCCAGCCTGCGCAGGGACTCCTTGTGCCCGCGGAGCCAGGTGGCAGCGTTTTCCAGGTCGTCTATGAGGAGCGCCATATTCTTCATCTCCCGGGGACCTGACGGCGGGAACTGTGGGCATGGCTGGCAGCCTGCCGACGCGAGAGAGGGGTATTGCTGGCAACCTGACGGGCGATTCGGCTGGCGTATTCCTCCTGCATGAGCAGCGCGTCAAAGTCCAGCCGCGGGCTCTCGCATATGACCGTGCCTGAATAGCCGTTCTCTGCCAGGACCTTCATGAGCGGGCGGAAAGGCGGCTCGTTGTTCGTCCCGAGCGGGTAGTGGTTCAGCTCGCCCTTGCCGGAGTAGTTTATCTCGGAGAAATGGCAGTGGAAGCGCTTCACGTAGCCCCCCAGCTCCTTTTCCAGCAGGCTGAAAATAGCCTGGTAGTCCTCAGTGCCGCGTATGCGGAAATCGCCCCTCGCGTGCAGGTGGGCGAAATCAAGCACAGGCTCCACCATGCCCAGCTCCTGCGACAGCCTGATGTTCTCCAGCAGCCCGCCGAACGCGGACTTCTTGCCCACGGTCTCAGCGCCCAGCCGTATCCGGACGCCCGAGGCATTGAGCTCCGCCTCTATGGCGCCGAGCGCCTTTTTCGCTGCTGCGAAGGCAGCTTCCGGCGTGAGCTTCTGGTAGAAGCCGGGGTGGAACACGGTTATGCCACCTCCTGCGAGGGCTGTGATGCTGGCAGAGGCGAGGATGTGCCTCCGCGAGTTCCTCACCTTGTCCGGGTCGGCGGAGCAGAGGTTGACGTAATACGGCGCATGCGAGGAGAGCGAGACGCCGTCTCTTTCGGCGGCTGCGGCCACGTCCTTTGCCATCGCTTCGCTCATGCGGACGCCCTGGACGAATTCCATCTCCATGGCGCCAAGGCCGAGCTGACGGCAGCATGCGACGCCCTCAAGCGTGGTTTTCGCCCCGCACTGCAGCGGGATGCCCGCAGGCCCGAATCTCACCGGCATGGATGGAGTAGGAAGGCAAAAGATAAAATAACAGTCAGTGGCAGAGGTGCGTCTCCTGGTTGCAGACCTCTCCCTGCACGCAGTCGGCCTTCGTATTGCAGTAGCCGAGCCTGGCCAGGCAGTAGTGCCCGGAGTCACACACCTGCCAGTCGCCGCAGTCATCGGCGGTGCTGCAGCGGTCCGGCTGGGACACGCACCTGTGCTCGTCCTCCCCGCAATACTCCCAGGCGTTGCACTCGTTGTCGCCGCCGCAGAAGCCCTGCCTGGCGATGCACTTGTGCGTGGGATCGTCGCACTTGGACCAGGAAAGGTCGCAGTCGTTCTGCGTCATGCAGAAGCCGGCCTTGGACACGCAGATGTGTGAAGGGCCTTCGTCAGTGAGGCTGCAGGTCTGCCAGCTCCCGCAGTCGCCGTCAAGGTCGCAGCGGCCCTCCAGGAGGTAGCACTTCTTGCTGACCACGTCGCACTTTTCCCAGGAATCGCAGTCGGTGTCCCCCTTGCAGTATCCGGGCGCAGGCCCGCACTTGTGGGTTGATGGGTTGCAGAACTCAAACACCGCGTCGCACTGTGAATTTGAGTCGCAATAGCCAGGCGCGGCCCTGCAGGTCTGCCTGGAGTCGCACGCCTGCCACCTGGCGCAGTTGGCGTTGGTCCGGCACCGGCCTTCCGTGAAGATGCAGAGGTGGGTGCTGGCCAGGTCGCAGGTCATGAGGGCGTCCCTCGCCGTGCAGTCGTCTTCGGCGTTGCAGTAGCCGGGCAGCGGCGTGCACATCGTGGAAGACGCATTGCAGAATTCCCAGGACTCGCAGGCGAGATTGTCCGCGCAGGGGGTGCTTCCCCTCCCGCCGGTGCAGCCTGCGGCCAGTACGGACAATACCACAGCCAACGCCAGGAAACAGGATACCGCGGGTCTCATGAGGAGTATGTCGCCAGACGGTTTTATAAGGGTTTTAGAAAAAGGAGAGTGCCAAAACGGCAGGGCCTGAAGCAGCTATGATTGCGACTGCACTGGAAATGGGCTCTTCAGCATTGCCCTTGCTTCTTTCCTTAGGCCAGCTGCCGTCTTCCGTACCCAGTGCAATTCCTTCCTGAGCTCTGCCTCGTCTCCTGGGGAAACGAAGCATAGCAGGTCCATTTGCCATTTCCCTTGCTCGCCTATCTTCACTAATTTTCCATCGCGAGCTTCTTCGCACAAGCGCCCGTACACCTCGGATTCTGCGAATCTCCTGTTCCGGGCGAGCATCCGGATCCTTTCCCTGACCTTGCCCAGTGCATCCTTCACCCAATCCGCGTGACCAGCCTCTATGGCGTATTCGTTGGAAGAACGCTGCAGCGATACGCAGGCGTTTTTAGCCACGGCTGCGATATCCGAATTGAGCGTCATGCCGGTTATAATGTCCGGATTGAACTGGTCCACCTGTGGAATCAGCAGGTCGCGCATCACAGCACGCCGCCGCATCACCAGCCGGCTGGCCGCCATCATCTCGAGCGCATCTGAATGAATTCCTTCCTCTTGCTTCACGGGTGCTGCTGCTACGCCAGAAGACGCGCTTCCGGGCGCACCATCCGGGCCAAGCCGGGGCGTGGCGAGCATCGCGCGTTCAAGCGTAATTCGCAACCTGGCCGTGCCAGGTTGTGTATGCGGCCTACAAGCGAAAGTCAGCTGTCTCATCTTGCCCCCTTGGATGTATGTGCTATACCTGATAATCAGATGTGGGGATAATGATTTAAACTGCACATTCAGAGCGATTCGGCTATGGAAAGCAGCTCGGCCATGTCCTTTATCACGAAATCGGCGCCGGACGGCCCGGAAGCGTATTTGCCGCCCAGCAGCCGCACGGTGGTTATGCCGAGCGCCTTCGCAGGCGCTATGTCAAGGTCTTCCCTGTCGCCCACCATGACGCAGTCACATGGCTTCGCGCCCAGCCTGGCGAGCACCTTCTTGTAGAATTCCCTTCCCTTTTCCACGCCAATCTCCCCGGATACGAACGCGTCGTCAAAATAAAGCGCGATGCGCAGGCGTATGAGCTTGTCCCACTGCTTTATGGGGTCGCCGCTGGTCGCCACGTAGAGCCTGCAGCCCTTCTGCCTGAGCCCCAGCAGCGTCATCGGGACCGTGGGGAACGGCAGGATCGCGGTCTTCGTGTCGTGGTAGGCAGCCACAGCGGCTGCGACGTAGCGGGCTGGCCGTTCCACACCGAGCCCCTTGCAGAGGTCGTCAAAATGATGGCCGTAATTGGAGCCTTTTTTCCTTATGATGGAATCCAGGCGCGGGCCGAGGGTCTTGTAATCGGCCCTGAGGCCCATGCCTATCATGGCGTTAAGGGCGTTTTTCCTTGCCAGCGACGAGAATTCTGTTGATGGAAAAAGGGTGTCGTCTATGTCAAAAAGGAAATGCCGCATGATAGGATATAGGAAATAAAAGAATAAAAGCTCGCACTCCCAGGGTGCGCGGGAGCCTAGTCCTTCAGGACTGGGAGGACGCGCACCCGAAACCTCAGATAAGTCGGTGCGACACGGCTCCCTGCCTAAAGCAGTCAAAGCACAAGCCTAGGGCTTTAGCCCTGGGAGTGCGTCACTTGACAGGCAGGGTGAAAGACCAGGTGCAGCCATTGCCGCCTACTGCCTCCACTTGTCTGCCGGCTACGTGGATGCCAGCCATATCCTGAATGCTGGTATTGATGGCCGTGCAGCCATTTTCGCACTGGGGCGTGAACGACTGGGCTGAGATTGTGCCGTCTGGGCTGATTGCCAGCTGGGTTGCGACCAGGATTTTCCTTTGCTCGCCGCCCACCAGGGCGTTCCTGAGCTCGCCGGCCTTTGCGTCCAGGGCGTCTGAAATCGTACGCTTTACGCCAGTTGCCTGCGCGCCGTTGGAAAACGACCCGTCGCACGGCCCTGTAGTCGTAACCGGCGCAACAGCCTTCTTTTTGGCCCTCGCCTTCTTAACAGGAACCTTCTTCTCGGCGCAGCCGCACGCGGTGTCAAAGTTAGGAGCCGAGGAATCGCATCCCTGCTTCGGGACAACGAACACGTGGCGCACGTGATTACTGTCCGGGGCCGTGGTGTCAGCGCCGAAGCAGCCGCACGCGGTTTTCACTGCCGGGTCCACTATTATCGTCTCAGGCACTGGCTTGTTGCAGCTCCTGAGCAGGAAGAGCGACGCCACTGTCGCGCCAGTGACCACCGTCCATGCAACGTATCTCTTTACTGGAAACCTCCGTTCATTACCATGCATTTGTTTCGCGTTCATGCTTTTGCCTCCTTCTTATTTTTGTGAGTATACGCGTCAAGGTAAACCCAAGCGGTAAATGCAAGCTGCAGGATTGGAACCAGCACCGGGTAGAGGTACTGCTTCAGGAGCTGGGGCAGGCCGCTTGCCTGGGCGGTCTCCCGCACCGGAGCCCAGAAATTGAGAACCAGCGTCGCGGCCAGGGTCGCAATACCAAGGCCAATGGCAGGCAGGTGCTGGACGAATGTGCTTTTGGGCTTTGAAGTGCGGGTTCCCAGCCCCCCCTTGAAGAAGCATTCGTCGCTATCGTCGTACTTTATTTTCAGCACGAACGGAAAGTCTTTCTCGTCCACGGTAACCGTCTCTCCGTTGAGAGGCACCACGAAGGTGTGCTCCACCTCGCCCCTGTTGCCGAGGCCTGGGCCAGTGAGCTTAAGCTTTATCTTCGTTTGGTCTTCGGATATGCCCACGACCTCAATAGGATGGTTCGGCCATGCTTCGAAGGTAAAGCTGAAACCAGCCTCCGGAAACTTGGCTTGTGGTGCGCTTGAAGGGGCTTCTTTCTCATCTTTGTGCTCTGGGGTGCCTATGGCATCGTGCTGCGAAGATTGTGTTTGTACATCTGACTGGGGTGCAACTGCGCCATCGCGCGGTGCGTCTTTACGCGGATCTGAATCGATTGGAGTAATGGGTAGAGGCAGGTCAACGTGCTGCGGTGCATCGTTACGCTCGGTTGGAAGGGGCGGAAGGGAAGGCATGAGCGGTTCAGTTTCATGGTCGCCATCCCGTGTTTCCTCAGCGGCAGATGCTTGCTGTGGCACTGGCCGTGGCGGCGGTGGAGCTGCGCCTGTGGAAGCTCCATCATTTTTCGGCTCTGTTATGCTGGGAGTTCCAGGAGCCTGCCGGGGAGGCGTATCCACCGGTTGTTCTTCCGGGAATAAACTCGCAATACGCTCCGCAGCGTCGCGACCATCAAACGGGAACTCCTGATTAGCTGGGGTTTTGGGAGGTGTGGGCTTGGGGGTGGTTTTGACAGGTGCAGGCGAGGCAGCAGCTCCTGCTGGAGCGCCACCTGTTCCCTGCTCTGTTGAGAGTAAAGCATCAATACTAGCCTCAAAGCCGATGCCTGTAGCCGGGCGTTTTTGGTCAGTTAGGGTTTGGGGAGGTGCAGACGGGGGAGTTCTGAGCTGTGGAGAAGTCTGCTTCTGGGATTGTATAGGCTGTGGCTGAACTGGCGGCACCGTTGTTAGTGGGTCTGGAGGGAGCGGGGTTGAAGGAATCCTTGGAGCGCGGACTGGCGGGCGGGATTTCCGCGCCAGTTGATGCGCCAGGTAAAGATTTCTATCAAGAACCATATCAGACACTCTCCTTTACGCTGAGCGCAGCGAGGCACACAACCGCTCTAGTCTGTATCATGCCAATCTCTACGTTGTAGCCAGATTCAGCCTCAGCCACGGTTATGCCATCCTCACTTGCCAGAGCTGCTATCAGCACATCCGGCTGCTTGTCAGCGAGCTTGCTGAAAACGGCGCACAGGTTGTCCTTGCCCACCAGCTCTACGAGTTGTGATATCTCAGACTTCCATGCGTCGCCTTTCTGCCTTAGAACGTTCACAACAACCGGCGTTGCATCGGCCAGAATCATACCCTGGAGATACTGAGCGCCATCGAGGTTCTTGCCCAGGACAGTCTGGAGTGCCTTGATTATCGTGGCCTGGTTCTTCTTCAAAACCTCAATAGTAGCGAGGGCTCCATCCAGCTTCGTCTCATAACCAGCCTGAAGTTCCCTCATAGCTTTCTCAAATGGGGCGAAGAGCGTCTCTTTGACAATATTGACGACGTTTGAAACCACCGAACTCAGGTCAGGGGCAGTCTGATTCTTGATAACGGCAAACAACTGGAGCAGCTCGGCCACTGATTCTGTGAGATAGGCTATAAGGCGGGGGCCGTTCAGCGTAACAGGTTCAACCGCTTTACCGGTGTTTTTCTGAACTGTTGCTGAAAAGAACTCCGACAGCGCTTTATTAACGCGAGTTGAGATGGAATCTGCGATTTTGTTTACTTCCGCGACTGCCGTCCCTGCCAAGTTGGCGCTATGGTCTGCGGAACTTGCAGCTGTTGCGGCCTGGCCTGCGATCTCCCGGACAAGTGTAACGTCCTTGGCAAGCACATTCATTTGAGCACGAATACTCTTTTCTGAAGTGGCTATTCCGGCCTGTGCACTGGTTTCTACCTGCCTGAGGGCCTTTACGAGAAGTGCGCCGTTTGAGGTGCCCAGCTCGGTCACTATTGATTTAAGCAGGTCCTCAGTAAGAGGGACAACCCTCTGGGGGATTACAATGGCTGGGGCGATTTCCTTACGCCTGGTTTCCTTACGCCTGTCTCCTGTATGCTTATCCGGAGTTTTATGCACCTGCTTCATCGCCTCACCTCAAGAATCATTATAGTGTTTTATAGTATATTCTGGTGGTATAGATATTTAAATGTTCGCTTTAATGAGAAAATGTGAGGAAGGGTAGGCACGACGACTGACGCAAATGCGTTCACGCCGAGCGATAGCGAGGCAAGTGAACAAAGGTGGGGGGCATAGTCTGCCTTCTGTTTTTATGGCGGCATTTGACTGCCTTCTGGCATCGCCAAAAGGCCCAGGACCCTTGCGGGCCCATGGCGCGGTCCAAAGACCTTGCTCCGTCATCGGACAGGGGCACGTTCAACGGGACATAGTCCCAAAGCCCCGGAACCGCTTGCGCGGCTCAGGGTCGTTTCATCCCCGAAGGGTGTCGTTTCTGTACCGTTCCCCAGGCCCTTAAAGCCCGATTGTCCTCGCTGAGGGCAGAACTTCCTCACTGGCCTCCCTTGCGGAAGGCAGCGTGAGCCGCCTGCCCCTCACCGTATTATATTGTGTATAGATATGATTAAAATCAGGCTGCCTTCAGGTCGGCGGGCGCGCCCTGCATCATCTTCTCCATCTTCTTCCTGAAGCCCCGGTTCCTCTTGAACATGCCCATCATCTTCTCCATCTTCTCAAACTGGGACAGGAAGTCGCGCACATCCTTCTCCGAGCACCCGCTGCCCCTGGCTATGCGGGCGATGCGGGACGGCGTGGCCTTGAGGAGGCTGGCGCTCTTCTTCTCCTCCTTCGTCATGGAGTTTATCATGTGCTCAAACTTCTTCAGCTTCTCCTCGCTCTGCTGGAGGACGTCCCTGGGCACGTCGGCAGCGCCGAGCATGGAGAGCACGTTGCCCAGCGGCCCGAGCTTCTTCGCGGCCTTGAGCTGCTCGTAGAAAGCGTCTATGGTCAGCTCGCCGGACTCCAGCTCCTTCAGGTCAGCCTCCTTTGAGACCTCCTTTATCTTCTCCATGAGGGCGCCGATGTCCGGCACTCCGAGCAGGCGCCCGACGAACTTCTCAGGGGCGTAGGGCTCCATGTCGCCGGTTTTCTCGCCGGTGCCTATGAACGCGATTTTCGTCCCTGAAGCAGCGACAGCGCTCAGCGCGCCGCCGCCCTTGCCTGAGCCGTCCATCTTGGTGACTATGACGCCGGAAAGCGGCACAGCGCCGTTGAATTCCGCGGCCTGCTTCCCTGCAATCTGGCCGAGGTCGGCGCTGATGGCGAGGTAGTTCTCGTCAGGCTTGAGCTCTGCGGCGATTGCACGCAGCTCCTCCACGAGGTGGCCGTCAAAGGCGTTCCTGCCTGCCGAATCCACGATTATCACGTCCTCCTTCGCCCGCTTCATGGCCGCGGAGACGATCCTGGCAGCGTCCTTCCCGCCAGGGATGGTGTAGAACGCTGCACCGACGTTCCGGGCAAGCTGCTCCAGCTGCTCCTGCGCCGCAGGCCTGTCCACGTCCGCTGCCACCAGGGCCGCGCTCAGCCCGCGCGTTTTGTAGAAGTGGGCGAGCTTCGCGCACGTCGTGGTTTTTCCTGAGCCGTACAGCCCGCATACGAGTATCCTGTGCCTGTCAAGGCGGGGCGCGTAGCCCTGGCCCATGAGCGAGACCAGCTCCTCATAGACGATCCTGGTCACGTGCTCCTTGAGCGAGAGCGACTGCACCTTGTCCGATTTCAGCGCGCGCTCCTCTATCTTCCTGGAGAGCGCCAGGACGAGCCTGACGCTGACGTCGGACGATATCAGCACCCGCTGGAGGTCCTTTACGAGCGCCTTCACGTCGTCAGCGTCAACGTAGGGCTTGCCTGTGAGCCGTGAAAGCGCCTCGCGCAGCTTCTTGCCTAAGTCCATGAGAATTCGGTATTATAGTGCCTCAGAAGGTTTTATAGCGTGCCTTCGGGCTTTGGGAACCAGGCACTGGAAGAGCCTCCACGGCTCCTGAAGCGAGTAGGAATCAGAACGAAGTCCGCTTCAGGGTTCCGAATGGCAGCGGAAGGAAAGAAAACCGGAGCTGGCTAAGTATATAACAAGCTACCAGAAAATCCACGCCAGCAGCGACAGCAGCAGCACGCCTGCGATTGTTATCGGTATGCCGGCCTTCACCATGTCGCCCATCCTTATGTAGCCGGTGGAATAGGCTATCGCCGAGGGCGGCGTGCCTATCGGGACTATGAAGTCAAGGGATGTGCCCATGCCTGCGAGTACCGAGAGCTGCTTCACTCCCAGGCCGAGCTGCGGGGCAAGGGACATCGCTACGGGTATTATGAGCGCGGCAGTGGCTGTGTTGGAGGCCGTCAGTGTCATTAGCACCACGAAGACGAGGAGGGCCATGAACACGACGAGCATTGCCTGGCCCTGGAGCAGGGCCGCGAGCAGGCCGGCGGCCACGGAGCCCAGCCCTGAGGCGTCTATGGAGGCACCCAGCGCGAGGCCGCCGCCGAAAAGCAGCAGCGCGGACCATTCTATCCTGGACAGGTCATCGGTCCTGAGCAGGCCGAGGCAGTAAAGCAGCACGACTGCGGCCACCGAGACCACCGCGTCGGCCACGTGGTGGAACGAGGAGGTCACCCACGCAAGCACCGCCAGCCCGAGCACGCCCAGGACGAGGCTGTGCTCCCTTGTCCATGCGCTGGCCTTCTCCGGGAACGCCACCCTGCTTATCTCCGGCGGGAACATGACCACGAGCATGAGCCAGCACACCGGCAGGAAGAGCAGGACGAACGGCATGCCGTAGCCGAGCCAGTCCAGGAAGGACACCTCAATGCCCTTTTCTGCGAGGTCAGCGACGGTTATGCCGTTTGGAGGGGTGCCTACGAGGGTTCCTATGCCGCCTATGGTTGAGGCGAACGCTATGCTGAGCACGACCGCCTTGGCATAGGACGACCGGCCCTTCTTCAGGCCTGCGACCGCCACGAGCGCGATTGGCAACATGATGGCGGTCGCGGCGGTGTTGGATATCCACAGCGAGAGGAGTGCCGTCACGGCCATGAGGCCGAAAAGGAACGCCTGCGGCGTCTGGCCGAAGCGCGAGGACATGCCGAACGCGATATGCCTGTCAAGGCCGTGCTTCTGCATGGCGCGCGCGATCATGAAACCGCCGAAGAACAGCACCACGGTGGGCGAGAAGTAAGGGGAAAACGCAGAGGCTGCCGGCACCGAGGCGAAAACCACCAGCAGGAGCGTGGACAGGAGGGCTGTGACGTGCAGGGGCAGCGCCTCGCTGAACCACATCGCGCCCGTGAAGACCGTGATTGCGAGCAGGGTGCGGGCCTGCGGGGCCAGGCCGGGGGCGAGCAGCCAGCACGCCACTGCCAGGGCTGCCGAAAACGCCATGGCCGCGGGCCGGGATTCCGGGCGTTCGTTCATGGACAGACCGCCCTCGCTACTTTTTTAAAGCTTTTACATCAATATCAGTCCAGTCTATTTTGGCGGTAGGGACGCACAACCGCTATTTAGAGTGCTGTTAAACGGATTTAGAGGTGGAAATATGACGAAACAGGTTTCAGGAGACCAGGTATATGTTCTGCCCGAGGGGGCGAACAGGGTCATAGGACGGGACGCGATGCGCGTGAACATCGCCATCGGCTACGCAGTTGCGAACATAGTCAAGACAACGCTTGGCCCGAAAGGCATGGACAAGATGCTCGTTTCTGATTTGGGAGACATCGTGATAACCAACGACGGCGCGACCATACTTGAGGAGATGAACGTGGACCACCCGGCCGCGAAGCTGATGGTGGAGATAGCCAAGACGCAGGACAAGGAGGTCGGGGACGGGACGACCACCAGCGTCGTAATCGCAGGCAACCTGCTCAGGAAGGCAGGCGAGCTGCTGGACCAGAACATACATCCCACCGTCGTGATAAAGGGCTACGAGCTTGCGGTCAAGAAGGCCGAGGCGGCCCTGGACAGGATAGCCGAGCCGGTGAAGCCGACCGACAAGGACATACTGACGAAAATCGCGCTCGTCGCCATGGGCTCCAAGGGGATAGGGACTGAAAGCGAGAAAGGGAAAATCGCCACACTGGTATCCGACGCGGTGATGCAGGTGGCAGAGACCAAGAACGGCAAGCACGTCGTTGACCTTGACCTGATAAAGATAGAGAAGAAGGCAGGCGGCGAGGTGCTTGACACTGAGCTGATACGCGGCGTCCTCGTGGACAAGGAAGTGGTCCACGCCGGCATGCCGAAGAGCGTGAAGGACGCGAAGATACTGCTGCTTGACGCCGCTCTTGAGATAGAGAAGACCGAGGTGGACGCCAAGATAGAGATAACGTCCCCTGACCAGATGCAGTCGTTCCTCCAGCAGGAGGAGAAGATGATGAAGGACATGGTTGATAAGATAGCAGCCACAAAGGCGAACGTCGTGTTCTGCCAGAAGGGCATAGACGACCTCGTCCAGCACTACCTCGCGAAGAAGGGCATAATGGCCACGCGCAGGGTGAAGAAGAGCGACATGGAGAAGCTCGCCAGGGCCACGGGCGCGATAGTAGCGTCCAGCCTTGAAGGCCTGAAGGAAACCGACCTCGGGTTCGCCGGAATCGTAGAGGAGAAGAAAATCAGCGGCGAGGCCATGGTGTTCGTGGAGAGGTGCAAGGACCCGAAATCCGTGACATTGTTCGTCCGCGGAGGCACGGACCACGTCGTGAGCGAGGTGGAGCGGGCAGTGGTTGACGCGCGTGGCGCGGTCTCAAGCGCGCTCCAGGACGGCAAGTTCGTCATAGGCGGCGGAAGCGTGGAGATGGAAATCAGCAAGGAGCTCCACGAGTACGCGGTCCAGATAGGCGGACGCGAGCAGCTCGCCATCCAGGCGTTCGCCGAATCGCTTGAATCCATCCCGCGCGCGCTCGCGGAGAACGCAGGCATGGACGTGATTGACACCATCGTGTCGCTCAGGAACAAGCACAAGCAGAAGGACGGCGTAAGCGTCGGCGTTGACGTCATGGCGGGCAAGGTCGCTGACCTGAGGTCCCTGGGCATCTACGAGCCTGCAAAGGTCAAGAAGCAGGCCATGGCGAGCGCGACCGAGACGGCAAGGCTCATCCTTAGGATTGACGACATAATCAGCTCCAGGGGCGGAAGGGGCGGCGGAATGCCTCCGGGCGGGCCCGGCGGCATGGGCGGCCCCGGAATGGACATGGACTGATTTTCTTCTCATTTCCTTTCTTTTTAGTTTCTGTTCTTCTTCCCTTATCTTTTCTTATGCTTTTTCTTCCCTTATCCTTCCATGCAGCCACAGGCACGCGTCCACATCCTCGTCTTCGGCGACGTGCAGGGCGTCTTCTTCCGCACCGGAACTGCGGGCGAGGCGAGGAAGCTCGGCCTCAAGGGCTGGGTGCGGAACAACCCGGACGGCTCGGTGGAGCTGGTGGCAGAGGGCGAGCGCACGCAACTCCAAAAACTGCTGGAATGGTGCTCGCACGGGCCTGCTGGCGCGTCGGTATCAAAAGTGGAGCACGAGTGGATTGAAGGAAGCGACGCCAAGACCGGCGCTGCGGGCGAATTCGCGGATTTCAGGGTGAGGTACGATTAAGGGCGGTCAGAGTTCCGGCGGCGCCCTGCCCTGCTTGTTCTCCCCTCTCCTGCGGGGGTACGAATATCTGCGGGCGAACTTTATCTTCTTCAGGCTTGCGACAGCCCTGTCAAGCTCCTCCAGCTCAAGGTCCTCCTCAAAATAGCGCCTTGCCTCGTCTGGTATGCCTATCATGCCGCTGTCCTCAAAGCAGATGTGCCTGCCTTCCGCGTCGGTTATGGAATCAAGAAGCGCGAACAGGGTTGCGACCTTCGGGCTGACGGCAGCCGGAAGCCTGAACTCGCCGTCCTTTTTCCTGTGGGCATCTACGACGTTGAGCAGGGCCTCCAGCTCCTGAATCTCGTCGTCCGGGAACCTGTTGTCCTTGAGCCACGCTAAGGAGGAATCGCTGAATACGTATCTGGTCAAAGCCTCACCCGTTTTACCTCATCCTGGTTCCCATGGGCGGATAAAGTATATATAGATTTGTTATCATATCGGATTTCGTACTGGGTCTTGTGGGATTTTTCAGCCCTTGGAGCGCTGGAGCTGGTACATCTCTGCCACTTCGCCGCTGGTGGTGATCTCATTCATGCCCTTGTCCGTACGGATGCGCACCAGCCGCGGGAAGCGCAGCGCATAACCCGTGCCCGCCTGCATCGCGCACGTGTGCGTCGGAGATTTGGTTATGTCGTCAAACGCCACTTCCACGACGTATTTCGGCTCCACCCAGAACTCCGGCTCTATGCGGTAGTCAAGTTCCTCAGGCGGCCTGCCCGTCTTTATCTTTTCCAGCATGCCTTCCAGCTCGGTCATCTCCGCTTCGGAGAAGCCTGAGCCTATCTTGGCGACCGTCTCAAGCTTGCCGCGCTCCGGGCTGTAGACGGCGATAAGCAGCCCGCCGAACCTGAACTCAGCCCTTGAGCCGTGCCCCAGGTAATACCCCACCACCACGCCGTCTATGGTGTCCACGGCCTTGCCGTAGGACTTCTTGAGCTTTATCCAGGCGAACTTGCGCTTGCCTGCGGTATAGGGCGCTGCCAGGTCCTTGGCCATTATGCCCTCCAGGCCCTCGGACAGCGACTCGCCGAATATCTCCTTCAGCTTCTTCGTGCTGTCAACCACCACCGCCTGGCTGGGCTGGAGGATTTTGCCCCTGAAGATGGATTCCACTGCCTTGCGCCTCTTTGCATAGGGCTCGCTGGTCATGTCCCGGCCGTCCAGGTAGAGGACGTCAAAGACGAACAGGTTGAGCGGGAACTCCTTTGACGCGGCCTCTATGCCGTGCTTCCTGCGCCGGTGCATGGTCTGCTGGAACGGGTAGTAGCGCTTCCTCGCAGTGTCGTAGGCGAGCGCCTCGCCCTCAAAAATCAGCCCGTCCTGAGGGAGTTTCCTCACAGCCTCGCAGATGTCCGGGAACATGGAGGTCATGCGCTCCAGCTTCCGCGAGTAAAGCTCCACGCGGGCGCCCTTCTTGTGGCATTGCAACCTGAAGCCGTCGTATTTCATTTCTATCGCGCACTTTCCCAGCCGCTCTATTATTTCCTTCGGCGTGCTCAGGCGCTCGGCGAGCGCGGGCATGAGCGGCCTGAACGGCTGGACTGTGAACTGTTCTATGCGCTCCGGGCTCTCGTAGAATACCGTCGCCACGTAGCCCAGGTCAGAGCAGACGTTATACGCCCGTTCAAGCGGCTCGCGCATGGACTTGTCGCCCACATGCGCCACGGACAGCGCGTCTATTATCGTCGGGTCGCCCACGCCCAGCCTGAGCCTGCCGAGGACGAAGCGGACGAGGAACCTGCCTTCCAGCGGCGATGCATTGTTCAGCAGCTCGGTCAGCAGCTTTATCTTGAGCTCCTGGCTGCCCGGCCCAGACGCCTTCGCTATCTGGAGCATGGCGTCATAGACGTAGGAGATGCCCATACAGGTGGTGGAAAGGGCGGTCTGCCTTTTCTTCCCGAGGAGCGCCTCGGCCGTGTCGCCCAGGTCGCCGCTCTTCTTGTAGTGCGCCTCCACCTCCTTTCCGGAGTAGCCCGCTGAAGCGGCGAGCGCCTCAATCGCGAAACGCTCGCCGACGCCCAGGTCTATGCCCTCGTAGGGCGGCGCGAGCATGCCCTGCAGGAGGTATGCGAGCTTGCCGATTTCCGCATCGCCGGCCTTTTTGAGGAGCGCCGCGAGCAGGTCGGTCATCTCCAGCCTGCCGCTGCGCTTCTCTATCTCGCTGAATACCGCGGCCGCGTCAGAGAACAGGAGCATGGATGGCAATCCCTGAGAAATAATAAAAAGCAGGCGTTCGGCCCTTGATGAAGAGGTCTGACTGCCTGTGGGCCTCGTCGTCGCTGAACTTCCGCGGAAATGAACCGCCTCAGCCCATATTTACCGGCCTGAAGGAGTCGCATTGAACCCTTCTTTCTCAAAACGGTCTGCCAGGTCTTTCGCTTCGCTGTCGCTGAACTGGAATGGCGGGTGCTTCATCAGCCAGGCACTGGGCCCAATAAGGGGGCCACCAATCTTCTTATCCAGGGCGAATTGCACGTACCTGAGCGCATCGGCTGACACGCCGCTGGAATTCGCTTTGTCGTCGACCTCCAGCCGGACTTCCAGGTTGTACGGGATGTTGGCCCACATGCGGCCTTCAATGCGCATGAACATCAGCTTGGTGTTGCCGAGGAACGGTATGAAATCGGACGGACCGACGTAAATCTGGTCGTCTTCAAGCCTCTGCGACAACTGCGACTGCACCGACTCGGTCTTGGAAATCTTCTTGCTCTGTAATCTGCTGCGTTCCAGCATGTTGCTGAAGTCGGTATTTCCGCCGACGTTAATCTGGTATGTCTTGTCTATTTTTGTGCCGCGCATATCACATAGCTTGGCGAGCGTCCTGTGGACTATCGTGGCTCCCACCATGCCCTTGTAATCATCTCCGAGGACGGGCAGGCCCTTCTCCTTGAACCGCTTGGCCCAGGCGGGGGTACTGGCTATGAATACGGGCATCGCATTCACCATGCCGCAGCCGGTTTCCAGGGCGACTTCTGCCCAGAACTCGGTAGCCTTCTGCGAACCCACGGGGAGGTGGTTCAGGATTATACTCGCACCGGTGCGTTTTATCTCCGCAACGGCCTCTTCCTTCAGCTGTTTTACTGTCTTTGTCTGTTTTATGGGTTTTATCATGTTTTCGACGTAAATACCGATGCCGTCCAGGATCGGGGCCTCTTTCACGGTTCCTGAGCAGCAGGAAACGGAATCGGTCCATCTTACTTTGTTCGGATACTCATACACGGCCTTAATGAGGGGTTTGCCGACCTTGTTCTCACCGACGTCAAAAGAAGCGACGAATTCTATGTCCTGAATCGTGTATCCTCCGATTTTTTCATGCATGACCCCGATTACCTTCTCTTCGGGGTGCCTTTTGTAGTATTCAATCCCCTGGACGAGCCCTGCGAAACAATTTCCGACGCCGACGACCGCGCACCTTATCTTTGGCATGTGATATCACCATGGCAACTATTTTATAATTGTTAAATAGTCGCAATGGCTTAATTAATATTGCGGATGCGCCGGAACGGCCCTGCCAAATGATTAAGAGCATGAACGTCGCCGTATCAGCATGCCTGGGAAGAACCAGCCGCTCATCGTGGAGCTGGAGCAGTCGCACCAGTGCACGTCCATAGAGGTGTGCGACAGGCTCAGGGACGTCAGGATAAAATGGCTCTCCACGGTCGGCGGCGACAATAAGACAGTCACAAACCTTTTCGAGGTGGACAGCGAGCACCTGAAGCTCACCGTCAGGAAACTGAGGGAGCACAGGAACGTGAGGGAAGTGCAGGTGGTCATGCTGGGGCCGAAAAGATCCCAACTGACCGTGCGGCAGGACAAGACGGTCGCCACGGCGCCCTACCTGGCGAAGACAGGCACCATGTGGCTGCAGCCAACCTGGACCGAGAAGGACGTGGACCACGTCACCATGCTGGCGCCGAGCTACAGGAACCTCAAGGCGTTCATGGACCTCGTGAAGGAGAAGGGGTACGACCTCAAAATCAAGTCCAAGCATTACATCAAGCCGGATGAGGCGCTCTCCCTTGACACCTTCCGCACCTCGGGCTTCACCAAGCTCAAGCTGGCCAGCGAGTTGCTTACCGGGAGGCAGATGGAGGCGTTTGACCTGGCCTGCCGCTACGGCTATTACGAGGAGCCGAAGAAGACCAGCATAGAAGAGCTCGCAGGCAGGCTGGGCGTCAGCCCTTCAACCTATGCCGAATTGCTGCGGAAGGCAGAGCGGAAGCTGTTGCCTGTGCTGAACGACATCATGAGATTCATGAAATAACCGCTCTACAACGGCGTTAGCGACATATATGCGGTTATAACTAATAGAAGAGTATGTCGATTAAAAAACTGGTCTTCCCTGAAATTCCCGTCAAATTCATAGACGGCAGGGTACCGAAAGGATTCGTGAACGGCGTCAAAAACTGGAATTTCACCCGCCTGGAGGTGGAGGATGCCCACAAGAATGGCAAACTTCTTACCCTGGACATCGACCTGGCAGGCCAGGGCTCATGCGGCCTTGGATGCGGCCACTGCTTCAGGAGGAACATGGGTTTCTTCAGCGAAAAGCGCTTCGGTTCAGGCGAACTTGAGGCCCACTTGCTGCAAGCCAGGGAAATCGGCCTGAAAAGCGTGAAAATCATCGGGCCCGGCGAGCCGCTGGAGGAGAGGGGGCTGCTCGGCTTCCTCAGATTCCTGCATGACAACGGCATCGCGGCGTGCATGTTCACCAAGGCGCACCCGCTTGCCGACGACGGCTTTTGCATGCGCACGCATGGCATGGACGGGCCGTCCATGATTGCGGAACTCAAGCGCCTTGACGTAAGCATGCTTGCAGGTTTCACCTCCATGGATGCCGGGCTGGAGGATGCACTGGTCAGGAAGCCGGGCTTCCACGCGGCAAGGCAGAAGGCAGTGGAGCGCCTCGCTGCGGCCGGCTTCAACGACTTCGTTCCAGGCGAACCGACCAGGCTTTGCTTCGTCTTCAATCCCCTTACGCCGGCCAACCTGGACGAGGCGTTCGAAGTCTACAGATACGTGCGGGAGAGGAACATCCAGCCGGTGATGGCGCCCACGATGGTTGCAGGGAGGGCGCGGGACAGGCTTGCCGAACTGTGCCCGGCTGAGGACGCGTTGCTGGAATTATACGTGAAAGTAAACGTCTATGCCATAGAACACGGCATCTATTCGCTGGAGGAACTGGGGGAAGACGGCGTTGCGGCCTATGCCGGAGGCGCGCCATGCAACCAGGTGGCCGTGGGCATGTTCATGCGCGGCGACGGAACCGTCCTGCGCTGCCCGGGCGACGACTATACCGTCCAGGGCAACATCAGGGAGAAGGACCTGAAGCGCATCTGGGAGGAAAGCGAGAACCGCAGGGTTTACGCAGGCAGGTACAACAACGAATGCCCGCCCAAAGAGGGCATAACGTTCCCGGAAGGGTTCTTCGGCAAGGTCCTGGAGCGGGTGGAAAGGCACTTCGGGAACAAGGCACAATGAACCGCTCCACAGCGACGGCGACGGGTATAATGTATATATACCGGTATAGCTGATATAAGATGACATGGATGACTCTTCACACTCGCAGGCCTACGAAGCGCTGAACAAGGCGTGGAAATCCACGTGCAGGGTAGTCCTTGGCGAAGAGGTCGGCGAGCTTGAGCGGTACGGGCCGTGGCTCTCCGAGCACATGTCACCGCTCCTGCGGAAGAAATCTGCGCTTTCCGGGAAGGACGTGTGCTGTGCAGTGCCGGACTACGCCCCGGGGGCGAAGTTCATCTCGCTCGACGAAGCGGATTTCGGCAAGACGTTCGAGCCGCTGGGCATCAACGAGATAAAGGACATTGACTCCATCATCGACGCGGTCAGCGAACGGTTCGCCTACTGCGGCAACGTGGTCTTGGGCAATTCCAGCGACGTCGAGCGCAGCTCGGACGTCCACAATTCCTTCCATGTGCTCAACTCGAACTTCATCTACGACTGCGAATACACGGCATACAGCTCCCTCTGCCGCGGCAGCAAATACCTCTTCGGCGTCATAAGCGACTACGGCTGCTCCCACCTCATACGCGTTTACGAGGACCACAGGCAGGCCCGCTGCCTTGAGGCGTGGAACTGCTACGATTCCAGCGACTGCTACTTCAGCTCCTTCGTGGAGGGCTCCCACGACGCCATGTTCTCGTTCAGCGTCAGGAACAAGCGCAACGTCATAGGCAACCTGGAGCTTCCGAAGGAGAAATACCTCGCGCTCAAGGCGAAACTGCTCGGCGAGATAAGGGAGGAGCTGGAGCGCAACGGCAGGCTCCCTTCCCTCATGGACATCGCGGCATCGGGCGAGCCAGCTGCTCCAGTTCCAGGATTCGAACGACCGCAAAAATCCGGCTTGGGCGGAGGGGAGGATGCGGGCGGCGGGCATGACGGCCTCGCGCCCATAGAGGAGGCCTTCGGGAAGACCACGGCCCTGCTGTTCGGAAGACAGCTGCACGATTTCCGCTCTTATGGGAAATGGCTCATGAGGCACGTGCCTCCGGTGGAAAAACTAAAATCCGCGGTAAGCGGCCGGACGCTTTATTCCGCGGGCATATACCCGCTAAGGCTTTATCTCAGGGACAGGCTTGTGACCGAGGACGAGTGCTGGGAAGTCGGGGAGCGCGTCCGGCTGGAAATGGCAGACCTGGAATCGTTTGAAAGGCTGAAACACGCCGCCGGCCGTATAGCCTACTTTAGTCCCGAAGGGCGGCTGGGCGAGTGCAGGAACCTCATCGAGGTGCCGCTCTCCAACACCTCGCAGGACTGCTATCACTGCCCCATAGCGGCCTTCAACGAGAAGGTCGCGTACTCATACTGGCCGAGGCATTCGAAATACATGTTCGGCACGTCGCTCGCCTTCCGCTCGACCTTCTGCATCAGCGCGTACAACTCCACGGACCTGGCGCGCGTGTTCGAGGCCGAGGGCTGCGGGAGCTGCTCGGACGGCTATTTCCTGCACAACTGCGAGAACGTGCGCGACTCCATGTTCTGCTTCAACGCGAAGAACCTCCATTCCGCCATCGGCAACAGCCCGCTTCCGCCGGAGCAGTACAGGAAGATAAAGAAGGTGCTCCTCGGACAGATGGCTGACGAGCTGGAGCGGAACAATGGACTGAAGTGGGATATCTACAACATCGGGTGCGCAAAATGACGTCCCAGACCTACGAAGCGCTCAACAAGGCGTGGAAGAGCACGACAGCGGTGCTTTTCGGCAGCCCTATGGGCGAGCTCAGCGAATACGAGCCCTACCTCAAGGGCGCGGCCATAGGCCAGACCGTGGAATCCTGCTTCTCTGGAAAGAAGCTCTGGGTGGTGTCCGAGCAATACGACAGGAAAGCCAGGTTTTTTGATTACAACCTGGAACAGGCCGGGTTTGCCGAAATCGCCGCCCGGCCTTTTGACATAAACAGGATAAAGGACATGGATTCACTGGTTGAAACCCTGAAAGAGCGGTTCGTATACAGCGGCAACAAGACGCTTGGCAATTCAAGCAACGTAGAGCATTCCGATGCGGTCGTGGACAGCAATTGCATCCTGAACTCTTCAATAGTCGTGCGCAGCGAATACGTCGCCTATTCCTACCTCATGCGCGAGAACCGTCATACCTTCGGCTCCACCTCCAGCGGGCAATCGTCGCACATCGTCCGCTGCTTCTACAACAACAGCCTCAACCGCTGCTTTGAATGCTCAGCTTCCATAGGCTGTTCCGACTGCTATTTCTCCTATAACCTCAGAAACTGTACGGACTGCCTGTTCACTTTCAACGTGTGGGCAAAGAGGTATCTTGTCGGCAACGTGCAGCTCGGGCGGGACGATTACTTCAGGCTCAAGGCCAAGCTCGTCGGCGAAATTGCAGGGGAGCTTAATAGCAAGAAGCAGTTCGGCCTGTCCATAATTGATTTCCTGAATGCGTGATTGATATGAAGGAACTTGAAACGGCTTTCTCCCAGACCACGAAACTGCTGCTCTGCGCAGAGCTTCGGGGGGTTGAGGAATACGGGCAATGGCTTGGGAAGAGGATTCCGCTCCCGCACATGGAAAAATCAGCCCTGAGCGGGAAGGAGGTCTGGGTTCCGCCGCCCCGTAACTATCTTAACAAGCCGTTCAACCCCTCAAAAATCATCTCCATGGACGAGATGGACAAGGCCGCTTCCTCGCCTTTCGGTCCGGAAGACGTGAAAAATGCGACCGTAGCAGACATGCTCACGAAATTCACCCGGCCAATCTCGTTCAATTGCGGCAATTGCAGGTATGAGGCCCACGAAAACGTGGAGAAGTGCAGCGGTGCAGGCGGCGGCAGGAACCTCTATTACAACGAGGACGTCTATCAGGGAGTTAAAAACGTCGCCTATTCCAACTACACGCTGTACAGCGAGAACATGTTCGGCTGCCATGGCGTTTCCCATTCCTCGTTCTGCATCCACGCCTACAATTCCACGGCCGTGAACCGCTGCTTTGAGATTGACGGCTGCGCCAGTTCCCGCGACCTGCTGTTCTGCCACGATTCCGAAGGGCTGAGCGACTGCATGTTCTGCTTCAACGCCAAGAACCTGAGGTTCGCAGTCGGCAACGTGCCCCTTGCGCCTGAGAGATACCGGCAGGTGAAATCCCTGATTCTTGCCGGGATAGGCGACGAGCTGAAAAAAACGAAGGATTTGAAGTGGGACATATACAACATCGGGTGCGCAAAATGACAAGCGCCGATTCGCCGCTTTACAACGAGCTGAACAGGGCCTGGAAAACCACGTGCCGCATCGTCCTCGGAGACGAGGTCGGGGAGCTCAAGGACTTCAGCGGATGGCTGAAGGAGATTGTCCCGGAGTTTGGAAGGATGAAATCCCGGGTTTCCGGAAAGGACGTGATTTTTGCAAAGAAGAATTATTGCGCAGACGCAAGGTTCGTCTCTCTGGACGAGATAGATTTCAGGCAGAAGTTCGAGCCTCTGGGCATCAACCAGATAAAGGACATAGACTCAATCGCAGCCGCGGTCGCCGAAAGATGGGAATATGCAGGCAACAAGGCGCTCGGCAACTCCCATTTTGTCGAAGAATCCGACAACGTCATGGACTCACAATACGTAGCTGAATCCGCCAACGTGCACAGGTCGTCCCACGTCTATTCCGCTTATTACGTCAATGAAGGGTCCAGATACGTGTTTGGCGGGAATTGGGTTGCCGCAGGCGAATTCATAATCAAGGGCTCGGGTGCAAACCCGAAAAGGTGCTTTGAAAACCATTGGAGCGGGAACTGCAGCGACGCATACTTCAGTTTCTTCAACATGGACTGCAGCGAGATAATGTTCTGTTTCGGGCAGAAGAACAAAAGGCATTGTATCGGGAACCTCCAGTTGGACAAGGAAAGATACGCCGGGCTGAAGCGCAAGCTGATAGACGAGGTCAGGGAAGAGCTGGAAAGATCCAAAACATTCCCTTCTATATACGACATGGTGCCGAACGAAAAACCAAAAACCAGCATAAAGGCCACGTACCTGAATGCCGAGGGAGACATCAGGCCCATGAAAAAGGCGTTTTCCGCGACTTTCAAGGCCATATTCAAAAAAGAGCCCGGAGACCTGACCGGATACGAGGGGTGGCTTTCAAGGCACCTGCTGAAGGCGCCGGAACTGACGTCTCCGTTCGGCTCAAAGGTATATAGAAGCGACGCAGTGGACGAGTTCTGGCGCTTCCCTGAAAAGAGGATTGTCTCGCAGGAAGAGTCGACCGAACTGGCCATGCTGCACATGGACGAAAAGCAGGTAACTACCTTTGAAGGCATAAAGGAGGGGCTCTCGCTCATCGGGCATTTCATAGGCACGGTTTCGCAGCAGGTAACCAACGTCATCGAGTGCCCATTCGGATACCATTCGGTAAACGCCTACAAGGTCAATGACGCGGAGTTTTCCGAAAACTGCGCAATAGGCGGGACCCTGCTGTATTCCAAGTACGTATTCGGAAGCAACAGGCTGGTCGGCTCCGCGTTCTGCATTGACTGCTACAACTCGTCCACCCTGAACCGCTGCTTTGAGCTGGATGCATGCACGAAGTGCGCTGATTCACAATTCTGCCACAATTGCGAAGGCACCACGGAATCCATGTTCTGCTTCAACGTGAAGGGAAAAAGGTACGCCATCGGAAACTGCCCGCTTCCTCACGAGCGATACATGAAAACCAGGGACGCGCTCGTGGGACAGATGGCTGACGAGATAATAAAGAACAAGGGGCTGAAGTGGGACATATTCAACATCGGGTGCGCAAAATGACGCAGTCATCTTCATCAGGCCGGATCTACGATTCGCTCAACAAGGCGTGGAAGTCCACGTGCCGCGTGGTCCTCGGCGGCGAGGTCGGCGAGCTGAGGGACTACGAGGAATGGCTGGCTGAATACCTGCCGCCCGTGGGAAGGCAGGCGTCTGCGATTTCAGGGGAGGAGGTCACGCTCGCGAACCCGCACTATCCGGACGGCGCGAGGTTCGTCTCCATGGAAGAGATAACGGAGAAGAAAGCCGACCCGCTGAGCATCAACGACATAAAGGACATGGACTCCGTCGTGCGGGCCGTGTCCGAGCAATGGGAATACACAGGCAACAGGGTGCAGGGCAATTGCGCCATGGTGGAGTCGTCCGACATCGTGGTGGACTCGCAGTCGGTCTCGGGCTCCACGGACGTCGGCCAGTCGCAATACGTCTTCTCGTCGTTCATGGTCAGGAGCAATTCCAAATACGTGTTCGGCTCCGGCTGGTGCGGGAAGACCGAATTCGCAATAAGGCACGTCGGCGGGTTCAACAACAGCAGGATCCTGGAAAGCTCGGTCGTGACCGAGAGCAGCGACATATTCTTCTCCCAT
>CAZBAM010000017.1:0-28340 GCA_964490215.1 Microcaldota archaeon | reverse complement strand
TGGCAGGCTTCTCAGTCCTTAAACGGTCCGTAATTCCTCCCACATCTGAAGATGCTGGTTTCCTTACGGTGGATATATGAGTTCATGGATGAGATGCACATGGCAAAGATGACGATGGTTGAGGCCATAAACAGCTGCCTGAAGCAGGAGATGGAACGCGACGGCAGCATCATCCTGCTCGGCGAGGACGTCGGCAGGGACGGCGGCGTCTTCAGGGTGACCGAAGGGCTCTATGCGAAATTCGGCAGAGGCAGGGTGATTGACACGCCCCTGTCGGAATCAGGCATAATAGGCACGGCAGTCGGGATGGCAGCGCTTGGCGCGAGGCCGGTGGCCGAGATACAGTTCCAGGGCTTTGAATACAACGGCTACCACCAGATCGTCCAGCATGCCGCGAGATTGCGCAACAGGACAAGGGGCGAATTCACGGTCCCGATGGTGCTGAGGCTTCCGAGCAGCGGGGGCATACGCGCGCTTGAACACCACGGCGAAAGCCTTGAGAGCGCGTATCTCCACATACCAGGGCTCAAGCTCGTCTATCCATCGTCGCCCTACGACGCCAAGGGCCTGCTCGCCGCGGCGCTATCTGACGGGGACACGGTCCTTTATTTTGAGCCGAAACGGCTTTACCGCGCGTTCAGGGAGGAAGTGCCTGAGGAAAGGTACGAGTTGGAACTCGGCAAGGCGAACGTCCTGAAGGAAGGCAGCGACGTGACGCTGGTGTCCTGGGGCGCGATGACGCACGTCAGCAAGGACGCAATCGCAGACGCAGAGGCGCAGCGCGTGTCCGTCGAGCACATTGACCTGCGCACGCTCGCGCCATGCGACTGGGACGCGATAATCACTTCTGTGAAGAAGACCGGCCGGTGCGTGGTGGTGCACGAGGCCGTGAAGACGCTGGGCTTCGGCGCTGAAATCGCAGCGCGGATAATGGAGAAGACGTTCCTGAGCCTTGAGGCGCCGGTGAAGCGCGTGACCGGCTGGGACATAACGATACCATATCCGAAGAACGAGGGCTGGTTCTTCCCTGACAGGAACAGGATACTGAAAGGCATAATTGAAACCGCAAAATTCTGAGGCTGGAGTGGTTTGGATGGCGAAGGAATTCAAGTTTCCGGACGTGGGCGAAGGCATCCACGAGGGCACCATAGTCAAGTGGCACGTGAAGGAAGGCGACGCCGTCAAGGCGGACCAGAAAATCGTGGACGTGGAGACCGACAAGGCAGTAGTGGAACTCCCTTCGCCGGCGACAGGCACAGTGCTGAGGATAAATTTCCACGAGGGCACCCAGGTGAAGGTGGGCGAGACGCTGGTCGTGATAGGCGAGCCAGGGGAAAAGATAGCGCCGCAGGGCGCTGCGGGCGTTTCACAGGCCGCACAGGGCGCTCCACGGGTTGCTCCAGGCGCTTCGCAGCCCGCGCAGGCAGGACCGGAAACCGCCCCGCAACCCTCGGCGGCAGGAACCGGGAGCGAAACCCTTGCCGCGCCATCCACGCGCAAGCTCGCGCGCGAGCTCAGCGTGGACATCGCCAAAGTGAAGGGGACCGGGCCAGCCGGAAGGATAACTGACGAGGACGTGAAGGCTGCCGCAGGGACCGCCCAGCCGCAGGTGAAGGTGGAGGCAACGAAAACCTCAGAGGGTGACATAAGGATACCGCTCAGCGGCATGAGGAAACTCATAGCCGAGCGGATGTCGTACTCAAAGTCGCACATACCGCACGCCTGCGGCATGGACTTCGCGGACGTCACGAAAATCGTGGCGATACGCGAGAAGGAGAGGCGCATCTTTGAGCAGGTGGTGCACCTGACGTACCTGCCGTTCGTGGTCAAGGCGTGCGTGGTGGCCCTCAGGAGATACCCGAGCTTCAACGCCCATTTTGACAGTGACAGGAACGAGCTTATCGCGAAAAAGGACATCAACATCGGCATAGCCGTGGAAACGCCGGACGGGCTCACGGTGCCGGTCATAAAGAACGCCGACCGCAAGTCCATGGTGGAACTGGCCGGCGAGATAGAGCGCCTCGCAGGCCTCGCCCGCGAAAGGAAGCTGAAGCTTGACGACGTGAGGGGAGGGACGTTCACCATCACCAACATAGGGAGCATAGGCGGGTTCTTCTCCACGCCCATAATAGACCCGCCCCAGGTGGCGATATTCGGCGTCCACCGGATAAAGGACCTCCCGCTGGTGGTCAACGGCTACGTGGTGGCGAGGAAGGTCATGGGGCTATCCATGTGCTTTGACCACCGCGTGGCTGACGGGGCGATAGCGACCGAATTCATGAACCTCGTGAAGCAGCACCTTGAGGATCCGGACCTCCTGCTCGTTGACATGGCATGACGCTGAAATAAAATCTATGGGAAAATATTGGAGGAAAGTTTTGGTAATTAAGAAAGGACGGTAAGGCCGCATGAAGTTTGATTAAACTTTAACCGAAGAGAAACGGGAGGAAAGTTTATGGTCATGGGAGAATTGACTACCGACGCGGACGTGGCGGTCATAGGCGCAGGGCCGGGCGGCTACACCGCAGCCATACGCGCAGCGCAGCTCGGGCTGGAGGCGGTGCTGATAGAGAAGGGCCTGCTCGGCGGATGCTGCACCAACACCGGCTGCATACCCTCCAAGGCGCTCATCCACGCTGCCGACGCGAAATACGACGCGGAGTCGCCGGCCGCGAAGATGATGGGCATTGACGCTGGCGTGTCGTTTGACTTCGCACGGGCGCAGGCGTGGAAGGACGGCGTGGTCGGGGGGCTGCGCGACGGCATAGCCACCCTGTGCAGGCTCAACGGCGTGGACGTGATCCACGGCAGGGCGTTCTTCACCTCGTCCAGCACGCTTTCCGTGGAAACCGGGGAAGGGCTCAGGGGCGTCAGGTTCAGGAACGCCGTAATAGCCACCGGGACGAAAGCCAGGGGCCTGGACGGCCTCCCCTTCGACCACACGCGCGTAATAAGCTCGGACGACGTCTTCTCGCTGGCTGAAGTGCCGGAAAGGCTCATCGTGATAGGGGCCGGCTACATCGCTGCAGAGATGGCCAACCTCTTCAGCAAGCTCGGCTCAAAAGTGACGATAGTACACCACGGCGACCGGCTGCTGAAAAGGATGGAGCCGGAGCTCACTGAACTGCTGCTGAAGAAGATGAGGGAGATGGGCGTAGAGATACTTTTCAAAAGCGAGGTAATCAGGGCGGATGGCAGCGAGGCGGTGGTGAGGACGCCGGCCGGCGAGAGGCGCATCGGCTTTGACAAGCTGCTGGTGGCGACAGGGCGTGCCCCGTATCTTGACGGCCTCGGCCTGGACAAGACGAAGGTCAGGCTCAACGAAGAGGGCCTCGTAATGGTGGACAACACCATGAGGACTACGGATGGGAGCATATTCGCCGTGGGAGACGTCGTGCCAGGCCCGCAGCTCGCGCACAAGGCGTTCAGGGAAGGCAAGGTCGCCGCAGAGGTCATCGCTGGCAAGAAGAGCGCGTTTGACAACCGCGCCATGCCGATGGTGGTGTTCTCCAGGCCTGAGATAGGGAGCGTGGGGCTGACCGAGGAGGAGGCCGTGAAGCTGGGCGGCAATACGCTCGTCGGCAGGATGCCATACTCGGCTTCCGGAAGGGCCAGGACCATGGGCGCTACGGACGGGTTCGTCAAGGTAATCGCCGACCGGAACGGCGTGATAGTGGGGGTCCACATGGCCGGCGAGGGCGCGGGCAGCGTAATCGCCGAGGCCGCGCTCGCCATAGAGATGGCAGCGACGCTTGAGGACCTGGCTGCGACCATACACGCGCACCCGACCATGCCTGAGGCGCTGGCAGGGGCTGCAGAGGACGCGCTCGGCAGGGCGATAGACGTCTACAGGGGCAAAAAGTGAAGCGGGCCGGAATGAAGTCGGCCGGGACAAGGCAGGATACCATGAAAAAAGCCACTGGCCGGAACGCCGCTGTCCAGGGCGTTCGGAATCAGCGCATACGGTTCCATTCATTCTGCCTGTAGCGCGAGGACGCGAGCGCCTCTGCACGGGCGAGCTCTTCAGGCGAAAGGCTTCCTGCCTCGCAGTCCTTGCCGCGGCTGAATCCCCGGAGAAGCGCATTGTAGGTCTCGTCCTTCGCGAAGGCGCCGAAATTCCTGACGCAGGTCACGCGCTCCTTCACGTTCGCAATCATCTTGTCCCTTATCTTCTCGTCAGGCACTTTCAGGAGCGTGAACATCGCGTCAGCGTCAAGCGAGTGCAGCACCGTGCCGTGCTGGAGCAGCACCCCGCCGCGCCTCGTCTGTGCATTGCCTGAAATCTTCCTTCCGCCCGCGGTTATGTCGTTTATGGGCGCGAAGCAGGATTCTATCCCAAGCAGGGCAAGGGACTCTGTTATCCACCCGCATATCAGCCTGTAGGACGCTATTATGTCCCGGGGGAACAGATCCTCCTTCCCGATTACGCTGTAGGTTATCTCGCCGCTGTTGTCGTGGTATACGGCCCCGCCGCCGGTCCGCCTCCTCACCACGTCAACTCCGGCAGCAGCGCACGCGTCCAGGTCCACCTCGCGGGCGAGGGACTGGAAATAGCCTATGGACACGGCGCCGGGCTTCCACCCGTAGAACCTCAGGGTGGGCGGCCCGCCGGCGCCAACCGATTCCATGACAGCCTCGTCAATGGCCATGTTCATGGCCGCGTCGTTCTCGGAATACTGGATTACGCGCCACTTCATCCGACCGCCTTCATGAAAATCCTGGCGAAATCATCTGCAGACGCGCCGAGCAGCGTGGCGTTTCCCAGTGCGGCGCTTATCCTCGCCCTTACGTCAGCCTCGTCGCACGGAACGGGCAGCCCGGCGAGCGAGCGCTCCAGGTCAGCCACTGCCTCCTCCGGGTGGAGGAAGAAATCGCCGGTTATCTCAACCCTGCCGACGCTGAGGCAGTCCGGCCCCCTTTCAGTCCAGACTTCAACGCAAACCAGCTTGCCGGCCGGGATTTTCTCCTGACATCTCACGGCAGCATATGGAAGACAAGGGATTTATGCCTTCCTGCCAAAGGATAAGGCGTGGAAAGCATAGTCATAAACGGCCGGGCCTTCGGCATAGCCCGCGTCTTGACGGACAACAGGAACGCCACGGCCAGGCTAAGGGACGGGCAGATAGTCATAGGCATCCCGTCGCGGTGGCCTGCGCGCGAGAAGGAGAAGGTGGCCGCCAGCCTCCTGAAAAGGGCTGCAATGGCCATAGAAAAGGGCAGGTGGAAGCCTGACCGGGCCGGGAAAGGCAGGGCCAGGTTCTTCCACGGCCAGAGGCTGAAGGCGCTCGGCAGGGAGTTTGAGGTGCTCGTCCTTGACGGCAGGAGGTTCGGCGCGCGGCTGCGGGACGGCATGATAGAGGTGCGGGCGCCCACGCACGCGCAGAAGGAGAAAAGGGTTGCTGGGCTGGTGCGGAGGGAGATAACCCGCGCGCTCATGCCGGCCCTTCTGGAGCGTGTGAACGCCCTGAATGAGAAGCATTTCGCTGCAAGCATACGCAGGGTGGCAGTCCGCGACAACCTCACCAGGTGGGGGAGCTGCTCGCCCGACTGCTCCATAAGCCTGAACTTTCGCCTGCTTTTCATGCCGGAGGGCGTGCTTGATTACGTCATAGTCCATGAACTGGCGCACACGAGATACAAGAGCCACGGCCCGAGGTTCTGGGCGCTGGTGGAGAGGGCCCTGCCAGACCACAGGGAACGGAGAAAATGGCTCAGGGAAAACGGCCAGTCGGTCCTGCCTGAAAAGCCGCCGGAAGATGCGGCATGTGGCGCTCCGGCATCATGGATGGAAGAGCCGTATTGAAAGAGTCTTATTGATGGTGCAGGGCCGTTTGGTGCAGGCCTTTGGCGCCGCATTCCTCCGCCCACGCCTCCGGGGCGCGCATGCAGTGGCTGGTCGCCGGTCTTCCTCAGCTCTCATCTTCGTCATGGCCGGCCTTCTGGAAAAGCTTCACCATCTTGCTCTTGACCGTGACTGGAATCGGCACGGCCACCTCTATGAGCTCCACGGTTATCTCGTCCTTGGCCTCGTCCATCTTGATGACCTTGGCGCGCTCGCCCTTGAACGGGCCGGAAGACATCTCTATGGTATCGCCGGCCTCTATGGCAAGGGCAGGCTGCTTGCTGGCCTTCACCAGGTTCTCAATTTCCGGGATCGTGATGGGCTTCCTTAGGAACCCCTTCACGTGCTTGACCTTCTGGATGAGCTTGACCAGTGTGTTCTCGTCAGACGCCTCAACGAAAAGGTAGCCCTTGACGCTCTCAATGTGTATGATTGAATAGACGTTGAGCTTCTCGGCCCTGGATTTCTTCATCAGTATTTCCGAGAGTATCTTCTCCTGTCCCGAGGTCACGCGAATGGTGTAAATCATGCGATTACCCTATCTATATCAGTCCGAATAGGAACGATATTATGAACCCTATGAGCCCGAAGGCGAGCATGCCGATGGAGGTCACCCGCGCCACGACTTCAAACTCCTCTGGCGTGGGCTTCCGGGCTATGTACAGTATCCTTATGCACCTTCTTATGAGGTCGGCTATTTCCAAAAGACCACCTTATTCGGCCATCTGATTCTCTCATCCGATTATGTCATTCGATTATGTCATCCCATCCGGTCGTTCTATCCGGTCATCCTGTCTCATCCTATTATGTCCAGGTCTATTGTCTCAATATCGTCCTGGGGCCTGGAGGCGTATTTCGGGAACCGGACCCCTGCTATGACGACAAGGACTCTCATGGAAGACTTTTTTATGTTTTCCTCAACCCTGGCGCCCCAGATGATGTGGGCGTTGGTGTTTATGCGGCGCGATATCTCAGCCACCACGTGCTCTGCCTCCTTCAGCGTCATGTCCTCGCCGCCAACGACGTTCACCAGCGCGCGGGTGGAGGTGCTTATGTCAGCGTCAAGCAGTGGCGACGTCAGCGCTGTCTCCACGGCCACGCGTGCGCGTTCCTCGTGCTTGGCGTCCAGGGACGCCTCGCCCAGGCCTATGACCGCGAAGCCGGCTTCGACCAGTATCGTCTTCAGGTCTGCGTAGTCCACGTTGACCAGGCCGGACTTGGTGACCAGTTCGGCAATGCCCTTGACCGAACCGGCGAGCACCTCGTCGCACACCTTGAACGCGGTGTTGAGCGGCAGGTCAGGCACCAGGCTGAGCAGCTTGTCGTTCTTTATCACTATGAGCGTATCTGTGTGCTTCTTCAGCTTCTCCAGGCCGGCAAGGGCGTTCTCCAGCCGTATCTTGCCCTCTGACGTGAACGGGAGCGTCACCACCGCGACAGTCAGGGCGCCTGCGCTCCTGGCCACCTCGGCGATTATGGGCGCGCTTCCGGTGCCAGTGCCTCCGCCCATGCCGCAGGTTATGAAAACCATGGCAGCGCCCTGCAGGGACGCCTTTATGTCCTCAAGCGACTCCTTTGCTGACTCTTCACCCACGACCGGGTTGCTTCCGGCACCCCGGCCGCCGCTGGTCTTCTTGCCCAGCAGTATCTTCTTGTTCGCGCGTATCCTGAGGAGGTGCTTGGCGTCCGTGTTCATGCCAATCAGGGACACGCCAGACGTGCCCATCTCAAACAGCCTGTCAAGCGTATTCGTCCCGCTGCCGCCAGCCCCCACCACGACGATTTTCTGCTTGTTCTCCTCTATGAACTTCATCAGGTCCTCGTCGTCCTTGGACGGGGGCACGAGGTCCTGCAGTATCTTCCTTTCTGCCATGGTTTCCGGCACTGGAGCAACTTGATCCAAAATAATCACCTGAGAATTTGATGTGTTAAAATTGCATAAAAAGGTATAAATAGGTAGCGAGAGGGCCGGCTTTCGTCTTTGGCTCTGCAGAAAAGCTCAGCGCCTTGCCGGGCTAGTCTTATTTCTGACTTAAGGACGCCCTTTGGGCACAGGACCCACCATCCCTTCGGGATGGTTCCCCGTGCCGGTTCATGGAGGCACTTCTTATGGGATTTCTACAAAGTCCGGCTTGCGGCTATTCCTGCCGCCGGCCGCTATTCCGTCTGCCAGTCATAACTCCCTTCCGAACGGCCATGCCATTGCTGCGGCTCTGAGCGCCCCAGGAGCCACGCGAACGCCACGCCGAACAGGAGCCCGCCGAGGTGCGCCGCGCTCGCCACCCCGCTTGATATGTCAAACGTCCCGAGGAATTCCATCGCGAACCAGGCCAGGGCCGCGGTGCGCATGCTCATCGGCACGAATCCCATCAGCAGGATGCGCACGTCCGGGAAGAACACCGCGGCAGCGCCCAGCAGGCCGTAAATCGCGCCGCTCGCACCGAGCGCTGGTATGGCTGGTATCATGCCGACGAGGTAGGTGGCGTAGTAAAGGAAGCCGCCGAGCAGGCCTGCGCCGAAATACAGCAGCAGGAAGTCCCTGGTGCTCGTCCTCTGCTCCACCATGCTGCCGAACAGGAGGAGCGCGTAGCAGTTGAAGAATATGTGCGTGAGGTCAGCGTGCAGGAACATGCTGGTGACGAACCGCCAGGGCTCCGAGATGGCGAGCGAGGGGTCAAAGATGAATGCTTCAGTGAAGCCCGGGATTGTGAGCTGGAGCACGAAAACGATGGCAAGTGCTGCCAGGAGATATCCGCAAACGTTCATGGATCGGCTATGGGCGCTGTTTTATTTAAACCTGAGCGCCACGATTGCGAGGTCGTCCTGTTTCGGCACGAGCAGGGAGCCTTCCCTCTCCACCCTTCCGCCTGCGAGGCGCGCGGCGACCGTGCGGGCGAGCTTTCTGGTTATTGCACGCGGGTTCCGGTCCCTGCCCACCAGGGATTTCAGGTCAGCAGTGCCGGCGGTGTCATGCACGTATCCGGCCTTCACGCCGAAGAACAGGTTGTCGGAAAGCCCGTCGCTTGCGAGTATGAACGCCTCGCCTTTTTCCAGCTTCCCGCTCCGGCTGTGCATTGCTATGTCCGTGCCTGAGCGGCCGAGCACTGACGTGACGAGATTGCGGAAATGCAGCAGCTTCATGACCGAATCGCCGTCGCCGACAGCCCGGCCGAGCGGAAGCTCCACCTCCACGCCGCCTTTGGAATTTATGCCGTAGACAGGCGAGTCGCCCACGCCAGCGACTGCGAACGAGCCGTCCCTGGCGACCAGCACCAGCGCAGCGGTCGTGTAGCCGCGGTTCACGGCCCTGTTCGCCGCGGCCACCGCGTCCTCAAGCGCTTTCTCGTCCGTTTTCCGTGCATTTGCCAGGGATTCCAGCGCCGCGGCTGCGGCCTGCGAGGACGCGGACGCAGCGCCCGGCTCTCCGCTCACGCCGTCAAAGACGCCTGCCGCGAATTTCTCCCGGTCGCAATAGACGAAAGCGGAATCGCCGCATTCCTCGTGGCCTTTTTTCACGAACGCGGAAAAATCGCAGAAATGGGCTGCGGACGCGCAGCTTTCGGACGCGCTCACCCCGGTGCCGGCGATGAGGCGCTTCATTTCCGAATTGGACTTCATTCCAGCGCACCCAGGATTTCCCTGTATGGCGCATCCGTCTTTATGGAGACTGGCGAGAAGTGCGTCCTGCGGGCAGTGAAGCCCTTTTGCCCCAGGCTCGCGAGCATCGCGTCCATTTTCGGCACTGACACGCATTTCCGCATCTTGCACAGGTCGTGCACGTTGTAGTAGTAAGGCGGCATCCCGATTTCGCCTTCCATGAGCGATAGCATGCGGCCGAGCTGCGCCTTGTCCGAGTAGTCCCGTGCCTTGTTGAGTGCTGCCATCTTCTTGAGCGTTTGCTGGTCGTGCAGCTCCCCGAGCCACAGCGGGCCTGCAAACTCCACCCCGGAACCGATGGCGCCCTTGCAGTTCTGGCAGTCCTGCGGGAATTCTGCGCTTCCCCTCCAGCCGCATTTCCTGCACCATGAGACGTGGCCGAGCAGTTTCAGGCTGCGGTAAGCGTCGTCGGCGCCGCGCTTCGCAAGGATGACCGCCTTCAGGTAGTGCCTGTCGGAGAATGAGACGAGCGGCGTGATGCCCATGTTGAACTCGGATGCGACCTCGGCTATGCGCTTCAGCATTATGCGCAGGCCGGTCTCGTGCGTGAACTCGTTGTTCAGCGGCCTGGCGTGGTAGTTCTTCATGCACGGGGCGGTCTTGCCCCCGCATAGCACCGCTACGTCCGTCGCCGTCGCGGAAAGATACGCGCTCTTCTTGGTGTTGAAGAAGCGGAATGAATCGGTGAGATACGGGCTGGGCGTGCCGAACGGGTCCATCTCAAGGAAATCCGCGTCGTAGTCGTGCGCGAGCCGCGAGATGTTGCCTTTTTTCGCGTCGAATTTCAGCCTGCTGGCCTTCGCGTTCTTCTTCGCGAGCGTGATTGCCGCCTGGTCTATGTCTATGAACGTGATATGGCGGACGTTGCGGTTCTCTTTCGCATAGCGTATGCCGCGTATGCCGCTGGCGCAGAACGCGTCTATGGCATCCAGCGGCCCGCCTATGGCGCCCACTGCCAGCGATGACATGCTCCTGCAGAAGCGCATCGCCGGGTTGTAGAAGACGCCCTTCGACGTCGTGAACCTTATCCCTTCCTCCTCCACGCTCAAAGCAACTCCAGAAACTCGTCCCGCTTCAATCCCGCCTGGCGGATTATTTCAATGAGAGTCCCGATGTCTATTTCCCTGTGGTTGGGTACGACCACCGCCCGTTTTCCGGACGCGTCCTGCCGTACAAGGATGATGTGGCTGCCTTTCTGCCTCACAGGAAGAAAACCAGCTTTGGAGAGCGCCTTGATTACTTCCCGTCCTGAAAGATGAGGAAGCTTCGGCATGTCAGCTTACCTCAAAGCTGGCCACTATGGTCTTGCTGCTTCCGGCACCCTGGGGCAGGCCCATGGTCTCCAGATACAACTCCACGGCTTCCTTGAGATTATCCAGGGCCTTTTCTATGGTATGACCCTGGCTGACGACATCCAGTTCCGGGCAGAGGGCCACGAACTGCTTCTCGCCTTTTTTTATGATTGCGGTGAACTCCATAACCAGTTTTCCTCTTTCGTCATTTTAAATCTTCCGACCATCGGGATGTCCTATCCGACAGCGTCGTTTAGGCGGCTCTTGATTCAGAAGTTCAAGTCAAATGAAGCGTCCCGGCACCATAGATTTGAAAGCGGGGTCATTTCATGAACTCGCGCAATGCCACGGTGGCGTACGCGCCGGCAGGCAGTGCGAACCTGAACGTATCCTTCTGGAAATTAAAATCTTTCATAGGGGCGAGGAGCGTGCGATGCGTGCCTTTCGACGCTATCTCCGGCATGGCCCTCATGCGGAACGCGTCCCTGGCCATGCCCAGGCGGTCGAGCATCGCCTGCTCGCGCCCGTTCACAGGCGTGTTATATCCAATGAGCTTCGTCGTTATCCACCCCTCTGCCTCCGCCCTTGATATGTTAGGGAAGCCGAGCGTTTCCCCGCAGTAATATTCGCCTTTTTCAAGCTCCAGCCCTTCTGCGATGCGCTCGGAAAGCAGGAGGTTGAACAGGTGGGACTGGAACGCGTGGATGAAAAGGAGCAGGATGTTGCGCGGCAGGCGCCTGAGCGCGCCGGTGTGGTCGTCCGGCCGCGCTGCGAGATGCGCGAGCATCGAGCGCTCCAGGCGCAGGTGCCGCGGGAAGGTTTTGAGCGCTGCTGCGTAGTCGCCGGTGGCTGCGAGCTCCTTCCTCGCTTCCATGGCCAGCGCGTTGCCTTCGCCTTCGTTCCCGCACAGGAACGTACGGACGGCATCTTCGAATCTCCCCTGCAGCAGCTTCTCGCCGATTTTATGCGTGTTCTTCCTGGCTGAGCCGAACCTCTGTTCGCCGAAATAATTAGGGAACCTGCCGTTGAGTTCGGTGGCTATGCGGCCGACGCGGCCGCCTGAGTCATCTGCCAGGCCCAGTGCACGGATGGTGAAGCGGTTGCCCATGAGTGCACCGAGTTTTACCCGGCCTTTCGCGCTCCATGCGCCCAGTATTTTGATGTCCTTCACGTCCAGTGCAAGGAGTGCGTCCTTTGGCGCGCCTTCTGCGGACGCGAGCTGCGTTGAGATGGACGTCTTGTCCTTCATGCCTGCTGCGTTGAAGTTCCTCTGGCCCATGCCCAGGCGCTTTGCAATCTCGGAAAGCGCCGACGTGGTTGACCAGCCGCGCTTCTGCAGGGCGAAATGCACGAACCTGCCTGACTCGTCCGGCCTGGAGAAGGGCCTGCCCAGCTCCAGCACGGTGCCATCCTCCAGGATTTCCTCCACTACGAAGTCGTCAGGCGCATTCTTCAGGCTGCCGCCTGTGCCTGGGGATTTTGAAAGATATGATAATTCGCTGAGCATCAGGAAGATGATGCACCGGGGTGTTTTTAACGAAAGCGGATAAGAGACTGGTATAAGAGCGACGCAGGCCCCGTGCGATGCACGCCACGCGCCTCACGCCATGCGCTTCACCGCGCCTCATATGGCCTTCAGCAAATCCGCTTTGGTTATTATCCCGGCCATTTTCCCGTCCTTCTCAACCAGAACCGCGCGGTAGTGCTGGAGCAGCCCTGTCACCACTTCCACCAGCGAATTGGCCGGAATCACAGGGTAGCTCTCGGCCATGACGTCGCCGACCCGCATCGTGCGTATCCCCGCGCCCCTGCCGGCCATCAGGTCAACGATCATGCTGTCCGAAAGGCTGCCGACGCACTTGTCCGAATCAAAGACCGGCATCTGCGATATGTCCCTCGCACGCATGAGCGCTATCGCCTTGTCAAGCGGGTCCGAGGGGCTGACCGAAATCAGGCCCGTGGTCATTATCTGCGCGGCGGTCTTGCTGCCTTTTTTCCGCCGGCTTTCAAGCGCTGCCAGGATGTGCGTCACTTTTGAGTATGCAGGGTCGATTTTACCTGACTCAATTTTGGCTATGAGCGACTGTGAAACGCCGGCGAGCGTGGCTAACTCCTTCTGGGTGAGGCTGAGCTGTTTTCTCATACGGCCTATGCGTTCTATTTCAAGCATGCATGGTATTCCGCACGGAATAATTTTTAATGAAGGGTATTCTGCCGCGTCGCGGCGGCGAGCACCTGCACCGCATCATTTTCTTGTGGCTTTCCACGACGAGCGGGCGGATTTTAGCAATGCAATCAGTTGGGAATCCCCGTAATCAACAGCCAGGCTGTGCGCGGTCTCGCCATCGTTGTTTTTCGCGTTCGGATTTGCCCCGTGTTTCAGCAGGAGTTTTACATTTTCGGCTTTTCTATGGAAGACTGCGAGCATGAGCGCGGTACGACCGAGGTCGTCCCGCATCTCAACCTTTGCGCCCCTCTTCAGCAGGAGTTCTGGGGTTTCGGTGCTTTCGTTGCCGGCCGCGAGCATGAGCGCGGTAAAGCCACAGACGTCGGTTGCATTGACCTTTGCGCCGTGTTTCAGCAGGAGCAGCACCATTTCGGTGTGACCCCTCGTTGAGGCTTCCATGAGTGCCGTAGAGCGGAATACGTTCCTGTCGTTGACCTTTGCGCCGTTCTTCAGCAGGAGTTCTGCAATTTGCATATGGCCCCCTTCGGCAGCGCACATGAGTGCGGTGCTCCAATCACCCGCTGTTTTCCCCTTTGCATTTGCATCCGCCCGGTGCTCCAGCAGGAGCGCCACGGTTTGCACATGGCCTCCTTCAGCGGCCAGGATGAGGGCGGTGTGGCCACCATCGTCCATCGCGTTTATGTCCGCCCCGTGTTCCAGCAGGAGCGCCACGGTTTCGGTGTGCCCGCTATCTGCGGCGTCCATGAGCGCGGTCCTGCCGTCTTTGCAGGCTGCATTGACAACGGACCCGTGATTGAGCAGGAACTCTGCCGTTTTTGTATGCCCGTTGCCGGCGGCGCACATGAGTGCGGTCCTACGTATCATCCAGTCAAGATCACCGCTGGAAAATTCCATTGCATTGACATCTGCGCCGTTCTTCACCAGGAGTTCAACGACACGGGTACGCCCGGCTTCGGCGGCGTAGGCGAGTGCGCTCCTGCGCCCGATGTGCCGGTATTCGCCGGGTACAGGCACTTCTTTGGCACACGCTCCTTTTTTTATCAGGAGCGCGACCGTGGCGGTGTCTCCGTCCGCGGCTGCATGCATCAGCCTGGTCATGCCCAGGCTGTCAGTGGCATAGAGCGCTTTTTTCGCAGCCATTGCCGCAAGCCGGGCCGCGTCCGGGTCAGGCGTCGGGGCATGGCAGTTGCATGCCGCAGCCATGGAGCCCAGCGCTATCGCCACGGCCAGTTTTGCATAACCAGCGGTCCTCATCAGCCCATGAACCAGAGGCCGCTTTGGCCTTAGCGGGTTGAACCTGGCGGAACGCCCTGCTGCGTCATGAGACAGTCCGGGCTTTTGGAGTAACATGTCATACTTCATGTAACGATGAGTTTTAATTTTCTGTTATTCCGGCTCGCTCTTCCCTCGCCGCAGGTTTTGCGTCCGTTTGTATCCTACTGCCATTCCACGGAATAAGCAACGGCCTGGCCCTTGCCCACTGAGCAGCGCCTGGACTTCTCCACGACGCCCCAGGCCGGGGACCATTTGCCGTCGTAGCCGCACGAAACTGACAGGACCGGGCCGGCCACAGGAAGCGGCGTGACTGTGGCATCGTCGGAAACCAGCAGGTAGGATGAGAGGGCGGCCGGGTTGGAATCCGTTATGTCAAGCCGCTTCTGGCCCTTGTACAACGTGATTTTCCTGGAATAATTCTCGTATGCGCCGCCTTCGCCGGTGTTGAGGGAGTGGGAGAAGACGAGCTCGTACCTGTCCACGTATTCGTTCCTCTGGACTGCGCCTTCCGGAAGCGTGGCCGCGGTTTTAGCCCTCCACGAGCCGAGGTAGCGCGCGAAGTCCAGGCGGTTGAAATCCGCGGGCGTGAAGTCCTGGCCTATGCGGTCAGCGGACTGGATGTTGTAGCTGAATTTGTCGTCCAGGCCTTCAGACGTCTTCAGGGCATAGTCCGGATAGCCGACCGGCCTGAGCCTCCAGCTCCCGTCGTACCACAGCCACACCGAGCCGAAATCAAACTGGGTGTGTAAATCGTTACGTATGGGGCTTGCCGGCGCGAGATTGGCCACAGGGTGCCTGAAAAGGAGGTAACCTGTGCCGTTGTCAAAGGTTATGGCAGTCTCGTGGGAGGTATAAACGATGCGGGCCTGCCTGTTCTCCGGCGCATATGACGAGCCGAGCGCCGTGTCGCCGATGGGGGCAAGGGTGCCGTCGGGAAGGGCGAAATCCCTGAGCCATCTTTCCCCGCCTTCCTGGAATGCGCGCAGGTCAGGGCTGTCAAAATGGCGGTTGGCCTCCCGCACAGCGGCAAGGGTGTAAACCAGGTATCCGCTGCCCTCGTACCACGTCATGTAGCCGCCGGACCAGAACCCGTATTCCCCTGTTTTTTCCATCACCGGGCCGAAATCCGGCTGGTAGGACGCGTCCTGGTGCTGGAGGAGCAGCATCCGCAGGAGTTCGCTCCTTATGGCGAGGTTGTTGGAATGCACGGGGTTCATGCTGTCAAGCGCAGGGATGCCGGTGGACGACGAGAGCTGGAACGAGTCCAGGAGCGCCAGCGCCCGGCCAGCGTCAATGGTGCGGTTCGCCTCCATGCATCCCAGGACCTCGTCCTGGAAGCCGGCAAGCAGGGTCGTATCAGTCCCGATGCCTGCTGCGTATTCAGGCCCGTCAAACCGGCACTCAGGAACCGGAGGCTGAATCCCAGTCCCGTCCGGCTGGCCGGTGGCTGGCAACTGCGTGCAGCCTGCAAGCACGAGCAGGACGCAAAACGAGAGAAAGTATGCTGCGGGCGCGGATGGAGACGGCATCGTGCAACGGGCGGCTGGAAGCATGATTGGGATGCTCCGGGGCGGTTTAAATAAGAAACTATTTTAGGGGCTTTACAGAACAGAACGGCCCGAGCGCCTGAAAAGCGCGGGCGCCTTGCCGGGCTGGTCGCACGCTAAACCCGCTTCGCGTATCCGCAGGAGCAGCGCACCCGCAGGCAGGCGTTCTTCTTGTCGTATGTGATGGTCACTGTTTCGCCGGGTATCCACAGGAGGCCGCATTTCCGGCAGAAGCTGTTGCGGAGCTCCCTGGGCAGCCTCGCCCTGTGCTTTTTCATGAGGTCCAGGACCATGCGGACGTAGCGGCGGGAGCGCTCCGCCTTGCCGGCATCGTGCGCCTTGCGCGCCTCGGCCAGCAGGCGTTCAAGCGAATGGAGCACGCTTGACTTTATAACCTTTTTCCGCCGAATATCCATGCTGTTGGTTCCATGGAAAACTTTATATACGATTACTTCATCCAGCCGATATGGAGCCGCACCGGGTACAACGCCGTGAATACGCTGGCCTACGCTGCCATCGCTATTGCCGCGGTTTACCTGCTCCACAGGGTGCTCAGGGGCCGCGTCAGCTTCAATGAGGGCTTCGTCCGCAGCGTCCTCTGCTTCGTTTTGCTCGGCTCCACCATGCGCGTGGTCACGGACGCAATAGACACGGGCGTCTTCAGGCCGGTCACGCCCGTACAACAGCTCGTGCTGGACAGCCACATCCTGGATTACGGCTATCTCACGGTCACGCCAGGCATCTACATCGTCACGGCAGCCGTCCTGCTCGTCTCCATGGCCGTGTTGTACAGGATGAAGCGGATGGAATGGCTGGGCTACGTCGGGCTGGCGCTCTGGCTGCCGAATTTCCTGCTGCTCGTGCCGTTCATGGGCTACGTGCTGTATTCGCTGCCGGTCCTCATGCTGGCCGCAGTGCCGGCCTACATCGCCCTTAAATATTTCAAGGACAGGATTCTCGCCGCCATAGTAGCCGGCCAGGCGCTTGACGGCGCTGCCACGTTCTTCGTAATAGACGTGTTCTCCGGGCTTACCGGCAAGGCGTATTTCGAGCAGCACGTGTTCTCGGCTGGCATAGGCGCCCTCGCAGGCAGCTACTTCGCGTTCTACCTGCTCAAGGTCGCCATCTCTTTCGCAGCGGCCTATGTCCTCCAGAAGGAGAAGATGGACGCGGAGGACAGGAACTACGTGGCACTCATCCTGATGATAATGGGATTCGCACCCGGCATACGGGACATGCTCAGGATGGTGGTTGGCGCATGAGAAGCTTCAGATTAGGGGTTTGTGATGGTTGGTTTTGCGGGGCTTGGTTGCATGAAAGCTGAAAAAAGGTTCATGGAAATGGCCATAGCAAAGGCGCTGGCCGGGATAAAAAACAACGACTCGCCTTTCGGCGCGTGCATAGTGAAAAACGGCCGCGTCATCGCCGTGGCGCACAGCACCGTGCTCACGGGGAGGGACGCGACGAACCACGCCGAGATGAACGCCATACGGCTCGCGTGCAAAAAACTGAAGACGCACGAGCTGCGGGGCTGCACGGTCTATTCCACCACCGAGCCATGCCCCATGTGCTTTTCCGCAATCCACTGGGCGAAGGCTGATACAATAGTGTTCGGCACGGCCATAGCTGATGCGACGGCGCTCGGCTTCCACGAACTTTCCATAAGAAACGCGGAGATGAAGAGGAGGGGCGGCTCGCCGCTGAAGCTCAGTGGCGGTTTCATGAAAAAGGAATGCCTTGCGCTGCTGGCGGCGTGGAAGAAAAAGCGCGGGAAGGCGTATTAGTAGTATTTTTATACTCTTTATACCACGATGTAACGCATGACCGGCATACGCGTACGCGTGCTTTTCCACAAGGCACTGCGAGATGAGGAGAAGCAGGCTGCATTCAGCGGGGCACGAGTCACACTTGGAAGGTTCAGCGTATTCTGTGAGTATGGCGAATTGTGCGACCGCAGCCTGAAGGGCGTGAGAGACCGCAAAACGCTCCAGGAACTGCTTGCGATACCGGAAAATGCATCCGTGTTCCTCACGCCTCAGAATAAAGGCGGGGGCATCATCCGGCAGTTCATCTATAGGGCGCGCGCCGGGAATGTCCTTGGCGTGGCCGTGGCCCCATACAAGCTTGAAGGCTATGCGGAGGGCAGGTCGATGCGCGCCGGGTATTTTGGAGGGAAAATCCTGGATTTGATTGAGAACGGCATCTACGCCCGCAGCGCATTGGTGTCCACGTATCAGTTCAGACGGGAATTGGAGGGCAAGGATGGCCTGAAGGGGGTGGCGCTGGCAACGGCCCTCGCACTAGGGGAACTTTTCATAGACCCCCGGACTGGCAACGGCAGCGGGGGAGGGGGCTTTTACGCGTGCAAAAGCGACGGCTGCCTCATGGCAACCGACAGCGTATCATACAGGTGGATGAAAAGATTCGTGGACGAGGGCCGCGGGTTCTGTAGCGCATGCGTGGACGCGATAGAAAAAACAGTACGTGCACTGAAGGAAGGCAGGCTGTAGTCCCAAAGCCAGGCATGCAGCAGGTGGAAGAAAAAGCGCGGGAAGGCGTATTAGCTTTTATACCCTTACTGCCACAAAGGGATAGATGACGGGGGTAAAGGTAAGATTGCTTTTCCACAGCTCCCTGGCAAGAAGCGACAAGGCTGCGGCATGCGCCGGAGCGGACACTTTCAGAAGATTCGGCGTAATGTGCGATTTCGCCGACGTCGGCAATGGCAGGAACAAGTCCGTAAATGAGGTCAGGGCCGGCAGGGCCATAGCGAACATAGTGAACACCGCCGGGCTTGTCGTGCTGCCAGGAGATTTCGTAGGTCCGTTACCGCTATGGTACGCCCTATTTTCAAGGGGAATATTTGGCCTGGGCATAACCCCGAACGTGCTTTTCAGGGAGGGCGCCAAAAAATTTGAATCTGCAACCGGGCTGAGCATCACCGGCAAGGGAGTGCTTTCGCTATATAACATTATCAACGGGCCGTCTGAGTTGCGCGAAGGGGCCGTTACAATCGCGGTCCGCCGGGAGCTCGGCTATGTGTTCGGCGTGGGCAGTTCCTGCACCGACGAGAGATGCATCATGCAGGTAAACATGGATTACGCTGATTTTGTAAGGAAGATCGTGACGCCGGCGCTGGAGTTCTGCAGGAACTGCCAGGGTAAGATAGTAACCGCCATAGCCAGGGCCAGCAGGACATAAGGCCTGGCGACGCTGCAAGCCTGCGGCCTAATCCGCAAGTAGCTAGAGTTTCGTCGCTATGGCCACTAGCAGCAGGATTCCGCCTATAATCGTCAGGGGCAGCAGGAACTTGGACACTGCTACTATGGAATTCACAGTGGAAATCAGCTCTATGGACTGCTTCGCGCCTATCACGTCTATGTCAAACCATCTCTTGCCGCCGAAGAACTTAGCCGGCTGCATGTCTGCCAGCGCCTCGGCGAGCGCACTCTGGATTACCGCGAGCAGATCCTCCTCGTCGCGGAGCGGGTTGAGAACGCCGCGGACCATGTTGGTCTGGTGGGTGTCGGTCGTGAAGACGCCCACGGTGAACTTCCTTCCGAGCTTTTCGCCTGCCTTTGCCACTTCGGACACTATGCGCTCGCGGAAGGCGGGCGTCACGCCGTTGGAGTCTATTAGGACGACGACGTATTCGGGCGAGGATGAGAGGACCGCCACCTTCACGCCAGCGGCCCCCACCACGGCGGAGTTTACCGCGCGGAAGGCCGCGCCCACCATGAGCGGGTTTTTCCGCGCTTCCCTGCCGAGCGACGCCTCAAGTGCGGACAGGTAGCCGAAGCCCACGGCGCTGCCTGGCTCAAAGCTGGTTATGTCGCCTGTCTCGGCGTTGTGCTGGTCCACGACCATGGCCGTGCGCACGCGCTTCTCGGCCGCGAACATCAGCGACAGGCCAAGCCCGAAATTCACGTCCTCTGTTACCTCGGGCGCGCGGCTGAGGCCTATCATGGAGCAGTCGTTTATTGTCAGCGCCTCGGCCCTGCACTCGCCGCTCGCGCCCATGGACAGCGAGACCCTTGCATCGTCGTATTTTGCACCCGTGAGCGCGGAGTCCACGGCGGCCAGTATCCTGCCGAGCTGGGAGGAAGAGACCGGGTTGAGGTCGTGGGTGACCGTGCCGTGGAAAACGAGCGTCCTTGAGCCGTATTTCCTGTCCATCTCCAGGGCCAGCAGCGAGGAGAACTCGCTTCCGCCCAGGTTGCCGAAGGGGCCGAAATGCACGTAGGGCGTGACGAAGAACAGCGTGTCTTCCTTCCGCCTGAAGCCCATGAGGCAGACGAGCGTCTTCGCCCGCTCGCCCACCCGCTCAAACGCCTTTTCCATGTCCTTGTTGCGGTAGAGCCACTGGCTGAACAGCAGCGAGATGGCGTCGGTGCTGCTCACGCCGAGGTTCTTCTTCATGGGCGCGTTGATTATGTAGAAGAAAATGCCCAGCGCGAGCAGCATGGCCACTGCCGAGACGTAGAACCGGGCCGCCACTTCAAGGAACGGCTCGCTTGTGACGTAGAGCGCCTGGTTGCTGAGGAGGAACGCCAGGTAGAAGAGCAGCTGGATTATCGCGAACAGTATGGAGCGGTATTTCAGTATGAAGACGAAACGCGCGATGACGTACCAGAAAACGAAGACGATGGCCGCGCCGACCAGTATCACGAGCTGGGCCCAGAAGGGGTTGACGCCGGCGAGAAGCAGGCTGAAGCCGTAGGCCACGGCATACACAGTTTCGCCGCAGAGCGCCGTCGCCGCTATCCGGCGGTAGGGCATCTTCCGTATCATGAGCTTGACGATGAACGAGGACAGGAGCGCGGGTATGGCGAGCAGCATCATGCCGTCCACCACCGCATTGTACGCAAGCTCGTTTCCAGGCGGGTACCTGGCAAAATCGAAAAGAAGGCCGGAAAGCAGGGCCACGGCAAGGATGCAGAGCACGATGTAGGGCACCGGCGGCAGTGTTATGAAATAGGACGTCAGACTTATGGCCCGGTTTATGTTCCTGGTCATCGGTTTTTATATCGTTCTCCATGATTTAAAAGGATAGATGAAACCCGTACTGATATGCCCGAAATGCGGGAGGAACGAGGCCGAGGTAAGGTTCATAGAGGCCTTTTGCATTGACTGCTACCCGGTCAGCGTCAAGGTGCCCGACCGGGTTGAGCTTGAGCGCTGCAAAAGGTGCGGCCGCATGCTTTTAAGGGGGGAGTGGACGCCATACGACGAGAAGAAGGCCGAGGCGTTCATCCTGGGAAAATGCAGGGGCGATTTTTCGTCCGCGTCCTACGATTTCGGGAAGCAGATGGTGGTGTTCGTCATACAGCGGGGCGGGAAGGAGATGAAGCCGGAGCGCCTCGTGCCGTTCGCTCTCAACACCGTCATGTGCCCGCAGTGCAACCGGATAAGCGGCGGCTACTACCAGGGGATAATACAGCTGCGCGGGGACAGGAAGAAGGTGGATAGGCTGGCCAGGACGCTTGTCGGCCGGCTGGAGAAGAAGACGTTCATATCCAAGACCGAGGAGATGGATGGCGGCATTGACATATACGTGGGCAGCTCCAAGGCGGTGCTGGGGGCGGTCGCCGGGCTCGGCATGAGGGTGCTCATAACGAAGAAGCTTATCGGGAGGGACGAAGGCAAGCGCCTCTACCGGACCACGTTCGCGATAAGGCTATAACCACTGGAAGGCCATGGCTCCCGAAAGGTTATAGAAAGGCTATATCTCCCGGAACCGCAGCGTGAATTTCAGCTTTCCCTGGTGCGTGTCAGGCACGAGCCCTGGCGCGGGCGGGATCTTCAGGTTGACCTCGTTGGTGAACGCGAGCACGCGGACGACGCGTTCCTGCGGCAGGTGCCCTGCGAAGCAGTTGAGGAAGCACGTCAGGTTCTCGGCCCACAGGTAGAGCAGAGCCCGCAGGGTGTCCCGGATTTCTTCGGGCCGCTTCTCCATCGTGCTCGTGCCCTCCATGTTCGGCGTGTTGTAGTTGGCCCCGAACAGGCTTGAGTGCGCCTTCTGGCACAGCACCCAGTAGGGGTTGGAGAAGAATTTTTCAAACACGTCCCTGGAATATAGCGCCTTCATGGCCTTCTGGAAGCTGTGCTTCCTGCGGAGGTTCTCCAGCGCGCGCTCCCTGGTGTTGGACCATTTCCCGCCTGCCAGGAGCCTGAACTTCTCCCCTTCCAGGCCGCTGATTTCCTGGAAATTCGCGTATATCCCGTCGTCGCAGAGGTATGCATACTGCCAGACGATGGTCTCAAACACGGTCCGCATGTTGTTGCCGGCCGGGTCTGGCATGCCCCTCCGCGCCATCTGGTAGGCCGCGGAAAGATAGACGCAGTTGCGGTAGAAAAGCGCTGCGAGGCGCTGGTGCTTCGGGCCGAGCTGGTTGCCTGCCGAGGCCGCGAGCGTGAAATACGAGGAGAATGAGAACGACGCCGCACGCTCGGTGAGCGCGCATTCGCCTGCGAACATCCTGCCGCTTTGCGCGTGGACGCGCGCATAGAGCCGCTCGAGCCCTGCATAACCGCCTGTGTCAGCCATGTCACGGTCATCCCTGCCAAGGCTTATGCCACCCAGGTCACCGCTTGTGCCACGCCTGCCAGAACATGTGTCAGCCAGGTCATCGCCTCTGTTTCAGCCGGAACACGTGCGGCCTCAGCATGCCTTCGCCGGGCATCTCTTCGGACTCTATAAGGCCCTTTTTCTCCAGCAGCTCCAGGTAGTTCCGTATCTGCCTTTTGGTCATCGGTATCCTTTTGGTGAAGCGGGCGTAGATGGCCGAGGATTCGGCCTCACCGCCCCGCAGCAGGTCAAGTATGAGCATCTCCTCTGAGCACAGCCTCAGCTCCGGCAGCTTGAACGCAGGCTCTGCCGCCATCACGTCCTCGGCGTCCTGGAGCATTATCTTCTGCCGGCCGGCCTTCTCGGCGTGCTTGGCCGCCTTCCACAGTATCTCCAGTGCCATGCGCGCAGAACCCCCTTCGGCGGCGCGGGCAATCTTGGCCAGCAGGCGTTCCTCGTATGCAGACGGCGCGAGGGCCTGCTCCGCACGGACCCGCAGGATGCGGCAGAGCTGTTCCTCTGAATATGACTTGAATTCCAGCGCGGAGAAACGGAGCGAGCTGCGTACGCGCACGTCAAGGCCGGCGAGCAGGGTGCGGTCGTTGGCTATCCCGATTATGCCGAACGTCAGGCCCTTTTCGTTGGCGCGGGAGAGCACGTAGAGCAGCTCGTTCCCGCGCAGGCCGTCCATGTCGTCAAAAACGACCAGCACGGGCTTCCTGTAGTTGCGGACGTATTGCGTGATGCGGCTGAACACCTCGTCGGTCGCCAGGCCGCGCCGTGGCAGCGGCAGCCTCATCTCCTCCACTATGCGGTTGTACACTGCGAGCTGGGTGGAATTCTCCCAGCAGTTCACGTAGACAGGCAGGACGGCTGAGGAATATTCAGAAAGCTGCTTGAGGATGTATTTCATGCACGCGGTCTTGCCGCAGCCGGACGGGCCGTGGATGAAAAGGTTCGCGGGCGCGCTCCGCCGGGCAAGCGGCTTGATGGCGTCGGCCAGGTTCTGCAGCTCTGCCTCGCGGAACAGCAGCTCGTCAGGCATGTAGTCCGGCAGCAGGACCTCCTCGCGCACGATTATGCCCTGCTCGTCCCGGCCGCCGTTGAAATAATTTGGCATGGCGATGAATCGCGGGGAAGGTTTAAATTACCGCGGAATTTCCGGATTTCCGCGGGCGTGGATGGGGGCGGGGCGGGAAGCAAAAATAAAACCGTTCCCTTCCCATAGCGGTGCATGCAGAAGAAGATAACGGTCGTCAAGGAAACCGGCGAGAGGGAGGACTATGACGCGGCCAAGGTCAGGGACGCGCTGCGGAGGGCAGGGCTTTCGGGCAAGGGAGCGGACGGCGTAGTGGAAAAGCTGGAGCACAGGCTCTACGACGGCATAACCACGAGGAAGATATACAAGATAGTGTACGAGCTCCTGGAAGAGACAACGCCCGAAGCGTCCCACAAGTACAACCTCAAGCGGGCGCTCCTTGAGATAGGCCCGGCGGGCTACGAGTTTGAGGATTTCACGGCGAAGCTGCTGGCCCTTGAGGGCTACAGGACCGAGGTCAGGCAGACCATCCAGGGGAGGTGCATCACCCACGAGATAGACGTCATCGCCACCAGGGGCGGCGACAGCCACCTGCTGGAATGCAAGTTCCACAACGAGGCCGGGATGAGGTGCAGGATACAGACCGCCCTTTACGTCTATGCGCGCTACCTGGACATAGACGAGGGCGCGAAGCTTGGCATGTGCAGGAAATTCACGGCCCCCTGGCTGGTTACCAACACCAAATTTTCCGACGACGTGGTGAAATACGCGGAGTGCAGGGGCATGCCGCTGCTGGGATGGAGGCACCCTCTTGGCAACAGCCTGGAGACCCGCATAGACAAGACAGGATGCTACCCGATAACGGTCATACCTATGAGCGCGGACGTCCGCGGCAGGATGCTCGCCAAGAAGATAATCACGGTTTTTGACATCCCTGAAAGCGCGGAAAAGCTGGCTGAACTGGCCGGCATAGCACTGCCGCGCGCGCGGGAGATAGTGGAACGTGCCAAATATGCAAGATAGGGGCGCAGGCCGCGGCGACGTGGGCGGGGCGCGCCCCGGCAGCGGCGCGACAGGAGCCGGCTTGGAAGGATGGAGGATACGCGCGGTAGATGCTGCGCGTGGCACCGCCATACTGCTCATGGTCGCGTACCATGTTTTTTTTGACGTCCGGTATTTCGGCATTGCTGACGTGGACCTTTACGGCCTCCCACTCACGCTGCTCCAATACTCCGCAGGCATCCTGTTCGTCCTCATAGCCGGCGTCTCGCTCACGCTCAGCGAAAGCCGCAACAGCGAGGGATACGTCCACCACGCGAAAAGGGGGATGCGGCTGGCGGCAGTGGCCGTGCTGATAACGCTCGCCACCTGGATATACCCCAACGACGGCTTCGTCCAGTTCGGCGTCATACACCTGCTCGCGCTCGCCACGTTCATCGCACCACTGTTCTTCGGGCTGGGCCGCCTCAGCGCCGTCGCAGGCATCCTCGTGATAGCCGCCGGCGCATGGGCTGGAAGCGTCCATCCTGAAACGCACTGGCTGTTCTGGCTCGGCTTCACGGACGAGGGGTATCATGCGCTGGACCATTACCCCCTGCTACCATGGTTCGGCGTGGTGCTTCTGGGGATGTCTGTGGGGCAATTGCTTTTACCTCGCGGGACTGCAGGAAGGGAGCCGGCACTGCCCGGCGAAGCAGCGCTCGCGCTGCTTGGAAGGAATTCGCTCGCCATCTACCTGGCCCACCAGCCGCTCATAATCGCAATTCTGCTGGCAGGAAAAGCGCTCGGCTTATTCTGATAGCGGTCACTTTTTCCCGGTCTCCTCTTCTTTTTCGCCGACGGGTGGCCTGCCTATTCTCCGCGTGTAATACAATACCAGGCCGACGCCTACCAGCAGCACCACCAGCGGCCAGAAGAGCGGCGAGGCGACCGCATCGGCCAGTATCGCCACTGCTGGCTGGGCACCGGATGGCGAGGGCCTTGCCAGGGCGTTCACCGTGGCGGTCTTATTGAGGTCTTTCAGCACATTGAGGGCATAGACGCCTGGTTCAGTGAGTGGAAGGGTGTATCTGCCGCTGGAGTCCGTCCTGCCAGTGCCGCTCCGGCCGGACGGGGACTTCCATGAGAGGTTGCAGAGCCTGCACAGCGAGGCGCCTTCGCTGACCGTAATATTTACGCCTTCTCCGACGAAACCGGTTTCTGGGGCGAGTATCCTGATTTCAGGGACACAAACGTGGCTTTTGCAGCCGGAGAGGGTTGGGCATGAAGGACAGTCGGGCTCAGGGCCGCACGCATAGCGGGCCCAGCTGTGGCTAACGGCGTGGCCGCATTTACCGGTGACGTTGGCGCATACGCCGTTGTTGCAGAACTGCTCATCAGTGCATTGGTCGCTCGTGTTGCATTCCACAGCCGGCGCTACGGGCGGAGGGGAGCTGCCACCGCCACCTGGAGGGGTTACGGGCGGCTTAACAGGGGATACGCATGAATTGTTGCTGCACGTCTCGCCATGCCCACAATCAGAATCAAGGCAGCAGGCGTATGAGTTGCAATGGTGGTTCTGGATTACGCCGCAGGTGCACGTCACTGCCACGCATTCGGTGGCAGCGCAGGCCTCGTCGGCAGCGCAGTCGCCGTCCGCAGAGCAGCCGCAGGACACGCAGGTCACGAACTTTGAGGCAGAGCCGGTGACGCCGCCCTTGGCCGCAGACACGTCCACGCTCTTGCCGCAGCCCTGGAAAGTGATGTGGCCGTTGTCATCTGTATATCCGGAATCAGTTTCAATGCCGCCCTCGGCCACCTGCACGAACGCGTCAGGAACCGGCCCGTCATTCTCCACCGTCACGACGTAGCCGCCGCAGGACGGCGCGATGGACACGCTGAGGCTATCCTCGTCGGAGGGTGGCGGGGAAGGAGGAGACGGAGGTTGCGTAATCGTCAGGATGCGGACCTCGCTGCCGCCTGTATTGTTCACATTGTCAGTGCAACTTACGCTCCAGTTGTGCTGCCCTATGCTTATGCTGCTGACCAGCGAAGCCAGGGTGCCGTTAGATGCGGTTGTGTTCTGGTTCGGAGTGCCGTCAAGGTAAAGTGAGCAGTTCATGGTGGGGCTGAAGTCGTCAATGGCAGTGAAGCTGAAGGTCACCGTGGTGGAAGTGGTGGAGGTGGTGTTGGCCGGCAGGTTCAGGCTGACGGTCGGCGCCGCGTCATCGCCGAGCTGCAGGATGCCGAAGGGGCTGAATGAGGTGACGTCAGAGAGGCCCAGGGCATTGGCCGCCGTGTCCGGCGTGGCGTTCATCTGAAGCCAGGTGCCGTTATACTTCCAGAGGCCGAAGCGGGATTCGTTGTAGCCGCCTGCGCTCACTTCTGCGTCGGTCCAGGTCCAGACGATGCTGTCAATGGAGACGCCTGGCGTCAGGTTTGACAGGTTTATGAACTTGTTGGCGAAGCTGCCGTAGCCAGTAGGCAGGGCTGCGGGATTGGAGGACCAGTTGATGTAGTAGGATGCTCCTGCCTCCACGATGTCATTGAGCGACAGGTTGGTCATCTGCGAGTAGTTGCCTGCAGGATTGTCAAAAATCACAGCGGAGATGTTCAGGATGGCGATGCTGGCAGTGCCAATAGTGGAAGCCTTGAGGTCGGCGGTATTGTTGTAATTGTGCCCGCCTGCCAGGGTTGTATAGGTGGAATTGAAAATGCATACGCCACCAACCAGGTTCCTGAACGCGGTGTTGTTGGCAAGAGAGTTGTTTGTGGCGTTCAGGAGCAGGAACCCGCAGTTGCTGTTGCCGTAGGCGCTGTTGTTGGTGAGATTGTTGTTTGAAACGGAGTACATGGTTGTGCTGGTATATAAGTTGAAGCCGTTGGTGTTGTTGTAGGCAGTGTTGTTCGTCAGGACGTTGCCGTATGACGGGGAAATTATCTCGAAGCCGTTGGTGTTGTTGTAGGCAGTGTTGTTCGTCAGGTTGGCATAGTCTGACTGTATGAAGAATCCAGTGGTGCAGTTGTAGGCCAGGTTGCTGGTGAAATTGCCGTCACCGGCGAAACCCCAGGTATTCCTGTAGGCGGTGTTGAAGGTGTATATGGCGGCGCCATCAAAGCCGTCCTGGGTGTTGTTGTAGGCCAGGTTGCTGGTGAGGGTGTTGCCGTTGGTGGTTTGGGAGTTAAGGTAGAACCCGTGGTTGGTGTTGTTGTAGGCGCTATTGTTGCTTAAGTTGTTGTTGTAGCAAGAACCAACCAGGTAGAAACCGTTGTAACCATAATAGGCGGTGTTGTTGGTAATGTTGCTGTTGTTTGACTGGTAGATTTCAATGCCATTGGTATAGTTGGATATGCCAGGGCAGTTCTTCACCGTGACGTTGGTCAGCGAGCCGTTGAGCAGGATGCCGTAGGTCGTGCCGGGGGTGCCGTCGTTGGTGATGTTGTAGCCGGCGCAGTCAAATATGACGTTTGATGCTGCTATCTTGACGCAGGCATTGCCGCTCACCGGATAGGCGTCGTTGGGCGCGCCTGTGTAGTTGTTGGGCATTGTGGTGGTGCCGCTGGAGGTTATGATCGGGCAGGTCATATCCTGGAGTATGCCGTAGGTGCTTCCTGGGGTCAGGGCTGAAAGGGAAAGGGTGTTGCCTGCCGTGTCAGGGGTGGCATTAAGGCTGGTCCAGGTGCCGTTGTACTTCCACAGCTGGAATCGGGATTCGTCATAGCCGCCTGCGCTCACTTCTGCGTCGGTCCAGGTCCAGACGATGCTGTCAATGGAGACGCCTGGCGTCAGGTTTGACAGGTTTATGAACTTGTTGGCGAAGCTGCCGTAGCCAGTAGGCAGGGCTGCGGGATTGGAGGACCAGTTGATGTAGTAGGATGCTCCTGCCTCCACGATGTCATTGAGCGACAGGTTGGTCATCTGCGAGTAGTTGCCTGCAGGATTGTCAAAAATCA
>CAZBAM010000016.1:0-29924 GCA_964490215.1 Microcaldota archaeon | reverse complement strand
TTCAACTGCTCGGCTGAAGCCGGCAGTATTCTCGGCCCTCAAAAACAATAAAAAATGAAGATGAAACCGCGCGGCGGTTTCACAGTATGTTCAGGCTCTTCGCGACAATCAGGCCTGCGAACACGAGCGAAATCGTGTTCACGACCTTGATGAGCGCGTTCAGCGCGGGACCGGCTGTGTCCTTCAACGGGTCGCCGACAGTGTCGCCCACGACCGCAGCCTTGTGCACATCGCTGCCCTTGCCGCCGAAGTTGCCGAGCTCTATGTACTTCTTGGCGTTGTCCCATGCCGCGCCTGCGGTCGTCATCATGAGCGCGAGCATGAGCCCGCTCGCTATGACACCGGCAAGTAGCCCGCCGAGCGCTGCCGGGCCGAACACCAGCCCGATGAAGAGCGGGGTGAGCACCGCGAGGAGGCCGGGCACTGCGAGCTCGCGCAACGCCGTAGCCGTGGAAATGTCCACGCACTTCGCGTAGTCTGCGCGCCCGGTGCCTTCCATCAGGCCCTTTATCTCGCGGAACTGCCTGCGGACCTCCTCAACTATCTGGAACGCTGCGCGCCCGACCGCCAGCATGAGGAAGCTGGAGAACAGGAAGGGCAGCATCGCGCCCACGAACAGGCCTATCACGACCGCAGGGTCAAGCAGGTTGAATATCGTCAGGTGCACCGCCTCGGCGTAAGCCACGAACAGCGCGAGCGCGCCGAGCGCCGCACCGCCGATTGCGTATCCCTTTGTCGTCGCCTTGGTGGTGTTGCCCACCGCGTCAAGCGCGTCGGTGACCTTCCTGACCTTGTCCGGAAGGCCTGACATCTCTGCTATGCCGCCTGCGTTGTCTGTTATCGGCCCGTATGAGTCTATGGCTATTATCATCGCGCTCAGCGAGAGCATCGCAGCCGCGGCGAGCGCAACGCCGTAAAGCCCTGCGGCCAGGTAGGACACGAGTATCGCGCCCACGATGACAAGCACAGGCAACGCCGTAGCTTCCATGCCGACCGCAAGGCCGGCTATTATGCTGGTTCCTGCGCCGGTCTTCGCAGCGGTCGCCACGTCGCGCACGGGCTTGTGCTCGGTCGCCGTATAATACTCCGTTATCATGAACAGGAGCAGGGTGACGACCACGCCGATTATCACGGTGGCGAACAGCGACGTCGCGGCTATGCTCAGCCCGACTGCGTTGCTTGTCAGGTAGAGATAGGACAGGACGAGCATAACGAACGCCGTTACGAGCAGGCCCTTGTAGAAGGCAGGCATTATCCTGTTGTCCTTCCCGATTGATACGAACAATGAGCCTACCACGCCGGAAATTCCTCCGAGCGCGGCTATGGCCAGCGGTATCTGGACGAAACCGGTGCCGAGCGAAAGCCCGATGAGCATGGCTGCTATAACGGTGACAACGAACGACTCAAACACGTCAGCTGCCATGCCTGCGCAGTCGCCAACGTTGTCGCCCACGTTGTCCGCGATGACGGCCGGGTTGCGCGGGTCGTCCTCTGGTATGCCTTTCTCGACCTTGCCCACCAGGTCAGCGCCGACGTCGGCGGCCTTGGTGTATATGCCGCCTCCGACACGCGCGAACAATGATATGAGCGAAGCGCCGAACCCGTAGCCTATGAGCGGCATGAGGGTGCCGAATGCGTAGTAGAGCAGCGCCACGCCTATGAGGCCGAGCCCCACAAGTGCCATGCCTGTGACCGCGCCTCCCTTGAAGGCGACGGACAGCGCCTGGGCGATGCCGCCCTTGGCTGCCTCTGCCACGCGCACGTTGCCGCGCACGGACACCTGCATGCCCACGTAGCCCGCGAGCGCGGACGACAGCACGCCTGCCACGAATGCCAGGGCGGTCTGCACGCCTACGCCGACGGCTATGACCAGCAGGAGCACGAGCACGATTGGTGCGAGCGTCCTGTACTGCCTCATGAGGAAGGCGTTCGCGCCCTCCTGTATGGCCCTGGATATGTCCTGCATCTTAGCGCTGCCCGCAGGCGAGCGCACCACCCTGTATGAGAGGTACGCCGCGTAGAGCAGGGCGAGTATGCCGGCCGCCAGTGCCAGTAAAACCGATTGCATTTCAACCATTCATATCCACCTTTTTTCAAACAGAACGCTCTTGGAAGCTACCCGCTTGCGTTTTCGAGGTGTTTTTCAACCGCCTCGGTAATCATTGGAAGCCTCACGACCTCGCCTTCATATGCCTTCCAGCCCAGGAAAAACTTGCCCACAACCACTGCGAGATATACAAGCATCAAAAGGGGTATTAGGATGAACGGGAGGAAGAATGTCACGAACGATACGAATGTCACTGCGAACCCGACAATCCACACCGCCATGAATGCAAGATCCACTGCCGTGCTCTGAAGGGCGTGGAATCGGACGTACTGGTCCTCTTTTTTGATGAGATAGATGGCGAGCGAGCCTACCACGGGGAATACGAGCAGGGAGAGGTATGATGCCCCCGCGAGCAGTTTCGAATCGTTATCTTTTGGAATAATCTTCATGGCATCACGGTATTTCCTGCCGGCCTCTGACCAGATAGGATACGTAAATATTTAAAAAGCGGGTGCAGCGGCAGCCCGTGGCAGGGCGCAGACGACGGACACACACATATATAAAAGTAATTGCACTATTGAATGAATAGAAAAGCACTCCATGCAAAGGTGGTATAATGGGACTTTTTGACAAGATTTTGGGGAAAAACGAACAGGCGGAAGTGCCTGACCTGGAAGAGGTAATGCAGTCAGCCGACGGCGATGCCATAAGCCCCCCTGCGGACTTCTACGTAAAGAGGGTGGACCTGAGGAACGAAGGCGATGCGGACCTGGCGATAAAGGAACTGAGCTCGAGGAACATCGTCATCCTGAACCTCGTGCCGCTCTCCAAGCAGCCGAACAGGCTCAAGGGGATAATCTCCAAGCTGAAGGTGCACACTGGCAGGATAAACGGCGACATAGCGGTCATCTCCAGCCTGTCGGGCAACGAGATGATAATGTTGACGCCGGCAAACGTCAAGATAGTGAAATCCAAGCCAAAGGCCAAGCCGGGCGCGACCGTAATATCCTGATTTTTTTTATTTTATAATTTTATTTTTATTTTATAATCCTGGTTTTTAGTTTGGTTTTTAGTCCTCTATTTTTAGTTTTCTGTCTTAGCCCTCTTTTAGCGCCCTGCCTTGGTTTTCAGCTCGTTTCGGCCCTGCATCCGGGAACATGTGGGGCCGGGCTCAGACGGACGCGGCCGGAGCCGATGCAGGGGCGGTGTCAAGAAGCCTGATGAACAGTTCGCCGAAAATCTCGTCCTGGCGCAGGTCCACGGCCCGGTTCTGGGTGAGGTGGAGGAGGCAGAGCAGCGTGTACACGGTCCGCCGCAGGTCGTATCCATCGGTAAGCCTGGAGAACAGCGACCAGCCTTCTGCGTCGGTGCCGGCCCTCACCCGGCCGAGGACGTCGCTCATGTCCTGCTCTATGTCGTGCTCGGCCAGCTCCAGGTCCACGATTTCGGTTATTGTGCCCCGCGGCACGGCCACGCGCTCCGTGTCGTCGTATTTTATTATGCGCTCCATCTCGCCCAGCAGGTCGTCTATGGTTATCTGCCTCTTGGGCGGGATGCGCGACGAGAGCGTAAGCACGGGCAGCTGCTCGGCGCCCATGCCGGCCGCGTCGGCTTCAGGCGCGAACTCCGGCAGCTCGCTCTGGTAGCTGAGGAATTTCAGGTAGTTGCTCTTGTATTTCAGCATTATGGCTGCGGCGAGTATGACGTTGGCCGGGACCACGAAGTCCATCTTTTCCATTTCCCGTATGCGCTTCATGAAGGCGTCCGAGAGCTGGACGAGGTCTATGTTCCAGGGGTCTATGCTGTTGGACGCCACCAGGTCCAGGAGCAGCTCCTTCCAGGTGGGCTTGGCCACCATGCGCTCCAGGTATGAGAAGGACTGAAGGGAGGGGGCGTGCTGTCCGCTGTGCGATGGCGCGTCTTTGGGAGGTTCGGCCATGTCTCCTTTTATATACCTTTATTTTTATATAATTAACGTGAGGGGAAAAAGTAGCAAAGAGGTATAGTTTATGGAGATAAAGAAGGCTATTCTGATTGATTGCGCCGAGCCGGCCTCCCGGGCACTTTCGCAGCTCATGGAAGCTCCGGCGGTCATAGTGACCAGGAACGGCAGGTACTACGGCATCATAGACCACCGCAGCTTCGCAGGGCAGGGCATAAGGGACCCGAGCATGGTGAAGTGCGAGAACATGATCGTCAGGCCGCCGGTGCTGAGCGAAACCACTGGCGTCATAGAGCGCATAGGCGCGTTCATGCTCGGGCATTTCAAGGCACTGCCGGTGGTGGGGGACAACGACAGGCCGCTGGGCATAACGACACGCGTGGAGCTGCTGCAGGAGCTGCTCAGCGACAAGCTCATCCCTGACGAGAGCGTGCCGGAGCTGATGAGTTCCCCTGTCTACACCATTGAGGCCAGCGAGACAATCGGCAGGGCCATGGGCGCCATGAAGGAGAAGAGCACCAACAAGCTGGTGGTGATGACCAACGGGTATCCCGTCGGCGTGGTGTCAGATTTTGACATAGGCTCGTGGGTGACGAAGCCGAACAAGCCGACGGACAGGAAGAGCAAGGAGCGGACCAACATGAACGTGGCTGAGATGCGCATAGCAGAGTTCCTCAGGCCGGACATAACCTCGGTTGAGCAGGATACAGGCCTGCGGGAGGCGGTCCGCCGCATGGTGGAGAAGGGCGCGTCGGCGCTCCTCGTCACGGCCGGCAGGAAGCCTGTGGGCGTGCTTTCCGCGCTGGACATATTCAAGAGGATAAAGGAAGTGGCCGAGGCCCCGGAGGCCATATCAATATCCGGCCTCGGGAGGGACGAGGCTGACCAGTACACACACATAAACGGGAAGGTCGGCCGGGCAGTGTCAAAGTTCGCCGGGACGCTCAACATCCGCAACGTGAGCGTGCACGTCAAGGAGCAGAAGTCCACGTTCGCCGTCAGCGTCCACCTTGAAACGGACGAGGGCGCGCTCAGCCTCAATGAGGAGCGGAAGTCGCTCAATGAAACCGTGGACGAGGTCGCATACGAGCTGGACAATGCACTGCGGAAGATGAAGGACATGCGGAAGGTCAAGCCGCGGGTAACTCATGCTGGGAGGGAGTGACATGAAGGGACAGGTAAGCACGGAACTTTTGGTCATCGTGGGGCTGGTGCTGCTGATTTTCATCCCGCTCCTGGTTCTCGTCTATTTCAAGGCAAACGAGACGAACCAGGAGATGGCGGCCTACCAGGCTGAACTGGCGGTATTCAGGGTTGCCTACCTTGCCAACTCTGTGGGCAGCCTGGGAACGAACACCTCGGTCACCACCGACGTGTTCATACCAAGGAACGTGAGGTACTTCGGGACCGCGACGGCCGGAGGGGGCGGCGAGATAACCATGCAGGTGGACACGCCCCAGGGGCCGACGGACATAGTGGAAGTCGTGAAGTATCCAATCGCCAACCCAGGCACGCTGGCCGACCAGGCTTCGGCAGGCGGCTGGATGAGGGTGAAGATAACCTCTGAATATTCCGACAACCAGGCCAGGATAAGGATTGAGAAGGCGTAGGCGCACCTGGCCGTTATTTTCTTTGGCGATTGTCTTTTTTTATTTTTCTTTGAGTTTTATTTACTTATTTTCTTGTTTTTATTTCCTTAATTTTCATTTCCTATTTCAGTTCCTAAGAGGAACCTGCACCGGCTTCGGTGGCCTGAGAAGTGCACAAGTCCACCGATACCTGGTTTATACGAAGAGGAGCCTGGTGGAACAGAAGGAGGACGGAGAAGCCTAAGTAAGACATCAGTCCCAGAATTCGTTCTCAACGTATACCTGCTTTCCTGATTTTATGACCGTGCGGACCCTGCCTTTCAGCACCATGCCGTCAAACGGGCTCCACTTGCATTTCGTTTCCAGCTCATACCCCCGCACCTTCCATTCGGCCCTCGGGTCGGCGATTGTGACGTCCCCGATGCAGCCCTTTTCCAGCCTGCCGCGGCCGGCGAGGCCGAACGCACTGGCGACGTTTTCGGTCATCCTCTGCGCCACCCATTCCCGGTCCAGCAGGCCCTTTGAGCATGCGTCCAGCATGAGGGAAAAGCAGGTTTCCAGCCCCGGAAAGCCGGCGGCCCCGGCTTCCTTGTCCTCCACTGTGTGGGGCGCATGGTCAGTGGCGATGCAGTCCACGCCCCAGAGCGCGTCCCACAGTGCGACGCGCTTGGATTCGCTGCGCAGCTGCGGATAGACCTTCCCGTAGGGCCCGAGCCTCTCCAGGGCCTTTGACGAGAGGAAAAGGTGGTGGGGCGCGACTTCCACCGTGCAGCCCTTCCACTTTTTGGCGAGCACTATCTCGTGGCCGGTGGAGGCGTGCGCCAGGTGGATGCGGCGGCCGGTTTTTGAGGCAAGCGAAACGCAATCCGCTATGTTCGCGTAGGTCCGCTCAAGGCCCTTCTCCTCGTCCGCGTCATCGCCGCAGGCGTGGAGCACGATTGGCCGGTCGCGGGCGAAATCCGCGAAGTGCTTTTGGAGCGAGCCGGTTTTTTTCAGCATGAGTTCGCCGGTCGTCTTCCCCAGGTAGAGCTTCATGGACTGCGGGTCCGCCTTCTTCACTTCCGCGAAATTGTCGTCGGTCCCGCCGAAATGGAAGAGGACGTCGCAAACCGCCTTCGCGGCGGCAAGCCTCAGCTTCTCGTCCAGCCGCGCCTTCGTCACGGTCGGCAGCTTGTTGTTAGGCATGTCCATGACCGTGGTGAACCCGCCGGCGAGCGCCGCGCGGGTGCCGGTGGCGAAATCCTCCTTGTACGTGTCGCCCGGCTCGCGCAGGTGCACGTGCGGGTCTATGAGGCCGGGCAGGACGAGGCAACCGGATGCGTCCACCCGCTCGCCGGCTTCGGCCTTCAGGCCATGCCCGACGGCAGCGATGACGCCGCCATCCAGCAGAACGTCGCGCTGGACGAATGCACCGTCCAGGAAAGCGAGGCCGCCTTTTACCAGGACGCTCATTTTATCCTGCCGCCTTCGGAGATGAATACCACGACGCGGAGGAAGAGGAGCGAGGTGTGCTTCATAATCGAGACGATGAGCTTGTCATACCACTGGTTGCGCTTGTTGATTACGTCCAGGAGGGAGCGGAAGGCCTCCTTCTCGCCAGGCCCCATCTTGCTGTCGCTTATCTTCTTGTGCTCCTTGCCGTCTATGATGGTGAGCTCCTCCTGCTTGCCTATCTGCTTCTTAGCCAGCTCGTACCAGGGCGGGAGCGAGGAGCGTTTCTTGGCTATCGCGGTGACGAAATCGCCGAGCGTGATCGGCCTCTGCTTCACCTGCTTCTTGGCCAGGTCGTCCGCCTGCTCCTTGGCCATGCCGCCTTTTATCAGCTCGGCGCTCTTCTTCTCTATGCCCAGGAACGCCTCCCTCCAGGGGATCGTGGCCGCGTCGTCAACTATGGCCTTGATGTCTGCAGAGGCGTAGGCCTCGGTGGACATCCCCAGCAGCGAGAACGGCACCCACAGCCCCAGCGGCCGCTTCTTGGCGTGCATCTTCATGATGGCCACGCGGGAGGTGAAGTCCGGCTCAGGGATGAACAGCGTCTTGCCGAAACGGCCTGAGCGCCTCAGGGCCGGGTCAACGTCCCAGGGGGCGTTGGTGGCAGCTATGATGAGCACGTTCTGGTTGTTGGCCTCAACCCCGTCCATCTCGTAGAGCATCTGGTTGACGGCCATCTTCATATACTGCTGGCCTTCCTGCTGGTCCCTGCGGCCGCCTATGGCGTCCACTTCGTCAAAGAACAGTATGCACGGCGTGTTCTTCCTTGCGAGTTCAAACACCTTGTGGATGTTTTTTTCCGTGTTGCCCACGTACATGTCCAGCAAATCCGACAGCTTAGCGTTGATGAAGCCGGACTGGCACTCGCCTGCCGCGGCCTTGACTATGAAAGTTTTTCCGCACCCGGGCGGCCCGTACATGAGGATGCCCCCGCCGCCCAGCTTGCCGTACTTGCGCGCCAGCTCCGGGTTGCGCATGGGATAGACGACCGCCTCGCGTATCTCGTCCTTCATCTTCGCCATGCCGGCGACGTCGTTGAAAGTCATGTTGGGCTTGGTCAGCATCTTTATGTCAGCGGTGCCGCCCTCCCCGCCGCCCTTGCCCTCCTGGTCCTTCTTGGCCTTGGCGCTGTCCAGGTGCGTCTTGGCCTCGGCAAGCTCAGGATTCAGCTCCAGCGCCTTCTGGTAGTCGGTTATCGCGCTTGATATGGAGCCTGCGTATTCAAACGCCAGGCCGCGCAGGTGGTAGGCCTCGGCGAAGTCCGGCTTGAGCTTGATGACCTTGGAGAAGTCCTCCACGGCCTTCTCGTATTCCTCCACCGACGCCGAGGAAAGCCCGCGGTTGTAGAACGCCTTGAGGTAGTTCGGGTTGAGCGCAATCGCCTTGTCGTAGTCCTTGATGGCGCTCTGGAAGTCCTGCTTGCGGTAGAAGGCGTCGCCCCGGTTATTGTATATTATCGGGTTCTGGGGGTCCAGCTCCATTGACTTTGTGTAGTCGGCCACTGACTTGTCAAAGTTCTTTAGCTGGTAGTAGGAGAGGGCGCGGTTGAAATACGCCTCGGAGAACACCGGGTTGAGGAGTATGGCCATGTTGTAGTTTTCTATGGCCTTGTCGTAGTCGCCCTTCTCGTAGTAGTCATTGCCCATCTGGTAATAGGTCTTCGCGTCGGTAGGATTTGGCTTGCGTTCAACCATCGGGGTCACATACAGACAAAGTCCGGTTTTCAATAACCATGTGCGGGTATGTTTTTAAGCTTTGCAACTCGCCAGGCGGGCTGGCAGCGTTGGCCGGCCAGGCCCAAAGCCCGGGGCCGCGCCGGCTGCCGGGCAGTATGAACGCAGGCTGCCGGCTGCCATGCACATGGCCTCAGCCGCTATATGCCCTGGCCGCCATGCCCGTGTCCGTCGTGCCGGCTGCTGGCTTGTCATGCCCGTGGCGCTGCAGCGAGCCGCTCCTCTATCCGCAGGAGCTGGTTGTATTTCGCAGTCCGCTCGCCCCTCGCAGGCGCGCCCATCTTTATCTGCCCGGCGTCTATGCCCACTGCGAAATCCGCTATGAAGCAGTCCTCGGTTTCGCCTGACCTGTGGCTGACCACGATGTTCATGCCGGCCTTCCTGCACAGGGCAGCCGCGTCAAGCGCCTCGCTCACTGTGCCAACCTGGTTTATCTTCAGCAACAGCGCGGTCATCGCCTTCGCGTCTATGGCCCTGCGGATGCGGGCGGTATTGGTGACGACAAGGTCGTCGCCCACTATCTGCACGCCGGGCAGCTCCTTCACGAGAGCTGCGAACGCACCGAAGCTCTCCTCGTAGAACGGATCCTCAATGCTCTTTATCGGGTAGGCTTTGGCAAGGTCAGCGTAATAGTCCACAAGCTCGTTTTCCCTGAGCTTCTTGCCGTCTATGGAGTATGAGCCGTTGTCGTGGAACGACGACGCCGCAGCGTCAAGCGCGAGCCCGCACCTGCCTGTGTAGCCCGTCTCCTCTATGGCCATGACGAGCGAGTCCAGCGCCACGTAGGTGTTGTCTATCGGAGGGGCGTACCCGCCCTCGTCGCCCACGTTCCTCGCCGCCGGGCCGTGCTTCGCAGACAGCTGCTTGCCGAGCACGTGGTAAACCTCTGACGCCATCCTCAGGCGCTCTGCGAACGTGTTCGCGTCCGGGATTATCATGAACTCCTGCACCGCGAGCTTCCCGCCGGCGTGCTTGCCGCCGTTTATGATGTTGAACATCGCCTGCGGGAGCGTAGTCCCGCCGAGATATTCGTGGAGCATCTTCCCTGAGGCGGAGCAGGCGGCGCGCACCACGGCCATGGATGTGGCCACGATGGCGTTCGCGCCAAGCCTGCTTTTGTCCTGCGTGCCGTCCAGCTCGCGCATCTTCAGGTCTATGGCAGCCGTGTCGTCAAGTTCCATCCCAATGAGCGCAGGCCCGATTATGCTGTTGACGTTGTCCACGGCCTTGAGCACGCCCTTTCCCAGGTAGCGCGCGCCGCCGTCGCGCATCTCGTGCGCCTCGTGCTTTCCTGTGGACGCGCCGCTGGGCGCTGCGGCGCTGCCGAAGCCGTTCTCGGCATATACGTCCACCTCCACGGTGGGGTTGCCGCGCGAATCCAGTATCTCCCGTGCCCATACGGCTTCAATCTTCATGGGAACCGCTTCTCCGATAACCCTTATTTACCTTGCGCCCAAAGTCACCAGCAGATGGCCATGAAACTCACCGTTGACGGCGAGAGGAAGCTGATGCGGCATTCCGGCAGCGTCAGCTCGCTCCTGAAGAAGCTCGGCGTCATGCGCGAAGAAGTAGTCGTCAAGGTGAACGGCAAGCTCGCGCCGGAAACGAGAGAGATAGGGGCACGCGACCGCGTTGAGATAATAAAGGTCGTATTTGGCGGGTAACATGGACACGCACCATCACGGGAAACCTGCCGCGGGCCTCTGCCGCTGCGGTGCGGACGCCGCTGTTTATCTCCATTATTCGTGCCAGCACATGTGCGCTTCGCACTTCATCCGCATGTTTGACAGGCGGTTCCGCAAGACAGTGCGCCAGTTCTCCATGCTCAGGAAGGGCGACCGCGTGGCTGTGGGCCTTTCAGGGGGCAAGGACAGCTGCGTGCTCCTTCACTCGCTCGCTGAGCTGAAAAAGGACCTGCCGCTTGAACTCGTCGCGATAACCATTGACGAGGGCATCGCCGGCTACCGCAGCCGCACGCTGAGCATCGCGAAGCGGGAATGCGACCGGCTCAACGTCGAGCACGTGGTCCACAGGTTCGGAAAGGAAGCCGGAAAGACGCTTGACGAGCTCGTGAAAAGGGAGGGCAGCGCGCTGCCGTGCACCCAGTGCGGCGTCCTGCGGCGCTACATGCTCAACAAGGCCGCGCGGGAGGCAGGCGCGACGAAGCTCGCGACCGGCCACAACCTGGACGACGTGGCGCAGACCGTGCTCATGAACATCATGCGCAACGAGCCGTCCCGGCTCGCGCGCTTCAACGAGCCGCTGGTGAAGAACGGCAGGTTCGTCCGGCGGATAAGGCCGCTCATGCTTACGCCTGAGAAGGAGAACGCGATTTACGCGATGCTGAAAGGGATTGAATTGGAACACGTGGAATGCCCGTACGCGCATTCGGCGTTCCGCAGCCACGTGCGGAAGATGCTGAACGAGAGCGAGGAGCGCTATCCAGGCACGAAATTCAAGGTAGTGAACAGCTTTTTGGAGATTGAGGGCGTGCTAAGGGACAAATACCTGAAAGGTGCGGCAGTGGAGGAGTGCGAATCGTGCGGCGAGCCGTGCTCCAAAGGGCAGTGCATGTTCTGCAGGATAGTCAGGCCGTGACATCTAAGTGTTTCGGCGGTTCCTGCCGGCTCTTCCTCAGCTGGGCTACCCGCTTTTTCACGTGGTCGGTGTAATTTTTGGCTGCGGTATCGGCGTTCAGGATACAGAACCCCTGCGCCTCAAGGGACGACTTGATGGCGTCATAATGGAATGCGACAGGCCCGGCCGGCTCTGTGAAAAACGACTTGCCCAGCAGTTCGTCCACGTGCAGGAGCGACGGCCATAGTTTGGATGGAACGAAGTCCGGCGTCTTGCGGATGATTGCACCAGCCCTGCAGAGCAGGTACATGGCGATTGAGATGCGCTCCACTCTCAGTTCGTAATGCGGCACTTCGGCATCGTCAGGTTTAGCGGCAATGGAAGCGAGTTCTTCCTGGATGATGAGTCGCTTCGTGGCCAGCGGTTGGGACCAGGTGGTCGGTTTCATGTCGCCTATTCTCCGCTCATGGATGTGTAAAAAACGCCTGAACGTGCGGGCCGGCTTGGGGAGGCGCTGGGGGTCCTTGGTGATAGCTGCCGTAGGCTGCGTCGCACGGATAAGCGGGAACTGGGGGAAACGCGGAAAGAACTCACGCATATCTTCTCTTTTGTAAAGAATGTATTAAAATGGTTATCCTTTCGGAGTGGTAGTGTTGTTGGCGTACGTCAATTTACGGTTTTCCTGTGCTTTCTTACATTAATAAATGAAAAAATTGTGTGAAAATATGCCTTGCCAGCCTGATTTTTAAACATTTTGCTGCATTAGTGCTATGGGGTGGAGTGCTATGGGATGGGGGATGCAACTTAGGAATGTCAAAACGGACTGCACGATACGAAAGGGCCACGCCGGGGAAATCCAGGTAGAGGGCATACAACGTGAGTCGTTATTTAAAAGAGGTTTGCACTGGGCCGGAAAAACGTTGGGGGTTCTTGCGATTGGTGGGTTGCCCTTCTATACCTGTTCGCCACCGCCTCGTGAGATACTTTTTGAAGGGATAACGATTTCCGGCCATATTGCGAGGGATTCCTCAGTTACGCGGGATACTGGGGCAATAGCCGAGGCTTCCGCAGATGGATCACCAGCCACCGCCCTGATTCCTGCCTCCGGTAACAGCTTAATTCCAGACAACTCCATATACCTCAAAGAAGCTACTAATTTCGTACCATTTAAGTTTTCTGATACAGGCGCAACATTTCTCATAGCTGAAAATCAACTGTCGGTGACATTCAGAGATGAGGCTTCAGATAAAAATATTTCAGATGTACAGCGGTGGCTGACAGAGCAGGGAGCCAGCAAAACCGGTGAGATTGTAGGATTGAAGCTGATGCAATACGAAGTTAATGCAGGCACCGATTTCAATGCGCTATTCAATCATCTTAAGGAGCAACCAGGAGTTTTGACTGCACTGCCGAACTTCTTAATCAGGCCGGCACGCAATCCAGATCCAAATCCAGTTGGAACTGTGTACAATGGCTATTGGTGGATTGACCGGATCAGATTGAGAGAAGCGTGGGACGTCACCACGGGGTCTTCGCAAATCCCAATTGCAGTAGTCGACGACGGGGTATCTCTAGATTGTGGGCATTTTGATGGAAAAAAGATATTGCTTGGCCTAAGGTGCAAAAAAGCAGATGGAAGATACTATTATTCAGACCAAATTAATTCAACTAATGAATGCGAGGCACACCTGCCAGGCGCCCACGGAACGGAAGTGGCATCAGTCCTGGCATCCAGAGGGGATGATGGACGAGGGGCTATTGGGGTAGCATGGGAAAATCCTTTAATATCAATAGATTTATGGGGGCGGGACGGCAAATACGGTACTGACCAGCTTAATGCGGCAATAGAATGCGCCATCGATATGGGTGCCAGAGTCATAAACGTATCTTATACAACCGATCATCAGAATGAAAACGGGGAAGCAGTTCCAGGTGGTCTCGTAACCTTGGAAGAAACCACCAAATTTAGAGCAGCGATACTAAAGGCGCTGATAAAGGCCCATCAGAAGAATGTGCTTGTAGTACTTGCATCCGGCAATAGCGGTTTTAAGAATGATGATGCGTGGCTTCCTCCGGATCTCCCTCCTTCAGATGCCGAGTACTTCAAGTCTAATGCACTCATAGTAGGTGCAACTGACGACTGGGACGACCCACTCTGTAGTCAGAATTGGTCTCGTAGTGATCTTTTTTGTTCATCCGTAATTCGAGCACTTGGAAGATGCACTTGCCCCGCCTGCATGGATGTTTCCGGTTCTTACCCTATTACTGTAGAAGGAAAAGTAGTTGAGATATCCGCACCAGGATATAGAATTGCGGCAGCAGATGCAGAAAAATGCAATGCCAGTACTATCCGGGTGGATGCAACTTCATTTGCCGCACCAATGGTGGCAGGGGCAGCAGCACTTGTCTTAAGTGTTCATCCGGATTACACTGCAGAACAAGTAAAACAGATTTTACTTAATTCAGCTAGGCCCGGCGGATGCAGGCAGATAGGGCATGGAATTTTGGATGTTGCGGCGGCAGTGGGCGTGACGAATGAGCCTTGGAACAATATTTACAGTGATTTTGAGGAGTTTAAATCAATCCGGCAAACAAGTGGAGGCTATGTCCTCAGCACTGGAGGAGGGTGCATTGTAAAAACAAATATCAAAGGTTCTGTTTTATGGAGCTATAATAATACTGTGGGCGACAGGTTTACACTGGGGGCAGATGCTTTGGAATTGGCTGATGGAACACACATATTGGTCGGTACTGCCACATCACTGGCTATACCCGTCCCATTCAGCACAATGAAGATATTCATTGCAAAAGTCAATTCAAACGGAGAACTGCTCTGGCTGAAGCTGGCTGGCAGAACAGACACGGACTGGCCCTCGGCAGTTCAGGAAATGAGAGATGGCGGCTTGGTTATTGCAGGACAAACTGCAATGCAGAATATGTATATCGTAAAAACAGATACCGAAGGCAATAAAATATGGGAGCAGGTACTGGATGCTGGTTCCATTCTCTCGGTTGAGTCAACTACTGCCGGATTCTTTCTTTCAGGATACGTAGGTAAAGCTAGCGATAAATGCTCCGCTGTCATAAAAACAGATCCTGATGGAGTGACACTGTGGAAAAAGACATTCGCTGGAAGAACTGGGATGCACCTGTCAAAACTTAGGGAGGGCGGGGTCATAGTAGCCACTTCTTATGCTGGAGGTGAGATACTTAATCTCTCAGAAGATGGCACAGTAACGTGGGGTGTAAAGTATGGTGGTTTTAACGATTTCTTCAGCCAGGTAGTTCAGACAAGAGATGGAGGATTTATCGCGATTGGAGATAAATTTTTGTCTTTTCCTACACTCGCGAATATCTGGCTAGTTAAGCTGGATGCTGCCGGAAAAATGCAGTGGGAAAAGACTTTTGGGGTCAGAGGCCGTAATGATGGCAATGCCGTTCTGGAAACTTCCGACGGCGGCTTCATACTCGCTGGAGACAATAACTTTACTGTTCACCCCCCTGGCGAGGCTGATGGCAAATTCGGGAACGCATGGCTGATAAAAACAGATAAAAATGGGAACGTTGAGTAGGCTGTAAATTTAGGAGGGAAAATCAGATGGTGGCATGGAAGGATTTCCTGATTTCAGCACTGATCGTGTTCATGATTTTCTCGCTACTTTCAGTTATTTTTCCGGTTAAAGACATACGAGAATGCAGCGGGGACTGCATCCAGCGAGGAGGGATAACAGATTGCGCATGCCTGGTTGCTCAAATAGAACCCTTTCCGGCATTTTATCTACTGCGCATCATAGCGCCCATTTTCGGCGGTTTGCTGTATTATTGGCGTGGTAAAAAGGTGAACGCAGCTGTCTTTGTAATCACGGTCATCCTGATGCTCATCGCATTGTTCATCTCTTACCTTGTATTTTATGGGTTTATCCCACTTCTTCTTCATTCAGCTTTTGGGGTGCCTATTTCAAGCAACATTCCATAAGGATGTGGTGATATGGGCAGCAGGACAGGCGCGGGAAGGCCAGCAATAAATACGCTTCGCCCCTAATGCGGTTCATGGAAATCGTATTCCTCGGCACGGGAGGGGGCCGCATAAACATCGTCAAGCAGGTCAGGTGGACCGGCGGCTTCAGGATAAACTCACGCTCTGCCAACATCCACGTGGACCCCGGCCCTGGCGCGCTCATCCATTCAATAGAGCAGAGGCAGAACCCGCTGGAGCTTGACGCCATCATCGTCACGCACAACCACATAGACCACGTTTCCGACGCCATGGTGCTCATCGAGGCCATGACCAACTACGGGCTGAAGAAAAGGGGCACGCTCATAGCCAGCAGGGCCACGATTGAGGAGAGGGGCATAAGCGCCTTCCACCAGGCGCGCGCGGGGACTGTTTATGCTGCGCAATACGGCGAGAGGAAGGCGTTCGCGAACGAGAAGGGCTCGTTTGAGATTGAGATTTTTCAGATGAGGCACGAGGAGCCGACGGCCTTCGGGTTCAAGCTCTACCTGGACGGGGGCGTGCTCGGCTACATCAGCGACACCGAATTCACCGAAAGCCTGGGCAGGGATTTCTCGGGCTGCGACCTGCTCATCATAAACTGCATAAAGCCTGAGGGCGACCCGTACAAGGGCCATCTCAAGACCGCAGAGGTCGCTGCGATACTCAGGGTGGCGAAGCCTAAGACGTGCGTAATGACGCACATGGGCCTTAAGATGCTCAAGGCAGGGCCGTCAGAGGAAGCCGGGAAGATTGAGAAGGAAAGCGGAGTGAAAACCATCGCGGCGAGGGACGGTATGCGGATTAATGTCTGAACGCCGTTGATAGGCCTTTTTTAAACATTAGATAACAATAGGAAAACGGATTCTTATGCTCCAGCAGCGCTATGACAGGGCCATTGAGCAGAAGTGGCAGAAGAGGTGGGAGGAGGAAGGGACCTACCGCTTTGACGACGCCAACACCTCCAGGCCCCTTTACACCATAGACACGCCGCCTCCCTTCACCAGCGGCGAGCTGCACATGGGCCACGTGCTCTCGTACAGCTACATAGACTTCACAGCGCGCTACAAGAGGATGGCCGGCTTCAACGTCTATTACCCGCAGGGCTGGGACACCCAGGGCTTCCCCACCGAGGTCAGGGTGGAGAAGAAATACGGCAGGCTTGCACCGGTGGAGTTCAGGCAGAAATGCGTGGAATGGACCCTGGACATGATAGCGAGGATGAAGGCCCAGATGAAGGAGATGGGCTTCAGCCCGGACTGGAGGTTTGAATACCGGACCATGGAGCCGGAATACCACCGCAAGGTGCAGCTCTCGCTCATAGCCATGTACGGGGATAAGCTGGTTTACAGGGACAAGTATCCGGTCTACTGGTGCCCGCGGTGCGCGTCCGCTGTGGCCAAGGCCGAGCTTGACGAGGAGGAGAAGGACGGCACGATGAATTACATAAACTTCACAGGGCCGGACGGGGAGGACCTGCCCATAGCGACCACCAGGCCTGAGCTGATGACCGCCTGCGTGGCAGTGCTGTTCAATCCTGCGGACGAGAGATACCGCAGCCTGGAAGGCAAGACGGTCACAACTGCGCTCGGCAGGGAAGTGCCTGTGCTGGCGGACAAGGACGTGGAGATGGAATTCGGCACAGGCCTGCTCATGGTGTGCACGTTCGGCGACAAGATGGACGTCGTGTGGATGCACCGCTACAAGCTGCCGGTGGTGGAGTCCATAGACAGGCACGGCAGGATGCAGAACTCCGGGCAGCTGGACGGCCTCAGGGTGGAGGAAGCCAGGAAGAAGGTGCTGGAGACGCTCGGCAGCAAGGTCTTCAGGAAGGAGGCTCTGAAGCAGAGCGTCAAGGTCCATGACAGGTGCAAGACGCCTGTAGAGCTCATACCGTCGCTCCAGTGGTTCGCGGACATACGCACCACTGCGAAGCGCATAAAGGCGCTGGCCGAGAAGGTAAAGTGGGTGCCTGACTTCGGCATAAGCTACCTCATTGACTGGGTGGAGGGAGCGGAATGGGACTGGGTGATTTCCAGGCAGCGCGTTTTCGGCACGCCGCTCCCGTTCTACGGGTGCGAGTGCGGTGCCACGGCAGCCGCGTCAGAAGACGAGCTGCCATTCTATCCCGAGAAGGCGAAGGAGAAGACGTGCGAATGCGGCAGGCGCATGGTTGCGGAGACGAGCACCTGCGACTGCTGGGTGGACTCCAGCATAACCCCGCTCATAGTGTCCGGCTGGCCGGACGAGAATAAGATGAAGAGGTTCTACCCCTGCTCGCTGCGGCCCCAGGGCGTGGAGATAGTCCGCACCTGGGCGTTCTACACCATTTACAGGAGCGGCATGCTCACAGGCCTGGCGCCTTTTGAGACCATCCTGCTCAACGGCAACGTGCTCGCACCTGACGGGAAGAAGATGAGCAAGAGCCTTGGCAACATAATATCGCCGGCCGAGCTGCTCCGCGACTACCCCACCGACGCCATAAGGCAGTGGGCGGCGCTCAGCGGCGCCATGGCGAAGGACAGGCCGTTCAGCTACGAGGACATAAAGCACGCCAAGAGCTTCCTCGCCAAGGTCTGGAACGCAGCCAGGTTCGTGGAGACGGTGGCCAGGGACGAGATACGGGACGAGCCGCAGCTCACGGCCATAGACAGGTGGATAATAGGCAGGCTGAACGCCACCATAAGGGAATGCACTGGCTACATGGAGAAGTTTGAGTTCCACTACGCCATGAGCCGGATACAGGGGTTCTTCTGGGGCGACTTCTGCGACAACTACCTGGAATACGTCAAGCACCGCGTGTATTCAGACGACAAGGCAGCTGCGGCACATACGCTCAGGAAGGTGCTCTACGAATCCGTCCTGCTGCTCGCGCCGTTCGCCCCGCACATGGCAGAGGAAATAAACCGTGAGCTTTTTGGCAGGAAGCAGAGCATCCACCACGCCACCTGGCCCGAAGCGGGTCCGGAGTACGCCGGGGACGTGGCGAAGGTGGAGGTGCTCAAGGCCGTGGTGAGCGAGCTGCGCCAGCACAAGGCCAGGAACAGGATGGCGCAGAACGCAGAGCTGGAGAAGGTGCGGCTTTCCCTGCCGCAGGAGATGGACGCCGGGCTGCTTTCAGAATTGCAGAAAATCAGCAAGGTGAAGGAGATTGAGACGGTGAAGGGCGAGTTCGGCGTGAGCATAATCTAAGGTCTTTCTGCCTCGCCCTGTCCGGGAAAAAGCGGTTATTTCTCCAATACCTTCCCTGTTATGCGTCCCATTATGGAATGGGGGATGGTACCGCAGTCCGGGCCGTTTATCTCTGGCGCGCACGACGCATAGGTGAAGTTGCCTGTGAACCTCTTGACCACGCCGGCCGCCACCGGCTTGCTGAGGGTGCCGGTAAGGGTGACGCTGGCGCCGCTTTCAAGCTCGAGCGGCGGTGCCGCCCCATCCCAGGCCACGGTGTTGCCGTCGTCGGTCTTCAGCTCCACCGACAGGACGTTTACGCGGTATGCGAAGCCGTTGAACAGCGCCACCGCCAGGGTGGTCGTGCCACCGGAGTCGTAGATGACGAAATTGCAGGGCACGTTGGTGCCGAAGTCGCATTCCTCGGATATGACGTAGTTCGGCGACAGGATTCCGCTGGAAAGTAGCACGGCGATGACTATCATGAGCGCAAGTATCGCCCAGCCGTATGTGGTGAGGTATTCTACCGCAGCCTGGCCCCTGAGCATGGTTAGCTTTCCCGGAATAGCCATTAAATAGCTTTCTATGTTATAATCACTCAGAGATGAAACAGGGATAAATTCTTTGAAATCAGGATGAAGAGTGATACTCATGGCCATAGAAACGTGCGGCAGATGCGGAAGCCAGACAGCCAAGCTCCAGAAATGCGACTATTGCGCGAGGAGGATATGCATCTCGTGCGTGAAGAGCCAGAAAAGGAAGAAGATAGACCACCGCTACATATGCAAGAACTGCTGGTCCAGCATAAGCAAGCGGAGCATGTACAAGAGCGCGAACTGAGCTGCCAGGGCCCCTTTTCGTATTTCACTCCCTCGGCGCCTATTTCTCCATTTTCTTCAGCGCGAGCTTCACGAGCCTGCCGTCTATCTCGTATTCGTTCATGGCCTTCTCAGCCGCGAACTCCACGGCAGAGGCGTTGACCGCGCCCTTCAGCCGGGCCTCGTGCTTCTTCAGGATCCCCTCAAGCTCATTCTCGCAGCTTATGCTAATCCGTATCCGGTCATGCTCCACGAGCTGCGCCTCCTTGCGCATGATCTGCAGCCGGCGCTTTACCTCGTTGACCATGCCTTCCTCGTAGAGCGCCTCGTCAATCTTCTTCTCTATGTGCACCGTGCCGTTGGAGAACGCCTCGCTGGCTATCTCGCCAGCGGGCGGCGCCTCAACGGTCTTCAGCTCCTTTGCGTTTATGAGCGCGAGCAGCGTGTCCTTGTAGGCGTTGACCGCGTCAGCGGCCTCGTGCGACTTGGTCTCAAGGTAGAGCGTCCGTATGGGCCAGCGGACTTTTATGCCGGCCTTCTGCCTTGCCACCATGGCTATGGAAAGCACTTCCTTCACGGTTTCCATGCGCTTCTCGGCGAGGGCGTCTATCCTGCCCTCGTCGGCGCGCTCCAGCCTCAGCAGGAAAAGCGATTCCTCAGCCTCAAACTTCCTGAAGACCTGCTGGTAGAGGTGCTCGCTCAGCAGCGGGCAGAAACAGCCCAGCATCTTGAGCGACGACAGGAGCACGTTGTACAGCGTATATAGCGCGCCTTCGGCGTTGTCGCCCGACGATATGCGCTCCTTGGCTATCTTCATGTAGAAGCGGCTTACGTCCTCCACGACGAAGCCGCGCACGGCCTTGGCCGCCCGGTTGAGGTCGTAGGACTCAAAGCACTCCCGGAACTCCTTGACCGCGGAGTGCATCCTGCTCATCATCCAGGAATCCAGCGGCGTGAGTTCGGCCTGGTCCAGCTTCCGCACGCAGGCTTTCTGGAGGAAAAGGGCGAGGTTGAAGGCTATGTTGAGGTCCGCCTTGGACTTCTTCATCTCCTCCCAGCTGAACTTCAGCTCCTCCCACACGGTGTTGCTCGCGCCCCACAGCCTGAAGCTGTCCGCGCCGTGCTTCTCCAGTATCTGCTCCAGCGGGACGAAGTTGCCCACGGACTTGCTCATCTTCTCGCCTTTCTCGTCCACGAAGAAGCCGTGCATGAGTATGCGCTTGTAGGGGCAGGCGCCGTAGCGCACTATGCCGGAGCCAAGCAGGGAATAGAACCAGCCCCTTATCTGGTCCTGGCCCTCTATTATCAGGTCTGCCCTCTCGCCGAACGTCCTGGCCTCCTCGGGGCTGAGCGACGCCCACACCGCGTTGCCGGAGTCAAACCACACGTCCAGCACGTCCGGGATGCGGCTCATCCTCTGCCCGCACGCGCAGTCCAGCCGTATCTCGTCTATGTAGGGCCGGTGGAGCTCCTTCACCGGCGGCAGCTCGTCACGCGAGCCGACCACCCTGAGCTTGCCGCACGACGCGCATTTCCAGATGGGAAGCGGGATGCCCCAGTAGCGCTGGCGGGAGATGCACCAGTCCGGCGCGCCCGACACGAACTCGCGGAAGCGGTCCTTGGCGAAGGCAGGGTGCCATTCGGTGTTCTCTATGCCGTTGAGCATCTGGTCCCGTATCTTGGATATGGTGATGAACCACTGGTTGGTGGTCAGGAATATGAGCGGCGTCTTGCAGCGCCAGCAGTGCGGGTAGCGGTGCCTGATGCGGGACTCGTACACGAGGGCGCCGCAGTCCTTCAGCGCCTCTGTCACGGACGGGTTCGCCTCGCGGACGTTCCTGCCCGCGAACGAGCCTGCCTCGGCGGTGTAGTTGCCGTGGCCGTCCACCGGCGAGAACGCCTCTATGTCGTAGCGCTTCCCGATTATGAAGTCCGCCGGCCCGTGGCCTGGCGCGGTGTGCACCAGCCCGGTGCCCTCCTCCAGCGTCACGAACTCGTCGCTCATGACTACCTTGCGCGCGTACGCCTTGCCGACCTTGTCCTGCAGCGGATGGAGGTATTCCAGGTCCTTGAGCTTCCTGCCGGGCAGTTCCTCAAGCACCGTGGCGCTCGCGCCGGTGAGGCCGAGCAGGTATTCAAGCCTTTCCCTGGCGACCACCCACACCTCGCCGTCCACCTTCGCCCGCACGTAGGAAAGCGTGGGATGGGCCATCACGGCCATGTTGGCCACCAGCGTCCACGGCGTGGTGGTCCATATTATCAGGTATTCGCCGGGCTTGTCCTTCACCTGGAACTTCACGAACACGCTCGGGTCGGTCTCCTCGTCGTATTCCAGCTCGTAGTTGGCTATCGTGGTCTCGCACCGGTAGCAGTAGGGCAGGACGTACACGCCCTCGTGCAGGAGGCCCTTCTCGTGGGCCATGTGAAGCGTCTTCCAGGAGGAGTTGATGAAATCGTCATGGTACGTTATGTACGGCCGGTCAAAATCCATCCACACGCCGAGGGACCGGAACTGGCCGCCCATCACAGCGATGTATTTCGTGGCGAACGCCTTGCATTTCTCTATGAACTTGACTATGCCGTAGGCCTCTATGTCGTTCTTGCCCCTGAACTTCAGCTCCTGCTCCACCTTGACCTCTATGGGCAGGCCGTGGGTGTCGTACCCTGACTGCGCCCTGACGTTCCTGCCGTTAAGGAGCTGGTACCTGCAGGCCGCGTCCTTTATGGTCTTGTTCCAGCAGGTGCCCGGGTGTATCTGGCCGGTTGCGTAGGGCGGGCCGTCGCAGAAATAGAACGGCTCCCCGTGGGCGTTCTTCGCCCTCACCTTGGCGTATGTCCCTTCCTTCTTCCAGAAGTCCAGGATGCCCTCTTCTATCTTCCTGTGGTCATACATCGCACGCGCACCCAAGTAGCCCGCGCAGCGTTATCTTTGCAGGCGGTAGCCCTATCATGCCTGGAAGGCTTTTTAAGGGCGGCGGCACTGCCGCGCCGGAGGCTGGCGCGCGGCGTGTGCGTTTAAAAACACTCTTAACAACATAATAAACCATGAAACTGAACTTCTCGCAGCCCAGGCCGCTGCACAGGCACGCTGCCCAGCCTGCGTTCGCCAGGGCAGCAGGGCACGCCCTTGTGGGGCACGTCCTTGTGGCAGGCCTGGCGTTCACTGCCATGGCGCCTGTCGTTGACGGCATCCAGGCAGTGGCTGCCCAGGCGCAGAAGGCAGCTTACAGCACCACGACCGACCCGTTGCAGCCGGACAGCACCATCAACGGCGTCGCCGCACTCATAATGGCTTCGGCGCCGCAGGACGCCAGGGGCAGGGTGGCTGCGCTTTTCAACGCGCTCAAAACATCCTCGCGGTCAGGCCTTAAGGTGGTCAACAGCGAAGGCAGGCCCCCGAACACCGCAGCAGAGGCCATAAGGAAGGGCGGTGACTGCACGGAATTCGGGTTCGTCATCCTCGCTGCCATAAAGGCCATGAATTACATGAACGCCGGCCTGGACGCTGAGGTGCAGGTGGTGCACTTCCGCAACTCGCCGCCTGGCAGGCAACACATGCTCGTCAGCGTGGGCGGAGACAGTGGGAAGATTCCCATAGACCCGCAGGCGACTGCACTCGGCGCGACGAAGGACGGGGCGTATGACGTCGTCCTCAGGCTGGCTCCGGACGAGGCTGCTGCCATATATCACCAGGAATGGGGGGAATATTTCTCTGACAGGAAAATGCTGGAGGAATCTGCGGCCGCCTACGAGCGGGCAACAGAAATCTACGGCAACAACGCCGAGGCGCAGAAGGGCGCTGCGGCGAAATACGAGCGCCTCCACCGGTGGGGGGAAGCACTCAGGCATTACCGCGTGGCGGTGGCCATGGACACTGGATATGCGAGGGACACGACCCGCATGAGATATTATCTTGAATACGAGCAAGGAGAGAAGGCGGCCGACCGTGGGGCCTGGGGTGAGGGCGCCACGCACTTCAGGAATGCACTCGGCAGCCTGGACAGCCACCCGTTTAGGTCAGCCGGGGAAGAGGCGGCTGAGAGGGCAGATGCTGAAAAGAGCCTGGGTGTCTGCGAAAGGAACGCGGCGAAGAGCGGGCAGTAGGGAAATGGGATGAAGATGCACGTGAAGCTGACCAAGGAAACTACGATGCTTGCCCGAAGGGGCTGGGATGGCATCCTGAGGCTTTTCGCCGGGCAGCCGCTTGCCGAAGGTGCAGTGCGGCGTGATAAAACGCAGCCACAACCAGCCGGGCCGGCAGCGCAGTATTCGCAGTATTACGTGGCAGGCACCGTCACGCGTGCGGGCAGGGATGGTACTGCGGTTTATGCCCTCCTGCCACTGTCCAAGGAAGACGCTGCAGCCATAGCCGGCCTTGACCAGAGGCTGGCCGGGGGAGACAAGTCGGTGCGGCAGCTGAGAAAGCGGTTCTTCAGTGAGCGCAGGAGAAAATGCCTGTTGGTGGCCGGAAAGGCGAGTGGCCATAACACCGGCGACCTGGTAGCCCGGGAAGAGGTGCTCGCCCGGCTCAGCGAATCGCAGTGGAAAACGGCTTAGTGGCTCAGGACGCCTTTCGCCCGGAACGCCTTTTCGCTCAGAATACCTTTTCGCCGACGTAAACCTTTATGCCGGACGGCGTCACCTTGAAAGGCACGAGCTCGCGCGAGTGGTCGGTGCCGCGCATCTTGAACACTTCCAGCGCCCTTATCCTGCGGTCCTCGCGGTCTATGTTGTAGAGGTTGATGATGCCGTCCATGACGAAGTGCTCTATGTCGTACCTCATCTCCTCGCGCTTGGAGGTGTTGGCCTCCAGCGTGGTCAGGGACGTGACCTCCAGGTTGCGGAGCAGGGACAGGAACTCAAACAGCGTCTGCCGGTATTCCACCTCGTTCTTGAACGCCATGCGTATCATGGTGGCCGAGTCTATGGCAGCCCGCTTTATGCCGTTGGAGGTTATGCGGTCTTCCAGGAGGCTTGCGACTTCCTCAAGCTCCAGCTTGTCCGGCTTTATTATCTCCAGCTTCTTCTCCTTGATGAGCTTGCCGGTATCCGTGAGGAGGGGGAATGTGTTCTTCATGTTGTCTGTTATGTCCTCAATGGTCTCCTCAAGGGTGATGTAGAGGCCTGGCTCGCCCATCTGCGCGCCGTGGTAGAGGTATTCAAAGCAGAACGACGTCTTGCCTGCGCCGGGGCCGCCGTAGAGCGCCACGTGCCTGCCCGTCGGTATCCCGCCGTTGAGCATCTCGTCCAGTCCTGATATGCCTGTTTTTATGCGGTCCATGAATATACCCGGGTTCCACTCGCTGATAAAATTTATATATACTCTTCCCGAAAGCCCCTGTGTGACGGACAAGGCAGACATACTACCGTGGACGGAGAAATACCGCCCCAGGAAGCTGGACGACGTTTCAGGGCAGCAGGATATAGTGGCCACCCTCAGGGCTTTCGTCAGGGCCAGGAACATGCCGAACATGCTTTTCGCCGGGCCTCCTGGCGTGGGAAAGACCACCTGCGCCATAGCGCTCGCCAGGGAGCTGTTCGGCGACGGCATGGCAACGGACTTCATGGAACTGAACGCATCTGTGACACCGGACACGCCGCTACTGATAAGAATAAACGGAAAAGTGATGAGAAAGACCTTCGGGTGGCTTGCAGCCAGGTATTTCAAGGGGAATGAAACAAGGAGGGTGATCCAGGACCTGGAGGTGCTTTCACTAGATGGGGGAAAATACGAGGTGGGTTTCTCAAAAGCAGACTACATATTCAGGCATAAAGTTGGGAAGATAGTAGAGATAACATACGAAGGGGGCAGGGTAAAAACCAGCCTGAATCACTCGGTGATGATCTTCGATGATGCAGGGAACGCGATGAGCAAAGAGGCTTCAGAACTAAAGAAAGGCGACCTCCTGATAACTTTCAAGAGCGAGCTTGGGGGGGATCTCAAGGAACTGGATGTTAGCGGATACAAACCGCAGGAAAAGAGCGTGCTCACAAGCGGCACATACAGAAACCCGAAGGTGCGTGCTGTATTCGAGGACATGGAAGTGGATGAGGACTTCGCATGGTCGCTTGGGCTGTATATGGCCGAGGGTTGTACTTCATTCAGCAGAGAAACCTCAGGCCAGGTGATATACACGCTGGGGCATCCCAACCCCGAGGATGCGAAGCATGTTGAAAGACTTCTTGGAAAACTTGGCAGGCTGGGCATAAAGGCAAGCACAGGACTCCATTCATCCGGCTTTGACAGGAGCAGGATGAGTTCGATACAGATAAGGGCATGCAATACACAACTCGCTGGCTTTATCAGGGATAATTTTTATGGCGCATCCAAAAAGCACACGGCCGGAGAAAAGAGAGTTCCGGACTTTGTTTTCGGATTTCCGCTGAAAAGAAGGCTGGACTTCATAAAAGGATATTGGAATGGGGATGGAGCGGGGGACTGGGGGGCGGTAGCACGCATATGCTCGGTTTCGCAGGAGGGCCTTGTGGACATAGCATGGCTGGGAAGGATTTCGGGGCTGGAAACAAGCATATTCCCGAGGGAGGTCCGCATGATAAGAGAGAATGCAAAATTCTCTTATACGAAATCACAATTGCTGCCGTCTTCATTATTTGCTTTGCTCGCAAGGAAGCATTCTGGAAAAATGAAATACCTCCTCAGACATGCATTGTATTCCAAGAGGTCCGTAAGAACCCTGAAGAGAGTTGCCCGCCAGGTATTGGAAATCGCAGGCGAAAACGGCGAGAATGTGGAGAAACTGCGGAAGATTGTCGAATCGGACCTTTACGTCGTGAAGGTGAGTGGGACAAAGGTCATGGATTACAACGATTACGTCTATGATGTTTCCGTTCCTGGCTCTCAGGTTTTCTGGGGCGGGACAACGCCGGTCTTGCTGCATAACAGTGATGAAAGAGGCATAGACGTGGTGCGCGGCAGGATAAAGGACTTCGCACGGGCGGTCTCCATGGGCAAGGCGCCCTTCAAGCTCATATTCCTTGACGAGGCTGACGCGCTGACTGCCGACGCGCAGCAGGCGCTGCGACGCACCATGGAGTCCAGCTCGGCGGTGACGAGGTTCATCATATCAGCGAACTACTCGTCGCGCATCATAGAGCCCATACAGAGCAGGTGCGCGGTGTTCCGCTTCATGCCGTTGCAGGAAAAGGACGTCCGCAGGATGCTTGCGCACGTGGCGAAGGAGGAGAACATCCACGCGGACGAGGAGGCCGAGAAGGCGGTATTCTACGTCTCTGAAGGCGACATGCGCAGGGCGCTCAATATATTCCAGGGCTGCGCGATGCACTCTGCGAAAATCACCGCCGAGCTCGTCCACAAGACAAGCAGCAGGGCGACGCCCAAGGAGGTCAGGGAGATGCTGGACCTGGCGCTGAAGGGCAGCTTCCAGGAGGCCCGCGAGAACCTTGACAAGCTCATCATAACCTACGGCCTGAGCGGCGAGGACATCATGCTCCAGGTGTACCGCGAGGTGCCGAAGCTGGATATTCCAGAGAAGGACAAGATGCGGCTCATAGAGCTGATAGGCGAGTATAATTTCAGGCTGGTGCAGGGCGCAAACGAGCGCATCCAGCTGGAATCCATGTTGGCGCAGTTCGCCGGGAAATCAACGACCAGGGGGTGAGCGGATGCATGCCAAGGCGCTTGCGCTGCTCCTGGCGCTGTTTTTGCTGCCCTTCGGGCCCGTCCACGCTAACGTCATAGCGCCCACCATCTACGAGCAGGATGACCTTGGGGACCCGGTCCTGCTCCAGGACTTCACCTACTCGCTGAGCGTGGACTGCACTGCAGCGACCATAAGCATCATCGCGATGGACGGCCACAACAGGCCGGTTGAAGGGGTTTATACGTATTTGAAATACGTGGATTTCTCCACGCCTCTGATGGCACAGGGAGTGACGGACAGGAACGGATTCGTCCTGCACAAGCTGCCCGGGAGCACCAGGCTGATGCGCGGGCTTTTCGTGCTGGTCATGGAAAAGAAGGGGTTCCGCAACAAGGAAATCCATTTTGACATATCAGGATGCTACTCAAACGAGACGACGGCAAAACCGAAACCGCCGGCGAACGGCACGGCGCCTGCAAACAACACCAATGCCACCAAGCCGCCCGCCAACGGCTCGCAGCCGTTCAACTACACCGGCCCGCCGGCGGATAACGCGACAGGAAACCAGAGCAATGCCTCAGGCACCGGCGCGGAAACAGCTCCGAAAACGTGCCTTCCGGCGCTCCTGCCCGTCATGCTGGCGCTTTTACTACTGAGGAGATGCAGATGAGGACCGAAGAGGATTTCATGGGGAAGGTTGAGGTGCCGGACGGCGCCTATTACGGCTCTTTCACCGCACGGGCTGCGGGCAATTTCAGGCTCAGCGGCATGCGGGTGCACATGGAGCTCATCCGCAGCGTGGCGCTCATAAAGAAATGCGCAGCCCTGGCGAACACGGAACTGGGCAGGCTGGATGCAAAGCAGGCGCAGGCCATAGCGAAGGCTGCGGACGAGGTCATCGCAGGCAGGCTGGACGACGAATTCGTCCTGGACGCCTTCCAGGCCGGTGCAGGCACGCCACTGCACATGAACGTGAACGAAGTGATAGCGAATCGCGCAGAAGAGATTCTCGGCGGAAAGAAGGGACAGAACAAGCTCGTCCATCCCAACAACCACGTGAACATGTCACAGAGCTCCAACGACGTCACGCCGACCGCCATCCGGCTCGCGGCGCTGAAGCTTTCCGAGGGCGTGCTGAAGGAGGCGGACGCGTTGCGGATGGCGTTCGCGAAGAAAGCCGCCGCATACAAGGACGCCATGAAAATCGGCAGGACGCACCTGCAGGACGCGGTGCCCATGACCTACGGCCAGACGTTCGCGGCATGGGGAAGGGCCATTGAGAAGGACATGGACTGCATCGAGGCCTCGCTCGGGTGCATCTGCGAACTGGGCATAGGAGGCACTGCAACCGGAAGCGGGATAACCGCGCATCCGAAATTCAGGGAAACGGTCGTGAGGAAGCTGGACGAGGCGACCGGGCACGGGTTCGGATACGGGCTGCGGCCTGCCAAAGACCCTGTGGAGATGACGCAGGACATGAACGACTTCGTGACGTTCTCGTCGTCGCTCAAGCGCTACGCGCTCACGCTCAACCGCATCGCGAACGACATCAGGCTTCTCGTTTCCGGGCCGAAAGGCGGCATCGCGGAACTCGTAATCCCTGAAGTGGAGCCGGGCTCGTCCATAATGCCAGGCAAGGTCAACCCGTCCATACCAGAGGCGCTGAACATGGCCTGCTGGCAGGTGATGGCGAACGATTTCGCTGTGCTGCTCGCTGCGCAGTCAGGGCAACTGGAGCTGAATTTCGCCACGCCGCTGATTGCGCACAACCTCCTCCAGAGCGAGGAACTCCTGGCCAACGCGTCGGCGATGTTCAGGAAGTTTTGCATTGACGGGCTGAAGGTGGACAGGAAGCGGACGGCTGAGAACCTGGAGCGCTCGTTCGGTTATGCGACCGCGCTCAACCCCTACCTCGGCTACAAGGAGGTTTCGCTGCTGGTGAAGGAAGCATACGCCAGCGGGACGACGCTGCGCGAGCTGGTTCTGAAGAAGGGCATAATGACGAAAGACGACCTGGAAACAGTCATAAGGAGCGCGAGCGGGCCGGGCGAAGTGGACGCGGGGATACTGAGAAGAGTGAAGAAATAAATAAAGGATAACCTGCCCGGATCAGACCGCTTCGCCCACGCGCCTGACGATGTTCTTCAGCACCTTCTTGTCAAAGGCGTCAGGCACGATTTTGTCCCTGGTTGGATTCTTCACGCTCTCTGCTATGCCTTTCGCAGCGGCTATCTTCATGCTGTCAGTGATTTTCTTCACGCGCAAATCAAGGAGCGCACGCAGGAAGCCAGGGAAGCAGACCGAGTTGTTTATCTGGTTGGGGTAGTCGCTCCTGCCTGTGCCGAACACGTCAATTCCGAGTTCGCGCGCCTCGTCCAGCGACAATTCGGGAATCGGGTTTGCCATTGCGAAAACGATGTTCGGCTTTCGCATGGCGCGGATCGTTTCGTGGGGAACCGCTCCAGGTGACGCGGCTGATATTATCACGTCCGCTCCTTTGAATCCGGAGAGCGCGCCTGTGAAGCCGGACGCGTTGAACGCGGCGAGCGGCTTCTTGTATTCCTCAAGGCCTGCGCGGCCTGCGTGTATGGCACCGGCGCTGTCAAACACGACCAGGTCGCAGAAACCAGCGGCATGGAGCAGCTTTGCTATCGCATAGCCTGCGCTCCCTGCGCCAACTATGCCTATTTTCGCGCCGAGCCCGCTGTCTCCGGCGCCCGCGCCTGCCCTGGCGCTTTTGCCGCGGCCAGCGTTCGCGCCCGCCTCATTTCCGCTCCGGCCGGTGACCTTCAGCGCATTGTAAAGCGCGGCGAGCGTCACCATCGCGGTGCCGTGCTGGTCGTCGTGGAATACAGGTATGCCAAGCTCTTCGGTCAGCCGCTTCTCTATCCTGAACACCTTCGGCGTCTCTATGTCCTCCAGGTTTATGGCGCCGAAGCC
>CAZBAM010000015.1:0-34609 GCA_964490215.1 Microcaldota archaeon | reverse complement strand
GGGCAACCCCTCAAGATATGAAATTCTTAAAGGAAATTAGCGGACTGACTACTAGGCGACACGAGCGGCGGCAGAAAAAGCCGCCGCGTGTGTGCAGAGAACGGTGCGTCGTTCTCTGACAGCGCAGGAAACAAAATCAGTATTCCAGCGTGACCTTGCCCTTCCTTATCTTCGCGACGCACGGCAGCCGTTCCGACGGGTCAGTAGCGAACGCCGACAGCCCTGACTTCTCCACTTCGTTCGGCGGCTCCAGGTTTTCCTTGCCCGAGACCACCTTGCATTTGCACGAGCCGCAGCTTCCCACCTTGCATGCGAACAGGATTGAGCATTTTCCGTCAAGCCCGGCCAGCAATGAGCCGTCCGGCACGTCCACAGTCTTCTTGTCGTTCCTTATTTCCACTGTTGCCATGTCATCACTCTGCATTGTCATCGCATATAAGCAATTAAAATCCTATTTCCTCGCGAAGACGATATAGGCCGTGTGCATGAGGCCGAAATGCGCGGGCCTGAACCCGAAATCCCGCACCTCGTATTCCCTCATGATGCATTCGGTCGTGAACACTTCAGGGAATTGCCTGGCGCATTCCAGGTGGAGCGCCTTCGCCTGCTCGGTGTGCAGGCAGTGCGCGGCGAGGTAGCCGCCTTTCTTCAGCGCCGCCATCGCGTGCGGCACGATTTTCTCCGCATCCGCTATGTCGCAGAACACCAGGTCCCAGGAGCAGTCCTTCTCCTCAATGCCCTGGAGCACGTCCTGCAGCCTGAACGTCACGTTCGGCAGCCCGGCCCGCCTTACGTTCGCCTCTGCAATGTCAAGGAATTCCTTCCTCTTCTCGTAGCTCACGACCTCCTTCGCCACGTTGGCGAGCTGGACGGTCATGAAGCCTGAGCCTGAGCCGAGCTCAATGACCTTTGACTCATTCCCGATGCCGGTGTAGGCGATGACCATGCCAGCGTCCTTTGGCAGGGTTATGGCCGGGCCGCCCCTTTTCAGCTTTTTGAGCAATGGAGGGAAATGAAAATCAGGTTTCCACATGTTTCTCATCCGCAGGCGTGTCACGCCTTGAGCTTCTCCTTGAATTCAGCGAGCCGCGAGGCGAGCGCGGAGTCCGAGAGCGCGAGTATCTCCACTGCCAGCAGGCCTGCGTTCTTGCCCATGCCTATGCCGACGCACGCCACCGGCACGTTCGGCGGCATCTGCGCAGTCGCGAGCAGCGCGTCAAGCCCCCCGAGGGCAGCGGCCACCGGCACGCCTATCACCGGTTTGGCGGTTTTGGACGCGACGACTCCCGGAAGCGCAGCGCTCAGGCCTGCGATGGCTATGAACACCTGTGCCGTGCTTTCCTTCACCAGCCGCTCCACCTTCTCCGGGTTCCTGTGGGCCGAAGCCACCTCGTGCCTGCACGCCACGCCGAACGCGTTCAGGACCTCAAGGGCCTGCCTGGCTATCTCATCGTCGCTCCTGCTGCCCGATAAAATGAGCACTTTTTCCATGATAATCCCTAAGCTTGGTGCAATTTAAAAGCCATTGCGCGGCAAAAGCATTCCATGGTCAAGGCACGTGCGCTCAGGAAGCGCTACATACTTTTTGAACTGAGGGGCGCAGACTCGGATGAGGAGAAGCTCAAGCGCTCGCTCTACGACGAGGCCCTCCGCTTTTTCGGCGAGTTCGGCCTTTCCTACGCCGCACTCAAGCTCGTGCAGTACGATGCCGCAAAAAAGCGCGGCATCATCAGGTGCGAGCGCGACTATCTTGAAAAGGTGCTTGGCTTTCTCGCCCTTCTGGACTCGCTTGGCGGCGCGCCAGCGCGCGTAATCGCGCTCAAGTCAAGCGGCACGATAAAATCCCTGCAATGACACCCTGCGGTTCCGGAAACCGCCTGCACCCTGCCCCTTCATGGCAGCCCCGTATTCATCCCTGGCCTGCTACTGGCAGCTGTTGGCCTGCACCCATGCGAGATAGCCCTTCAGGCCGCCCTTCACGTCCATCCGTATTATCTCAGGCACTTTGTCGGGGTGCGTCTTCCTGACGAAGGCTTCAAGTTCAGGGTATGCGCTCCCGGCCGTCTTTATCATGAGGAGATATTCGTGCCGCCTCTCCAGCCTGCCTTTCCACCGGTAATACGATTCCTCTATCGCGATTATGCTGGCGCACGCAGCCAGCTTTTTCCTGACCAGGGCAATGGCTGCCTTCCTTGCGCTTTTGCCGTCCGGATAGGTTGAGAAGACCACTATCATACTATTGCCTCCGCCCAATCCATTCATCCTTCATTCATACAGCCCAAGATTACCGGGTTATCCGGTGCAAATCCTGGCGCCCAGCGGTGTGAACGCTGCAATCGCCCAAATCGCAAGCAGGGGCATGGCCATCAGGATTCCAAGCACCAGCCAGCCTGCAGCGAGCCCGCCGGCCGCGGTCCCGGCAACCGCCCCATTCCCTCCGATAAACGCCATTGCCTGGTCAACCAGCACCATGATGAGCGTTCCCCACAGCATCAGGGCCAGCAGGTCCAGCCTGCGCGTTTTCAAACGCGCTGCACCTGCGCCAACCGCTGCAACCGCCTTTTCGCAGAAGCCGGCCATCACCCTTTCGTAGGCGACCACCATCACGACCCATGCCAGAACAAGCGCGAGGAGCATCGGTATCCCCACCGCTGCCATCTCGCCGAGCATCGCTGCAGTGCCCGCCTGGCTGCCCACTGCAGTCAGAAACGGCGGCCACGGGACGATTTCCCCATGCGCAGCGTGCTCCACAGCCAACGCAGCCGTCCCGCCGAAAATCATGGCGTTCAGCCAGTTGACGTGCCACCGCTTCGGGAATCTCTTCCCCAATGCGACCGTCATAACCCCTACCGCAGCCGGAACAACGAAACATGCCATGCATACCGCCTCATATCAACGTATCAAGCACGAAGGACTTTGAGTAATAAAAACCTGCCGTGCGCGGGGTGGGACATACCGGCTGATGGCCGCCAATCCGGTTCAGGGTTTCTTGAACACTCTGGATGGTGGTTCCGCGGAAATAAGGGGTGTGGAGAAGAGAATAAATAGAGGCAAATCCGATTAAGACGGGGCGCATTCAAATGCAAGGGAAGACACGTGGCGGGAGTGTAAAGAAATTCAGGGCACTAGCCCTTGAAGATTTCAAACCCGGCACAATAAATTCCTGCATCTATGTAAAAGGGCAAAATCTAAGACCTCTTGTCGATGAGATGATTGAGAATATATGCGCTAGAAACCGGTTCGATGAATATGATCTATGCCATGAGATAAGCGCTCAACTTGGAACTGAAAAATCGACAATGCTAAAGTATTTTAGTGCGAGGCGTCGTTTTCCAATATATTTACTAAATATCCTCTTGGCTAGGTTGTCTCTACGGAAGCAAGAAATCTATCGGCCAATGATTGAACGAAGTATCCAATTCTTCAAGTTCGGAACGAGTGAGACGTGGGTGAAATTTCCAAAAAGACTTAATCGGGAATTAGCCTGGCTTGTCGGTGCAGTAGCCGCGGATGGATGGATAACCAAAGAATCAGGCGGAAAAGAAAGACTCGGAATAGTCGATCAAAATAAAAGCGCCCTCGCCGTAGCAGGCCAGAATTTTGAACTGGTTTTTGGATATAAACCCCGCCTGGCTAGACACAAAACACAAGATTGTTACCTCCTGATTGTGGATTGTAAGGCTATTGTCCGATTTTTTACTACCTTTCTGGGTTTTGGATACGGGCCAAAAGCCAGAGCAATCTCCGAACCTCCAATCATAAAAAAATCGCATTATCGGCTTGACTTTGCCAAGGGAGTGATGTCCTTTGATGGTTCTGTTGAACTAGATGGCACGGTTTCAATTGGTGTCCGAAGCGAGAAACTTATCCGTGACTTGTATGATATTTTCAAAGAGAATGATCTTGCATTCAAGTACTCTGCGCATTCAGGCCTTTTTTTCCTTAGCTCCCCATACCTATCAAATTGCCCTACTGGCGAAAAATGGATCCGTATATTCGGTTTAAATACCACGAAGGGGAACCGTTTAAACTTTTTAATAAATGGTGCGAACCGAAGAGTGACCTCTGAAGCGGAAGCCATCCGGGTTCTGGACTGGTTCGTAAGAAAAAAACATAATTCAAAACTCTCTATGAAAGATGTGCTCGATTTTGCCAAAGCTAAAAAGAAATTTACAAAATACCAAATGATGAACGAATTCAAAGTAGCACACGCAACATTTTGGAAATACGTCCTAGTACTAAGAAGAGCAAATATCCTGGCGAGTGAAAATAAATTCGGAAGAGGGATAAGCAACCATTACCTTTTCAACCCTAAAATTGAAGATTGGAGAGTTCCTCCTACGGTTTCTTGAAAACAATCTCGAAAATATCCCTATGTTTCAATAGATGATCCTTCCCGTGTGCAAGTTTTGTTCTTACATCAATAGCCCGTATAAACCCTTTACCCATGTCGGTATGTAGAGCATAAGCAAAGTCCTGTGCGGTAGATCCCGAAGGCATTAACAGAACATCCGGTAAAACATTTCCATTACTGTCTTCTAACTTATTTACGCCGCCAGGGAATATGGCGATGTAATGGAGGAAGTCAAACACAGCTGCGTTAAGGCATTTCTGCACACCCGTCCCCTCATACCGGTCGCACACGGCCTTCATGATGGAGAGCGCCTTCTCCTGCTGCTCGTCCAGCTTTGCCTTCACGGTGAATGTCCTGTCGCCAGGAATGTAACCGATGAACCCGTTCTTCGCAGCGCCCTTCAGCGCTATCTCAGCCTCTGCCGAGCACGCTATGACGACGTATTCGGGAAACGTCTTCTTCAGCTTCTGGTAGTTGTCCCAGCCAGTGGAAAGGTCGCACTTGTTCGCGGCTATTATTATGGGCTTGCCTATCTGCCTGATTTTCCTGCACAGCCCCAGCCTTTCCTCTTCGCTCCAGTCCGCGATGTTCTTCTCCTCCAGCCTCAGCTCCTTCAGCACCCGGCCGAGGATGTCCTTCGTCATGCCCAGGCCGCTGAACTGCTCCGTGAGTATGTCCTCGTTCTTCTTCCGGTTCAGCCTGGCCTCGCGCACGAGCTTCTGCCAGTTGTTGTCAAGGATGCCCTTTATCCAGTAGTCAAGCTCCTGCTCCAAAAACCGCACGTCGTTGCACGGGTCGTAGCTGCCAACAGGGACCTTTTCGCCCACCTCGTTGGTTGAGCCGCTGGCGTCCACTATGTGGACGAGCACGTCAGCCTGGCGCAGGTCGTCAAGGAACTTGTTGCCCAGGCCCTTGCCCTCGTGCGCGCCAGGGACGAGCCCTGCCACGTCCAGCAGCTCCACCGGCACGAACCGCCTGCCGTTCACGCAGTAGCCGCTCCGCGGGTTGCACTGCCTGCCGAATTCCTTGTCCACGCACTCCACTTCCACGTACGCCACTGCGCGGTTCGGCTTTATGGTCGTGAAGGGCCGCGGCGAGCGCTCCACAGGCACCGACGTGGCGGCCATGAAGAAGGTGCTTTTGCCGCCTGATGGTTTGCCGACTATGCCGATTAGCATAAGAACCGTGAAAAGATATGTGCGGAGGGCTTCTTATTATTTGCGCAGGGGCAAGGCCGCCATTTGCCGGTCTCTGGCCCCCATCAGCCGGCCATCCCGCCTGGTGATAGGGATTTTAAGGATGACGCAGATGCCAATCCGGTGTTTGTCATGCGAAAAGCGCTGTTTGTTCTTATGGGATTTGCGATGGCGCTGCTGCTTGCCGGATGTGCAGCTCCGCAGCCGGAGAGCCCCGCGGCAGTTCCGCCGGCCAACGTAACCCCGGCGTCCAACATTTCCAATGCGAGCAGTGCCAATGCCAGCGGCCAGGTGTCCCAGCCCCCGGTGCAGCCAGCCTATATCCCGTTGAATCTCCAATATCGTTTCCCGACCAGTATAGACCAGAACGGCACCGAGCGCGAGGTCCTGCTCATGGATTACTATTGGGACAGGACAAAGGACTGCAACGGCAAAAAAGCGGTCACAGGCATAGCGAAGGCAGCGAGGGAAGGGCAGGACGAACAGCACGTCCCGTGGTTCAAGACAACAATCTACCTGGATGACGGCTCCTTCGGGATGTCAAAGGAGCTGGGCGAGGGGGACCTCCTGTTTGACGGTGCAATTGCGCAGGCCCCGGACCTGGACCTTCCATTCATGTTAGAGGGCTGGTTCGCGTCATCGGGCAGGAACTTCAGAGGTGATGCGGTCTGGAACGAAACCTCCCCCACGATACTGAAAAACGTGAATCTCTTCAATTCTCTGGTCAACCTGTCAATCGTGAAAGGGGCGGATAAGGTCGTGGGCGGATTCCCGTGCACCGAATTCTCCGTAGGCATACAGGGCGGGATGAACGGGCCCGGAGGCCTGACGAAATTCTGCATCCTGAAAAATGACACCGTGCCGGTGCCAATCGTCGTTTCCATGTACATGGAGGGCGGGGGGCCGAGATACGACCTCAAAAAACTGGGCCGCGAGGCGCCGCCCGTACAGTACTTCCCGGAGTGCATGGCTGTGATAAGCTGCACGCCTCCGACGCAGCCTGGCGAGGCCGAGACGAACGCCTGCAACGCCAGGAACGGCTCATTCGACCAGAGCCGCGACGCGAACAACTGCATCTCATCCTACGTCTGCAGGACCAACCGCGAAAGGGCGGTGGAGGACCTCAGTTCCGGAAACTGCGGCCAGCCCGGCGAGGGTCTAATCCAGAAATATATGCACTGCCGCTGGGAGCAGAACGGGAACTGGGACCTGGTTCGCGACCAGCGCGGCTGCGCAACCGACGTCATTTGCCGCTAGGCCCGTTTGCCGCTGCGAATTTCGTTCTCCTTGTTATTTTTTCATAACCACGACGCTTTCCCTCGTCCTGACTTTCGCGGGCCTGACGTCCGCCGTGCGCTCCGCGCCCACCATTATCTCCACGTCCTGGAATCCGATGCGCTGCGCCATCTCCGCGAGTATCTCGTCCACCAGCACGTGCGTCTCATGAATCACTGAATTGGACACGACAACGTAGGCCTGGCCGCCCGGCCTCAGGACACGGAACATCTCAGCAATCGCCTGTCCCATGTCAGAGAAATAGGTTCCTATTATCGGTATCCTGTATCCTATCTCGCCGACTTCCGGCGGCATCCCGGCCACTTCCATCCTCTTCCCTATGAACGAGCGCACCGCGCGCATGCGCATCTCCGCAGCCCCGCTGCCGCTCATGTCCAGGAGGCTCAGCTCCAGCCCGTAGATCTTGGAGTAGTCTATGTTGTTGAGGTAGGGCGGGGACGTGACCACCACGCCGGCCGATTCCTTTTCCATGCCGAGCGCCCTCGCGTCCCCCATGAACACCTGCGGCTCAGGCCCGCGGACCGGTGTTTCCCGCAGCTCGCGCACCATGCGCTTCACCTTCCGCCTGAATATCTCCTTCGCCGGGAGCGCCCGCTTCTCCTTCATTATCTTCAGCACGCCGCCGTCCTTCAGTATTATGCTCGCCTGCGGCAGGACGGACAATAATGCCAGTAGCAGCAGGTCGCGCGCCTTCCCTTCCTCGCGCTCTATCGCGTTCCGTATCGCGAGTATCTCGTTGTAGTTGCGCTTCGGGAACGCCGCCCGCGGGCTGAACAGCTCAAACTCCCACTCTATGTCCGCGGCCGGCATCATGCCCTTCGTGAGGAACGCCTCCACCGCCTCAAGGTCGCTTTTTTCGTAATCCGCGCTTTTCGTCCTGGAAACGAACGCCGCGAGCGGCGATGCGTCCACGCCGAGCGAGCGCACGCCCGCGTTCTTCGCAGCGAGCAGGGTCGTCCCCACACCACAAAAGGGGTCAAGGACGACGTCCGTCGCCCCGCTATCGCGCAGCGCCCATTCCACGATTTCCGGCGCGTAGCCTTCCTTGTACCAGAACCAGCCGTGTATGGGCTTCTCCTTGCTCAGCTCAAACGTCATCAGCCTGCCGAGCTCAGGCCGGTTCGTGATTTTCATGCCGCCCTCATTCCCCCGGTTCCTGCCCGCCCCCGGATTGCCTCATGCCCGTGCCGCGTTTCCTCCCCAGCTCCGCGGCCTCCTTGGAGAGCTTGTCCGCCTCCCCGTTCTTCTCCCGCGGAATGTGCTCAAACCGCACCTTCAGGCCGTGGCAGAGCGACGCCACCTTCTCACTGAGCGGCCTCAGCTTCGGGTCCCTCACCTTGTATTCGTTGTTGAGCTGCCTCACCAGGAGCTGGCTGTCGCTTTTGACGTGCACCTCGCTCTCGCCCATGCCGTGCGCGATTTCCAGCGCGCGGATTATCGCGGTGTACTCGGCCACGTTGTTGGTGCCGTCGCCCAGGAACTCGTCAAGCTCCTCCACGCGCACCCCGTCCCGGTAAATCACTACGCCTATGCCCATGGGGCCTGGATTCCCCAGGCAGCATCCGTCCGTGAATATCACAAGCATGCAGGCAACCTTTACCATACTCCCGTGAGGCACGATTTTTATACTGTTCGCCTGACGATTGATGCATGGCGCATTCATTTCACCCCACCCCCGCCATCGCCGCGGTAAAGCTCCTTATTTACGTCCTGCTGGTCACGGCCCTGCTGGTGCTCGCCCGGGACATGCTCAGGGGACTGTTCATCCAGTTTCTGGCGGTTGCCTGGCTCGGCGGGTTTTTTTTCGTGGTGCTGGCTTTCCTGACCGCGAAACTGCAGACCATAACGCTTGACGAGAACACCATAACATACACGTCCGGCCTCCTGGCGACCAGGCGGATCGTCCTGCCCCACGCAAAGGTAACCGAGACCAGCTACGTCCAGGGGCCTCTGGAGCGCATACTCGGCGTCGGGACCGTGACCATAGACACCGCGGGCGGCTCTGACCTGGCGATACGCGTGGGCAACGTGCGCTATGACGATATCAAAAAGCTGCTGCAGGAGATAAATGAAAAAACTGGCAAGGGCGCCGGTATCTGATGCACATGGAAACGGTGGAAATAGCCGACGGGTTCGCAGTGGTGCGGGAAAAGCAGCTCATACTCAAGCTTCGCAGCCTCGGCGCCGGCGTTGAAGAGGCCGAAGAGACGCGCCTGACGCTCCTTGAGGCTGCGTATTTCGCTGACCGCGGTGTCCTTCCGCTGAAAAAGGACGACCTCGTGGCCAGTGCAGCGAAAAAGGACAAGCTCGCCCACGAGAAGTATTCGGTCATAAAATACCTGCGCGACCGCGGCTACATCGTAAGGCCGAGCCTTGACGGCACGCCATACCTCAGGCTCCACCGCAAGGGCTTCAGGCCTGGCGAGGACAAGACCTTCTGCCTCATAGAGGTCGTGAGGAAGGACTGGAAATGCGAGCCTGAAAAGCTCATGGAATCCCTTGACATGGCAGGCAGGCTGCGGAAGGACCTTGCCATCGCAGTCGTGGACCCGAAGGCCGGGAAGCCTCTTTTCCTGAAATTCGGCAGGATGAACTTTGAATAATCCTGTTTACTCGCCCAGAATGCACGTTTTAGTGGACTCACGCGCACCAGCGGTGCGCGTGCCCGGCATGAGAGGAGCTATTGGGGTAAGAACGGAGAAAAGAGAGCGAGCGAGGCAAGTGCCGACGCGAGCGAACCGAGGCAGCCATTCGTTTGAGTACTGCCTAAGATACATTAACTTATAAATTTTACCATCCACATTTTCCTCAAACTTACACGGTGTGCAGACATGACCAGAGCTTTTGTAATAGAAGGGACTATGAGAAATGGCGGGGCTGACGGGTTCGTGAGTGTAATCGGCATCGCTTTTTTACCCGATACGCTGAAAACGCTGACCAGTAACATGCTGGAAAAAATGGGGTTCAGGTCAGCCAGGCACGACCGGTCCCTCAGATTTGAATCGGCGGCGACAAATGGTGGTGCGCCCCCGCAGTCTACACTGTACTTCTACGACCGGAGCGCCACCAACAGGGTTGTTGTCGTAGCGAAGCTTAATCCGGACTGCACCCGGGCCGCAATCACAAACATCATACTGGATAAGCGGACGACCTCCAATCCCCGCGACGTGATTCCGGCGATAACCGGCCCCGCTGCCATCCGCCTGGGGCTGGCCGAGCCGGCTAATGCACCCGGGCCAGGCGACTTCCATAAGCAGGCCAAATTCCCCGGCCAGGACAATCAGCGCAGGCCGGTATACGCCCGGTGAACCAGTTTAGGAAAACTTTTTAGCGGTATGCGGCTCAGCCCGTGCGTTGGCGATTGTGGGCTGGTTATGGCTTGCCTAAGAATTGAGTCAGCTTCTTCTGGTATGCGGCGCCCATCTCTTCACGAGTGGGAACTGGCGGCAGCTTGCACAACTGCAATGCTGCGATGAGGCACGGCTCCATGTCAAGGTACACGAGCGTTGCGTCTTTGGACGCCAGGTTGTAATAAGACGAAGTGAGGTTGGTGTTGACCTGCTGGCGGAGGGCAGCGTAAGCGGAATAGGCGCCGAGGTTGTCAAGCTTCAAGGCCGCGTCGCGTATCTCCTTCGTCCTCTCGGTCAGGAACATGGCCATTACGAGGTTGAGTGCCATGCGCCTGCGCTCAGGCCTCGCCATACCGTTGAAGCTGCGCTTATATTCAATGAGTTTAAGCGTCAGCAGGCGCTCTGTGGCTACCAGCGTAGTATCAGCTGCTTCCCTGGCTCTCGTGGCTTCGGAAATCGGCCCGCTTCCAAACTCCCCGGCCAATTTCAGATGGAACTCCACCTGCGCATCGCTGTTTGCCGTGCGTATGCCGCCGGCAAATTCCGTCCGGCGTGCCACATGGATATTGTCATCCGCCATGGGGAGTTTACTCCCTTCAGGAATAAAAGGTTTTCTCCGGAACGGTACCGTGTCAGCCATGCCAGGGTGTGCAGGGACGAACCCGTTCGCCGGCCTTTTTGCCCGAGGCCCCGCGCGAAACGCATACAACTCCGCAACCATGAGAGTATTCTGCCGAAACGCCAATATAAAGGTTATTAATATACACGAATGAATAGAATTAATAACAATAATGGGCCGGCACGGACGCCGGATGGCCGCAAGGTAATCCGGGGATATCTATAAAACCTGTCTGGCGCATCATTAATCAGTATCATCCATAGCGTAAATTCGGGGATAGTCATGGCGAAACGCGCTACGAAACCGGAAACGATGGCAGGGGAACGGGCGTCCTACGGTGCAGGGGACATAGACCGCATGGAAAAGCTCACGCTTGAGAAGGCCAACCGGGCGCTCTCCGCGATTGAGAACGCGCTGGCGATATGGGACGCATCCAGGAATAAGCCGGACGACCTGAAGCCCCGCATAGGCAGGCTGAAATATTTCTACGAGGCGCTGTCCGGCTGGGAGAAGAAAATGCTGAAGTCCATGTCCGCGAAAGAAGACGTGGACGCGCGCATCGTGCACCTGCGCGAGTTCAGCGACATCTGTCATGCTTACGCTTAGCCGGCAGAAAGTGATGTCATGGGCGGACCGATGTTAAGGGAAGAACCTGGCGAGGGCGAGCAGCCCCAGCGGGCGGCAGTGCAGGCCGCAGAGAACATACTGCGTTCAGTCCCGCAGAAGACCGCGGTTCCCCTGCCGGTGGAGAACGCTGAGAAACTCCTGCGCGACCTCATAACCCTGGCGAACCAGATAGACGCCATGTTCGGCCGCAGCGTCGCTGGCGAGACAGCTGACATCACAAGGAAAATCGGCCGCATGCGCGCCCAGCTGGACGTCATAGGGGCTGAGCAGGTGGCAGGGGTCAATGAACGCTACAGCAGCCCGGCCCAGCGCATAGCCCTGGAGCTGAGCCGCGTGGAAACCGGCCTGGGCAGCAGGGAGCTTTCAGAATCCAGAGCCGCCTTCAACCGCGCCAGCGCCGGAGTGGAAATGCTTTCCGAGACAATCGCCGCGGCCAGGGGCCTGTTCAGCGCAGGCGCGCCGGAGGAACTCCTGAATGCCACGGACAGGGCGCTGGAACTTTACAACGCCGGCCAGGACACGCGGGCCAGGCTGCTGCTGAAGGCGGCATCCACGTTCATAGCCAACAGGGACTTCTTCACCAGCGCCGCCGGCAGTGAAGGACGCACCCGCCTCATGGAATTCGTGCATGCGATTTCCAACGAGGCGCTCGTCGTGGACGAAAGCAGGGCTGAAAAGACGCTGGAAACGTTCAGGCAGGCCCTCTCATACCCCCGGGAGCAGAGGGCAGATGACCGGGATTCCGTTGCAAACGGCGCGCAACTCCTCGGTGCCGCTACGGCAGTGAAGCTGGCCGATACCCTGGACGCATGGTTCGCAAAGGGGGACGTTGAGGGCGCGAAAACCCTCGCAGGCATGACCCGCACCTACATCGCACTGGCGCAGGCCGGGAAGGATGAGGCAGGGCTGGAAACCGCAAAGGCTGCGCTGGTGCGCTACGCTGACACCGGCGACCAGGCGGCAAGCAACCAGTTCCGTGAGGCGGCGATGGGCCTGGCAGTCACCAGCGACCTGATGAAACTCAGGAGTTCCATCGCCTCGTGGCGCCAGGGCCCGTACAGGAACGTGGCCAGGGAGGCACTGGAAAATACTGACATGATGCTGCAGGAGAAGAAATACGGCGAGGCCGCAACCATGCTCGCGTTTACCTCCATGTACGCGGACAGCGTCAGGGTGCTCGGGCTGGAGAAGGCAAGCCAGCCGCAGCGCCAGGACGAACCGCTCGCCAGCGGCTTCGGCGCCATGGCAAAGGCGCTTGGCGCACTGGGCCGCAACCAGCCTGCGGTGGACGGCATGGACGCCGCGGCGCTGTTCGCTTCAGGGCACGACACAGCCATCCACATGGGACTGAAGCGCAACCACGCGGAACTCGTGCAGAAATTTGAGGGCAAGGCGCCCTGGGCAGATGGCCTGGAGCCCGGGCTCATCCCGCTCGGGGCAAGGCGCAGCGACGGCACTTACCCAGGCTCGCTTGAAATCGGCAAGCTGCGCGAATACGAAAAGAAATCCGGGGACGCCGCACTGAAGGGGCAGGCGCTTGACCAGCTGCTCGCGGCCTGCGGCAGGGCTGCGCAAAACGGCGATGCAGAAGCCTACCATCGGTCCATGGAAGCGTTAATGAACCGGTTCTCGCTTGTCTCGTCAAGATACTTCGCAGGGCAGATGGCCGATGGCGCAGAGCAGATGGCCAAGGGGCTGGACTCCATAAAGAAAGCATACAACGAAGGCGCGACTTCGGCCACCTCTTCCAGGCTGGACCGGCTCGGGCAAGGCATGCTGGAATTCTCGGCAGAGCTGCGCAGCGGCGCGAAACTGGATGCGGAAATCCCGCGCGTGAGGTATAACGCGCTGCGCGACGCGTTCAGCCGTGAGCAGGCGCTTGCCACGATGGCGAACCAGGCCGCACAGAATGCGCGTTACGAGTCCATGGCAAAGGGCATCACAGGCAGCATGGCAGGCGTCAGCCTGAGGGGCAGCACCGTGCATTTCATCAATGCGGAAAAAGCGCTCCTGAAAGGCGGTGATGCGAAGACCAAGGACGAATACGCGGCTGCCATTGCAAATGCCACGGCGGAATACGAGGCTGCCATGAAGGGGCGGCAGGCCGCCCTCGCGGTGTTCAGTGCGGCCGGCAGGGAGAAGAAGGCAAGAACCGACATCGGGCCGCTGTTTGACGGCTGGCGCAAACTCCAGATGGAGATACTGGACGGCGTGCTTGCAGGGACGGACACGAAGAAACTGCAGGAACGCGCAGGGCTCGTGGAGGTTTCGGTGTTCGGGCTTCCGGAAAAAGAGCGCGGCCTCTTTGATTTCTCCGTAATGGTGTTCGGGCTTCCGGAAAAGGAGCGCGGCTTCGTTGATTTCTCCGTAATGCAGAAGAACGTCAGGGAGTTCGCTCTCGCGGGGAAGACAGCCGAAGCAGAGGCTGAATGGGGCCGGATGCAGAAAACGCTTGAGAAGCAGAAGCTCTGGACCAACGTCGCGAAGACGGTCGCGGGCCTGGCGACAATCCCGGTGCCCATGGTTTCAGGTGCCATATTCGCGTCCATGGTCGCGAACCAGGCCATAGACGAGGCCGCAGAGGCCGGCCGCGTGAGTGGCATGACCTGGGCCATGCTTGGCATAACAATCGCCACCATGGGCATTGGCGGCGTGGCCGGCGAACTGCGCACGGCCGCGCAACTTGCGAAGGCCGCAGGGCGGGCAAGGGCCGCAACAGCCTATGGGCGGGCTGCAGTGGGGGTTACGACAGCAGGAATCGGCGCAGGAGTCGGGATGGGCGTCATGACCGTGCCGGCGACCATACGGGCCTTTGAGGAGGGGAGGTACGGCGAGGCCACGTTCAACGTCGCCATGGTGCTGTTCCCGTTCGCGCACATGGGCGGGACGTACGTGCGTGGCAGGATAACCGCCGCGCGCGCCAGGGCCGCAGAAGATTTCGGGAAGGGCCTGGAAGGGCTGGTGCAGGGAACGAAGCCGATGCCGCCTGAGGTGGTACCGGCGAGGATTGGGGCGCCCGAAGAGGCTCAGGGAGGGGCACGCACCAGTGCGCCGGCAACGGTCCGGGGGACGCCGGCGGCCGGGGAAGTGGTGGGTGAGGCAGCGCCGGTTGCGAGACCGAGGCCTGTGGCGCGCCGCACCGAGCAGCAGGTATATGACGATTACATGAGGCAAGATGGCGGCGGCATACTGCCCATGGACCTCACCACCCGCGAATGGGCCTATGTGCAGGCGAGGACGGCTGGTGCAACCCATGATGAGGCCCTGCTCCTGCTTGCAGGAAAGGCCAGGGGGCCGACCGCGGCAGAGCGGATGCGGCAGCTCAGGGAAGCCAGCGAGCGCACCAGGAACATGGGTGAGATTGACATCCCGCACGACCTGCGGGAAAACTTTGACGCTGCCATAGCCGAAATCGGCGGCGGGCGCACGTGGATGGTCGGCGGCGAGACCATAGCCGGCGAAATCGCCTCAACCGGAAGGATGCTGAGGAGCATAGAAAGGCAGGTAATCGCGCTGGTGGAAGGCGGGCAGGATGTTGACATCGTAGTGGTTTCAGGGGACAAGGCCAGGCTCAACCAGATAAACGATCTGATGGGCCCGGGATACGGAGACCGGGCGCTGGCCGCCTACCGCGAACTGTTTGAACGCTCGGTGTACGAGGTAACAGGCGACAAGGGCATGGCATTCATGATACAGCCGAATCCCACCGGCGACGAGGCCATAGGGATACTAATCGTCAAAGGAGGCAGGGGGAAGGAAGTCCGCACGAAACTGGCTGCGGCGATAGAGACGCAGACCACGAAAGTCTTCGGGGAATATGCCAACCCTGCCCATAAGATGAGCCTCGCAGCGGTCAGGAACATGGCCCGCAACGAACTGGACCTCGTAGCCGAAGTCGTTGACGTCGGCGAGCCGGTATTCGTGAGGCGGGGAACTGGCGGAAAGGCGACTGCGACAAACGCGGACGGGAGCGACGCCATGGTGACGCACGATGTGCCCACTGCCAGCGGGACCGAAGCCATGACCGAGTTCATGCCGAAGCTGGTGCGCACGGCCGAGGAGCAGGGGTCTGCGAGCCATGCGCCGGAAATGAGGCGGAAGCTGAATTGCGGGACGGATACCGAAATACGTACGGCGTCGAACATAAGAGACGTTGCAGAAGGCGAGATCGTCAGCGGCACGCCCTTTGAGATACGGCTGGAGATTACCGACCCGGCGATACTGGCCGACGCGCGTGCACTGCTGCCGAAGACGCGGAAGGCCCTTGAAGAAACGCTCACGAACAGGTTCGGGATAAGGGGGTGCAACACGTTCCTCGGCCACTACGGCACCAACGATGTCTTCAACCTGGTGGAGAAAGCGATGGGGGAATATGCGGTGGAACACAACCGGACGTTCATACGGCTGGGCAAATCGCCGTCCAAGAAATACAATGACATGGGAGGCGCCACGCCGGAGGAGATGAAGGCGCTCAACCAGTACCTGAACAGCCGGCTCCAGCAGGCCGGCATGAAGTTCCGCGTCAGCGACCATGGCTACGTGGAGAAACCCCTGGAAAACGTCAGCGTCGCGGATGCGCTCGCATCCATATCCAACGGCCGCCTGAAGGTGAATTGGAAAGCTCCGGCTTACGGAGACGCGAATGCGCTCATAAGCGCCATGGCCATTGGCAACGATGCGACGCTGCTGAAGCTGCTGGGCGGGGATTACCGGGCGATGCAGGGCCTGGTGGAATTCGTGAGGAAAAATCCGGCCGTAAGGAACGTGGAGGACCTGTTCATCGCGTTGCAGGACCCGACGATGGGAGGCAGCAACGGCCCGAAGATGCACGAGACGTTCCGTGCGTTCATAAGCGGGAAGAGCATGGAATTCAGGGCGAGGCTGGCGACGCTCGCGCCGCCCGTAGCGAGGCTGAAAACGCTCGCGCCGCCCATAAAAGCCGAAGAGATGGTGCTGGACCTGGCTGCCGGGGCAGAGGGGGAGGTCCTGCAGCCGGCCGGGGCAGGCCGCGGAGGGGGGACACAGGGCAGGGAGATTCCCCTGGAACATGTGCAGGGTGGCAAAAGCCTGGAGGAGATGATAGGCACAAGGCCGCGCGGGCCCGAGTTTGAAGCCGCCCTGAACACGCTGGTTCATGAAAAGGAAAAGGCCGTGGCCAGGGTGCTTGACGCAATCCTTGCAGGCGAGGTGAAGAAGGAGAACGTGCCGCCTGAATACAGCCGCGTGGCTGAAAGCATAGCCATGGAGGGCCGGGGAAAGGCAGGTCATGGTGCCAAGGAAGCGGAAAGGGCGTTCATAGTAATCTCGTCAGTTCCGGACGTGATGACCGCAAGGGGCGTGGCAGCGCTGGAGCATGCTATGGCAGCACGGGGCATGGAAGGCGAACTCCGCGAAGAGGCCGAGGTGTTGTTCAGGAGCTTAAATAACCTGCACGTGAAGTCTGAGGATATAAAGCAGAACGCAGAGCAGGACTGTTTAGCGGTCCTGGAGCGGACGCAGCGCGGCGAGCCTGAGGCCGATGCAATCCTGGAGGTTGTAGCTGCGAGGCAGGCCGCCTATGTGGAAGCGTCCGAAGCCCTTGAAGCGGCAATGGGGACTGAGGGGCTGCGGCGGATGGACGCAGAACTGGCCAGGACATTGCTGCGCTGGCTCTATGACAGGAAAATAGGCGCTGCAGACCAGCACCTGCTCACAGAGAGGGTGCTTGCCGAACTCGGCCAGCGGCTTAATGAAGGCAGGGGAGATGCCGAGGCGCTTATCTCCACCGCGAGAGAAATAGCAAAACAGGCAAAGGCTGCCCTGCCCGCTGGTTTTGACGAAAGCATAGCCCCGCTCGCATTCCTTGAAATCAGGCTTCCGGCACTGAGTGGAACCGCAGCCCCGTGGAAGATGGTTCCGGCAACTGAACGGCATGCGTACGCCCGGCAGGTCTGGGAGGTCTATGATGCGTCCTACGGCAAGGCCAATCGCCAGTACGACAATGCCGACGAACTCCTCCAGCGGCTTCCGATGTGGATGGTGGCGTCCGAGAAGGGCGGGAAGGTCGTCGGATTCGTGGCGTTCAGCAGCACCAAGCGGGGAACGAGGCTTGCGGTCGGAGGGGCCAGGCCGGAATCATGGTTCGGCAGGGCTGCAGTGCATTCAGTCTACGCGGCCTTCGGCAGGCTGGATGGGACGTATGGCCTGGTTTCCGGGCGGCCCGCGGAAATCGCGCTGGGCAGCAACACGCCTGTGGTCCAGTTCGGGGAGGCAAAGACCCTCCTGGGCAAGGAGCCCAGGGCGAAATTCGCCAGGGCGCAGCAGGACATGTCCAAGATAAGGCAGATGAACGGCTTTGATGAATCCAAGGTAGTAACCGATGCCGCAGCGCGGACCGGCAGCGCGCCAGGGAAACTTGAATTCGGCGACCTTGTGGAGCAGGCCGTGCTCAACCGCGATATTCCAGATACGCCTGAGGCGCGCGGCAACTGCTTTGCCACGGTGCAGAGCATAAACGGCCGGCCGACCGTAGTGATAAAGCTCATGGTGGGCAAGCCGGTTAACGAAGGCGGATGATGGGCCCGGAGCTAGACCGGCTCCATGCAGCGCCTGTAAGAGTTTTTCTCAAGTATGGTTTTCAGCCGGGTAAGGTCAGCGCTCTGAAGCCAGCCAGGGGCTTTCATCTGTCCAATCTCCCCATTCAAAAACGCCAGGTCCTCGCGCGCAACCGATATGCACGTTTCTATTATGCGGCTTATCTTCTCCTCTGCGCCGCCAGCCGCATCCACTTCGCCGCTCCTAAGCTCCAGCACCGGCCGGCCTGAGTGCACGTCAATGAGCCGTATGCCGGTTCCGCTGAGGGGGTCTTCCTGGTTGCCGGACATGGTAACCACGTAGCTCCTCACGGCCTTACGGAGCTGTGAAGCGTCGTTCTTGAGGTCGGCGTTCAGCCGGGAAACCATCCCTGACATCTCTCTCGCAAGCCTGGCGCGCTCACCCTCACCCATGCCGCGCCGTCGCGCTGTTAAAAGAAGCGTGGTGCTGTGCCGGAATTCAAAGCCGGGCGGCACTCTGACGGGCCGGATTTTTGGCGGTTGGGATTTCTCTGCTACTGTCATACACTCACAACAATAAATATGACCGTTATTCTTTTTAACGGCGCCGGCAGGGGCTGGAACGGCAGGATATGCCTCACAACGGGAAAATATACACTAATAATGAAATTTCACCACAAAATCAGGATACATTCCGCGCCCAGAACTATAAAAAAAGAACATTTATATACGTTCTGGAAGTAAGATATTAGCTTACGCTCATTTTGAGTGCATGGGAGGATAACTGGTCGCCTTGCCAGCGGGTAAAACCGCTGGCCTACTTTTGCTCGCCTTTCAGCGTAAGCCATTTAAGACTAGGCGCACAGGTCGGATTTGCATGACCGCAGAAGTGGAGATGGACGGCTCGCACGGCGAGGGTGGTTGGTTTGAACGGCGTTCCGTTCAAAGCCCGCCTTCGCACCGGGAGGAGACGCTATGATAGAGATTGACGGTGCTCATGGCGAAGGCGGCGGGCAAATAATCCGCACGTCGCTCACGCTTTCAGCGATAACGAAAAAGCCTGTCAGGATAACCAACATCCGGGTCAACAGGCCTAACCCTGGCCTTCAGATGCAGCACCTCACCAGCGCCCGCGCGGTCAGGAGCGTGTGCAGGGGGAGGCTCACCGGCGCGGAACTGGGGAGCGGCGAGCTGGCCTTTGAGCCAGGTGAGATAGTCGGCGGGAAATACGAATTTGACATAGAAACCGCCGGCTCAGTGACGCTGGTCGCCCAGACGCTCCTCCCCATACTGCTCGGCGCGTCAAAGGAGAGCGAACTGCGCATCATCGGCGGCACGCACGTGATGAAATCGCCCGGATACGACTACTTTGAACGGGTTTTCCTGCCGGCAATCAGGCGCTTCGGCGCGCAGGCAGAGGCGGAGCTCGTGAAGCCAGGATACTACCCGCGGGGAGGCGGCCGTATTGACGTCACAGTGAAGCCGTCGGTGCTGGCCGGCTGCGCGTCATGGCCGAAGGACGAAAGCGTGCAGGCGCTCATAAGGCTTTCAGGCCTGCCGGCGGGCATAGCCGTGCGCGAGAAGAAGGTGTTCGTCCAGAACGGCATCAGCGAAGTGCGGGTGCGCGAAAACGAGGCCCTCTCGCCTGGCAACGCGGTCACCTGCTGGAAGGGGTTCCGCGGGGCCTACGTCCCTGGGGAGCGGGGCAAGCGCGCCGAGGCTGTCGCGCAGGAGGCGCTTGACGCGCTCAACGCGGAAAAAAACAGCGTGGACATGCACCTGGCGGACCAGCTCCTTGTCTATGCTGCACTGGCAGAGGGGCAGACCGCCTACGAAACAAGCAGGATAACCGGGCATTTCCGCACCAACGCGCACGTGATTTCAGGATTTCTGGACAGGAGCATAAGAGCAGGGGAAGACGGCCGCGTCGCCATAGGCTAAGCGCTGTTTGAACGAGGAATAAGCTGACCGTTGGGGCTCTTCGGCCGCATTCATGACCCGGACAGCGCAGTTATGCTTGCCACTGTCCCGTTCCTGTGGATTTCCACCACGTAGGAACTGCCGGCTGTTGCCGAATCCCACCGCACCACCCAGCTTTCCGCCTTCTCGGTTACGGTGGGCACCGCATTCTGGTTCTCCACGAGGTAGGCACGGACTGCCCCGGTGCCAGGGAACGTATGGGAGGCTATGATTGCCTCCTCAGGGAACGCTATGGTGCATATCCCCTCTGTGCACACCACGCAGTTCGCGGTTATGATTTCCGGGGGCTTTGGAACGAAGTTCTGGACAGGGTAGTTGTAGAACATGTGCGAGCGCTCAGGGCACGGGCTGTCCGCATTCTGCGTCACCCTTGCCTTTACCTCAAGGTATTTCCCGCCCCTTTCGTTATAGCCCGGCGTCATTGACATTATGGCCAGGTCCGCGGTCGGGTATTTGATCCGGAGGTCCTCAAGCACGAACTTGCTCGCGTCGGTCTCCTCAACGTTCATGGTGCTGACGAACTCCGCGAGCTTGACCAGAACCACTATAATCACAAGAAGGACAACAATCAGCAGTATCTCGCGCCGTATCGCCATGGAAGGACATAACCCCCAAAATTTTTATTGGTATGCTCGTCCCGTAAGCGCCTGGTGCACCGTGCGGGCGGATTTCCCGGCTTACTCCTGCCCGGCCTCGGTGAGCGAAAGTATGGCCTCGGCGATGTCGCCGTTGCTCTTCTCCAGCGCTGCCCTGGCCTGCTCGTCCGTGCAGCCTGCCCGCTCCATGACCAGCTTCACGTCGTCTGCGCCAGCCGCCCTATTGTCCGGCGTTCCGGACAATGGGACGCCGGGAGCTTTGCTCCCGACCGCCCTCTTCTCCATGCGCGTGTCGCCGCTTATCTGGAAGGATTTCTGCCCCTGGACGGTTATCTGCACCACCTGGGGCTTGTCTATGACGATGTTGCCAGAAGGCGTCTCTATGGTGACCCTGGCGGCTTCTATGTCCTCGGATTTTATCCCCATCTGCCGCATGGCAGCCTGCATCTTCTTGGGGTCAAGTCCTCCGGGAATCATACGCGCTCACCGCAAAAATCTGATTTTAAGAAGGAGGAAAACTTCACTTGAAGGTTTCGCCGCGCTCGGACTTGCGCACTTCCACGCGCCTCATCCTGGTTATCTGCTTCAGCCTGTTGAAGAGCCGGGACGAGAGCCTGCCGAAGAGCACTTCCTGCATGACGTCGTCAAAGTTGGCCTCGGACACCGCCTTCCTTGATTCCTCAACGAGCACCCTGCGCAGGTTGCGGCGGGTGTTCTCACTGACGTGCGCGCCTGTTACCGCGATGAGCTTGAGGCGCAGCGCTTCGTTGTCCTTGGTCTTCTCGTCCACTACCTCGTGGATGAGTGACTTGCCGCGCCGGGCGAAGGTCTTGAGGAACGAGGGTGATATCTCGTGGCCCAGCAGGACCGTCGGGGCGTCATTGCCCTTGACGTCGCTTATCCTGAAGAACAGGGTCGTGAACATCGCCATCTGGGACGCGGCCCCGATCCCCAGCTCCAGCAGGCTCTTACGGACTATGCGGTTGATGAGTTTCTTGTCGTCGCTAGCCACAACCTCGCAAAGCTCCTTGCCCTCAAATGCCTGCGGTGCCTTTACCGAGTACCATTTCTTTGCTTTCCATTTGTCCACTATCTTCGCTTTCTTTCCAGCCAGAGAATCACCATCACTTCACGAGCATTGCTGCCTGGGCCTGGTCGTATCTCCAGCCTTTCGGCAGCCTTCCTTTTGATGAGTAGTATTTGACCAGCCGGTTTATCTTGGATTCCACGTGCCCCAGCTTGACCTTGTTGTGGACGTCCTTCCCGGAAGACCCGAGGTGCGTGCGTATCCCTGCGGCCTTCCTCATGAGCGCGAACAGGTCCTCCGGGTATTCCGGAGCGGCCTTTTCCTTCCGGAGGAAGGCGAGCAGCGACATGCCCAGCACGCCGCGGAGGTTGGCGATTCCCCTCTGGTCCCTGAAATAAAGCCCTATGCGGGCGGCCGGAACGCCCTCCTTGGCCATCCTGACGATTGTCTCCTGCAGCTCGGCCTTGTCCGCACTGACCCACGCCGGCACCGGCCCGCCCTTCGGGTGCTTTGTGCCTGACTTGCCTTTCTTCCTTGAATGCAATCTTGCCATAAAAATTTCCTCTCTGTTTTTCCTCTTTGAAATTTTTATAATTGGCCGGAACACCGGCCAATGCCATAAAAATCCCTGATAAAGTGCTATCTGGTCTTGAAAATTTTGGAGAATTCAAGAAGCGATTGATATCTATGTGAGAGGTTGTTTTTTAATTCTATGTTTTCAGCGAACGTCTGTAAATGCCCTTCAGGCACGAAGACCGGGTCATAGCCGAAACCGCTGCTGCCGCGGGCTTCGGACGCGATGCTTCCCTGGCAGGTGCCGTGGAACGCGCGCACGGCCTTGCCGTCATGGTAGGCGATGCAGGCCTCAAAAAAGGCCGAGCGGTCCCTCGCCCCGTTCATCAGGCGCAGGACGCCGGGGTTGCCGAGCTTTTTCTGCACCCATGCGGAATACGTCCCTGGGAAGCCGTTGAGCGCCTTTATGAAAAGGCCGCTGTCCTCCACGAAGACTGGCCTGGCGCACCTCCTGTACGCCTCTTCGGCTGCCTCGCGGGCGACCTCCTCAAGGCTGTCCGAGCGGATTTCGCGGTGCTCGAACTGGAAGTGCTTCAGCTCCACACCCTGCGGCCTGAGCACGGCTGCGGCCTCGGCGAACTTGTTCCTGTTGCCCGTGGCGAAAAGGACTTCCATGTGTGGGGCTTGGGCGGATTATATTTAAAAGATTGGGCGCGAGTAGCCAGCATGGCTGAAAAGACCGGGAAAGGGGGGAAGAAAGCCGGGCCTGCCACCAAGCAGGCCAGCCCTGCCGCCCAGCCCGTCAAGCCCGCGGCTGCCACCACCCCTCCGGTCAAGCCAGAAGCCGCCACTCAGCCAGCCAGGGCCGAGCCAGGAACCCAGCCGGCCAAGCCCGGGGCTGCCGCTCAGCAGGCCGGCAGCGCCACCCAGCCGCAACCAACGCCGGCACAGCAGCAGGCCGCAGAGGAAAACGCGGCTGCCATGAAGGAGATTGAGAGCGCGCTGTTCGCAATAAAGTTCTACCCTGTCGCTGTGGACGAGAAGTCCAAGAGCGAGGCAGTGGGCAAGCTCGTGAAGGCCTACGGCACGGGCAGCGAGACCATCCGCCAGCTAATCATCTACATGATACACGAGACGCTGGCCACCAGCGCCGAGCTCAAGCTCATGCACAACCTGGAATACGCCAAGGCAAGGAACCCTGCGCTTGACCCCACCCAGCTGCGCATGAACGTCTACCGGGCCATGTTCAACTACAACACGTCGCTGGAGGGCCTGGTGGAGCTGATACGGCTGCTGGGCAGGCTGGGGGGAAGCGACGACGCGGCCAAGCTGCTGACCTACCATTTTTCGCACCTGTGCAACTACGAGAGCGAGGCCAGCCACGTGCTGCGGGCTGCCATACTTGACGCGCTGGGCAAGTCAGACTCGCACTACGCGCTAAGGGCCCTGCTTGAATACGCGAGGTACAGCGACAACGAGAGGATGTTCAACCGCATCGTGAGCGCGCTCGCGGAATGGGGCGACAAGATAGAGCGCCTGAAGATGCCTGAGGCCGAAAGGAAGAAGCTGATGGACAACCTCCAGGAGATAATGACCAAGGACCGCGGCGGGACGCATTACGGGTAGAAAATACGGATAGAAAAGCGCTGCGCGTGCGCAAGCGCGCTACACGTGCCCAATGCCGAATCATGCGTGGTCAAAGCTGAGCTGCGTCCTGCACTGGCTGTCCTCCTGCAGGAACCCTGATATGAACAGCTTGAAATAGCCGAGCAGCGGTATCCTTCCGACGACCCTGCCCCTCGCGTTCTCAGCCGGCACCGGGTGGTTGGTGCGGCCGGTGCCGTAATCGTATACCTGGATGTCCAGCAGGGGGTTGTTGTCCCCGCGCGTCACGTAGTATTCGCGGCCGTCCGTGCTTATCCTGAACATCGTCCGGTGCACGATGTCCCCTATGGCCGCATACACGTCGCCCCTGGGCGGCTGGTATACTATCACGTCATGCGAGAAATTGGTGAGATACTCCCTTCCCCTGAACGCGACAGAGCGCAGGCAGGGCTCGTAAAAGGCGGAGCCCGAGGACAGCGAAAGCGGGCATGCCATGTACCTGTAGGTGAACGCGCCCTTGGTTTCCACTACGGATTCCGGCCGGACCTTGAATGCGTCGCACACCGGCGCATCGTAGCTCAGGCAGTAGGCGAAGACGGAGCCTTCTATTGAAATCGCGGTGCCGTTGTAGGCGAGCGTCGCGCGGTCAGACAGCGAGGCAAGCTCGGCCGGCGTCATATCTATGGGATAGGCGTCTACCGGGGCGCCCTGCACGATGACGAAATCCCCGCGCTGGAGGTTCGGGAGCATGCTGCACGACACCACCGCGGAAATGGGCGAGCTCGTGTTGAGCAGGAACGACGCACCGTACCATACGGCAAGGGCGGCCACGAGCGCGATTATGGTGTCAATGGCCTCGTGCTTCCAGCCGTGCTTCTGCGCGCCTTCCTTGAGTTCCAGCATCACGAACAGGAAAAGCTCCACTGCCACGAGCGCGGCGATGAGCGTGGGGATGAAACTGAGCGCCTGGTTGTCGCGGAGCAGCCAGTTGGCCACGAGGAAAAGCACGAGCGTGCCAAGCAGCACCGCCAGGGGAGACGGCCGCCGGCCTGTAATTCCCTTCAGCTTCTGCCCAAAATCCGGGAGCCCCATCCGACCAGCTACCTGGCGATGTCAGAGAACTTCCTGCGGAAGTCCGACACCTCGCCCTTAACCTCGTCCAGCTTCTCCAGCACGAGCTTGACCGGTTCGGACTTCCTGGTCTTCACAATCAGCTTCACCGAACTGACCAGGGGGTGCTCCATCTTGGCCGCGGCGAATTCCACGTCCTTCTCTGCGCTGAGCTTCTCGGCAAGCAGCTGGCCGAGGGCCATGTCCACGCCGCCGAGTTCAACCTCAAGCGTGTTCTTCTCGTTGAGCAAAATCTTCACGTCCATCTAAACTGCCTCCCGCGGAGCGGAACTGCGGCCGGCGACCTTTCGCCTCTCCTTCCAGCCGCAGTCACTACAAATGAATATTTCGCCTTTTAAATCCATGGCATGCCTGCACCTCGGACAGAAGATTGCGACAACGCCGTAGGGCGGGGCGAACATGCTTATGTCCACGCCGGTCTTGTCCACGCTGTCTATCCGGGCCTTTATTATGTCGCCTATCTTGACTTCCTGCCTTATGTCCGGCACGTAGCCGCGGCGTATCGCGGTCACCGGAAGCACTGCCTCAACCTCAAGGCCCCTTCCCTTGCCCTCAACCTCGCTGGCCGGGATGCAGCCGGCTATGGCCTTGTTCAGGCTGGTCTTCGTTATGACGCAATAAACATCCATGCCCGCGCGCGGTATTTCCAGCAGGCGGCCCTTGTGCCTGACCTGGGCCCTGCCCTCAACCGTGGCGCTCTCTCCGACGGCGCTGGAATACACCTCGTCGTTTTCCGCATAGCAGTTCTCGCCCGGCTCCGCCTCCTCGTAGCTGGAAACGTGCTCACCGGGAAGAACCAGCCTCTTTTTTTCCATGACAATACACCTGGATGCCTTACAGTTATACATCAAGCATTCTCAGAATACAGACAGACGGACTATGGGCAGAAGACTTTTTAAAATACGCTCCCCCTGTTTCATTGCATATTTACGGATTTGCGTGCATATCCGGGTTTTGAAATGAAAAGGCCCACAATCGTGCTTTGCATAGACCGCGACAACGACCTGTTTGAGAAGGCCAGGGTCAGCGGCCCGCTCATCGGCAGGGAACGGAATCTCCAGGGCGCCATGACGCTCGCCCTGGCAGACCCCGAGGATCCGGACTCCAACGCAATATTCTACGCCATAAAGCTCCACGACCAGCTGCGCGGGGACGGGGAGGCAGTGGAAATCGTCACCCTGACCGGCGACAAGAACCTTGGCATAAAGGCGGACAGGAACGTGAGCACCCAGCTTGACAAGGTGGTGACCGAGCTGAACCCGGTGTCCTGCGTGCTCGTGTCGGACGGCGCGTCCGACGAGGAGATACTGCCGATAATAAAGTCGCGGCTGAAGGTGGATTCCACCAAGATCGTGTTCATAAAGCAGGCGAAGGAACTGGAGAAGACTTATTTCGTCCTGCTGGAGAAGCTGCGCGACCCGTATTTCGCGAAAACCGTGCTTGGCATACCCGCGGTCCTGCTTCTCCTCCTGGCAGTGTCCAGCTACCTCAACCTGGGATGGGAGCCGGTAGCTGCAATCGTCGGCCTCTACCTCCTGCTCAGGATATTCAACGTGGACGAGCTGGCCATAGGCATAATAAAGGACTTCAGGTTCTCGTTTGAGCGCACGAGCTGGATAGGCTACGTCGCAGCCGCGGCCATATTCACCATAGCGCTCTTCATCGGATACCAGACAGTCCAGAAGGGCGTGCTGCTCAAGCTGCCGCCCGAGAAGCTGGTTTCGCTGGTGGTCGGGAGCACGGTGTGGATCGCGCTGATGGGCCTGCTGATGATAATGGCAGGCAAGGCGCTGGACGCAATCAACGAGCGGAAGAAATACGCTGCCACCCGCTACCTGCTCTACTCGTCCGCAGCCATCATGGCCACGCTGGTCATAATGGTCGGCAGCATGTGGATGGTGAATACGAGCGAGCCCTACGTGGATTTCGGGGCATTCCTCCTCACCATCGCGGTGTCCGTGGTGCTGGGCTACGTCGCCACCTGGGCAGTGACCTGGTACCGCAAGGAGATACTGGTGGAGATGAAGATAGAGGGCAAGGAGGCAATCTCCGAGCACGGCGCCTACCTCGGCAGGATAGTGGGCGTGGACGTCCGGAAGGGCAAGCTGGTCATCCAGACGATGTTTGACAAGAAGTACACGCTGCCCATAACCGCGGTGAGCTCGGTTGAGGACAACGTGATTGTCAAGGCGACTGACTGAGTCGTGCGTGGGGTATGGGAATGTTCGTTCGGCTGGTCCATCCGGTTGTCATGAGCACTGGTTTTTTAAGAACGTATACACACTCAGACATAACATGATACTACAAAAAACCAGGACGTGGAACGGGGATGCGCACTGCCCTTCTGCGTTTGCGAACAGAGGCATAAAGAGGCCGCCGCTGCTTGAGATGCTTCCGAAGCTTCCCTGGCCAGTGATGAAGACGGCACTTTATGCCGCCCTGGGCATGTCCGCCCTGGGCATGTCAGTGACGCTGTCGTGCACTCCGCCGCATTACAAGCCGGACGTGCAGGAAACCGGAAAAGCGCCGGCAAGGAACGCCAGTGAGAGGACGCTGGACTCGCTATTTATGGAAGCGGCTGAAAGCGGTGACACCGTAAAACTCACTACCCTGCTGCAAAATGGCGCGGATGTGAATGCAACGAGCAATGACCCGTGGCTGGGGAAACAGACCGCGCTCATGCTGGCCGCCGGGGCTGGAAAAACCGGGATGGTCAGGTTGCTGCTGGAAAAAGGTGCTGACGTGAACGCGAAGGACAAAAACGGATTCACTGCGCTCATGAAGGCTGCCACGAAGGGGCGCACGGAAATCGTCGTCCTGCTGCTGGAAAAGGGCGCGGACCGCGATGCAGCGAACTACTACGGCAAGACCGCGCTCATACTGGCCAGGGCGAACGGAAATACTGAAACGGCAGAGCTCCTGCAGAACTACGGGAAATAATCCTGAATAATACGAGCGAAACAGGAGTGGTTTAAACCCGCCTTCCGCCCACTCAGCCGTTCAGCTTCTTCATCTTCCTGAGGAGCTCGTTCTTGCTCTTCCCCTCTGCCAGCGCGTGCTCCAGGACGTCCACGAGGTCGCCCACCTGCACTATCTCTATCTTCCCTGCCTTCTCCCGCGGCAGGTAGACGTCCTGGGCGTTGGCAGCCGGTATGAGCGCCTTGCGCATGCCAGCGTCTATGGCAGCCTCCACCTTGGCCGTTATTCCGCCGACCGGCAGCACCTTGCCGCGCACGTCCAGCGAGCCGGTCATGGCAGTGTCCTGGCGGACCGGTATGGAAGAGAGGGCCGAGATGACAGCCACTGCCGTGGATATGGACGCGCTGTCCCCTTCCACGCCGTCGTACGTCTGCAGGAACTGTATGTGGAGGTCTGTGCGGGAAATCTCCGTGCCGATGTATTTCTTGAATATTGCCGAAACGTTATCCACCGCTTCCTTGGCTATCGTGCCGAGCTTGCCTGTGGCTATGACGCGGCCCTCGCTCCTTGAGGCCGCCGGAGTCGCCTCTGCCACCATCGGCAGTATGAGGCCGGCCCGCGAGTCCCCGAGGACCGCAAGGCCGTTGACGCGGCCGATTTCCGCGCCGCTGGTGATTATGGTCTGGTATTCCTTTTTCATGTCTATTATCCTGGCGCCGAGCTGGCTCTCTATGGACCTGCACACCTTCCTCGCCTCCAGCACCTCGGTCCTGCCGATGAGCTGGATGTTCCTTTCCCTTGCGATGTCGCCGGCCGCGCGCACGAGCCCGCCAAGCTCCCTGAGGTTGAGCGAGAACTTCCTCCTCCGGCCTGACATGCGGCGCGCCTCCTCCACTATCTCGGCCACCGCGCCCGCGTCAAAATGCGGGATGCGGCCGTCGCGCTTCACTTCCTGGGCCACGAACTGCACGAGCTTGTCCTCGTTCTCCGGCGTGTCGTCCATGAAGTCCTCGGCGTATATCTCGTAGCCCGCGCCGCGTATCCTGGAGCGGAGCGCAGGGTGGAGGTGGGCCATGTCCGGCAGGTTGCCTGACGCCACGAGCACGAAGTCCGTGGGGACCGGCTGCGTCTTCACCAGCGCGCCCGAGCTCATCTCGCTCTGCCCTGTTATCGGGTATTTCTTCTCCTGCATGGCAGTCAGTATCTCCTGCTGCCAGTTGAGCTTGAGGGACGCCACCTCGTCTATGAAAAGGACGCCCCTGCTCGCCTGGTGGATGGCGCCCGCTTCCACGCGGAGGTGCGCCGGCGTGCCGAGGCCGCCGCTCTGGAGCGGGTCGTGACGGCAATCGCCGAGCAGCGAGCCTGCGCGCGAGCCGGTCGCGTCTATGAACGGCGCGGTCTTCCGCTCGCTGTTGTCCACGATGAGCTTCGGGGCCGGGTCCTCCTTGGGCATGAGCCTGCGCCCGAGGCCGGCCGTGGCGTTGGACACCACGTAGAGGAAGCCGAGGCCGAGGAGCGTCGCGATTATGAACCATTTGGAGCTGTCGGCGAGCGAGGAGAAGAGCGCGACGTAGAGGAGTACCATGCCGAGGCCGCAGATTATGAGCAGCGAAGACATGCCCCTCTGCTCTGCCTCTGGCTTCTGGAATGCCAGCCGCCTTCCCAGGCCGTTCTTTATCCTCGCGGGCAGATCGTGCGCCGGCAAGCGCTTTATGAGGTCCAGCTCGTGGGCAGAATAGTATCTCAGGAGGCCGTTCCTCTTCAGGTAGTCGTAATCCGGGTAGGTCCTCACCACCCGCACCACGGGCTGGTTCTCGTTGTTCCGGTTGGGATAGACGAGCACGTCCTCCAGCTCTGCGCCCTGCATCAGCTCTGCCATAGCCTGGGCCATCATGCTCTTGCCGGTCCCTGGCGAGCCCATGAGCAGGACGTTGCGCTTCTGCCTGGCAGCCTTCCGGACGATTTCCACCGCCTTGCCCTGCCCGATTATCTGGTCTATGAGTTTCTCTGGGACATGGACTTCGGCTGTTGATTTGTATTTCATGCTATTCCCATATTGCACGACGGAATATAAATTACTTTGCCTGTGACGGGGGGCTGATACTAAACTCGGAAGTTTAGCCAACTTTTAGTTTAGCCAGATTCAAATCGAAATTAAACTCTCCGATATTGATGGTCAAAAAACTTGAAGCTCCCTTATTTTCCATTCGCCTGATTAAATTTCCAAGTTCTAGTATACCTGCATACGATAACGTTAGGTTTATCACACCAACGAAATATTGTTTATTTCCCGGTTTTACAAAAATACCTCTTATGAGACCAGCGTCATGCAGGCGTTCAATATTCAATTTTATTGTTTCTTCTGACAGCTTAGAATTCATTATTAAATCAATTATCTTCTCATTATCTACTGGTTCATTGGAATATACATACGCAAGAAGTTTTTGAGAGATATCAAACAAATCGGGTGTTTCTGGCATAAATAAATATTCTTCATAATTTATTTAAAATCTGCGTTTATGCCCAGATTTGCTAATAACTCATCTCGAAAAAGCCGCTTTGCACATTAAGCGGGTTAGAAGCAGATTTTGCCCTGAAAGCTACATATATTTATTAAAGTAAGTTACGCGGTTAATGTATGCTTGACCTTAAATCAAAAGAGAAATTCTTATTTGATTTAGATGATACTCTAATCAATACAACTGAAGCGAATATGACTGGTTTGGAACTTGCATATAAACGTTTGACTTCTGAATGTGAGGGAGATTTAACTGAATACATCTCCTTATTCCAATTTAAAAAAGATTTAGAAAAGTTGTATCGAACTAAAACTAAAAAGAAGAAATTACGTAAGTATTTTGATTATGAGCCCAAGGTTTTTGAGGATTATTGTAATTATGTTCTTCCAACTAAAGATAATCTCATTACTAATCACAAGGAGCACTCTTTAGCTGCACGGCTATACTGGCAATTTCGACAAGGCAAATATGACGCTTTAATGCCTAAGCCAAATGTTGTTAGAATCATAAAAACATTATATCCTATCGCCGATTTATACTGTGTTACACAAGGAAAATGTAACCACCAACACACTAAAATAATGTTAACTAATCTAGAAGATTTAATTGCAGAGGTCGTAGTGACAAAAGACAAAACAGTAGAATTAGCAAAGTATGTAAGAAAGAGAAACTTTAATCTGAAGCTAACCGTTATGATTGGGGATAAACAATCAGATGTTCAAGCAGGTAAAAACGCTCACATAGATACAGTACAAATAGCATCAAAAAATCAGATATCTAAAGAGAAGGAACAATTGAAGTTGGAGGGGACTCCTTGGTCAAAACCAGACCTCACTTTAAGAAATATGAATGAATTATATAAGAAAATTGTTTAAACTATAAACTTGTGGGAATAATTGCTGTGATAAGCGTTTAAAAATCTGCGTGCCATATAGTGACTATGCACCTCATGAATAGGATGGTGTGCATAGGGTATCGTGCATAGTGTATGAGGTAAGGTTTGGTTATGGCCGCTACACAAGATGATGTTATTTCGCTACTTAACAAGAATAAACGTAATGGAATTGATATGAACCGATTGGTCACCAAACTCGATTCCAACATCCGAGAAGTAAAACCAATAATAATTCAATTACAGAATACCCATCAGGTTGTTAGTGGATTGAAAAAACGTTCTGGTTCTCCTATGTATTTTGAACGATTGTACTATGGCGTTCCAAACCGAAGAAGCAGAAGTCAATTATAAAAACTCCGCTAACTCCTAGTTCAAATATCTCATGAATAACCACCGTCAGGTTATACGCTATGAACTTGCATAGCAGTTCATTCTCCTGCGCTACCCTGTTCTTGCTCTTGAGCGTCTCGCCGAAGGGAATAGACTTTTTGGATAGCGCAAAAGGTCTTAAGGAGTAGGCCAGGCCGCCCTTTGCCCTGTGGGGCTTCCTCTATGCTCTCTACAAGGTCTTTGAGGAGCATATCAAACGCCTTACCTCATCGGTCTGAGCCGCCGTATATGCCTTCCACGCTTGTTTGTGGCTTATGATAACCTTATCGGTTTCTGTGCCGCTGGCCGTATTCCGTTCAATTTGGAGATAATAGCGAACTGCGAAGGCGTGTTTGCAAGTAATGCCCCTGCATTCTGCGTCATGGCAGTTGCATAATAACTCCTCATCTACCTTGTAGCAGTTGTTCGGGCTTTGGGACTTGACGAGCCAGCCGCCCTTAGTCGGCTTTATCGTCTTTGACTTCGCTATTTCCATTCCTTTCTGTTGTCATCCAAACACCTATTCATATTAGGTACCTAACAATTTATAAACCGTTCAGTACCTAAAAGGTACAAGGAAGGTTTAAATAGATTTAGGTACCTATTTCAAACATGAAGTTGCAAAAGCAATTATCCAGAAAAGTAGGGAGTAAAGAATATGCAAAATGGGTTGTTGTAATCCCACAATCACAAATTGAAAAAGCAGGGTTCAAAGAAGGGCAAGAACTAGAGATAGAAACTAAAGGGAAGAGAATTTTATTAAAACCAAAAATTAGTTCTATATAGTTTTTATGGCGTTTTATCTGGCTTAAAAAGCTCGGATAGTTTCTTTATATCTTCGTTGAGTATCCCTATCTCTTTTTGTTGACGTTGCAATCTTGCATCATCCAACAATGTCTTAAACTGCTGGTCAGCTTCCCAAAATGTGACTTTACCATCTTTTGGAAAAAGAATCAATAAATCTGTATCTCTACCAATGCCTGGTACACGTTCGGAGATTCTTTTAGCATCATAAACTCTAACCATAGTTTCTATGAAAGGCAAATTAGAATGAATGTTGTATTTGGTTAATTCTGAAAACGCTAGGTCCTTACCACTACCAATAACTGAAAAACTTAAGAAATCCTGCAACTCATGTTTGCCTCTTTCATCTACTATGTACATATGCGGTTCAGGGTCAAAACCAACGATGAGAAAGCTCATACCAAAGTCTAATGGGAATAGTTGACTATGACGAGATAATTCTTCTGTTATCTTTTCTATAAGTTTAGGCGATAGATTCTTTGATTTATCATGAAACGAATCTAAGGTAAGGCCATATTTGAGCAAAACCTCTCGCTCCACTTCTTCTTTATAAACCGCTACACATTCTTTTTTGAACAATTCAACAATATTCATCATAGTAACTGGAGTTGAAGTTAACTCCACTTCTGCTTTATTTCTAACATTTTTAATTATCTCGTAGCTTTTGAGTGAATCTTGGCTAGAAGTCAATACCCAACAATCTGATGTTATGACTTTAATTTTTGGATTGGCATGTTCGAATTGAATACCCGCAGAAACTAATCTATCAGCGCAAATTACGATTTTTGGTTCTTTGCTACTAGCTTCGCATATGGCGGCTATGCATATTGTCATACTATCACATCTTTTCCTATTTAGGTACCTATTCCTTTTTAATCCCTGGCTTTCGCTAGTCATTCAAAACACATCGTCCCGCCTTTGGGAGTAGCATCTTCCTTTTTGGAGCAGATTCGATTTTGGGAGCAAAGCCCGCCTCCCGGACAAATATATAAACCTTGCCTGAAAGCCAATCGCATGGCTGACCTTGCATCGCTGCTCGTCCAGCTACTCGCTGCGAACCAGACGCTCGTCCTCCGTTTCCTGCTCGGCACCGTGGGCGCGCTCTGCTATTTCATGGCCGTGAAATCAGGCCTTGTCAAAATAGAGCGCTCCACTGCGAAATTGGAAAACCCCTACCTGGAAAAGAAGGCGTATCTCGTGTTCTTCTGCCTCATCGGCGGCCTGCTGGCGTGCCTTTACGAGACCAATTTTCTCGGCTCGTTCATACAGGGGCTCCTGATACGCCCGACTATAAAGGGGCTTCTGGAAGGGAAAGAGGGAGACCAATGACGAAACTGCTTTATGAGATATTCGGCATCCCGAGAAAGCGGACGGTCAAGCCTGAGCCTGACACTGACAAAAAGAAGAAGAAGGGAAAGCCGGTAAAGTGACTGCGCGGCCGCCCCCTTCCTGGCTTTATGGGCTGTTCGCATACCTTACATATCGGGCCTTCCATAATTACCTATGCCCTCTTTGTGGTGCTGATGGTTTCAGGTATCTCCAAAAACGCCCAACACCGATTATTATAAATATAATCACATATTAACGGAGGTAAAGGGTATATAAATTTTATCTTAGTTGTTACGTTTGGGTATGGTGGTACTGGGGTGTCTGCGTATTCAACGAATGTAAAGGCTCTTTTCTATATTGAACCGAAAGAACAGCACAACAGAGTTCAACACATCGGATGCAGGCTGCTTATAGCTGAAAGATTAATCTACGCGGGTTTCAAGAAGGGCGGGGCGTTCAATCTTCCTGACGGCCGTGTTGAGGTCGTCCTGGAGGGAGATAAAAAAGATATTGAACTTTTCCATGATCAACTGGAGAAACACCTTGTTGAATGGCTGGAGGAAAAAGCGCAAAATAAAGAGAAACTAAAGCGGATGGTTGGAAACACCGGGATCCTGGTGTCCAAATTAGAATATAAAGAAAATCTGCTTGTTTTGGATATTAACCTTTATGCCCATTCTCTTGAGATGAATCAATTGGGGAAAGGCGTGGATGTTTATTACGAATTAATAGAGGTAATTACCGAGCAAACAAACGTTTCCAAGAAACTAACCAAACTCATAGATGAAAGAACAGCCAGATAATACGATACGTTCCAGCATACGCCGCCGTATCAGTACGGTAATTATCCGGCGTATTACGCCATGCACTTACCCCGCGCTTCCTTCTATACCTAGTAGGATGTCCGACAAATAAGTTTAATAATTATCTGTGTGTAAATTGAAGGT
>CAZBAM010000014.1:0-35026 GCA_964490215.1 Microcaldota archaeon | reverse complement strand
GCAACCCCTCAAGATATGAAATTCTTAAAGGAAATTAGCGGACTGACTACTAGCCCGGCAAGGCGCATGAGCTTTCCTGCAGAGCCCTCAGGGTTTTACCTGGATGTTCTCTTCTTCGTTGAATTCCCTCAGCAATTCGTCCTGCTGCTTGAGCAGGTCAAGATACTGGCGCTGGAGGGCTTCAAATTCGCTTTCCTCCTGCTCGTTGAAGCGCTTTATCTGCCTTTCTGCGTTCTTGAGCTGGATGCCGGCGGTCAGCTGGCCTATCTTCGCGAGGTTCTCCTCAAGCTTCCCCCGCACGTCCGCGCTGACCCACACGTTCCGGTTCGCGAATTCCATGCGCACTTCACCGGGCGGCTGCGTATCAGCGACGAGGCTCCTGCCCAGGGCCCTGCACCCCATGCCGCAGCGCCGCATGAAGCGGGCCGCGTCCTTCACGATGCCCTCGCTGGTGAAATCCAGCCGCATCGTCCCACCTAACGAGCCTGACTTCACCGCGGCTGCGAGCAGGTCACGGTCGTGGGAAGGCATACGGGAAAGCGTCATGGCGAGCTTGGCTATCTCAAGCCGGTTATCCTGGTTCCGCTTCACCACCTCGCCCCTCTGCCGCAGGAGTTCGTAGGCAGTGCCGCTCCTGAGGGTCATCGCCTCCCTGAGCTGCTGGGGCGAGAATGTGCTGAGCGCTTCGCCCAGTTCCCTGAGCCGGTTATCGTTCGGAAGGATTATCTCAACCACTGCCGCCTTCGCCTTGGCGGCGAGTTCCGACGCGTTCGCTTCTATGGAGCGGAGTTCCGCGGCGCAGTCCGTGCCGAATGCCGCGTGCCTGAATTCAAGCTCGGCCTTCTTTTTGTTTAGCTCCAGCAGCCTTGCGAGTTCCCTTGGGGTGAGTTCCACGTACTATCATTAGTACAATCACCAATAAAAAGATTAAGATGCCAGCGGCCGCGAGCGTGTATGCGGCTCCGGCAGGTAAAATGTTCCCATGGTCAGTCCATTCCCGCGCCATCCCGCTTCCATCCTGCCCCTGCGTTGCGTTTCCGGTGCCCAGCGCAACCCGCATTTCATTTGTGGCGCCGTCCAGCGCCTTCGCGAACCCCAGGATTGTCAATGCCCCGGCGCTGTCGTTCTGCGCATACAGGTAAGCGCCCTGGGACCGGTATATCCTCCCCCAGAGCGAGGTGCGGCTCTCGTTGAGCAGCTTCGCGGCCGCGTCCTTCGCGGCGGCCTTGCCTGTGCTGCGGTTTTCGCCCGCTTCACCGCCCGCATGCGCCGCGCCGTCAATGGCAATCACGTAGAGTGCGTCGTATATCGCTGCCCCGTAGCGGCCTTTCGCATAGGAGGCGGTTGCCGCGTCCATCTTGAACTTCGTGTCCGCGCTGCTCAGCTGGAGGCTGCGCGCCTCGCCAAGCTTCGCGTCTGCAAGCTCCTTCAGCGTGCCCTCGTCCACCGGCGTCCCCCCGGCAGGCGCGGCCGCGGCCAGCCCGCCGGACACCGAACACCATGCCTGGGCGTACATCAGGTCGTTGTATGCCGCGAATTTCTCGTCGCTCGTCATCCTGCCTTCGGTGCCCGTCAGGTTGAGCCTGAGTTCAGCCCACCCCTCGCGGAGCTCCGAGCCCACCACCCATTCAAAATTCGCATCGGTCATCACCGGCCTCGTTATCCGCGACAGGCATATGCCAGCCTCGCCCTTTTTCCTGGGGAGGTCCGGGTCGCCGCCGCCTGTCATGGCCCCGATGCTTGAAACCTCTATGTAGTCCAGGAACGCCTCGTTGGCCGCGCTGAACGCATAGCCCAGCTCCAGCAGCCGCTCCTGCCTTTTGGCCTCGTTAAGGAAGAAATCCCTGGCGAGGGAGGTGTCGTTGTCCATGCCCCGGCCGTCCTGCCCCTGCGTTGCGTTCCCTGCGTCCCGCTGCGTTGCGTTCCCTGTGCCTGCCCCTGCCGGCCGTCCGGCCCCGGTCGGTCCGGTTCCGGCCTGTTGCTCGGCCGCGGTGGCAGGTGTCCCGCTGGCAAGTGTCCCGGTGCCAAGTGCATTGGCAGCCTGCTTTTCCAGCGCAATCATCTCCAGCGCAACCGGCGCGAACCGTTCCAGCCCGCCTCCAGGGTATGGCGGCAGGTCCGGCATCGGCCTGTTCCTCACCACGAACCCTTCCTGGCTTATCGGCACGCCGTCCATCATGAAGCTTATCACTTCGCCTGCGTTCCTGGCCTGGAGCACGGTCATCCCGTATTCCCTCTCCACGCTTGCGAGCAGCATCCTCTCGTAGAGGCCTTCCACCGGGGTTATGAAGTATCTTGCGCCTGCGAAGGCCGCGCCACGGGCTTTCTCGTAGAGCCCGCCCACCTCGCCTATGCCACCGCCGGAGTCTATGGTGCCGGTCATTATGGCGTCCTGCCTGAGGCTCCTGTTCTCCAGCAGGGCGTAGGTCATCACCGCAAGGGCTGCGCCTGCGCTGGGCCCTTCCACGTAGTCCGCGGCGCCGGGCACGCTGAACATCACGAGGACGTCGCACGGCCCGTGGCCGGAAAGCGAATACGCATAGCCCACCGCATCGTCTATGGACTCCTGCGTGGAAGTTGCAGTGCGCGGCCACACGCCGGCGTACGCGTTCCCTGGCCCCGGCGCGAGCGACACCGTGGTGTTCACCAGCCCGCCGCCTTCGCCCATGACAGCCGGCACCATCTGCGAGATTGAGCCCTGGCAGTCCGAGGCGAAGCATGGGATGGCCGTGGCAGCGATGAACAGAATCACCAGCGCCGCTGCCGGGAACGGTTTCATGCGCATTTTTCCCAGGGCAGCTTAATAAAAGCATAAGCCAAAAACCATCCATGGACAAAAGGCTGGAAGGCAAGCTGCAGGACCTGCGCGACAGGATACGGAAACTGGACGGTGCGCTCGTGGCATATTCCGGGGGCGTGGACAGCACGCTCCTGCTCCGCATCTGCAGGGAGGAGCTTGGCGACAAGGCAGTGGCGGTCACTGCACTGTCCGAGACTTATCCGGCGTCCGAGCTGCTGCTGGCGAAGCGGGTGGCAAGGATAATAGGCGCCAGGCACGTGACCTACAGGCCCGGCAGGGTGCGTCCCGGCAGCGCGATTTACGGCGGCCTCAAGGGCATGGCCACGCGCCTCAGGCTCCGCAACGTGCTGGACGGCTCGCACAAGGACGACGCAGCAGAGCGCAATTTCAGTTTCGTGGCCGCGAGACAGGCGGGCATCAGGAGCCCGCTGCTTGAAAGCGGCTTGTCCAAGGCGGAAATACGCCTCCTGGCAAAGGAGTTCGGCCTGCCCAACTGGGACAAGCTGGCATCGGCCAGCCGGCCTGCGCCAGACGGCGTGCCACGCATGCCGCTCATCAAAAAGCTGGCCGCGGCGAGGCGCTACCTGGTCCTGACCGGCTTCAGGGCGTGTTCCCTGGTAGTGAGCGGCAGGAACATCTGCATAAGCTGCAGCCGGAAGGACATGGTAAGGCTCTCAAGCCGGATGCCGGCCATAAGAAAGAAGATGCGCTCGCTCGGGTTCCTGGAGGCGCTGCTCAGGCTATCTTCTTGAAGGCGAGTATGCCCCTTTCGGTCCTGAAGAACTCGTAATCCTCGGAAAGGTAAAGCTTCTCCAGGGCGCTTCCGGCCTCTGTTATGTAGTCGGTTATGCTGCCCTTGGGGATGTCCTCGTAGAGATATGCTATGGCGTATTTCATGCCAGCGGCCGCCACCTCCTTCTCCCTTTCCTTGAGCAGGATGCGCCTTACGCCCCTGCCCTCGTACGCGAGCAGCACTGCAGGGTCTTCCAGGTAGAGGGCGTTCGGCTCGCCGCTGGTTATGATTTTCTCGTCAACGTCAAGCTTGGCAGGCCATGCCAGCCCCACGCCCACCACCATCCGGTTGACGGTGGCAGCAAAGCTCCGCTTGTAGGTCACTATGTTGCTGACTTCGGATTCGGTGACGTCAAAGGCGCACCTGCGCATGACCTTGACGCAGTCCTCAACGTCGTCGGCCCCCAGCTTCTTCACCTCCACCTCGTCCTCGTCCAGGAGGTGGATGAATCTCCTCTTCGGAGCCTCGGCCTCCAGCTTCTTCTGCTCCTGCTTGAAGGATTCAACCATTTTTTCACTTGACAGATAATCTTGGCATATACCGCATATACTATTACTACATGAATACTATCTGACTACATACTACCTACTACCGGACCATACCTGACTACATGAATCGCGTGTTGCAGGCAGGGCACTGCGTGAGCATCGCTTCCATTTTATACCCGCAGATAGGACATACATAATAAGTCTTTTTAGCCCTTTCCAGTTCTGCCTCAAAATCGTAGCCGCACTGGGCGCATGCCTTCACGTCCAGCTCGTTGAGCGTGCCGCACTTGGGGCACTTGCGGCGGAACATGCTCTTTATGCGCACCCCGCACTTGGGGCAGCGCTCCATGCTCAGGTTGACCTTCTCCCCGCAGTTCGGGCACGACTGCGCCTGGCCTTTCCGTGACTGGGCGGCACCGCCTCCCCGGAATATGTTGCCGAGCACTTCCCCGAGTCCCATCATGCCACCTGGCACGTTATGTCGTACTGCCTTATGGGCAGCTGGTAGTTGCAGAAGCTGCCGGCCTGGAGCAGTTCTTCCACGCCCATCCCCATCCCGCAGTCCGCCTTGGTGTCGCCGGTCTTCGGGAACGCCAGCGGCTTGTTCACAGGGGCGGCGTATGTCTGTTTGGAATAGGCGTATTTGGAGCCTCCGGCCTCCAGGCAGCACTTCCCCGGCTTTGGCAGGGCCGCGATTATCTCGGAGTAGGCGTCCGAAGAGAGTTGCGGGATTTCGCCCCGTATGCTCTGGGTCGTGCCGTTGGTGTAAAAGTAGGTGCAGGCGAACCTGCCGAGCTTGGCCGTGCAGAGCGTGCACTCCGCGGTGACCGCCCCAGCAGGGCATCTCAGGCCCTTCGCGGCGTCGCCTGTCGGCACTGACGGCGTGCCGCTCACCGGGTCAGTCACCTTGCAGGGGTTGCCGTCGTCGCATTGCAGCTGGGGCCCGGTGTTCGTGTCGTCGCATACGCCGGTTGCGTAATCAAGGCCGGAACACGCTGAGCATTCCACGTCCTGCGCCATCACCCTGTTGAAAATCGCCACAGGCACCGAGCTTGACATCTTCTGCATCGCGTCCTCAAAGTCGCAGAACTTGTCTGTCTTGACCCCAACGCCGGTGGTGTTGTCAACTAGTCCAATCCAGTTGCTTTGGAGCGTCTTCTCTTCATCATACATGCCAAGATCCGTGCATTTGCTGAGGTCGCTGGGGCACTGTTTGGGCGGTGCAATGTACTTATCATTTCCCCAAAACGCCGGGCTCTGGGCGGTGCATACAGAATTCGGGTCGCTGCCGCACTTGTATAGCTTAAAGTCCGTTGTTGGTGTCCATCCATTGCCGCATTTTGGAAGTGTGGCGAGTTGAATCCCGTTATTCTGATAATATGCTACGTAAGATACCGGCATGTCAATGCAGAGTTGTGACTGCGTGGAGGAGGCGCTGCTGCCCCGCGCCGGCGAGTATATGACGCCGACCACGCCTGACTGGACGAGCTCGGCCTGGTTGAGCGCCACGGTATCAAACAGGGTCACGTAGTAGTCCTGCCACTCCGGGTCGCCGCTGTCAACGTTGAAGCCGACCACCATGACCGGCTTGCCGCCTGCCTTGAGGGACGTAGTGCCGTAGGACGCGATGTCGTCGGTTACTGCCTTTGCCTTTTCCACCGGGTCTGTCAGGGCGCCCGGCGGGGGATGGTCGCTGGCCGGATAGTCAAATGTAATGAGGTCTATGTTGAAGTTTATCTCCGGGTCTGCCAGGAGCGCCCTGAGCGTCTTGTTGAGGCAGCGGCTCGTGTCAGGCAGGGACGGGTCGGACGCATCGCAGCCGCTGGTGGATGGCGCGTCCACGTGGACCGCGGTGAGGCAGTCCGGGCATTTGAGCCTCACGATGCCGCTCCTCTTTATTATCCTGTCAAGCCTTGTCGGGCCTGCTGATGAGGCCGGCAGGGGCGGGAGGTTTTCGCTGGCGGAGAGGGGCGCGTCCAGCTCTGCCTTGCTGCCCACGTGGTCCACTATGACCACCGCGGCGCCCATGCTTCCGAACAGCCTCTCGAAATCGTATTCCGTGTAGTCCGGCGCGGCGACAGGCGCGTTGTTGCCAACCTTGACGGTGTGCGTGAGGTTCCATTCGCTCCGGTCGCTTATGTCCAGCACCGGCATGATGCCTGACTTCATGTAGTTGCCGAGCCTTTCCTTGACGATTGTGGCGTCCGGCACGGTCCTGGGCGAGCCCTGCACGCCGAGGGAGCCGGTGTAGTCGTCCATGTCGGTTATGTAGGCGTTGAAGCAGGTGGCGTTGTCCACCCTGCTGGGGCCGCTGACATCGTTTCTCAGGAGGGCCGAGCTGCACACCGGCTGCACGTTCTCCGCGACGTATGTGCGGGCGCCCACATCGTCCAGTTTCGCGGTGTAACGAGGCAGGTAAACGTCCGGCGCTGCGGTCAGCTTCTGGAACGCGAGCGTGGATGTGGTGCACGGCTCGCACCAGCCCAGAGTCCTGACGGCCGGCAGCAGCGTGTTCGTGTCTATGGCGCACGTCCCGAGCTTCCCGCTGCCGTCGTACTTGATGAGCGTGATGGACTTGCTGAAGCCGAAGCTGTAGGTGTGATACACGTTTTTGTCCTTGTCATTGTTCGTATACTCCGCCCCGCTCCAGGGGTCGCCCCTCGCGTCGAGCTCCGCTGCGCGGGTGCCGGGCATCTGGTCCATGTCCTCGTCGTATACGTTGCGCTGGCGGAGCGACTGGGCCGGCTGCGAGGTCAGGAAATACCCGAGCCGGGTGAATCCGACGGAGTCGTCGCCGCCGTGGGACTTGTCATACACCACCCATTGTTTTGGCCTGTTGGTCCTGAATGTGCCCTTCTCGAAGTTGACGACCCAGGGCAGGAACGCGGTCACCACGCTGTTGGCATTGACCCTGCTGGAGCCCAATGTCATCCCGAGGCCCTTCACCCTCTGCTCGAAGTATGGCGTGAACGCCTTCAGCAGGCCGTCGGTGCTGTCGGTTAACTTCGGGTCTGTAGGGTCGCTCAGCTCTATCCTTTCGTAGTCGGTTGCGTGGAGGTCGCAGTTCCTGTAGAGGAGCGTGTCCTCAAAATCGCCTGCGTCAAGCAGGGAATATCCTATGATGGTGTCGCCGTTGTATACCACCTGCGAATTCCCGTCCTTGCCGGTCTTCCCGAAGAACACGATGCCGCCCAGCGGCGGGCCGGTTGTTGACTCGGTAACCGTCGGGCACCACACGTGGTCGGTTGCGGCAGTCTCGTTATAGGCCTGGTACCACGTCGCGTTACCTATGAAGCGCTGCACCTGGTCAGCGTCAGCGCAGTCCTGTTTCAGTATGAATGCATCCTGCCCTGTCCAGGACACCCGCACCGGGTTCTTGACGGTGAACGTTGACGTGCTCATGAAGTCTAACTTTAGGTCAATGAGGAACGTGAGTACGGTTATTGTCGGATTTAAATAGAAGTTCGTCCAGTATGCGTTGAGCTCGTCCCCGTCCGTCAGGTCAGCTGCGCCGAATGGCGGGTCCTGCCTCGGGTTGGAATGGTAGTCGCCAGTCCAGATGGCGGTGAGGACCGGGCTGAGCGTGACGCTACCGTATTCCCTTGCCGGCGGGTCGGCTGCCTGCAGGGCCACGGATTTCGTAGGCGCGCAGGTCACGATTTTTATGCCTGCGGAATCCGTGAATTCGTTGCAGTCGGTCACCACCTCGCGCGCCGTGGCAAGCTCGGTGCTGGTGAGCATCACGCTCCTGCTGTATTTCTGCGTGCTGCACGTCCCTGAGTAGCAGTCGTTGCCGCTGGCGTCGCACTCAAACGGCGCCCGCGTGGTGCCGCTGCGTGCGGTGTCGTATATCTTGTCCGTGTGGGCTATGGAAAGCTGGCTGCTGTAGAAGCCGTCGTCAAGCTTCTTGAAGACGTTGACCGGCGATGGCCTGTCGTACGTGTAGTAGTAGGCCGTGGTTGGCGAACTTTTTCCGTACAGGCTGGAGCAGGTGCTCTTGCCCTCGGTGCAATAGCACCCCGCTGATGGGCTGTAACCGCACGAGGCCGCGTAGAGTATGGAGTCGGAGCAGCTCCAGAACAGGTCGTAGTTGCACTGGCTATAGTCATCGCTGGTCAGGCAGGTGGTGTTCAGGTATCTGACGCTCTTCCCGCCGGTCCAGGGGCCGGAGCCGCTCCACCACTCGCGGGTGCACTTGCGCTCCGGGTCCTCCGGGTCCGTGCATGCTGCGAACGCCTCGATGCACGGGCTGAACCGGTGGCCGTTGGGGCAGATGGCCTGGTCGGTTTTGTTTGCAGTGCATGTTATCCCGTTCGCGTCCTTGCACGACATCCTCCCGTGGCTGCCGGGAATCTCGCTGAAGGTGCATGGCCTCGTGCCTGCGCTGTCGCTGCAGGTTGCGGCATAGGGGCACAGGCGCCCTGTCCCGTCCTCCATGCACTGGTCTTCGTAGACCCCGGCCTTGTAGGTGCAGGGCTTGCCGCTGTCGCTGCACACGTTCGTGTACGCGCACTCGTTCCCGTTTTCATCCAGGCAGAGGTATCCGGACACGCCATCGCGGACGACGCCGTGGGTGCAGTTTTTCAGCTTTATATCATACGTATATATAGGCGATTCCAGGAGCGTGGTCCTGTACAAGTCGACCGTCTCGCCCACCGGGTCCGAGGCGTTGTTGAACCTCGCGTAATCCGCGAACTTGTAGTTGGTCTGGTCCGGCACGAGCGGGGCGTAGCTGAAGGTCCACGTCTTCGGGCCGGGCAGCGTGGCCGTGGCGCTGCGCTGCGCCGCGCTCTCGCCGAACGCCAGCACCGGCGGGTCGTTGTTGCCGTTCACGCAGTTGTCCCTTATGCCGGCTATCGGGTCGTCGTAGGCCACCGGCAGGGCGGTGCACGTGCCGAATGCGCACTGGCCCCCGTTGCAGTCGGAGTCTGAAGCGCATGCATTACCTGTTGAACCGGCATTCGCGGTGAGGTAGTTCATGTACCTGTCCACCCTGCCGCCCGGATTCGCGGTGCAGAACTTGTCGGATATTGGGAAGTAATACCGGTACTGGTCGAACTCGTCAAACGAGCCGCCGACGCCCATCCTGAAGACGTTTATCTGCGACTTGGAGTTCTTCATGATGTTCCTGAGCTTCGCATCCATGGGCAGGAACCTGCACTGGCTCTTGTAGAACTGCACTGCCACGTCCCCGGTGGCCTGGGTTGAAACCCCGCCGGCCAGCTGCTCTTTCGTGTTGGCCGCGTTCGCATCCGCTTCCGGCGCAGTCGTGGGGAAGCCGGGCGAAACGCGCGGCGTGAACTTGAAGTCACCGCACACCATGGCCGTGCAGTTGCCGCTGATGCACTTTATGATGTCGTTCTCGCTGCAGATCGGGATGAGGAAGTCTTTCGCGCCTGTCGCGCCGGCGGGGATGGAGACGTTGCACATCGCACCAGTGCCGTCCGCTTCGCTGTTGCACAGCCCGGTCGTGCTGGCGCCGGTGTAATCGTATTCGTTCGCCACGCTGCCCTCCACGTCGCTCATGTTGTAGAGCATGCAGCCGTACGCCGGGTCCCCTGCGGCCACGTCCAGCCAGGTGTTGCCGAGCGAGGGGTTGGTGTATTTTCCCAGGTCTATGTTGTAGGTGTTGCCGCCCTTCTTGTAAGTCTTGAGGCAGCAGCCGAGCTTCTGGACCGGCTGTATGCACCCTGCCACGAGGATGACGAATGCCACGAATGCAAGCGCAGCTAGTGCGGTTTTCCCCATCAGATCACTTTGCCGACCATTTTCATAAGCTCGTAGGGCTCGCCGCCCAGCACGGTCATGATGTATCTCACGAATATCAGCGTGAGGAAGAATGCCACCAGCGGGTGGACTATGAGCGAGATGTAGGCCTTGGAGAGGTCGTTGCGGTTCATCGCCACGCCCAGGTCCGCAGTGCTCCCCATGCCAGCGGCCTGGAGCGCGGTGAGCACCGAGACGCTGTTGCTCATGGTGGCGTAGCAGTATTGCTGCCCGGCAGGCTGGACGGTGGTCTTCGGCGGCGGCGATGGCGTGAACCCCGGGTCCAGGAGCACGAAGAAGACAGGGAATATGAAATACATGCCTATGCCCATCGCCATCATGAGCGCGCCGGCGCCGCGCGTGAAATGGAAGCTGCGGAGGAGGATGCCGATGGGGAGGAAGATGTGGAGCATGTTGGCCTTGAGATATTCGGCCAGCGCGTATTGCGCGTTCAGGGCTATGATGAGCACGGTGGCCAGGTTGTTCGTTATCCTTTTCGTTTCGGTGGCCTTGTAGAGCGCGGTGTTCCAGTCGCCGCGGTAGATGGTTATGCCGAAGATGCTCACCATGGCGTTAAGCTGGTTGAACTGGCTGGCGGTGGTCTGGTCGTTCATTATGTAGTCCTGGATGGCAGCCACCTCCACGGCCTTTGCCTGTATCCTGCATTTTATGGCGTCGTAGGCGTCGTCCATGGTGGAGCCCGGGTTCAGGAGGTCCGCGCCCTGCTCTTCGGTCACTTCCGCCCCGGTCGTGCCGATCTGGATTGCCTGCTTCGCGCACGGCACCTTGTCCAGAAACTCCGCGGGCACGTCCACCTTCACCTCGCCCGCGATGAAATCGCGCGCCAGGTTTATCGCCTCGCCCACCATTATCACGAGGAAAACCGCCATGAAGAAGGTGGCGCCGGCCTGCAGCATCTCGGACTGCGCGTACGCCTCCAGTTCCTTTATGGAGAACGACCGGCCTATGACGAGGAGTATGCCGTGCACCAGGAGCGCCGCCGCCACCGCCATTATGCAGAGCGGCAGCCAGTTGGCCCAGGTCCCCATGAAGCTTTGTATGGAAAGTATCAGCATCGTTACACCAACTGGGTCAGCCTACTTAAATCTATTTCCTCCCCGTAGAGCCGCGCCACGTATGCCACGCTCGCTATGGCGGTCAGCAGCGCCACGGTCGGCAGGAACACTGCTGCGATGAAGGCGTTCGCAGCGAACCCTATCGCATCCATGGGCTTCTCCAGGGCGTAGTTGCCGAGGCAGAGCGACGTGCCGCTGCTTGAGAAATACTGGCATTTCACCTGCTGCCAGCTTACGGTCCCGAGCGCCCTGAGGGCCGCGGCTGCGCCGGTGCCGGCAGGATAGACGCTCTCGCGGTATTGGCCGGCGTCGATGCCCGGCGGGCTGAAGTTCGTGTTCGCGTCCACCAGCGTCCCGCGCATCAGCCAGAATATGCCGAGCATGAACGGGTACACTATGAGGAAGGACAGCGCGAGCGCTATGAGCAGCGAGCCGAACTGGCGCATGTAGGGCATCGCGCGCATGAAAATGCCGAGCGGCAGGAACAGGAACACGAAGCCGCGATAGACGAACATGAGTATGAAGATGAAGTTGAGCGCGGTGAAGTGCGCTATTATGAGCGAGTTGAAGAATATGTTGAGCGCGGCGGTGAGCGCACCGTAGCCGCCGACCGGCTGGACGTTGGCGCCGGAATACCCGAAAAGGCAGCCCCAGCCTATGATGCCGGTCTTGAAGTCGCACTGGAAGGCGTTGAGGTACGCGAGTATGGTGTAGCCCTCAAGGTGGTATCTCACGACCTTCAGGGCGTTGTGCGAGTAGAACGCGGCGTCGTTGAGGTATTGCTGGGCCGCGTCATAGACGCTCACCGGGGTCGCGGACGGGGCTGGCTGGCCGAAAATAGCCGCCACCTCGTTCATGTTTATGGCGCACATGGTGCCCATGGCGAGGGTGATGACGAACAGCGTGGCGACGGACGCGAGCAGCTGGACCGCCTCGGTCTTGGCCCAGAGCGTCAGCCGTGCGTTTGAGATGGCGTTGCCAGCCATGTACGCCAGCGCCACCAGGATGCTGGTGGCGATCGTCGCGTACGCAGTGAGCGGGATTATGGTGCCGTTGAAGAACGCGCTGAACTCAGGCCCTATGCCGGCCGCGCCGCACACGTACGCTCCCATCAGACAAACCTCGCCAATGCGCTGACGTCAACTTCCGCGCCGGCCAGCGAGGTCAGCGCCCGCAGGCTCGCGGCGAACATCAGCAGCGATATCACGGGGCCGAGCGTCGCCAGGACCAGCATGACGTAGAGGTATTTCCTCAGGTCCCCCCTCAGCCCGTTGTACGAATCCACGGCGCCCTTCTCGCCGCTTCCGATTGCCTGCGCGTCGCAGTCAATGTCCATGCTGGACGGCGAGCCCTTGTAGGGCGCGGTCAGCGAGAGCTGGGCTGCCGGCAGGCCGGTGCCCATGAACGTCGCGGCGAGCATGTCGTTGAACACGACTCCTGCAGGCAGCACGATGTGCAGCGAGATGGCCAGCGCTATGAGCAGGCCGCCGGCGCCGCGCGTGAGCCTGAACGTCCGGAGTATTATGCCCAGGGGCAGCAGGAGGCTCAGGGCGTATTGCGCGGACACGCCCACCAGCCGTTTCATCGCGTAAAGCTCGCCCATGGCGAAGCCTGCGATGCCGCCTGCCATGGAAAGGGGCGTGGCGAGGAGGCTGTAGCCGCCGCAGGAACTGATGCTGTAACCGACGCCCATGATGCTGCACTGGCTGGCCTTTGACGTCGCAACCGACACGTCCATGTCAAATTCCGCTATGCTCGCGAACGTGGCGCTCAGGGTCCCGAGCGAGGTGGCGAGGCTGTAGCCTGCCGCGTCCTGGAGGGTGGCGCAGCCACCTGCCCTGGTGCAGTCCGTGAGCGCCGGGCTGGTTGATATGCCGTCTATGAGGCTGTTGGTGCCGACGAGCGCGGCCAGCATGACGCCCAGGGCGATGAGCTGGAAGAACTCCTCCTTGGCCATCATCTGGAACTCGCTGATGCCGAACCCCATGCCGGCCATGTAGAGCACCGCGAGCAGGCCGGCCGAAGCCGCCACTGCGAGAGCTGCGGTGCCCTGCCACGGCGCGGCAAACGCAAGCGGCAGGAGCATCAGCAACAGCAGCGTCTTCTTCATCAGCACCATCAGAACACCCTTGAAAGCCCGGGTATCTCTATGTCCCCGCCGAGGAAGCCCGAGAGCGAGATTATGAATATTATCGTGGCGACTATGTTGAATAACGGCAGCACGTAGATGGGCAGCATGAGCTTCGCCACTTCCTGTATCTCCGGCTTGCCCACCTGGCCGGTGGCTCCCACGTTCATGTAGTCGCCGGCCTTGCCCACAGGGGTGCTGCTTGACGGCGCGCACAGGTCGCCGCATTTGGTATTGATGGGAGGGGCGTAGGTGTAGGACTCGTCAACGGACAGGCACGTCTCGCAGGTGCTGCGCGGCAGGCTCATGCGGTATTCCGCCGGGCAGGAGTCCAGGGAGCAGCCGCCCGTGATGTAATCCGGAGGCAGGCCCGAGGAAAGCATCCTCTTCTCGGCCGGGCACGACGTGCAGGCCGTCGGGGGCGGGCTGAGGCCGTTTATGGCCTGGAGGCCCACGGTGCAGCTGCCATGGCTCGTGAGGCAGGTCCTGCATGCGGTGGTGAGGCTGGCCACGCCGCCGACGATTTGCTTGCAGTCTGCCGGCAGATTGTCCAGATTGACGTTGCCAAGCGGCGCAGGGTGGCCCGCATCAACCGGCCCGGTCAGCCTGCAGTATGCAGGGCAGCCAGGGCAGAGGGCGTCGCACCGGCCGGTTTCCGGCATTATATATACGCACGACTGCGTTGCGATGATGCTGGCAGGGCAGTCCGCGGCCTGGAGGCACCGCGTCCTCTGGTATGCCGGCGCGGTGTCAGGCGTGCCCTGGGGCGGCACCGGCCTTGCGTTCAGGTTGTTCCTGTCCGCCATCCGACAGTCAAAGCGCGAATTGAGGCAGTTGCCGATGGTGTTGCCGGACTTGTACCTGCAGTCAGACTTGAGCGGCGGCACCACCCTGCATGAAGCAGGGCATTTGGCGTATTCGGCCTGGTCAACGTCCTGGATGTAGCGTATGACCTTGCATTCCACCGGCAGCTTCGCGCAGGCCACCTGCGTTTCCGGCACGGCGCAGATGGGCGACGCCCCGGGATAAGGAAGTTCCCTGCACGCGGTCGGGCAGTTTGCGTAGGCCAGGACCGGAGGGTCCTTTGTCCTGTCATAGACGTTCTGCCCGTCATAGGCGCCGTAATAGCACGAGCGGACCGTCCTGCCGTTTGCGCCGCCGGCAGAGCCCGGCGCGCTTTCCCTGGTGCGCTGGAGGATGGCGTCGGCCAGGGCGGAATTGCTCTCGCTGAACGCGCCGGCCACGTCCTGGGTGCTGTTGAGGAGGTGCACGGTGGTCCCGTCGCTGTAGTACGCCAGCGGCGCGGTTATCAGGCATTCCGCAGGGCACGAAAGGCCCTCGTCCTGCATGGACTTGTCGCCGTTGAGCGTGAAGTCCAGGGTGAGCCAGTCAAATATGTACATGCCTGGGAAGAAGAACATGACGCCTATGGCCGCGGCCATGAGCAGGCCGCCTATCTTGCGCGTGAAGAAGAACGACCGGGCGGCAACGCCTATTGCCAGGACGACCGGCGCCATCTTGAACCCTATCTCAGTCACGAAGAACTTCTGCGCCTCCATGAACGAGATGAGGTTGATTGCATACTCAAATATTATGGCGTAGTAATCCTGGTCCAGCACCTTCTGGCCCGCGACACCGTTGGAGTATCCGGCCTGCAGGCAGAATATGCTCAGGCAGTAGCCCCCGTAGCGCCTGTTCGCCGCGGCCGCGGCCTTGATGTTGTTCAGGAGCACGCTCTTGGCGGTCGTGTTGGCTGCCCCGACGTAGTCGTTCAGGTAGTATTGCGTGACCTTCTGGAGGCAGCTCTGGCCGACGGTGCACGTCATTGGCAGGCCGCTGTCCGCCACGATGCCGACGACCAGCACGTCCAGGAAGACTATGACGGCCAGCAGTACCAGGATTATTATGGCATTCGTGATTATCTGCACAAGCTCGCTGCCGGCCCAGGCCTTCAGCTCCGGCATCTCAAACCCTGTGCCCACGGCATAGCCGATGGCTGCGATGGTGCCGGAGATTATGAGCGCCATTACCGCGAGGGCCTGCCAGCTTTTTCCTATCTCCAGGGCGAAATTCGCGGTGCCGGACTCAAACTGCTGCTGGGTGACCGTGCTGGTCTGCGCCGTGGCCACGGCTGCCAGCACGAGGAGGATGAGCAATGCTGCTTTCTTGTCGTTCATCCGGCCACCTTCATACTGCCACCTTCATCCGACCACCCTGAGCGCCTTGTGCATGCATCCGAGGAACGTCACCAGCACTGCTATGGTAAGGTTTGGCAGGAAGAATGCCTGGGGTATGAGCCTGGCCACGTTCCAGAAGCCGAACTGGTTGTCGCATGCGGCCATGCCGCCGGTGCTGGCGCACGCGTAGCCGTCCACCGGGTCGTCGCACACGGCCTTTGCGAAAGGCTGGCAGTCGTTGAGCGTCACGTCGTACATGCTGAGGTTGAAGACGTACATGAATGGCAGGACCACGTAGATTCCGATTACGAACGCTATGAATATGTTGCCCATCTGCCTCGTGGGCGGGAAGACCCTCAGCAGGATCGCTATGGGCAGTATCCACCGGACCGCGTTTTCGTTGATGAATTGCAGCATGAGCTTCTGCATGCTTATGCTCATGAGCGCGGGCAGCAGGAAGGTGTTGAGTATTATGTCGTGCTGGCTGGACAGGATCCTCTTGTAGGCGCCGGCGGTGGCGGTATAGGCGTCAAGCAGGGGATACTGCACGCTCCAGGAGAACGTGGAGTCCATGAGCAGGCCGATATACTGCTGCAGGTATTGTTCCGAGAGCCCCCGGGCGTCCCCTGCTATCGCGTCCATGTAGCAGGATGACATGCCGTTGATGCTCATGCCCTGGGCGTAGCAGGAGGTGGCACCCAGGTTGCTGAACGTCTCCTGGTAGAACATGTCCATGACTGCGCACGCGGACACGAGTATGCCGCTGAACGACACGAGCAGGACCACGGAAAACCCGAGGTGGTAGGCCTCGTCCTTGGCGAACACCACGTAATTGGCGTTGCCCAGCGCGCTGCCGGCGGCGTAGGCGCACGCTATGAGCACGGTTATGAAGCCGATGACTAGCAGGATGTTGGTGCCCTGCTCGCCCAGGATTATGTCCGTGGCGTTGGTTATGCACGTGCCGCTGGTCGTAACCGCGCTGCCGGTGCTGGTGACCGTGTATTGCGCGAATGCCGTGCCTGCGGCTGCAAGCGCAAGCAATGCGGCCAGCACCAGCAGTTTCACCGGCACTTTCGCCAACAATTTCGCCGACGGTTTCGCCGGCACTTCCGCCGGCAGTTTCGTCTTCGTATCATTCTTCATATCATATGAGCCTCTGTATGCCTGCCAGGTACCATTCGCCGCCGAGGGCTGCAGACAGGCTTCTCGCACCCACGACCGTTATGAGGCCTATGATGATGAAATCAATGTATCCAAGGAACACGAGGTTGTTGACGTCCCTCAGGAACCCGAAAAGCTCGTTGAACACCGCGTTCGCATAATCCGCGGCTCCACTGCCCCGGGAAAAACCGGCTTCCCACGTGATGAGCGTGATGGCATTGACCGCCTGGAACACGGTCATGAGAATCGGGTACACGACCTGCGAGGTGAAGGCGTAGCATGCTGGAAACGCCACGGCACCGATAAGGAGAAGCAGCAGGAACGCGCAGATGACCGCGGCGAATCCCTGCTCGGTCATCCCAAGTATGGCCCTGATTGGTATGGCAGCGCACGCCCACTGGAAGACGTTCATGGCCCAGGGGTTGTTCTTGTCTATCACGCTGAGGTCCATTGAAGGATTCGGGACAGTGCTGCGCCCCTGCGCGTCGACCAGCGTGCCGTTCAGCGCGTCGGCAATGAGGACCGATGCAGGCAGCAGCACCATCCCTGCGATGGAGACCGCTATCATGGTGTTGCCCAGCTTCCTGGTGAATGGTATGAACCTCAGGCACAGGGAGAGCGGCAACAGTATCCTGGGGCCGGTGACCAGCATGAAGACTATGAGCATCCGCATGCCTTCGGCCAGGTAGAGGGCGTTGGTCAGGCCGCCTGCAGCCAGGTTGAGCGGCAGGAGGAGTATGGCGCTGCCGGCGAGCGGGCTGGTGGCGTAGTTCACGCTCACCCACCACAGCGGCACGCTGATGTAAGGCGAATAGGTCGCACCGACCCTGATTTTGGCAGCGGCGCGGATTGCAGTCGTGAATGCGGAGTCGTACGAGCCGAGCCATTTGTCCAGCACGGCCACGGAGGACTGGACGTAATTCGCGCTCCCGGTCCCGCCGAGAGCCGCTGCCAGTTCGTTGCCGCCGGTTGCCGCGAAGAATCCTATCACGATGGCGGCCAGGATGAGCGCTGCGGCGAATTCCCGTATCTCGGTCTTCACCCACGCCTCCAGGCGCGGGTCTGACAACGCTGTTGCCATCATGCTCATTATGCCCAGGAACGCGGCCACAATCAGCGCGACTCCTGGCACTGCGAGCGTGAAATCAACCGGCTGTGCCGCGAAAACTACCGGCGACAGGAGAAGCATAACCACTGCCGGAAGCCAGCGCTGCATGCTGGGAATACACCAGACAAATTTATAAATCAGCAAGGGATTAATGGTGTCATGAATAGTGCCATGAGGCCGTTGCCTGCAGTCCTGCTGTTGCTTTTCCTGGCCTCGCTCACCGCAGTCCAGATAATCGCCGCCCAGGGGGCTTCGTCCGCGGGCGACTGCCCGCTCTGCAGCGAGCTTAACGGCAGGCCCCAGGCCCAGCTCACCCCAATCATGGACAACTCCGCGAGGACGCTCGGGATAAATGCTTTCTACGAGGACCTTTCCACGGGGTCCAGGCCGCCCATAAGCGATGCGGTGCTCATCCTGCAGGTTTCGCCGGACCCGTCCGCGGGCAGGCTTGACCAGCTTTACGCCTTCTACACCGACGGGAACGGCCGGGCGTCGTACGATTTCAACCGGGCATACCTAGACGTTCAAAACAACCCTGACCCGGAGATGGCGGATAAATGCGTGCATTTCAAGGTCGTCTACTGCCCGTTCTGCGTTCCTGAAACGCCGACGTGCGGGTTCATGGCGTGCATGGAATACGCCAGGATAGGCGCCGACAAGTCAAAGTATTCCAACATAGGCGGCGTAGGCACGATAGAGCGGGTGAGCGACATACCCTCGGCAGGGGAGCCGCCGGGCGCGCTGAATGAAGAGAAATACCTGCCGCAGGTGGCGTTCGCAGACTACTGCCCGCCACCGCCGGCCCTTGGCGCCACGCCCGCGCTCTGCCTCCCGCTGATAATAATATTCTCGCTCCTGTCCGGCGCGCTCTACGTCAGCGGCAGGAACCCGTTCACTGCGTTCAACCTCGGCGGCGGCCGGCTCGGGAGGCACATACGCTACCAGGCAAGGGGAAGGGGAGTGTTCACATCGGCCGAGTCCGTCGCCGCAGCCGGGCAGTCGGTCAAATCAGCTTCCACCACCCTCCAAAAAGGCGGCCTCGGCGCCCTTGCGAAGCAGGAAGGCGCGGCCGCGAAGGGGCGCGTCTTCCTTGTGGGGACCATCGCCCAGGCAACCGCGGGCATGAAGGCGCACAAGAGCGGCCTGGCTGCGCGGGCCGACGCGGTGCAGAAGGCCAGGGACGAGAAGCTGGCCGAACTCACTGGCATGAAGGCCGGGGACATAGCAAAGATGAGCAAGGCGGACAAGGACAGGCTTCTCAGGACGCATCAGAAGGAAGTGGACCGGGCAGGCAAGGCAGCCGGCGAAGGCGTCGTCGCCCGCCACATGGAGGCGATACTCAGCGGAACCGGCGGTGCCGCAGGCGGTTCCAAGGAAGCACTCACCGGCAAGGGCTCAATATTCGTGCCTGGCTCCATGGGCGGCCAGGTGAGGGGAAGCGAACTCGCTTACAAGTCCGCGCTGGGCGGCGTCAAGGGATTTTTGGCCACCCTCGGCGGCCAGCTTGCCAAGACAGGCCTGTTCCTCCTTCTCAACTCCCGGGCCGTGCAGTTCGTGGAGGCGTTCCGCTACTTCTTCACGCCCCAGGACAACTACCGCTCGTTCGTGGAGATGGCGTTCGTGCGCAACACCCAGCGGCTGCAGAACGACCTGCAGGCCCTGAAGGAGATGGCAGGCGCCGGCGGGAGCGCCATACGCCTGCCTGACGGCACGGCAGCCACGCTCGCGAAGATGGAAGTGACGAGGGACGCGAAAGGCAAGGTCGTGGAAACGAGGATATCGCTCCTCGTTGACAAGGAAAAATCATGCACAGAAGACGGCCTACTGACGGTCACCATAGGGAAGGGCGGCAGGATAGAATCGGTCTCATGCGTCGCTGCCGACGGACGGGTTATCGGCCTCGTGGCCAATCCTGAGGCAGCAGAGGCGCCGATACTGACAATCAACCGCGTTTCACAGGGCCGGCAGCCTGCCCCTGGAAAGACAGAGCCCGAAAAACTCGCATGGGCAAAGGCCGCAGAGCCGATTACGTCCGCGCTCGGCTTCGTCAGTCCCGCATTCGCTCTTGACGCGCTGCAGGGAAACAGCAGCAAGAACCTCATCGCAGAATGCAAGAGGAGCATTGAGGCGGTGTCAGCCATAAACAAGTCATGCGGCGAGGACCGCGGCAACGTGCTCCGCGACCTGGAAAGGGACGTGTCCAGGAAATATCCGCCAGCGCAGCAGAAGGAGATGCTCATCAAGGAGCACGGGCGAGTTGCCACTGAAACCCTGTTCCTCGCGCTCGGCAGGGCGCCGTCTGCGGAAGAGTTCAGGAGCCTCAAGGCCTCGCCGCTCAGGGATGCAGGCGCGCTCGGCCGCACCATTGCAGACGAGGTTGGCTTCAACAAGGACCACGGCTTCACCCAGCAGAAGAGCGCCGCGGTAGGCTCTGCAATAGGCGCGGTGCTCGCGGGCAAGAGCGCCGCGGAAATATCAGCGCTTGCGAAGGACCCCAAGCAACTCACATCCCTCCTTCTCCCTGCTCTACAAAAGCAGGGGCAGGGCGTCGTCAGCAGGGACGAAGCACGGAACATGCTCAGCGAAAGCACCGTAATCCGCATAGGGAGCGCCATCGGCGACGCGGTGGACAGCCACAACAAGGCGCCGCTGGTCGCAGTCGGCAACATCGTGGCGCATTCGGCATTCTCAGACCTGCCGGCATTCGGCACGAAGCTGTCCAAGGCAGGGCACATCCAGAAGACAGAGACCGTGGCAGCGGTTTTAGACGGCCTTGTGAGCCACAGCACGCTTTCCGAGCTTGAATCAATGAAGGACCCTGCCAGGCTGAAGGACGGGATGAAAAGGGCGGCCGTTGAGTACATGGCCATACGTTTCGCGGCGGCAGGCACCGCGCCTGAAGAAGCCAGGAAGGCGGGCGAGTATACCGTGCAGCAGGTGTCTTCCCTTGACCTCACCAAAGACCCGTTCGCAGGCGGCCGCGTCCAGCCCGCTGCCAGAGAGGCGCTGTCCGCGGTAGTCCTCCAGTTCCGTTCCACAGGCATGGGCGAGGAGGACGCACAAAGGGAGGCATATACCCTGATACGGAGCATGAGCGGGCCGGCGATGGCTTCCATGGCAGGCCCAATTTCCAACGCCGCGCATGCTGCCGGCACGCAGTTCAGGAAGGCAGGCTTCACCGATACGCAGGCATCGGAATTCAAAAACATAGACGTTTCCCAGCTTCACGACATCGCCTGGGCCAGGAACGCGGTTTCCGCACCTGATGCACCCAGCAGGGCGAGCCAGTTTGCAGAGCTGCTGGCCCGGAATCCGTCGGACGCGTCCATTACGCCCGAGGTGAGGAGCCTGCTCCAGCAAAGGGAGCATTACATCAACATGCAGGGCAACTCAGGAGCGGTTGAACAGGCACTCACTGAGGGCGGGAAAAACTTCGTCAATCTTGCTTCCGTATCAAAGCGCATAGGGGTCGTCACCATGGAATACGGCCACGTTCCAGACGCGGCCATGGCGCAACTGGCAGCCACCGACGCGGCGTTCAGGAAATACGACACCCCGCGGGAATCCGCGATTCTCCCGCAGAAGCTTCCTGCGATGCCAGGGCACAAGGAGGGCGAGTCGATGGCTCCGGTGCCGCTCACCACTGCCACGGCAGCAGGCGACCTGCAGCAGGCGGCTGCACTGCAGTCGCACGCCTCGCGCACGGAGCGGCTCATGGGCTGGAACCCCAACGCCAGCTACGAAGAGAACCTGTCCAGTCTCGGAAAGGATGAACGGATTAAAAGAACGGTCCTGAACGTCAGTCTCAGCAACGGCGATCTCAGCACTGCGCAGACCGTATGCGCGGAGCGGGTAAGGTATTACCGCGAAGTCGGGGATGCCAGCAGCATGGATGCCTGGAACAAGGCTCTGGAAGATGCCGCAGGCGTGAGGCGTGAAGGGGTTTCTCCAGGCACGTCCATGCTGGGAAGCGTTATCCTGGAAAACTTCGTGAAAACCACCGCCCCCCTTGTGCTTGAGCACGAGCAGTATCAGAGAACCGCTTTTGACGACAACCTCAAAAAGGGCGAACTGGACGGCGCCAGGGAAATAGCTTCCAGGCAGTCCGGTTATTACCACCTCGCCGGAGACGACCGCACTGCCGATGCATGGGGTGCCATGGTGAAGCATCTTGACGGCCTGAAGCATGATGGGACGTCCTCGGAGCTGCTGGCAGCATTTGAGCCGACGATCATGAAGCGTTTTACTGAGTCCATCCAGAAGCCTGAAGAGATAGCAAAGAACGAGGCCGTATCTGCACATTCCGCGGCGGCGTCAAACATTGATTACGTGGAAGCGCAGAAGGCCACTGCAGAATACCACCTGGACCGGGCCGAGGAGGGCATAAAAAGCATATTTTCAACAACGCCGCCACCGCAGCCAATAGAGCTTGAACCCAAAAAGCGCGGGAAAGGAGGCGGAGGGGAAGAACCGCCGTCCGAACCAGGGGAGCCGCCTCCATCAAAGCCGCTGGCCGGGGAAAAATCCGGGACGCCTGGCACCTCTGAAAGGAGGGTTGAGCCTACGTCCCAGCCAGAATCAAGGGCACGCGGGCAGGAAGAAGGGCAGCCGGTTTCATCCAGGCTCAGCGAGGCATCCCGCCACAAGATCGCTTTCGCCACGCAGGAAGAGGCAGAGGCGAAATACAAAAGGGAAAATGCAGCCAAGAAGGCGAGCGATAAGAAAACAGCTTAGTCGGGTCTGGTTATGGGAAAAACAAACGCTGCCGCGCGCCTTGGGACTGCGTCCCCCATAAAGCGCCTCAGGCGCCTTCTCACTTCCGAGAACCTCTGGCTCTACGTGCTTTCGCTCCTGAGGCGAAGGAAGAAGCTGTACGCCTACGAGCTGGACGGCGCGATTGAAAAAAAGTTCGCGTTCAGGCCGAACAAGATAATGATTTACATCGTCCTCTACAGGCTGGAGGCCGAGGGCCTGATAAAATCTGAATTCAGGGAAAGGCGGAATTACTACGCGCTGACGAAAAAGGGCGATGACGCACTGGGCCAGGCGCGCGGATACTTCAAGACGCTTTCTGCGAAACTGTGATTTCATGCGCATTGTCATAACAGGCACGCCAGGCACGGGCAAGAGCGTAATAGCGCGGAAGCTGTCCGCGCTGCTCGGGCTGGAGCTCGTGGACCTGAAGAAAATAGTCCGCGCGCGGAAGCTGGCGGCCGGCCGGCAGCACGAGGTGGACCTGGGAAAGCTCGCAGCTGCCCTCGGTTTCCTGCGCCGCAGGAACGGCTACGTCGTTGAAGGCCACCTCGCCTGCGAACTGAGGCTGCCCGCGGATTTCGTGTTCGTCCTCCGCACCAACCCGCGCGTCCTGAGGCACCGCCTGTCAAAACGGGGCTACGGCACGCGGAAGCTTGACGACAACCTCGTGGCCGAGATGCTGGACTATTGCACCCAGCGGGTGGAGCAGGAATACCGCAAAAAGCCCCTGGAGCTGGACACGTCCGGCAGGAGCCCGGCCGCGTCAGCCAGGCGCATCGCCCTGGCCATAAAACGAAAAAGGAAAAAGCTTGACGATATAAACTATTCGCAGGAAATACTCAGAAGGTATCAAAAATGAAAGAGGAAAAAAAACTCATAGAGGCAGCGCTTTTCATCAGCGGCAGGTCCATGGCCCTTGAGGAGCTGAGGACGCTCACGGGCATAGGCGCCCTGGGCTACCTCCAGTCCGTGGTGGACGAGCTGAAGAAGGAATACGAAGAGCGCGGCGGGGGCCTTGAAATCGCTGACGCAGACGGGAAATACGAGATGCGCGTCAGGCCTGACACTGCCGGCAGGGTGAGGCAGTTCGCCCAGGATGCCGAGATAGGCAGGGGCGCCCTGCGCACGCTGGCCTACCTGTCAAAGCACGACGGCATGCTGAAATCCGAGCTGGTGAGGCACATAGGCACGCAGGCTTACGGCGACGTGCAGGAGCTTGTGGAATCGGGATTCGTACGCTCCCAGAAGTCGGGCAGGTCGTCAAAGCTCACGCTCACGGAGAAGTTCAGGAAGTATTTCGTGCAGAGCGCCCCGCCTGTGGAACAGGACACGCCGCAGCGGACGCTGCCTGCAGTGGAAACTGCAGAGACGCAGGAAGAGCAGCCTTCAGAGTGACACATACTTTCACGCCGAGGCCCTATTGTCCGACGTTTCGGACAATGGACCCCGGCTAGTGTGAGACATCTGTTCTCACGCCGAGGTCGCATAACCCGGTAGTGCGCCGGTCTTGAAAACCGGTCCCTTTGGGATTGCAGGTTCAAATCCTGCCCTCGGCGTCCTATTTTTTAGGCTTGGTTTTCCTGCTGGCGATATACACACCTACGGCCCCGCAAACCGCGCCTGCAATCGCACCGAATACAATGGCTAGCATAAGGCCGATAGGTACGTTTTCGAGCATAGAAGGAAGAGCTGCTCCGGAAGAAGAGCCTGGGCCAATAAATCTGTTGATAGCGTCTGCATAGACTCCAATGCCAAGCACAAAGAGCATCAGGCTTACGATTCCATTTACTAGGATCGCGATGACGCCGGCGATCGCACCGGTTACAACCCCCCCTGAGAGGGCCATACCCTGCTCCTTCACCACCTGGTAACCGGCCCAGGCAAGGATGACCAGGTTAATGACCAGCCCCGGCAGGCACACGAAGCATGCAGCGGTAGGCAGGAAATTCACGGCCAGCTGCAGGATGACTGGGTCAATCAGTATCCAGCTACCATCAAATGCCGGCAGACCTAGGGCGCATGGAAAGGTAGGGATGAAATTCACGACCAGCTGCAGGATGACTGCGATGACGATAATCATTGCTGCGGGAAGCAATGCCGCCTTAAAGCACTTTTTGATGTCGAGAGCCATACCAATTACCGAAACAGGTTGGCTCTACAAGGTAAATAAACTCATCGTTTGCGCGCCTCGCCTCTTTTTTATGGCCACATATTTTCAGCAGAACGTGAGGATTTACAAAATAAACCGTAGGCGTTTAACTTTACGTAACACGCCTGCCCTCGGCGATTTTTCTCAAAAAATTGCCGGTCATGGCCGCAAGGCCATGATGCCCGCGGCGTTACATTTATACACCATTACCCTCCAATATGGCTGGTGGGAAAATGGACAACTGCCTTGCCACTGAACTATTTATGGAAAATTCGCTTTTCAGCGAGGTATCGCGGGTTGCCGGCATTCTCCGGCAGAACGGCATAAGGACGTTCATATTGCCGCCGGACGAGCGCAACATAAGCGTCCACCTGGTTGTGGAAACGCCTGACGTGCCGAAAAGCAGGGAGGTTCTCAGGAAGCACGGCATATCTGCAATGGAAAGGGAAATCGTCGTGGTCCGGATGGCCGACATCCCGGGAACCATGGCCCACACCACCAAAAAGCTGGCTGCCGCAGGCGTGAACATAAACTACGCCTTTTCCACGGCAACGACTCACGGCGTGTGCTATGCGCTGTTCAGCACGTCGGACAACAGGAAAGCGCTTGCGGCCGTGTGCGCTGTTTCGTCGGCGTGAATTTTCGGCATGAAGGAAGCAGATTCTATCTTTGGCCTGTTTGATACCTGGCCTATTCCTATTTTATCTCCGGTCTATTATATCCAGCGCGTCCGGCCCGGTTCCTATGAGCGTTATCGGCACGCCTATCTTCCTTTCAGCGTCCTCTATGAACGCCTTCGCCTCCTTAGTCAGCTTCGCGTATTCGCGGATGCGCTCGTTGCCAGGGAAGCGGACGTCTACCTTGGTCATGGCTATCTGGGTGGCGCCGTTGATGGTGGCCGCAAGCTTCAGCTCGTCTATGTGCAGGTCTGGAGACGTCCTCCTCGGCCTGCCGGTCACTGTCCCGTATTCCTGCATGCTCCTTGCCTTGGCGTTCTCCACTGAAAGCTCGCCCCTCAGCGGGCCGCTGCCCACCCGCGTCGTATACGATTTGATGACCATGACGACCTCGTCTATCCTCGTCGGGCCGAGGCCGACGTCCGCGGCGATTGTGGACGCGGACGTGTCCTTTGACGTGACGAACGGGTAGGTGCCGTAAAGCAGCGAGAGCATGAACCCCTGCGTGCCCTCCACCAGGACGTTTTTGGCTGCGTTGACCTCCTTCACGACGTCCGCGAGATAGGGCTTCAGCTCAGGGATGTCTGCGGCGGTTTTCGCGATCCTGTTCACCCTGTCCGACACCGCAGGGCCGCAGCCGGTCTTCGTGCTGCCTATCTTCTGCGAGTTGGCAGAGGCGCCGTCCCGTTCTATGTTCTCCTTCGTTATCACGCCGGCGCGGAAGTCCACCCCGCACCTCCGGTGGGCGTTTATGAGGTCCAGCTCCTTCAGGAGCACGTCCGGGTTGACGAACACGCCCGCGCCTATGAGCAGCCGGGCCTCCTCGTTCACGAACCCGCATGGCACGAGCCGCAGCGGATACCGCTTGCCGTTGTAGTTCACTTCGTGGCCCGCGTTCGGCCCGACGCCGCCGCGCGCTATGACTTCAGGGTCGTCGCTGAGCGCCATGTGCGAGATTATCTTGCCCTTGCCCTCGTCGCCGTACTGCCCGCCTACGATTATGGTCTTCATTGTTGTCCCTCCGCTTCCTGTATGAACGTCTCAACGCACCTTTTCAATGCTTCCTGCGTGTGCGCCTTCAGCGACGCGCCTGCAGCCTTCGGGTGGCCGCCGCCTGCACCGCCAAGCTCCCTCGCCACCGCGGCGAGCACCCTGTTGAGCGGGATTTTCACGCTCTTGCGCGCCCGTGCGGAGATGCGCGTCGCATTCTCCTCGTCCTTCCATTTGGCCACGAACGCCACGTCCGCGGCCTCTGCCAGCAGGGACGCGGCGTCGCTCTCGTTGCTGCCCACCTCGCTCGTGGCTATCAGGTGCCCGCCGCCATAGATGAACTGCACACGCTGCATGGCCTTGAGCATGGCGAGCTTGGCCTCTTCCCTGGGCTCTGGCTCTGCGTATTCCAGCAGTTCCGGATAGTCCAGCTTCCAGCGCTTCATCAGCCCGCCAAGCGCCTCAAAGGTCTGCGCCCGGGCGGACTTGAACCTCGCCGCGTCGGATATTATGCCCACCGCGAGCCCGAAGGCTGCGTCCCGGTCCACGTCGTCAATGACGCCGGCGATTATCTCCGCCGTGGAAGGCGACTGCTCGTCTATGAGCTCAAACTCAGCCTCCATGTCCCTCCCGTCCGCGCGGTGGTGGTCCACTATGAGTAGCAGCTTCCATCCCTTCGCCTCAGGAAGGAGCGTGTAGGCGCTTGTGTCCAGCACGACCAGGCCGCCGAATTCCTTCCTGGCTGCGGGCGTCAGCGGCCTGAGCGCGATGCCGAGCTTTTCCACGAGCATGGCCGCGCCCTCGCCAGGCTCCTCTGAGCTGAAAATGGCGCTGCCAGGGAGGATTTTGCTCAGGGCATATGCCGAGGACAGGCCGTCGGCATCGGCCCTGGAATGCGTGGCTATGGCGAGTTTCCTGTCGCCGTATTTGGCCAGGAAGGCCCTGAACGCGTCCCTAAGAGCCTCCTTTTCCATATCCCTTCATTTTCTCCTGGAGCCTCTTCTGGCTCTCCAGAACCGTGCTGCGGAGCTTCTCCTCCTGCTTGCCTATGGCGTTGAGCTTGATGTCTACGAGTTCCTGCCTCTCCTTGAGGTCAGCCTCGGCGGCTTCCTTGGTGGTGCGGAGCATCACCGCGCCCACTGAGCGGTAGACTTCGCCGCTGGATTTCTTCAGCTCGTCCAGCGCGTGCTTGACCTCGTTCATCTGTATCTGGAGCTGGTGCTTCTGTATGAGAAGGATTTCCAGCTGCTTTTCCATGTTCTCGTATTCCATGAGGCTCCTGTTCAGGTCCTCGTTGTCCTTCTTGTTGGGCGTCATCGGCATAATTCACACCACGATGCATCTGGGTTTTTGGCTTTGACCCCGCGTCCAGGCCTCCCGTTGCCGGTGGCCGCCGAAGTCGTAAATATAATGCCCGCTTTGTTAATAAATGCTGGGTTTGCAGGAATCCGTAACACGAAGGGTGAATGCAGAATGCCGCCCACGCGTCAGTCCTGGCCTTCTTTCCCTTCAATCTCCCCGAAAACAGCCAGCGCCCTCATATAGGCGTTTGCCGCAGCCCGGAGCGCCACCGCGTCTTCTGCCTCTATGCTTATGGCCAGCGTCTTCCCCCTGCACCCGACCTTCGCAGCAGAGCGGCCTTCGGCGTTCCGCTCGTGGGAAACCGCAGCCATGGCCGCCTGCGCGGCTTCACCGTCCGGGAAGGATGCCTCTATCAGGCATTTCATCCTCATAGGACTGGAACTGTTTTTCATGCCCATTCCCACTTGCCCGACGCTGACACGCGTATGACAGCAGTGCCGCCCGGCTTCCCGCGGCGCTCCTCCACTATTGAGATGCGCGCCTCGCCGCTCCGCCTTGCCAGCGCGACAAGCTGCGCGATTGTCCGCTTGCCCCGGGCCACGAAAGGTTCGCCAGCCTCCAGGGCCAGCTTCCGCGCCGTGCGGCGGGTTTCCGGGCCTGCGTACCTGCTGGTCGTGAACATCAGTCGCTCTTTACCTCTTTGGCTATGGGCGGCCTTTTCTTGAGAAGTATCTTGGCGCCGGTCGTGGGGAAGTTGAACTTGTCCCCGGTGACGGTCACGCTGTTTCCGGTCTTCAGGTCGGTATATTCGGCCATTTCATCCCTCCTTTGAATACTCGGCGGCAAGCCGCGCGGCTATTTCGCCGGCCTCTGTCCTGAGGGAATACGCGCCGCCCGCGAACACCGTGCCGCAGGACTTGCAGTTCCACACAGCGTTGCTGGTCCGCCTGACTTTCAGCTTGTGGCACCTGGGGCACTCGTAGCGGGTGCGCTTGGATTTAATGGCTTTGTCATGGAGCTTCCTGATGGACGCCCCGAATCTTGCTGTGCGCATTTGACTCTACCCCTTCAACATCCTCCTTAGGTCGTTTCCTCTTTTAAAGGCTATGTCTATCGCCGTGAGGACCTCTTCTTTCGTGACCGAGCCCTTGCCCTTCTGCATTGCGCATACGTGGTTTTCAGTGGTTGCCACGGTCAGCACGGTTTCCATCACCCGCTCCTCCTCCCTGGACGGGTCCAGGAGCCAGGTGCCGCCCACCTTTATCATGGTGGTGGAGACGGGAAGCGCGCGCGGGTTCAGCGGGCCGGTGTATTGGCCGCGGACGATGGCGTTGTTCTCTATCTTCGGCATCTTCGCGTTCAGCAGCGCGGCCGTAGCCGCGAGCGTTGCCGCGTCGGTGTAGTTGCCGGCGTAGTTGAGCACGTATATGTCCAGGTACACGCCCAGCACCTTCTCCTCGGTGACGTAGAGCGACTGCAGGTCTATGCACTCGGCGCTGCGCACGGCCCTGTCCACCACCCTGGCGAGCTCTATGCAGTTCTCGTTGGGCGGGCCCGGCTCAAACAGTGGCGACGCGAGCGGAAGCAGTTCCGCGTTGGTCACCAGCACGCCTTCCCTGGGCCTGTCCGAGAACGGCTTCACTATGTCAAATTTGCACGACACCAGCACCTGCGTGTCGCCTATCTTCGCGAGCGCGGAGCCGTCTGCGCTGCCGAGCACGCCGCGGTGCACCTCCATCTTCCTGTACTCGTCAAAGGCGCGGCCGTCAAAGCGCGCACCACCTGCGAGCGTGTTGTTGAGTATGTCCCGCCTGATGTTTGACATTATGATGTCCCTTGCTTCTTCACCCATAGAATCACCTACATTTTGAACTCTGCGCCCTCGCCATTCTCGTAGAATTTCCTGAGGGCCGCTCCCTGCATCTCGTGCAGCTTTCCGCAGCCGCGCTCGGCCATGTCAAGCATGTGCGCTATCTCGTTCCTGGTCAGCATGCCGTCCATCTGCAGGAGAAGTATCTTCCTGTCCCTGGCCGATATCGCAATCGGCATGTCGCTCTGGCCGAAGTTGTCCTCGGCCTTGCCCAGGTCCACGAGCAGGACGTTGCCTGCCTTGCCGACCGCTATTGCGGATACCATGTCCTTCATCGGTATGCCGGCGTTCGCCAGCGCGACGGCCGCGGCGGTCACGGACGCGGTCCGCGTCCCTCCCTCTGCCTGCAGCACGTCTATGTATACGTCTATCTGCGTGTTCGGGAACCGCTCGGCGATTATCAGGTTCTCAAAGACCTCCCTGATTACCTTGGAGAGTTCGGTGCTCCTCCTGGACGGGCCGCTCCTGCCGTGCTCTTCCAGCGACGCGAACGGTGACATCATGTACCTGCATTTTATCACCGCGCGGTATGGGTTGGAGTCGTGCCTGGGTATGCATTCCCTGGGGCCGAAGACGCCGCATATCACCTTGTTGCCGCCCCACTGGACGAACGCCGAACCGTCGGCCTCGCCCAGCACGCCTGCCTGTATGCGCAGGGGCCTGAGGTCCTCAGGGGACCTGCCGTCAAGCCTTTTCCCGTCTATTATAAGCTGTACCTTGCCTTCACTGTCAGACATACCGTTCACCTTCTTGCCTGCCGCCTGCAGGGCCTTTCGCATTCCCGCCTTCCGCGGCTTCGCCAGCAGCCCCTTCCACGGCCTCGCCTTCCACGGCTCCGCCTTCCGGCATCGGGCGCGCGCCGCGCTCCGCCTTCAGCATCGCAGCGACCTCGTCCGTAAGCCCGGACTTGTGGGCCTTGCTTTCTATGAGCTTTATCGCCTTGAGCATCAGCGGGATGTCGCACTTCTCGCTTATCCAGACCAGGCCGTTGTTGCCTACCATGAGGTCCCCGCCCGCGTATTCCTTCAGGAGCACGAGCATGCTGCTCTTGCGGCCGATGAGCCTCGGCACCTTCGCGGAAGGGAACTCTATTATCTTCCCCTTCGGCAGCCTGCGCACCTCGCCCAGGTCGGTGTCCCCGACCTCGTTCACCATCTTGACCTTGCAGAGGACGAAATCTCCGAGCTGGAGGTCTATCCTCATGTCCCTTGTGGGTATGAAGCCCCCTTCAGGCAGGTTGAGGTCCACCTCGTAGCCCGCGTGGCGCACGTCGGTGACTATGCCGACCACCACGTCGCCCGCTGCCGGGCGGTAGCGGTTCTCCAGCGCTATGTAGCGCCCCTCGCTGTCAAGCATCCCCACGACCGCGGCGTAGGTGTCGCCACCCTCCACGAACGTGTTCGGGACGTTGAGCCTGCCCGGGGATATCTTCTCCCCTGGCAAAACTATTCGTTTGTCCATGCCAAAACCTTCCGGGCGCGTTACGGCGCCCCAATGCCGATATTCACGACAACGCCTGGTTGCCGTACAGAAACCATTTCCCGCCAAGGGGCGGGCGGTTTCAAAAAGAGAATCTGCGTTCCCTTTTCGTTTCTCTTCAGGATTTTTATTGAAGGAAAAGATTTTAAAATGGCGATTAAGGCAAAGGCGGCTGATTCCTAGAAGCAAAACCTCACTTTAAGCCCAATCCTGCCTTTATCGCAGCCATCTTTTCGGACGTCAGGTCCGCTGATGGAGACACCCAGAATCGGTCTGTTTTGGTATCGAAGCCTCTAGTGCAAACAACGTGCGGGTCGACGTTGTACAATCTTGATGAAACATCATGCTCTGGATAGCTTTTAGTCTTAAAGATGCTGAATAACGGCATGATTCCTGATTTCGTTTCTCTCCAGGCACATGGGTAGTGCGAATCCCCGCCGCAAACCTCCATTATCGCGCCGACCCCATCTCCAATTACTACCGGCGCTGAAAGCCTGAGTTCAGTCCAATTCGGGTATGGCTTTTCCGGCGATGGCTTGTGCTTTCCCAGTTCAGGCGCCAGGGAGTCGCCCCCACGCCTCGCCCCAGATTTCGTTTTCGTGCACTGCATATGCATCTTGTAAATTCTTATTCAATAACATTCTTAAGCATATGCTACAACGTTCAACCATCTTCATCTCAGCCTGACAGTCACCGGGTGAGCTGCCGCGTCTCCACCTGGCCGCCGGTCATCTTGTTCAGCTTGTCGTAGAACTCGCCCTGGAGCCCGCCGTATATCTCCACCACGGCAAGGAGGTCGCCGCCGCTGCTCCACTCCTCCCGCTGCATGCCGTAGTTCTTGAGCGTGCCGTAGCACTTGTGCGCGAACGCCGCCGGCACCTTCACCGCTATCCTGAGCTTCTCAAACTTCATGGGCAGGATGGGCCGCAGCTCCTTCACTATGTCGTCAAGCTGCTCGCGCGCGTCCTTGAACGGGTCCACGTGTATCCTCGCCTGCTCCAGCGCGTTCTCAATGCGGACCTGGGTGTGCGGCGCGTTTGTCCGCGGGTCAAGCGCCTCCCTCAGGAGGATGGCGATTACCTGCTTCCGCTTCTCCTCCACCTTCTTCCGCTTCTGCTCGGTGGTGAGCTGGACCTCGCCGTTCTTCAGGACGAACTCAAGCACTGCCATGACGTCGTTGGTGCCGAACACGGCCAGCACGTCAGCCGGCTTGGCCTTCTCGGCCTTCTTGGCGTCGGCATAGACCTCCTCGGCGACGAGCATGTTCTTGAGGTCGGTCTTCCGCCTGTCCAGCCATGCATAGGCCGCGTCCGGGTCCACGTAGAGCTCAAACCTCTTGCCGCCCTTCTCATAGGATGCGATTATCGCCTTGTCAAGGGTAGTCATCCCACCACCTCAACCCTAATCCCGTATAACGCTTATAATACTGTATTCCCGTGCTGCGGCCGCCCGGCATTTCAAAAGATTTATATAAACGCCAGTGCGAATATGCTTAACTTTTTTCCGATTTGAGGTGATTTATTTGGGAGAACAGGATACGATAACGCTCAGCAAGGACACCCTGTATGGCATCGCAATCGCCGTCCTGGCCTGCCTTGTGGTGGTTTCTGTCTTCACGTCCGGCTTCGGCCTTGTGAAGACCGCGGCCCCGCAGTGCAACACCACGCAATGCCCGCCGTGCAACGCGAGCAACGGCACCGGCGGAACCAACGGCACTGCGCAAATCACGACGATGCAGCTTCCGGATTCGCTGGACCTGGCGCCGCTCATGGGCCAGGCCGGCAGCAAAATCCTGCTGCTTGAATTCTCTGACTTCCAGTGCCCGTTCTGCGGCATGGCATGGGGCAAGGCATATTCCCCCCAGTACGCGGCCATAACCGGAACGGTCAAGAAATTTGAAGCTGATTACGTCCAGACCGGCAAGGCGAGCCTCAGGTTCATGCCTGTGGCATTCCTCGGCGACGGCTCGGCCAACGACGAGTCGGTCAACTCGGCCAATGCCGCGCTGTGCGCAGGGGACCAGGGCAGGTTCTTTGAGATGCACGACGCCATATTCAACGCCCAGGACACCGAGGAGAACAACGGCAAATACACGGCTGCGAAGCTCAAGGCGCTTGGTGCCAACGTGAGCGGCATGGACGCCGCGAAGCTCAACGCGTGCATTGACAACCGGACGTACGTGGCAAGGGCCGCGGAATTCACCATGGAGTGGAACGGGGTCTCGTATTCCAACACCGGCAGCGCTGGCACGCCTACGTTCTACATCCTCGTGGACGCCTCAAAGACCACGAAGGACAAGGTCTCTGCCGCGGCGGAAAGGGCCGGCTTTGACTGGGGAATAAGCGGGGACGGCAAGAACTACGTCATAGTCGCCAGCCCGGAGTACGCGAAAATCCAGGCGGTCATGAGCGCCCTCGCCTGAATTTTTTCCTTGTTTTTATTTCTTTATTTTTATCTGGTTTTCTATTTTTTCTATGCCCCAGCCTCAAACTTAGCCAGGGTGCTGTATTTCGGGCCTTCGGGCCCGAGCACGCTCCTGATTAGCCAGAATGAGGAGATGGTGAATGAGCCGAATTCGTCGCTTCGGTGCTTTTCCAGGAACCGGCGCAGGTCCGCCTTCCGCTTCACCCTCGCGATTGTCAGGTGCGCTGAGAACCGCTCGTCCCCGCCGTAGCCAGAAAGCGCGGCGATTACGTCTTTCGCAAGCGCGTCAAGCTTCCCGCCGCTTTCAATCCCGGCCCAGACGACCTTGACGTAGTTCTCGTCCGGGAAAACGCCCACGCCCTTCACAGTGCAGCCGAAAGGTGCGAACGCTATCCTGCGCAGCGCCTGCTCCAGCCCTGCCAGCTTCCGCTCGTCGGTTTCGCCTAAAAACTTCAGCGTCAGGTGCATGTTCCCTGGCTTCACTGGCACGATGCCGTCCTGGCGTATTTCCTCACCAAGCGCGGCCGCCTTCACGCGCACGTCCTCCGGCACCGGAACGGCGACGAAAAGTCTCATGTTTTTTAATCCCCCGTGCGGATTTAAACGCATATGCACGCGCACGAGACGTTCCACAGCCGCTCGGATTCCGCAGCCCTCACATTCACTGGCGGCGAGCTCAAGGTCAGGGAGGCGAGCGGGTCGTCAGGCTGCGCGGTGCGGGTGCTTGAAGGCCGGAAGCTCGGCTTCGCCTACTGCCAAGACGAAAAGGGCGTAACTGCCGCGCTGGAAAGGGCTGCGCGCATCTCGCGCTTCTCGGTTGAAAGTTCCTTTTCCTTCGCTCCGCCAGCAACGTTCCAGCGCGCGTCCTTTTCCGACCCTGCCCTCGCCAACGTTGAATACCGGGGCCTGAAGGCGCTGCTTGACGAGGCGAGGGAGGCGGCACAGTCGCTCGGCGGCATGCCGCGGGTGGTGCTCTCATCGGAAACGTCGCACACAGGGATAACGAACACCGCGGGCTTCTCAGGCGAATACGACAAGACCGTGTTCTCGCTCTACTGCGAGTGCATGCACGGCGACGGCTTCGGCTTCAGCTACCTGACCTCGCTACGTGCGCCCTCGTCGGTGGAAGATGCGGGCCTGAAGGCTGCTGAGATGGCGAAGGCAATGCAGGGCGCGGAAAAGCCAGAGCCTGGCACGTACAAGGTCGTGCTGGAGCTGGACGCCCTGGACAGCCTCCTTGACGTCTTCCTTCCCTCGTTTTCCGGCGACTGGAAGCGCAGGCGGATGACCAGGCTCAAGGCAGGCAAGAGGATGTTTTCCGAGAATTTCAGCATGTATGACGACGGGCTGGCAGACGGCACCGGAGCCAGGCCGTTTGACGACGAGGGCACGCCGTCAGCCAGGCGGCCGCTGGTGGAGGAGGGCGTGGTGAAATCGTTCATGTCAGACCGCGAGACCGCTGCGCTCGCCGGGGAAAGCGCGTCAGGCGCGTGCAGCCGCGCCGGCTACGCCCGGCCGCCTTCAATCGGGCAGGCGAACATCGTGATTGTGCCGGGCGCCCATTCCGACCTCTCGGACATCGGCAGGCACCTGGAAGTCCATTCGGTGCACGGCTCGCACACTGCAAACGCGGCGAGCGGCGATTTCGGCCTTGAGGTGAGCGTCGCCTTCCTCGTGGACAAGGGAAAACGCACGCCGCTCCGCGGCTTCATGCTTGCCGGAAACGTGTTTGACGTGTTCGCGAATGTGGAGGCAGTGGAAAAGGAGGTGCGGCAGGCAGGCGACCTGACAGCGCCGAGGATTGCATTCGGGGAACTGAAGGCGGTGTGCTAGTAGTCAGTCCGCTAATTTCCTTTAAGAATTTCATATCTTGAGGGGTTGCC
>CAZBAM010000013.1:0-35119 GCA_964490215.1 Microcaldota archaeon | reverse complement strand
CCTCTTTCTTTTAAGTCGTAGGGGAAGCCCACGGCTTCAGCCGTGGGTTATTCACTAAACTTTATCCGGCTGTCGATTCAGGCCCGGGTATCCCTCAAAATTCGTATAGCGGTGGAATATGGGCAGGAGGGCCTAACGGCGCATACTACAGTTTAATCGCTGTTCCTGACACCTCCGCGCACCCCAGCACGTGCCAGGTTACCATGCAAAAACGCCAATGGAGTGATTTGGCCGCTTTCAATTCGGGAATTATGCAAGGAGCAACCCTCTCGACTGGCTCGGGTGAACCGCAGTCCAAGAGCATATTCGGCAATATTGCCCGTCTCGATTCAGTAACACTGTCACAGAATGGCCCGGTAGCCTCTATGACAATAGGCGGTACTGCCTTTCCCCCTGTGTTCGATGGCCAGAGCGTGCTCTTCGGAAATGTGCGCTACTTTGCCCTAGCCGTAGGAAAGGATGCCGATGGCGCATCATTCCTGAACCTGTGTGCGCTTAGGGATAACGAGGTCATCCTTACCGGAAACGGATGTACCGTGACGGTCGATGACTATGTCGACATAAAGAACCTGTCCATCGGGCTGAACGGCCCGGTGGGCGGAACATTGCCACCCGCGCCTTACCTGACTTATGGGCAGTCAGCGGACCTCAATCTCAACGGGAAGATGTACCGTCTGACGATACACCCGGAAAACGACACGAGCTACATAGCTACCCTCACCCCTCTCGATGTCGGGGTGTCCAGGCAGGGGGCGGTTCCGCTTAAGGCCACGGCGACCTTCATGACCCAGCACGGCAATACGCTCCACTTCCAGTTCAGGGACAGCGCGCCCCACAGCATGGAAGTCTACAACCTGGCCGGGGTGAGGATAAAGAGCTTCCAGGCAAGGAGCGAGCAGGAAATCGCGGCCAGGGAGCTAGGACTCAGCGCTGGCAACTACCTCCTGAGGGAGAAGAACCAGCCGCGCTCTCAGAATCTCACTGTCCAGTGACTTTTCTTCTTTCCTTTTACTCCTTCATCTTAGCTGGTTAATTATTTCCCGCCTCACGAGCTCAGATCTGGGGTTCTCCTTCACTGCGATGAACCAGCGTCCCCGGATTCCAGCCTTTCCAGTTTCAGCAGGAGATCATTCTTGAACTCCAGCCAGTCTTTCGGCCGGTATGCCAGCGGGATGAACGGATTAGCCAGGTTGCGCAGTTTCTTGTGGTCTACCCGCCTCACTCTCTGGACGGTCTTCTGGAGGAATGCGGCCACCGTCTCTTCCCTGTTCTCACTCTCAAGGGCAGAAGCAATCGCCTTGTGCATCTTTCCGCAGAGGGGCAGCCCCATGTATACGTCATAAAAATCCTTTCCTTCCGCCCGCTCGCAAAGGGCGCCCATCTTCCTCGCTATGAGATCCTCGATGTCATACGCACGGAGTCCGCTCACCGAGGAGCGGGTGAACTCGGAGACAGCTTGCTTCAGCGCCAGCGGTTTCGAAGTGACGATCCGCTTGCCTGCGATATCGACCCTTATGTGGTCCTTTTCACCGGCCGGATCATCGTAATTGCAATAGAATTGCACCGTTTGGCGTATTTTCCTGAACTCGGTGATGGAGTATCCGGTCAGACTGCCCGCAAGCTCCTTCGAGAAACGCATCACTCCCCCCGCATCCGCTTCGAGATCGAAGTCGATGTCTTCGGAGAATCTCTGCGCCTTGCCCAGATAAATCTTGCTCAATGCCGTTCCGCCTTTGAATACCAGCGTCCTGTCGTTTTTGGATGTGAATGCGGCTATCTGTGAAAGCACATCGAAGAGGTGGAATTCTTTTATCACGAATTGCAGCGGCAACCCGTGCTGGATGGCTATGGTTCTGCACAGTTCCGGATTGATTTCCATTTTTTCACGCCCTGATCCTTTTTTCGATATCATGGAACTTTTTCCTTGCTTTCTGCCTGATGAATCTTTTCACGTAGCCCCTGAACTCAGCCCATTCAGCGCCGCGCAAGCGCGCATCCCGGAATGAGCTGACCAGTTTCTCTTCTTCAACCGAATACCCGGGCATATAGATGCAGTCGAACAGCGTCTTTGCACGGGTGGAGACGGTGTGTCCCTCCAGGATCTCGAAGCCCACCGCCTTGTCCTTCAGCGCCACTGCCCGGAATTCGTATTGGCCGAATGCTTTGGAGGCGGATGTGTTCGTGGTCACCACCGTGATGGTGAACGGGGTTTCGGCGATGAGGCCGTGCAGGTGCAGGGCTGCGGAGAATCCGATGTACCCTTTGAATGCGGCCTGTGCGGCGGCAAACGCGTCTTTCAGCGGATTGCCCGCATAGACGCCGCGCTTGAGGCGGATGATCCTCCCTTTCCTATTGAGCCTGCTCAACGTGGTTTTCAGTGTATCCGCGTCGCAGAGGCGCAGGCTTTCCAGGATGTCGAGGCTGACGATCCCTTGGGGTGACGTCTCGACCGCTTGAAGGACTTTCCGGGTGAGCATTTCTAACATGATATAATAAACAAAGTGTTTATTATAAATGTTTCGGTCGAACTGTCAGGCCGTGCAGTTTTCTGTTCTTTTTGCCATTTTTCCAATCTACGCTCTCATCACAATTCGTTGACTATCTCGCGTGTCCTTTTCTTCGGAATCTGGTTCTGCACTTTCTTCTGCCCTGCGTCGTAGTAGCCCAGTCCGACCGTATATTCCTTGTACCTCATGATGAGCTGCTTGCTTTTCGTGCCCAGGTCCATGACCAGGTCCTTCCCTGCCGCGAACGCCTTCGCCTCGCTCTCCGCCTTCAATTTCACGACGTTGCGCGTGGCTAAATGGCCGAAGTTCTGGATGAACGGGTTGGTCGGGTTGAAGCCGAAGTCGCACGCAGCGTAGCCAAGCTCGCCGGTTATCTGGCTTTTCATTATGTCCGTGTTGCCGACGCGGACTCCCTTGGCGTAGAATATGGCGACGCCTTCCGGCAGTTCCAAGCCGAAGTGCCTCTCCAGGTAGCGCCTGAAGTTCTTTTCCTTGCCTGCTATGAACGCCATGTGTTTTACGCCCCTTCTCCTGCCGGTCCTGCCGCTTCGTCTGCTTCCGTTCCCGGCTTCGTTTCCGGATTCCCGTCAGTTTCCGCCTTCCGTATCTTCGCCATGAAGAAGCCCTCGCTTTGGAGGTGCTGCGGGTATATCCTGTAGCATTTCTCCCCGTATTCACCCTCACCCCGGTCGTGCGGAATTTCCTGGCCTCCGGCTCCCAGCCGTATTTCCACCTGCTCGGCCTTCGCCACGTTCCTCAGCAGGTCAGCGACCACATCCTCGTTCTCCTCCTTCGCGTAGGTGCACGTGGAATAAACCAGCTCGCCGCCGGGCTTCAATGCGTCAAACGCGCTGAAAAGCATCTTCTTCTGCGTGTACGATATCTTCTTGGAGTGGTCAGGGTTCCATCTCAGGTATGCCGCAGGCCCGCTTCCCAGGGCTGTGCAGGGCGCGTCAAGCAGGATTTTCGTGAAACGCTCCTTCCACCCCAGCCTTGCCGCATCGCGCATGGTCACTATGCAGTTGAGTACGTTCAGACGGTTTATGGTGGAGTAGAGCGCGGAAATCTTCTCTTCCTTCAGGTCGTTGCCGACGAGGACCCCCTTGTTCCCCATCAGCATGGCCATGTGCGAGAACTTGGAGCCTGGCGCTGCAGCCGCGTCCAGGACTACGTCGTTCGGCCCGGGCGCCAGCGCCAGCGAGACGAGCACCGACGGCAGGCTCTGAGGGTGGATGAGCCCGAGGAAATACTCCCAGGTCTTCCCTATCTGGAGGTCGTCTTCAAGCGCGAACGCAGCCTCGTAATAGGGCGTTTTCGCGCATTTCAGCCTGCTGGCCTTTCCGAAGGCTTCAAGTGCCATCTTTAGCGTATTGACGCGGAAGAACTGCTTCTGGCTGCGGAACGCCTCCATGCACCTGTCAGCGTCCGTATGGGCTGAAAGCCAGTCCAGGTATGCCTTTTCCTCCATGTTTCAGGGAAGTGGCACAAACGGTTTAATTACCGCACGGAGGCACGGCTGCAGGGTTTGGAAGCCCTATTAAGCAACTATTTTCCACTAATAGACACATTTAAAAAAGGTTTGAAACATACTATCTGTTATGATGTCTTCAAAGGAATTTAAACTAAAACGTAATGTCACGATTTGTCGCCTTACCAGACATGGCGTTACGGATGCGGTGATAGCATCTGCGTTCGGTCTTAGCAAAAGCTACGTCAGCCGGCTTCCCTATGATCCTCAAATTGAAGATATAATAAGAAAAGAAGAGCGTTTGAAAAAGCCTGTGCCGGCTAAAAGGCTGTCTCTCAAAGAAGCCGAAGTTGCATTCGCAAACCTCAGCGTCCATGCTTCAAATCGCCTTCATGACGAGACTAATACACATTGTCAAGTCTGGACGCTTGATGATTTCATCGTCTGGTGGAAACGCAAGGATGAGGTTGCGAGGAGTCAGCACCATGATGTGATTTACGGGTCGTCAGCGATGCATGTGCCCCTAAAATGCGGTGTAGAGCTGATGCGGCTTGCCATAGGAGTCGGGCTCAAGAAAAACCCGCCCATGTGATTTACGGGTCGTCAGCGATGCATGTGCCCCTAAAATGCGGTGTAGAGCTGATGCGGCTTGCCATAGGAGTCGGGCTCAAGAAAAACCCCGTTCTCATCCCACCATTAAACTCATTTTTATCTGGCCAGACGGGCCAAGACTGTGTCTAACACGTCCCCTACATTTTTAATTACTATCATCCACAATTAAACCCATGCGCACAGAGACGATGACACACATGATTCGGCGGCCCTGCCAACCACGTAAATGCATCAGGGCAAAATTACGGGTCTTCAAGAGGGAGACAGAAACAAAACCACTCAGTAGCATGGGCCTTAGCATTGGCGCAGTCCGCAGGATTCGTTGGCTTATGAAAATAGAGAATCCCAGAGAAATTGATTTGCAGAAAGGGTTCAGGAACCCTGATACGTTCAGGAGGCTGACCGCAGGCGCATTAGGCAGTGAGATAAAGAAATTCGGCATCCAACATGGGATGGTCCAGCAGGACCTTTCCGACCTCGGCATGAAAACAATCCCCTTCCGCCGCGTCTCCAGGCTGATTGGCAAGCCCTTCCCGACGCTCTCTGACCTGCTGGAGTGGTGCAACAGCCGCGGCACCAGACGCCAAGGTTTCCAGCCAATGCCAGGCAGTACGGATGCCCAAATAGAGGAATTCGTCATAAGCAGCAAGTATCCAAATCCAGCGCTTGCTTATTTCAATCTTGGCGTGCGCGCTGTAAACTGTCTCAGGAAAGTCGTCCACAGCGACGTGCCTGGATTGCTTGACCTAAAGCGCATCGTTGAGGAACATCCTGACAAGGCAGAGCGCGAGGCGTGGTTCAAGTCCGAAGCGAATTGCGCCGGAAAGACCCGGTGGGACATGGAAGATGTCATCGCCAAGCAGTTTGGAGGTAAAACAGCGCTGCCACAGAAGCCTTGAAACGCGAAGGTCGCATCTTTATAATTACTTTTGTGCATCCATTAACACATGCACAGGCAAAAGCTGCGGCTTGGAACAGGCGCAACTGGAAACAAGAATCCCACGATTCTGCTCTTCCAGCCGCCACGAACTATGCAACTTGATTTCATTTCCAGAGCGTTTGATAAGCCTGCTGCGAATAGGGCTGGGAATGCCACTGTGTTACGGGAAATCACCAGCGATATCGGCAGTATATCTAAACGTGCCAGGAAATTGAGGGGCCGCGCAGACCTGCTCGCTGAGCAAAACATGAGGTCATGATTCCAATGGACCACGCCAAGCGCGACTTCAGGATGGTCCAGCTGAGGGAAAAAGGCTATACGCTGGAAAAGATAGGGAAAACCTACGGCATGGGTAGAGAGGGCGCACGCCTGATCATCGCAAATCGCAAGAGCCTTCTTGAGGACCTCCAAAGAGGCGGCCTCCGCGGGCATGGGCTGGACACACGCTCCGTGAGGGTTCTCGGCGTGCTCCTGAACACGGACCAGCCCTGCCTTGACGACCTGAGGACGTGGCTCCCGGCGAATCTGGACTGGAGATTGCTGGTGTACGATGCCAGGAACGGCGGCGTAACGACAGTAAGACACATACAGGAATTCGCCATACAAAAACGGCTGCTGAGACGCAAGCCGGACGGAATTCACAATACCGGCGTCGTCCTATGGCTGTGCGCTGCCCTGGAAAGGCTCACACGCATTGACAATCCTACCAAAGACGAACTGAGGACCTGGTTCGCGGAGAATCCGAACTGGGAGGACGACTGCCACGGGGAGGAAGGGACAGTCACCCCGGACGAGGCCAGTGCCATAAAGAAATACGCCAAGCGCGCCGGCCTTGTTGAGAATCCTTGCGAGGGCCTGAGTGTCAGGGCTTACAACTGCATGCTGCTGGTCTGTCCTGACATAAGACGAACGGATTTTTCAACGGCAAAGCTTCAGGCGTGGTTCGCAGAGCATCCGCTGTGGCTGCGGCAGGTCACATTCAGCGCTGCCTGTCGTGTAAAAACCAGGAAGGAGATAAGCCGGTTCGTGGACGCGCAGAAACTGGCCGACCGATCCAAGGCGCCATCAGAGGCGGTTTATACCGTTCTTGAGTCGCTTCTGCATTTGAATATGACGCCTTGCAGAGACCTGAGCTACAACGGCCTGAGAGCATGGTTCGCGGCGAATCCGGACTGGCACGAGAGGCTGAGGAGAGACCATTCCTATTTCGGCGAGAAGACCATCCGGGCCGTAGAGAAATACGTTAGGCGTGAAAAGCTCGCTGAACCGGCCGAGGCGGCACCAGCACGGTTCCAGGTGCGTTGGCGAATGATTTTTAATCCTGACGCAGATAGCCAGCCGTGAATGCCGGGTAGGCAAATACCCTGGTGGGTGAACCTATGAATGTTCTGAAACTGTTTCTGATGTTTTTGGCGTTGAGCATGGCCACATTCGCCACTTCAACAATCCTCGTCCTGGACGCCTCAGGCTCCATGAGCGACACCCTGCCTGGAAGCAGCGTGGTCAAGATTGATGCCGCAAAACAGGCGGCAAACACCTTCCTTGACAACGTCCGGTCCGGGGACGAGGTTGCGCTCATAGTCTATTACGACTGCTCGGACATAAGGACCGAAGTGCCGTTCACGACAGACATGAACCAGATCCGCACATTTATCGCAGGCGTGGAACCTGATTCCAGCACCCCGCTGGCAGCGTCCATAGACTTCGCAGCTGGATACGCCAGGGATTCCGGAAGGACTGGCGCAAATGTCATAATCCTGACCGATGGCGAGGAGACGTGCGACAGCCAGAGCGATGCGGTAGCCGCGGCACAGAACGCGGTCGCAGGCCCGGTACAGATAATTAACGTCGTCGGCTTTGCGATAGACACCACGTCTGAGGAATACACAAACCTGCAGGAGCTGGCCGCCGCTGGAAAAGGAAAATACTATTCAGCGGATAACGCGGACCAGCTGGCATCCTCGCTGACGCAGGCGTACCGTGGCGGCTCATCGTGCTGCGTGCCGTTTTTCGCTCTCGGGGCGATAGCCTGCGCCGCTGTGCTCCGCAGCAGGAAGCAGGGGTAAAATAGCGGCTGTGCGGCTATCCAGGGAAAACGGGCCCTGCAAACGTCTTTTTATTTCTAACGCAGATAGCCATCCATGAACGGCAAACTATTCTTTTTCGGGTTGATTGGCATAGTAGTAGCGCTCCTTATCGTGGGCTGCACGCAGCAAACGCCTCCGGTGAATAATACTGCATGCACGCAAGAGGCGAAGGTATGCCCTGACGGGAGCGCGGTCGGAAGAACCGGCCCGAATTGCGAATTCGCGCCGTGCCCGGCTATCGTAGGCAACGACAGCGACGCGCACGGCTGCAAGCCGTCAGCAGGCTATTCCTGGTGCGAGACGAAGCAGAAATGCCTTCGCGTGTGGGAAGAGCCGTGCGAGGGTGCGATAACCGTGGCTGCGGCGCGTGCAATAGCCGTGAACAGCTCGTGCATGGCAACCGGCAACCTGACCGGCAACTACGCCTACAACAACGCCACGAAGACGTGGTGGTTTGACCTTGACGCGGTAAGGCAGGGCTGCGCCCCTGCGTGCGTCGTCATGGAAGACAGCCGGACTGCCGAGGTCAACTGGAGGTGCACAGGCCTTATCCCGCCATACACCGTGAAGACCGCGAATGTGACAGGCATCGGTGCTATTCTCAGCGACGGGGACGGGATGACGCTCTACACATTCGCCGACGACGTTGCCAACAAGAGCAGCTGCTATGGCACATGCGCGCAGAACTGGCCGCCGGTCCTGGTCACGGACCAGATAGTGATCCCGAAGGGGATTCCAGGCACGTTCAGGTTCATCATCCGCAACGACAGCACCAACCAGGTGACCTACAACGACAAGCCGCTCTACCGCTATGCGGCTGACCACGTCCCGGGCGATACGAACGGCGAGGGCGTAGCGGGCAAGTGGCACGTCGCCCAGCCATGACGCTGTTCTCTTCATAATTTTTCTTTTTGTGGTAAAAAATAGTATTAAATAAGGTTCTATCGACAATAAATGCAGGTATGACCATGCAAACTATGACTGCCCCGCCTCCAAAAGGGGCTGTTTTAAGGGATTCCGGCTCCAGGCCGGCCCATAACCCGGTAAAGGAGTTCGGAAGGCACATCCTGAATCCTGAAGCCGTTGGAGTGAAACTGAACTGCGCCGCAGGCGCCATTCACATCAACATCCATCCAGATAAAAGCAGCTCGTTCAGGCTGGTCCGAAAGGAAAGCATTGGCCTTGAGTTGGCTTTTCCGAAAAGGAGCAATATTGGCCCATGGAACGCAGTGCCCGGCGCCTCTCAGGATGCGAGTGCCTGGTCTGTTTCTGTCCTCGTCGGCCAGCTTGACAGCGCCGTGTATACCACTCCACAGCCCCTCAGCGTAATCACCGGGCCGATCATAAAGGGCGCAATAAAGTACGCACTGAACTGCTACGAAAATCAGCTCACCTGGGAGGATCACGGAACCGAGCCGTATTTCCGGACCAAAGAGAAGATGGACCTCATAACAGCCGTCTGCTTCATGGGCTCTAACATCGATAACGCAAGCGCCGTTGCGCAGTATGCGTTTAGGATCCCCCAGGTGTATGGCCTCGTCTCCGAGATCGCCATGCAGCTTACGCTCAACTATGCCATCCACCAGAGTGGCGGCTCGGAATTCTGGGTCAACGCGACCGAGTTCCGGCCGGGCACCACGCAGATAGCCAAGCACCGCACAGGGTCTGACTACATAATCCACGCCCACCAGATAGCGATCTCCGCAGAGATTGAATACTGATTTATTAATTTTAGCCACGGATTCCTCACATGGACAAAAAAGAGGATATTGCAGTCCTGGTCATGAGGGCCCAGTATTACATGACCTCGGCGAACACGCTCGTGCTGACAGGCACCATCTTCATCCTCGGCTTCGTCACTGCGCTGAGCGTCACAGGGCCGCGATACGACCTGCTCCGCATGATAATGCTCGGCCTGGTCCCGTTCGGGCTGATTGCGCTGTACGACGGCATCACGCGGTATTTCCAGGGGCAGAAGCTTATGAGGCAGGCGCGGCCCGCTGGCCAGCCGCACAGGAACCTGGGGATGGACGCCCTGTCGTTCGTGATGCTGATGGCGATTTTCCTCGCAGTGAACTGGCTGCTTTACGGGACAGTGGTGCCAAGCCTGCTCACAGTCATCGTGCTGTGCATCTCGGTCATCCTCGTCGGCTGGATAAAGATGACCGTGGACAGGGAATAGGATGAAAATCACGAGCCCTGCGTTCGGGGAAGGCGGGCGGATACCTGCGAAATACTCGTGCGAGGGGAAGAACGCCAGCCCGGCGCTGCTGCTGTCCGACGTGCCGAAGGGTGCGAAGAGCATCGCGCTGGTGATGGAGGATCCTGACGCGCCCATGGCGACGTTCGTCCACTGGGTCGCCTGGAACATGCCGGCCCGCGTGAAGGAGATTCCGGAGCGCTCGGTTGTCGGCGTGCAGGGATTGAACACCGTGATGCGTCCTGGATATGTCGGGCCATGCCCGCCATCCCGCCATGGGCCGCACAGGTATTTCTTCAGGGTTTATGCCCTGGACGTGATGCTGAACCTGCCAGCGTCGTCCGGCAGGGCTGAGCTGGACGCGGCGATGAAGGGGCATATCCTCGCCGAAGCGCATCTGATGGGGACGTATGAGCGGGGATGATGGCTCCGGAAAGCCCGTTTTTGGGGAAGAAAAGGCTGATTTCAGGGATTGGCAGGAAAGGAAGGTGTTATTATTCCCCCGTACTGTCATACGTGCAGGAAAAAGAATGATTTGGTGTAATTATGGGATACGGAGATAACGACAGGGAAATGTTTGATGCGACGTGCGCGAAATGCGGGCAGCCATGCCAGGTACCTTTCAAACCAACCGAAGGGCGGCCGGTGTTCTGCAGGACCTGCTTCAAACCGAAGGCACGCTTCTGAAACCGGAACGTAAACGCAATATAGTGTCTTTTATTTTTGTGATTTCTTTTTCTCAGAGGTAACGATTTTTCTCCTCAGGCGAAGCCATACACGAAGGGTATAAAATTCCAAACGAACGAAAATGAGCTTATGAAAAAGAGCATCCTTGAGGTTCTCGACAAGATAAAATTCTCGGGCGGACCGAAGGATTTGAGCCAAAGGATTGACGAGACACTCTACGGGAAAACCCCCAGAAAGCAAAGACCGAGCGTACGTGGCATGCTCAAAGGGAAAAAGATCGGCTTTTCAGAGAAGGACAGATTGGATGTTCGTAGGGATTGATATGAAAACCATGAATCTTCGTACGGTTTTGAAGGGGGAAGCCGCAGAAACAGCCAAATGGATAATCCGAAGTGGCCGGGCGGCAAACAAGACAGCGGCGTTGCGGCTGGCAGTCCTGAGCTACCACGAGCGCCACCTCGTTGGGGCACGAAAATGAAATTAAATAGGCTTCGGGAAGAAAAAGGCGTAATTCTAAATTCGTAATAGTCCGACTGGGGGCTGTCGCCGACTGAAGCCCTATTTCCCTTAGGATGGCCCGCCATGAGAATGCTTAAATGCTGTTTTCACGCATATACGGGTATGAAAAACAGCGGTCGCATGAACGTCAATTATCCTGCGGTCTTTCTAGTGGCGCTAATCCTGGCATCTTCCTCATCTGCCATCACATTCGATATGAGCGGAAATTTTGTGTGCCATCCATTATGCATTGAAGGTAATGTGGGCTCGGTAGAAGAGCGCATATACAATCCCAATGAAAGCTGGGCGTACATCTATTACGTGGAAATGAACGATAGCAGCGGTTTTAGCCTCTGCAAGACGACGCTGAACGTAAACCTCTCACAAGGAGAGTCGCGTGACTTCAGCTGCAGCGGAACCCTGCCCGCGACACCTGCGGATGGCATTTGGATAGGCACATTGTGGGTGATTTATGCGAGCCCGAGCACCGGCAACGAAAGAGCCATGGCGCGCATGGTGTCAGTTGATATCCCCATCGCAGAACAGCAATGCACTAAAAACGCCGATTGCAACGACGATGAGAACTGCTCTCATCATGCATGCGTGGCGCTGACATGCTACGCTGCGGAGCATGTAGAAAACCACTCGTGTGTAAAGACCGAATGCTACCTTGATTCCGATTGCGGCCGTTTAGGCGCTTGCCGCAGCAACAAGTGCATCTATCACGAATGCGAAGCGGACAGGGATTGCAACGCTTCTATGAAATGTATCAACCAGGAATGCCACCAATGCGGCCAGGATGCAGACTGCAAAAGCGATGAGGTATGCAAGGGTAATTGCACCCCGCTCCAATGCGGCGATACCGCGATACCCAAGTTCCACGTCTGTTTTAGCGAGTGTAACGTGGATGCCAACTGCTCCGACTCCAGCATATGCAGTAATCATACCTGCGTTCAGCCCCAATGCGATAACGGGCAGGTCATGAATCACACCTGCGTCCCCTACCAATGCAGCTCTGATCCAGCATGTGCAGACAATGAAGCCTGCAGGAGCCGCATGTGCGTGCCAGTCCAATGCCAGGCCGGCTATGTAGTGCTCAACCACGCGTGCGTGGAGTGCAGAAACGATTCCGATTGCGGAGATGAAGCTGCATGCATCAGCCAGAGATGCCAGGAGGTCCTCTGCCAGAGCGGCAGAATAATCTCCCATGCATGTGTCACAAACGAAACCCAGCCAGCATCATCTCACCCACAAGAAAGCCAGCCGGCTCCGGCGAGCACTGGAACCTCCAGTAAAGGTTGTGCATCGGCGTTTATTCTCGCAGTTCTATCAGTGTTTGGCTATGCGTCCGTGAAGAAATAGGGTAGTTTCGTAAATGATTTGAGAAAAGCTAAAAGAATATTAGAAAGAGGGATAACCTATGACAGTCATGTCAATCATGGAAGGGGACCTGCCACCGGACAAGGCAGCCAAGCTCGAAGCGAATTTCGCAGAAGGAACGAAGGCCCTGGATGCGGGGGTGCTCAGCACGTTCTTCATCAAGAACGCGAGCAAGTGCAAGATCATCACGCTCTGGGAGAGCCGGGAAGCGTATGTCATGATGAAAAGCAAGGGAACGCCCAGGGGCGTCCTGATGTTCAAGTATGCCGGTGTGGAGCCGTCAGTATTGGTTTACGACGTGGTGAACTCGGCGGCGAAGGGGAAATGAAGGGTATTCTAAAAGAATGATGGAAAGACTAAAAGAATATTGGGAAGGAGTGAGATTCGCATGGAAAACAAAGACACCCCCGCCAAACCAGCAACCGAAAAACAACCTGATTCTGATTCGGTCAAACCAATAACCGAGGAAGAAATTGCTCGGAAAACGTGGGATAATTTTAATTGGATTAGACTCGGCCAGCGTCTTTATGAACGCAAAATGGCAGAGATGAATACGGGGTTATACGACCCTAGGCCATATGATTTGATGGAAAAAGCAGTTTTTATCATTGTAGCTCTTGGAGTATTTTTCACTTGGTGTGTGACCATCTATCTATTAAGCGTTATGCAGTACCTTGAAGCAACGGGGTGTTTGGGGATTTCAGTTTTATATACCTATTTCGTAGCTACCTTCTATTCGAGAAACAAAGTATCTCTTAAGGCTACAACTGGGTCGCTCGAAATGAAAAAGGAAGAAACCAGATAGAGATGAAACCCGAAATGAGGACGGCAAGCCGCAAGGTATTCCTGGACGGAGAGGTTTAAACAAAGTCAAGGAGAATACTAAAAAGATAAAAGGGTATTGTAGAGTAGGATGGAAAAGTGGAAGGAGAGGACCTGGCCATGCAATCTGAAGAGTATGTTATCGTCGAAAAGTTTGTTGAACGGTGGGTAGTGCTAATTGAAAAAATAGAAACAGTTCCAATGACAAACAGTGAACTGAACACCATCCTATCTGCATTCGACCGTGACGTTCTGTCAGTTACTACTAATCATAAGCTAATGTCTGAGTTCGCAGATAAGACGGAACCAAATCATTTTGAGAAATTCATAACTAGATCTGAGCGATTATACGACAAAATCATGGGCATCCGTTCGAGATTAATTGTTGCGTGTGCTATCTCTTTAGCCAAATGGAAAGACACACACAAAACTGGATGGGATATCCTCGCTTCAAAACTAAAAGTTCCAGACATTAATTTAGGCATCAACTTACCATCACCTAAGTAAACCCATCTTGGGCTTACATCGTTACGGTATACTGGAAACAGCCTGGAGGATCGCTTTTCCATTCTTTTGCCCTACTTGACCCGTGTAAGCCGTGTTCTGCGTTCATGTTTTGCTGCTGAATATTGATACGGTGAACCATGGGCATGGAACAGCACCAGCGGACCTGCCAGCGGTTTACCAATATGGTTCTGATGATGCTGAAATGGTTTACTGAAGCGAAGTGTTGGTACAAAATCCGCTCAGCTCATGCCATCGCAAATTTTCTCGCGCTCCATGCACGAATCCAGAATTTTCCCGGGAATTTTTTACCCGCATACCCTGGCCCATCCAGGTAAAACAGCACGGAAGAATAGAAAAGAAGAAGAATGTTAGAACTTCTAATATTTATTTTCCTCTATCCCCAGCGCCGAGGTGTAATCGTTTCGGACCGGCTTCTGTATGTCTAATACATTGGTTTTCAGAATGTCGCCGGCACTGCTGTGGCGCCCGAATGCTATGATCATCCCTTCTTCCACGCAGGCTTTTAGCAGAGCTGCCAGGATAATGCGAATCTGGTTGTATGGATGCAGCTCTGGAAGCGCAAAAGTTCTGCGGATGCCCAACTCATTACTCGCGGTTGCTGTTTTCAGGCGAATCAGTTCAGCTATTTTTTCATGGGAAGTGTCCTGGATGACCACCATATGTTTGATTAGGACATTTTCCGCCAGCCCTTTCCTTGAAGTAGCCTCGGTTACGGTAAACGAGATTGGCTTACCGTTCTTCAGGTTCGTTCCGGAACCGACAGCGAGCAGATGTATCATAGTCTATCTCACAAATTACGCATTAGAAGTATATAAATGTAACTCTTTGTTCTATTTTTAATAACATATAGATGCCAAGACGAAGAATACTTTTAGAAATTCTAAATTAATTTTCGCCACTACTTTTTCTTCTTCGTGGCCTTCTTTGCCGCGGCCTTTTTTGCAGGCGCCTTCCTGGCCGTCCCCATCTTCTTTGGCGCGATGGCAAACGGCTCCCTGGGCACCGCAGCTGCCTTCTGCTTCAGTATGGTTTCGTGGAATTTCTGGTCAAGACCGGACACGACCTTCTCGTAATTGTCCGCTGTGACGTGTATGGTTGTGTGGTTGCCGCAGCGCGAGCAGACGAAAGAACCAGCGGCCTGGTCAATCGGCCGGGGCATTTTTCCGCAACCGGAGCAGACCTCTATGGTGTCCTCCATGCGAGGCTATGAGCGGCATATTATAAAAGCTTTCGTGGCGCTGGAAGGAGCTTTTAAACTCGGCTTTCCATGCCAGAACTTACGCCGGAGAAAAAGAAACCCACAGGTCGTTGCCAACCTGCACGACTGGTTTGCCGGTCGTTACATCCGTTACAATGCGGATATTAGGATCAAACGTATCAAATGCCAACACCGAAACGCTGCCTTCGTTATCCCAACGGTCTATGAACACAGTTCCCGATGCCGCTGACACGGTTGGATATTTGTTAGAAACAGCCAGGGCATAGTCAGGAAGCTTCAGGTTTGCGGTTTCTTTCTCATTTATCTTCACTAGGACACCGTTCGTATTGTGTCTATATGAAAGGCCGTCGCCGCATTGTATGATGTCCAGCCCAAAATCTTTGATCAACAGTATCCTCTGCCCCAGCGTTCCTAATCCTTGCATCTCGCCGTACACATCATTCCCGTGATTGGCCTTCATCCATAGGTCTTTATCTCTGTGTGGCCAGTTTTCAAATCCTTGAGGTATGTGTTTTCTTTCATTTAAAAGCGTGCTTAGCCTACCCCGGTACTCGTCTACGACTGATATCAGCGGTTCGCAAATGCCGTCTCCAGAAACAAGGGCAATGTCATTCTGGACCTCCATATGGTCCCCCAGGCGCCCTACGAATAAATTTAGTCTGCTATTCTGAGGAATATGCAGGTTGAAACCCACTTGCTGGGCGATATTAGATATTCTAGATTTATCTCTGGTTACATCTTCTACTTCCCCTGCCTGGACAGAGATACAAAGCCGGTCTGGCATCGGCTTGAACTTCACGCTCGCGTCTAGCATTCGGATGGTTGGGTTGTTTACCATCTCACTGGAAGGACCGACTTTAAGCACCTTGGCGCAGACGAACTCCGAACCCGCAACTGTAAACAGTTTCTTGTGAGTGGAAGCCATGTTAATGTTACACAGTTGTAATATATATACCCTTCTATTTACTACCACTATTATGAAATAACGGCGGTGTTTGGTCTTCTCATTCTTTGGCCAGCCCTGCCTTGACCATCTGCCTGAACATGGCCATTGGCAGCACGACGCAGACGTTGGAGCCGCAGGTGCCGCACAGGAAGTCCTTTTTGTCCTCGTGGGATACCTTGCCGCAGTTCGCGCACACGTCCACTGTCTTGTTCAGCGTTTCACCCGATGGTTGATGTCTGCCGCCATATTAAAATTTACCGCTCCTGAACTTCATACCCGGCAGTATGACGATGCTTTCCAGCATCCGGCTGAACGCCTTTTCCATGGTTCCACGCTCGCTTTCCGGCGCGTTCCAGGAAACCGAGAAGACCGCGCGGCCGGTGAAAAACATGGTGCCGCCGCCGAAATAATCGCGGCCTGACGACCGGTAGCCGTATTCCCGGTCGTATGACGGCATTTCCCTGAATTTCCCTTTTTTCACGTCCGTATATACGCCTGAAGACGGGCTTTCCAGCTCATTTTTCGCATATGCTGCGAAATCAAACCCCTTTTTCAGGCCGGCATCCACGTGGATGTTGAAGGCGCATCTCCCGTCGGAGGAGGACATGGAGATTGTGTACGCGCCTTCCAGGACCGCGACGTCCAGGTCAAACTTCCAGTCCGCCGGATAGGAAATCACGAAGTTGCCGAGCGGGTCCTGGAAACGAGCCATGGAAATGGCCTTTTTGCCAAGGCCAAGCACGCCTTTTATCCCTGCGATGATGTCATTTTTCCGCAATCCATACCGCCTCATTGCACTCGTCGTTGAAACGCCCGTAATTGAACCCGCAATAGAGCTTGATGTTCCTGTATCCGCACGCCTGGAGCAATGTACGCACTTCCTTCACAGGGAGATAGGCGATGTCCATGTGGAACGTGTGCTCCCTGCCGTTCTCCTGCAGGACGATGCGGTAGTGGCCCACGCCCTGCTTCCTGTCGTAGTCAAGGAACCAGTCCAGCCGATAGGGCGTGCCGTCGGGCATGCTGGACTCCCCGGAATCAAAATGATGATAGCCGCCGCTCATGTTCTGGTCCTCTTTAGACGGGTTGTAGGTGTGTAGGATAAGGCGCCCGCCTGGTTCCAGATGCTCCTTGAAGTTGAGAAGGGCCCTTTTCCTGTCATCGTCGCTCCTGAGGTGAAGGAAGCTGCGGTAGGGGATGATGATGAGGCGGAATTTCCCGGGGAGACGGAAGTCGCGCATGTCGCCAAGGTGCACGTCCGGCTTTAGGCCCAGCGCATCTGCCTTTTTCTTCAGGGCGGCGAGCAGGTCCTTGGAGAGGTCTATCCCTGTGATGCCTATGCCTTCCTGAAGGAGTTTCAACAGTATGCGGCCGTTGCCGCATGCGACTTCCAAGACGGGGCCGCGGGCGTTGCGCGCCTCGCGAAGGTAGAATTCAAGGTCGCACTGGTCCGAATAGACAAGGTCGTAGAACCGGGCGCCTTCCCCGTACAGATCCATGACCAGATAGCGGGCGCAAGATAAATAATACTTCCAGGCGACGTATGTGCGTGTTCCTTCATCTCGATATGGATTACTTCTTCGCACAGGCAGAGGAGAAGCGCAGGCCGATGATGACCGGAAAAATCATCGTCGTCTGCGTATTCAGCGGCCGCACCGCGGATTCCGGCGTGGTCAGCACCGTGAACTATCCCGGAAGGGCGATCGGGATACACTCGGGCATGCCTATTTTCATGGCGAAAAAGCGCGCGCCTCCGGCTGATTCGCTGTTCCTTCCTGTGGACCATGAGTATTACGGCCAGCTTTCGGCGCATATTGACTCAATCATCCGCAGGATGCATTCCCGCGTGGTCCAGGCAAGCATAGACGAGTGGAACGTGGAGCTGGAGACGAACGATGCCACAGATGCGGAAGCCAGGGCCGCGGCATTGAAGGAGGCCGTGAAAAAGGAGACCGGGCTGACCTGCACCGTCGGCGTGGCCCCGTCCATGCTCGGAGCGAAGATGGCTGCCGGAAAGGCGAAGCCAGACGGCCTGCTGGCGCTTGACAGGGATGCGGAAAGAAAATTCGTCATGGAATCTGACGTGGAGAAAGTGCCTGGCATAGGCCCGAAGACAGCCATGGCGCTCAGGGAAGTCGGCGTGGAGAAGGTCAAGGACCTGGCGAAACTGGAGCCGATAACGCTGGTGGAGATATTCGGGCGTAAGCCAGGGAGCTGGCTTCACGCGCTGGGCCAGGGCGCTTATGCCGACGGCCTTGGCGAGGAGAAGGAGCAGGAGGAAGTGAGCAGGATAGGCACGCTGAGAGAGAAGACGCGGGACCCGTACATGCTCCTGGCGAAACTGGAGGAACTTGAGGCGGACGCGAAGGAATGGCTCGTGGAGATGAAAAAGTCGTACAAGACGCTGACCATCACGTTCATAACCGAGGATTTGAAGGCGCACGGCAAGTCCATGTCGTTCCACAACCCGAAAACGTGGAACGAGGACATCACGAAGGAGAAGAAGGAGCTGGTGGAGGCGTTCCTGGGTGAAAACAGGCTTCAGGTCCGGCGCATCGGCATAAAATTCGGCAATTTCATGGACCTGGGCGGACAGACGACATTATTTTGAAGTTCTGTCAACGGCGTGTTAAAAAGTATATTTTTCCTAACGGTTTGTCGTTGTCCAGGCATCATAATTTAAACTCTTTGTTACATAAATTATAACTATGAACAAGCTAGCGCAGAGGATTTCATATAAAGAAGTGCCTCTAAACGCCCATGTCGTGAAATCCGAAATCAGTCGTTCTACTGAATATGATTTCGGATGCAGATTCGCCGACACGTGCAAGGCGGAAAAGATATTCTATGCGGACAGGTACTTCTGGCGTGACAGTAAAAATCATAATGCCAAGGTATTCATAGCGATGCATCCTTCTGTTGAAAAGCAGATGGTGGAAGCGGCCGAACGGAGTGCGGAAACAGGAAGCGAGTTTTTCATCCAGATACAGTCAGACGAGCACGTGATTGACCGGTCAGTCGATGCTACTGATAACGGTACAAATAGTGGAAGGAGCATATACAATCTCCTTTCTGTCGCCGAACAGCAGGAAGAAAAAATCACCGAACGGCACATCGTGATTCTCGGGAAGCAGGAACCGAAAGAGAATGTTGTGCTTGAGAGTCAGGGGAAGAAAATTCCGGACCGATATTCCTCCCAGCTGCACGAGCTTCTAAGTGGTGTAATGGCTGAAGAGGGAGACGGACGCAGAGAGAAGATGATGGAGATTTTGGGCATTTTCACCAAAACAATCCAGGGGGAATTTGGAGTCGTTCCAGTTCTCACATTCGCCAAGAGGCTTCTTTGGACTCCAGATCATGGGTTTGCCGATAGCGGGCTGGACAAACTTGCAGCGCTCATTACCGACCACGGAATCGCAACCTCTAATCTGTATAAAGGACCAGCTTCTGAGTACGACATCACCAAACCGGTTTTGTTCCACTTCCATACCCATCCCGGGCATCCGGACGGCTGGACGATTCCACCAAGCAGCGGGGACTCTGGTTTACTCGGATACCATCCGTTTAATGAGGGAAGTAAAGCCGAGTTGTCCATACAGGCAGTCGCGATACGGCTTTCCGAAGATCGTTTCAAACTTTTTCTTTATCCTTATGTGAAGGGCGATGCATTCTACAAATTAGAACTTAATCGCATCAGATTCGGATATCTACATGAAGCATATAACATCACGAAACTGCGGGAGATGACCTGGGAATCACCTAACGTGATTGGGTATGAGATTGGGTGTCATGGAGCCACATCGAAAAATGAAGAACTAAAGAGAATGCACCAAACGTTCGAGGAAGACATCGAGGCAGGGACTGGTAATGCCCCTGCGCTTTTGAAACAGTGGAACGCGATTGTGGAAAAAATGCGTAGCCTGCTAAGTCCAGCCGAAGCACGCTGGATTGCGATGCCCGACTGGAAGCGTCAGCTTGATATTGTAAGCGGCGGTGTGATATACGTATAAGATGCTGCGAATATGGGCTTGCCGTGGTCAGAGGTAAGCCACAGCCAGCCGTTTCGCCTTGGGCAGCATGTTCCTGACGTTGTCGCCCTGAATCATGCCGCAGCCGAGCGAAAAACCAAGGTAGCGGACCAGGACGTAGCCGTCGCTTGCGTCTCCTTTCTCGCCCGTCGCGACCTTTACGTCGCTTCCACCCATGAACGTGGCCGCATTCTCCTTGCCCAGGACGACGTAGTTCTTCTTCACATGCCTCCCGAAGAGCTGGAGCAGGTTGGTGGTTGGCTTTATGGCGTTGCCGGTCCGGCCTATCAGGAGCCCGACCGTGGCTATCCGGGGGTGGTTCACGAGCCGTTTCGGGCCGAGATATATCCTCCCCTTTGAGCTTGCGTAAAGCCCGTAATCCGCGAACAGCGCCTGTTCAAGGCCGAAGCGCGACTCCAGGTAGGCGAGCACGTCAGCGGCGGTCGGCGTGTCGCGTTGCCGTTCCGGCGATGGGTTGCGATTCCTTATCCTTGTCCTCATTTTCTCACCTTCGCAAGGAAAAAGCCGTCGGTGTCGTTGTGGTGCGGCCACACCCGGGCCGCCATGCCAACGCCCTCGGAGAACGCCCTTCCCCGCCATTCCAGGATTGCAGGCGAAAGCCTCATGCCCGGCACGGAAACGGCTTCAGGTTTCGCGTCCGCACGTTCCCGCAGCAACGTGTCCACGACCTCCTCGTTCTCCTCCGGCGCGAAGGTGCAGGTGGAATAAACCATGACGCCGCCTGGCTTGAGCAGGTCAAATGCCTTGAGCACGAGCTGCTTCTGCATGCCCGAATGCCCGACTATGAGCTTTTCAGACCAGCCGGTCAGCGCGCTTCCGCTCTTGCGTATGGTGCCCTCGCCGGAGCAGGGCGCGTCCAGCAGGACGACGTCAAACTGCAGTTGCGGGAAATGCAGGAGGTTCTGGTTCGTTATGATGGCGTTGAGCGTGCCGGTCTTCTCCAGGTTGAACTTCAATGCGCGTATGCGGCTGTAATCTATGTCGTTGGCGACTATTGCCCCGCGGTTCTGCATGATGGCTGCCATCTGCGTGGTCTTGGAGCCTGGCGCTGCGCACCCGTCCAGCACCAGCGAGGCTGCACGCAGCTCGTCCCGCACGATGAGAGGCGGGAGCATGGACGCCAGCTCCTGCATGTAAATGCTGCCGAGGAAATGCTCCAGGGTGCCGCTTATTTCAGGGACGTCCGAAATGAACGCCTCGGCGTACCAGGGCGCCTGCCTTATGCCTATGCCGTAGCCTTCAAACCGCTCCCTGACCTCCCTGGCGTCCGCCTTGAGCGTGTTCACCCTGAACGACCTCGGCGTGAGCCGGTCCAGGCACGCTACGAATGCGTCCGGGTCGTCAACCACGGGGAGGTAGCGCTCCCTGAAGCGTTCTGGAAGGTCCATACGGCAGAATCATGTGGCAATAAGCCTAAAAACATAGGTTTAAATACTTTTTCAACCATAAATAATAACATCTATCACACCAGTGATAGGCGAAGGAGGGATAAAATGATAGCGTCAATAACCAGTTTCGTTGGCAAGGTTGTCAGTACGGTAAGGGACCCGATATTCGGCACAAGGAAGCCGAAGGTCAAGGTCGCCAAGGCTGGCAAGTCCAAGTCAAAGCGCTGCGGCAGGAAATGCAGGTGCAACTGATTTCCGCTGCTTTTTTCATTTTGATTTTTCCAGGCTTTCCAAAAATTCTTCTTCCAGCGGATGAAGCTTCGCCGGCACGATTATCGTGAACGGCGGCTTTCCGAGTTTCCCGGCCTGCTTCACCAGCTCGCTTATCCTGCCATAGGTTATCCTCTCGTCAGGCCCGCCCACGCGCGAGAGCACGACGGCGTTGCCGAATTCAGAGAGGAGTTCGAGCGCCGTTTTCGCTTCCATGGGCCTGGGCTCGGTATCCAGAAGCACGAGCGTGTGCGCGTTACGGGCGAGATTTTCGCGGATTACGTCTAACGACGACGTCGGCTTGTAGTTAGGGCGGGGATTCACGAGCGAGGCGGTCTTCCCGAACCGGTATATCTGGAGGCCTGCCCTCGCAGGGGCTGCGGAGTAGATGGACGAGTTGTGTATCACCTCTACTTTCACCCCCTTCTCCCGTGCCTCCATGACGAGCGTAACGTGGGTTGTAGCCGTCAATGGGTCGCCTGATGCTACTACGCATACGTTCGCCGTTCGTGCCCTGTCGGCAAGGAAGGGGCTCTCCAGGCGCTCCCTGGCGAGCAGGGCGATCTTCTTCCCGCACGTGCGTTCCAAAGCCCGGATTTTCACCTCGTCAATGGGATTGGTATACGTCTCTATGTACGCCTCGTCGCAGGACTTCAGGGCTTCCAGGCCTGCAAGCGTCAGGTCAAAAGACACGCCTGTGCCTATGAGGATGAGCGACATGATGATAAGATGAAAAGAAAGGGTTTTATTGGAAGGGCCTGCTTCAGCTGCGCTGTGTTAAAAAATCGTCGTAAAAGCATCTTTATGGTGTCCCACAAAAATAGCGTTAAATACTGTGCAAAGCGCGGGTTTTTGCCGCAATATTTAAAAACAAGCAACGTCATATTATGTTGGGGGGCACATCAGTTGATGTTGTAAACTACCCCTAAATTAATTCATAATCCTTTCTCACGAAAGGATACGCATATGGGGTTATCGAGTTAACCATCCCCCTACCCCTATGCGTTTCTTTTCATTCTACACAGCGCCTGCTGCCGGCTCAGGGGTTCATCATGCTTCCGATGACGATGCCGTGACGCGCTGCGAACCCCTTGTTCACCTCAAGGACGTATTTCGCAGGCTTTGCGGGCTTGTACGAGGGGCAGTTCGTGACGTTCAGGCCGCAGGGCTCCATCTGGAGTATGTCCACGACTGTGCCATTTTCAGAGATGTGGATTGCATCAAGCGGGATGGTCGTGTTGAGCATCCAGAATGAATGGATTCCTGGTTTGTCAAATACGAAAAGCATGCCTTCGTCTTCTCCGAGCGAGCTCCTGCCCATCAGGCCCTTTGTACGCGTGAAGGGGTTGTCAGCCACCTCCGCGGAAACTGAAACCTCAGAGCCGTTGGCATTGGTGAAAGTCACCTTCCTCACAGGCCCGCGGGCGAGGATGAAGTAAAGCAGGACCAGCAGCGCCAGGGCGGCGGCGAGGACGATGACGTCGGGTTTCATATCTTGGAGAACCTGCTCCGGAACTTCTCCTGCAGTTTCGGCAGGTTCGTGTATTCCAGGTCCTCTTCAGGGAGCCTGTGCGGCTCAAACGGACCGTGCCTGCGCATGTATTCGGCTATCCTGTTCGCCTTGTTGCGCGCATGGTCGTAGGCGATGTCCTTGAATATGTCCACAGGGCCTACGAGCGTGGCGTTGGCGAGCTGGAAGCCCAGCGCGACGACGCGCGGCGGGCCGTCAAGGCGCGTCGGGATGGCGTTCTCCATGGCGACCGGCATGAGCGGGCCCTGGTGCGAGCCGCGCATCCAGCCTGCCACGAGGTGCGGGAAAGCGAACGGCTCCACGATTTCACCTATGGCCGGGAGGCCGCTCTGGCCGCGCACGATTGCGACAGGGTCGTCCTTGCCCACGTACTGGCCGGCGACCTGCGAAAGCTTCTCCGTGGAAACGCAGCAGACCGCCTCGTTCTCTGCGACCTTGTTTCCCGGGCCGGGATAGACGTGCTTTATGACGTAGCGCGAGCGCGAGCCCACGAACGCCAGCATTGAGTACATCTCCTCAGGCGTCTTGAACGTTATCTTCCTGCCTTCTACGGTGTCATAGACCTCAAACGTGAAGCCGCCCTGCATCGCCGGGTCTATCACCAGGCCAGGGGTGCAGAACGGGTCCGCGAACATGCGGTAGACCGGCAGGTTGAACGCGCCAGGGTCTGTCTTGTCCATCATGAACACGACGACCGGCTCGCTCTTGCGTTCCTCGAACTCCAGCTCGGCCACGCCAGGCCCCATGCCGCGCACGTTGCCTGAGAACGCGTCCTTGAGCAGGTCCTGGCCTGCGCCGTAGAGCTTGAGTTTCTTGGCGACTTCTGTCCCTGCCTTGAAGACGTCCCAGGCGAGCGCGTGGACGTCCTTGTTGTCCACGCCCTTCGTATGGGTCAGTATCAGGTTGAGGTCGTCGCCGCACTTGGCGACGTAGAAATCGGTTATTTTCCCTTCCTTCTTCGCCTTGGCGAGCATCTCGTTGGCCAGCTTCATAAGGTCCGGGTGGACCGTCTCGTGGCCTGGATAGCCGCCTATGTCCGCCTTGATTACACTAAGAGTCGTTTTCACCGCTAACACCTCTCTGATACTGCTTCCATGTCATGGAATAAAAAGATTGCTGAAAGAGACGCGGGAAGCCGCAGAAGGCGAACGGCGATTTCAGCGTGTGGTGACACACTCCCAGGGCTAAAGCCCTGGGCTTCTGGCGAGTCTGCTTTAGGCGAGAAGCCGTGTGGCACCGGGAATACTGAGGTTTCGGGTGCGCTTCCTCCTAGGTCTGAAGACCTAGGCTTCCGCGCACCCTGGGAGTGTGATGGATATGAGTCCGGGAGAATTGCCACTTAAAACGACGACTCCCGCATTTCCATTGTAACCGATATAGACCGGCCTCGCGCTGAGATTTTTCACAGAACAGTATGCGCCATTTTCATCCTGCGTGAAAGTGAGCGTGGCGTGCAATGCGGATAATGAGTAATCGCTGAACTGAACGAATAAATCTACATTGGGCATCCGGAAAATCTCTGCCGCGGCCTTGAGCAGTTCATAGCCCTGATGTAGGGTCAACCCACTGAGACTGAATATGCTTTCCAGGTGATTTTGAAGCGAATCGCGCAATGGCGAAGTCAGGATACTGGGTGCATCGAAGGTTCTGATGGCCGGAACTGCCACCTCGGTGGTATACACACCGCGGCATTTGATGGTCGGGTCCACGATGGCACCTTTCCCGACTATAACAGACGTGGAGCGGGTTTCTGAAGGACAAGCAAGCGTTTTTTTCACCATTTCGATTGCCACGGGCTTGTGATGCCGCGTAGATGCCTGTCCTGAATCAATGCCGAGTAAAGATTCTTTTGGCGCTACCATCTGGAGCATTATGTGGCTGGTCAATGGGCCATTTCCGAGCCTGAGAGTCCCCCTGTTTTTTATCTTCTTGAAACCCATCCTTTTCAATCTGCATCCGGCCTTCTCTGCAAGAAACTGGGAACGTACCAGGCCGGATAGCGACATAGGTTGTGACATATGATATAAGATGTTCCCAACGATTTATAAAACAAATAGCAGCCGCACAAAAGAGAAGGGTCTACCTAAAAACCCTATTTCGCGACAGCGACCTGGGCTCACCACTTGCCGACGGTGATGAAGCCCGTGTATGAGAAATCGACGAACGGGAAGCCGATGGACGGCGCGGGCGGGTTTGTTGCTATGTGCACCCCGTTCAGGCTCACGTTGGTGACCGTGCAGCATACGCCGCGCTCGTCCTTCTCGAAGGCAAGGAGGCCGGCAAGCCGCGATATCACCGGGCTGGGAAAAAGCACCATGCGGTTGACTGCGGGCATCTCGCCGGTTATCGGCGGCAGGCCGAGCTTTCCCAGGGCCTCGTCCAGCCTTTTGAGGATGGTCGGCAGCCTTTTATGGGGAATCGGTTTACGCGCGTCATCCTCGCGATAGCGGGCCAGCGCGAAGCGGACCGCTTCTCCGATTGCGCCCTGGCTGGCAAGCATGGATGGGCCCTCGCCCATTTCCCGGCTCCGCCCGACGAGAACGCAGACCGGGTTCCCTTTGGATGGCGGGAGGATGCGGTTGGGGAGGGTATTCATCATGGTGTCACGGGGGAAATCCCAGCCGCCATATGAGGCTATGATGCGTATGCCCTCGGCCATCGGAGAGTCCAGGCGGAACGTCTTGGTGACTTTGACCGGGACATAGCCCAGCGCTTTCTGCCTTTCAGCCATCTTACTGGCCGTTTGCCCGTCGAATGAAGATGATGCCATGTTATAATCCATGGTGGGACGGGTTTAAATACCTTTCAAAAATCATTTCGCGACCGCGACCTGGGCCTGGAGCATCTGGAACTTGTCCTCCTCCACGCCCTTGGTCTTGGCGGTCTTACCGACATGGAGCACCTGCTCCGACCTGGAACTGTCGCGGTATATCGTTATCCCCTTGCAGCCGCTCTTCCAGGCGAGCATATACACGCGCTCTATGTCCTCAACGGTCGTTTCGGCAGACATGTTTATGGTCTTGCTCACAGCCAGGTCCACGTCCTTCTGGAACGCGGCCTGCATGAGCACGTGCGCCTCGGGCTGTATGTCGTAGGCCACCCTGAACACGACCCGGACGTCCTCGGGCAGCTCCTCCATCTTCTGGATGGTGCCTCCCTCCATGATTTTCTGCATCAGCTCCTGGCTGTAGAGGCCGCGCACCTTCAGGACCTTCTCAAAAACCGGGTCAAGGTAGTAGTAGTGGCCTGCGCGCACCGTCTTAAGGAACGACAGGGCGAACACCGGCTCTATCCCGCTGCTCGTGTCAGCTATCATGGAGATGGTGCCGGTGGGCGCTATAGAAGTGCAGGTGGCGTTGCGCATGGCGTCGTATTTCTTGGAGAGCGGGCTCTCCCTGAACGCCGGGAACGAGCCCCTCGCCCGTCCCAGCTCGTGGCTCATCTTCCGCGCCTCGTCCTCTATGAAGCGCATGACCTCCTCGCCGACGCGGTATCCTTCTTCCGAGTCGTAGGGTATGCCCATGTTGAACAGCATCCTCGCGAATCCCATGACGCCCAGGCCTATGCGCCTGTTCTTCAGCGTCTGCTCCCGTATCTCCGGGATGGGGTACTTGTTCAGGTCTATGACGTTGTCCAGGAACTGCATGCCGAGCCGCGTCACGTAGCGGAGCCTGTTCCAGTTCACCTTGGTCTTCCAGGGCGTCCTGCTCCAGTCCAGGTCCACGAACTTGGACAGGTTTACGCTGCCCAGGTTGCAGGACTCGTAGTCCGGCATGGGCACTTCGCCGCAGTTGTGGACTATGAGCCCGTTGGCTGAGAACGAATGGGTCGCCGGCTCGGTCAGGTCATAGACAGGCGCCATGCCTGCTTTTTTCACCGAAAGCACGCACGTATTTACGTTGTCGGAATAGGCCTTCACCGGCCTCAGCGCCCTGAACTTGCGGTTTTTGGATGACAGGATGAAGCCGATGTCCTTCATGAACCTGAACATGCTCTCCCTGCTGAGTATCAGCTCATGCTGGGCCCTGCACCGGTATTCCTTCGGCTGGCGGTCGGAGTCAGGAAGCATCTTCGTATGTTCCTTCCGCCTCCCCTCGTATAATTGTGACGCGATGCCGAACTGGATGAGGAGCACCTGCACCTGCTTCAGCAGTTTCAGCGAAGACGAAGCGAGCCTGATGCATATGCCCTTCTCCTTTGAGCCCTGGACTGAGCCGTCGGCGGAGAACAGCGCGGAGAGGAAACGGCTCACGGATTCCCTGTCCATGGAGAATACCGCGGACGGCACTTCCTTCTCGTGCGATTTCCACGGCCTAACGCCCAGGTCGTAGAACTTCCTTGCGATGGCCGAGGAGTATTTCAGACGCACTTCCGTCGCATCCGTTCTTGGTCGGACTTTCCTGCGGTTCAGGCGGTCAAAATACGCCTTGAACACCGGCACCAGTTCCTCTTTTTCGCCATTGCCGAAATAGAATATGACGTCCTGCACGCCCTTGCTCATGTGGCCGTCGCCAATCAGCCAGCCGAGCGCCAGGGCAGTCTCCCTGTCCGCGTGCACAGTGCCGAAGCTGCCTGATTTCTGAAGGACGAGCCGGTCGGAAGATTTGAGGTTCTTCACTTCTTTCCAGCCTCTGGACGTGAGTATCTTGTGGTCGGCCGTAGCCCTGACCTCGTAACCGGCGACGGTCCTGACCAGGAAGAGTTCCTTCTCCCCTGTCCTGCCCGCCCACCTGACCGGGTGGTATTCGCCGTCCCCTCCGAGAATGTGATAGGGGTTGTGCACCTTTGATATCTCAACGAGGCCCTCGTTTGTCGTCACCAGGGTGTCCGCGGCGACGCACGGGTTGGTGGCGTGTATCGGCTGGTGCGGCGTCGGGTTCTTCCTGTTTATCTCGTCTATGAAAAGCAGGCCGGGCTCGGCCGACTTCCAGGCGCTGTAGGCTATGAGCTTGAAGATGCTCCGCGCGTTCACCTTGCGCACGGGCTGCATGTTGCGGGGGTTGAGGAGCTCGTAGTCCGCGTTAGCCTCCACCGCGTGCATGAACTTGTCGTCAGCCATGACGCTGACGTTGAAGTTCTCCATCATGCCCGGCGTCTGCTTCATGGTTATGAATTCCTCCACGTCCGGATGCCAGACGTGCATGGTGGCCATGTTCGCGCCACGCCGCTTGCCGCCCTGCTTTATGACGTTGGTGGCGTTGTCAAACGCGCTCATGAACGATATCGGGCCTGACGCGATGCCCGCTGTGCTCTTCACGTAGTCGCCCTTCGGCCGGAGGTAGGAGAAGCAGAAGCCCGTGCCCCCGCCGGTCTTGTGTATTATGGCCTGGTTCTTCACCGATTCAAATATCTGGGCGATGTCGTCCTTTACCGGGAGCACGAAGCACGCCGCGAGCTGGCCGAGCTCGGTGCCGGCGTTCATGAGGGTGGGCGAGTTCGGCAGGAACTCAAAGTTGGTCATTATCTGGAAGAATGCCTCCTCGTAGTGCCGCACGGTCTCGCCGTCGGCGCCGTAGTTAGCCTCGTTGGACGCGAGGTATTTCGCAACCCGCCTGAAGAGCTGGCTGGGCGTCTCGGTCACTTTTCCCGTGTCGTCCTTGAGCAGGTATCTCCGTTCCAGCACCTGCACGGAGTTGAGCGGCAGCTTGAGGTCGTCCTCAACGCCGAGCATCCGCTTCATCTCGCGCTCAATGTTCTTCCTGTGCCGGTATAGTATGTACGACTTCGCGGTGGTGGCGTGGCCGGTCTCTATGAGCGCCTTCTCGGCGAGGTCCTGGACCTCTTCCACCGTGGGCGTATAGTCCTCCTTGTATTTCTCGTTCAGGAACTCCACGACCTTGTCCGCGACGCGTTCCGACTCGGCGCGGTCGCTGCCGCCCACCGACTGCGCTGCCTTGAAAATCGCGTTCACTATTTTCTGCTTGTCAAATTCGACGACAGCCCCGTCACGCTTGCGTATCCTCGTTATAGGCATAAACACACCTGAACTGCACACCTGAACTCTTCCCGCCTAAGAAGAGGCCCCTCAAACGTCTCTTTGCTTAGAGCAAGAGGATTTCATGCATAAGGAATATAAAGGTGATTTCAAATTTTTCCGCAACGACGTGGCAAATTTGCAAAAATTTGCCGGCAGTGCAATGAAATTGCAATGTGGTGGAAATTCCGCGGAAAACGAGAACCGAAAAACGCGCGCTGTAAAAGTCCGGCCGGTGGCCCGTGGGGCAATGGCAGAGGTTGTGGTATTTAACGTTTTATTGTAAGGTTTAAAAACCCGTACGTATATAATATACATATCAGCCAAAGGCGATATTGTTGAAATTTAAAACGAATCAGGGACCACTTAGACTGCCTGTGAACACCAACAGCCTGGACTATGTCTTGTCCAGGGCGGCATTTTCCAAGGCGGCCGTTCCCCTCCAACCTGACACCAGCTCATTCCAGTCATACCCCATTTGTGACGGGAAGCTTTTCCGGGGTGCGTGCAACACTAATCCGACGGGCAGCCTTGCTGTTTTGAACATCCGGACAAAGGACACTGAGCTGGATGAGGCTGCCATCAAGGCAATTGCACTACAGTTGAGGCTTGGGTTTACTCCCACATCCGGGCTCTCAAAACGCGGGCCGCAGTTACATCAAACTCCCCGTCAAGGTGTGCAAAGTAAGTCTTCTAGCTCGAGCATGGAGAGGCTGGATTTGGCGGTTATTCCGCTATGCGAGCTCTCAGTCGCCAATCCAGGCATTAACGTCAGGGTGTCATTGCATCAAATTGAGTTGCATTCGTTCTATGCAGTCATGGCACAGCGTGTGCCCAGCGAGCATTTGAACTCTGCCCTTGAGAGTGTGAAGGCGGTTGCCGGAAGGCTTTTTGAACTTAAGGAGGAGCCGCACTTCAGGGATGTTGAAAGCCAGGAATTCAGAACGAAACTCGCAACAACCACTTATCTCTGAGCGGCCATGGCGCCGATGCCGCCCACCACGAAGTTCATGAGCGCCCCGGTGGCCAGCATCCCGACGCCGCACACTGCGGAGAACACGATGCCCATCGCGCCGGCGGTCTCGCCGAATAGCGCAGTGGCGAGCGTCCCCTCCACAGTGCCGTAGCGCACGGCCTGGAGTATGCCGTTGATGACGAGCAGGTTGAGCACCAGCCCCAGCGCAAGGTGCAGGAATCCGGTGACCACGTATGCGAGCGCGGCAGACAGAGCCGAACCCAGCGTGTCAAGCCTGCACTTCTTCACCCCGCGCATGCCGCCCCAGAAATACAGGACGAAGAAGGCAGGGTAGAGGAAGTACGTGAATGCGCTGCTGACGAGGTCCGGGATTGACGTCTCACCCAGCAGCGGCAGCGTCACCATTATGTCCCTGGGGCCCGAGAGGACGAGGGAAAGGACCTGGAGCGCAACCGAAATCACGACCAGGACGGTCCCGATGCCTATCAGGGGCAATGAAGCGCGCAGGACGTTCTTGAAATCCATCAGGGGTCACCTGGATGGACTATGAGTGGAAAATTTATAAATGACGCTAAACCAGCAAACGCCGTCAGCACGAGAATACGAAAACCAGCCGCCCGCCGTCACGCCGGTCCAGCCTGCAGAACCCGAACCGCTCAAACTGCACCACGCTGCCTTCGGCGAGCGCCGCGCACGCAGGCTCGCAATAGCCGCCTGCCTTGTCCAGGCTCAGGGGGTTGAATTCGCCGTCCTTGAGCAGGTCGCGGGGTATCAGCACCTCGCAGTCCAGCTTCCCGTCGCCCACCCACTGGATTTTCTTCTCCACCATGTCATGTCGTGCCCGGTTCCCGCCGGGCACGAGCATGCTCGCGTTCGGTGCGCCGAACGCGACATCTGGCCTGAGCTCGCCTGCGAGTTTTTCGCCTTTCTTCACGAGCTTCACGTTGCACAGGTCCTTCAGGCGGAACGTTTCCCCGGTCTTCAGCGCCCTGGCGTCAGCCCCGGATATGAAAACCGTGCCGCTGACCGCGAGCTTCCGCACGCCCATGCCGGTTTTCGGATGCAGCTTCAGCTCCACGTTCCTCCTGCCAAGCCCCTTGACTTCCAGCTCTACCGGGTCAGCCACGAAGTAGTGGTGCGGCGATGCAGGGTCAAGCAGCTTGCGGTTCCCGGCAAGGAGCGCTTCCCAGTCCGGCTCGCTTTCCACCTTTGAGATCCCGAATTGGAGCACGAACTCGCGGATAGCCTCGGGCAGGACGCCCCTGCGCTTCAGGCCTGCGAGCGTCGGCAGCCGCGGGTCGTCCCAGCCCCAGAGCTTCCCGCTTTCAACGAGCGGCCGGAGCAGGCGCTTGGAGACCGGCGCGTTCCTGATGCTTAGCCGCGAGATGGAGACCATCTGCGGGACCCTCAGGCCGAGTTTCTCCAGGAGGTAGACGTAGAGCTCGTCGCGTAATTCGTATTCCTTGGAGCGGATAGGGACCGTGACGCCCAGGATTGAGTCCATCACCGAGCCCTGGAAGTCGTAGGTGGGCCAGACGCGGTATTTCGTTCCCTGGCGGTAGTGCGGCGCTGTGATTATCCTGAAGAGCGTCGGGTCGCGCATGACCGTGTTCTGGGATGCCATGTCAGCCTTCAGGCGTATGGTTGCACCGCCTTCAGGGATTGTGCCGTCAAGCAGGTCTTCCCAGATTTCCAGGCTTTCCTCGGGGCTCCGCGAGCCGCAGGCGCAGCGCTTCATGTCCTCGCGCCCCCTGGAAATCTCGTCCTGGGTGCAGGAGCATCCGTAGGCGTCGCCCTGGCTGATCAGCCTGACGCACAGCTCGTACATCTCAGGGACGTAGTCCGAACAGTATTTTTCCTCGTCCCAGTGCAGGCCGAGCCATTTTATGCCGTTGCGTATGGCGTCAAGGAATTCGGGCTTTTCCGCTTCGGGATTGGTGTCGTCCCAGCGGAGGATGGTTTTTCCCTTGTATTTCTGGGCGATGCTCCAGGAAAGGCAGAACGCCTTGGCATGGCCTATGTGCGGCCAGCCGTTGGGCTCAGGTGGATAGCGGACGACGACCTGCCCCAGTTCTGCGCCCGGGATTTCAATGCCCTTTTTCTCCTCCTTCTTCGCCGCGTATTCAAAGGAAGCCATCTCCTTCGCTATCTCGCCTTTCGCCAGCTTGGAGACGCGGGCGACTTCGGCATTTATGCGGGCCATGGTCGCCTTCATGTCCTTCTTGCATTCGGGCAATTCGCCGATGACCTTTCCCACGACCGAGCCGGCATTCGCCTTGCCGTAATCGCAGGCGTTCTTGAGGACGTGCTTGCGAATTATTGAATCAATGGAAGACATCGAGGATTAGATGGAAGGGGAAATTTAAGAAATATGCCTTTAGTCACCCGACCTTTGCATCATGAACCAGTTTCACGCCCTGGTAGATTTTGCCGGTAATCACGTGGCCGATGGCACCGGTTTCGCCGTCCACACGGATTTCGCCTCCTTTCATGAGGTTCCCGATAATCCCTATGGCATTCCCTTTGATTCTGACCTCCCCCCCGAACATGCATAAACAGACGTCATCGCCAGCATTGCCTTCCACGGTGATTTTGCCTTTGGACATATTGTTTGCAAGGCAGTCCCCGGCATTGCCTTTCACGGTTATGTTTTTCGTGTTTTCGTATCCCAGGTAGTGGAGAGGCTTCCTGAACTGCGTGGTGTGGATTACGTAATCGTTGTCTTTTCCGCCGTTTATGATGGCAGAGAGGAAGAGCCCTGCTATATATCTAGAAAAATTGCCGTCGTCCTGGAACTTTGCCAGTTTCCTGCTGAACGTCTCCACATCGCTGGCAGAGGCACCTAAGTCTTTTGCCATGAGGACTAGTCGCAGGTACTGCGAAGCAACGGGCAAGGACTTGTTTTCACTCGCTTGTTTCCAAGCCTTAAGCAGCCTTGCTGCCATTTTATTATCGTCAGTTTTCGGATTTTTCCCTCTGAATGCAGCGCCATGTGCGTGCGTGCCACCCGAATCAGGCTTAAAAACGTGTTTCATAGTGCGAAATTAAGTGGCAACGCTTTTTAAACGTTATAGATATTGGAAAAACAGAGTAAATATCAGTAGCCGAACGCTGGTGCTCTGCATTGTAGCGTGCCTCACAGATTTCACTTATCCCCGAATCCGCTTTCCCTTGTGGAAGATTTTTCCGTGGATAACTTCGCCGATGTTGAGTATCTTGCCTTCGATGTGGATTTCTCCGCCGTTCATCCCTTCACCCACATTCTTGCCCGCATTTCCTTGGATGTGGATTTCTCCGCCTCTTGCTTCGTACCCCAAATAATCACCGGCGTCCCCCTGCACGTGAATGATGCAGCCCCATGTCCCATAACCAGCAAAATCGTCGACATTCCCCCGGACCTGAATTTTGCCATATGACGCAGTTCCGATTTTGCCTCCGATTCCGACTCCGAATCCGGCATTTCCTTCAATCTGGATTTCGCCGCTCGCCCACTGGCCCTTCCCGGTAAAACTGCCGGCATCACCGTTTATTGTGAGTTTTTTGGAGTTTTTGTATCCAAGGCATCCTGGCAATACTCCGAGGTGGGCCGTATGGACTAGGTAATTGCCATATTTTCCAGTGTTTATCAATCCGCTGAGGAATAAGCCTGCCTTCTCGTCGAAAAACTTCTCGTCCTGAAAGTTCGCGAGTGCAACGCTGAATTGTTCTATATCCTCAGGGGAAACCGGGGGGTCTTTGAGGAAAGCGACTATGTAACCGACCATTTGGTTGTAAAGGGATTCCCTACTACTGTCACCGGTGGTAGGCTGGAAAAGTCGGAACTCTTTCCAAACATCGCTGATTTTTTTCAAGACCTCTGTTTCCCGAACCTCCGGCATCCTGATGGAATGTTCTTGCTCAGGTTTGTATTTCCCGAACATTCTGTTGATGGCCAGGGCTGATGTATGTGCAACGACTTTCTTCCTAAGCACAGTGCCCTTAATCATAAGCCTCACTAGTCCAGTACCCGTCCAGTACCAGTTTTCCTTTATGGTAAATTTTGCCGCCGAGAATCTCGGGTCCGGTATAGGGGTAATGGACATCGCCTCCGATGTGGATTACTCCGCCTTTCATCCTCCTTCCAGCAAAACCGCCGGCATTTCCTTCCACGGTTATGGTTCCACCTTCCATATAGCCGCCCATACGCTCGCTGACATTTCCCTTCACGGTTATGATTCCGCCTTTCATCTTATAGCCAACCGCATCGCCGGCATCTCCTTCCACAATGATGGCCCCAGCTTTCATAGATTCTCCAACATAATCGCCGGCATTTCCCTTTACGGTTATGGTTCCGCTTTTCATCTGAAATCCAACCCCCCCGCCGCCATTCCCATCCACAATGATGTTTTTCGTATTCTGATAACCCTGTCTATCAAGTAGGACGCTTAAGTGGCGGGTATGGATGACGTAATCTTTGTCTTTACCGTTGTTTATGAGCGCGCTGAGGAAAAGTCCTGCTTTCTGCGAGAATTCAGCTTCATCCTGAAACTCTGCAAGGGCGACGCTGAACTTTTCAACGTCTCCGGCTGAATAGCCATGGTTTTTCAGGGAATCGGCCATGCGATAGTAGTCCGGACTTTTGTTGCACGGCCATTTTATTTTAAGGTAAAGTTCCTTCAGCTCTTCCACTGCCTTGTTCTGTTGCACTTCTGGTTTCCTGATGATGTGCTCCTTTTCCGGCCCGTATCTGGCAAATTTCGACGAAATGGCCGCCCTGGTGGGCGGGACAATGGTTGCATGTCTCATATCCTCGCCTCCAGCCTGGCGAAGTTCTTCCTGGTCTCGCCTATGGTTATGTGCGGTATGTCTTTCGGCTCGTCAATGCGCCGGATCGCTATCCGATCATCGTTCAGGTCCGCCAGTTCCTGGACGAAGCCGTGGGTGAGAATGATTGTCGCACGGTTGAGCGCAGCCTTCTCCCTGAAGAGCTCCAACACCTCGTTCAGGTTGGAGATGCCCCCGTCGCTGAACAGGATGACGTCTATGGACTCGGCGCTG
>CAZBAM010000012.1:0-36558 GCA_964490215.1 Microcaldota archaeon | reverse complement strand
AGCCCGCGGATAGCGAGCGCCACCAATTTCCCCGAAGCGCAGCGCTTTTATTTTACCTTTTTATTCTCTTTCTTCCTGTTTTTCTTCTTGGTTCCCGGCAGCTGCCATTTCCACCTCGGCCGGCAGTAAGATGTGCTCCCCAGCCCTCCACAGCCACACCCCCGCATGTGGCCCGACCTCCATCTCTTCTGGTGCGTGAATCAGTCTATCTATGCGCAATTCTTCGACTACCATAACACTCTTCAGCGCCGATAATTCGTTCGCTAGCAGGATTCCAGCCATGATTGAGGATGCGCTTATGCCTTTGGCACGAATGAGATCTGCCACTCGTATTTCTTCCGATGCTCCTACGTCTTGGCAAATCAGCGTGTAAGCGCTGATACATCCCTTCACTGAAAGCGATGCGCTTCCTCCTTCCAGCAGCGTAATCCTGTTTCCGATTACGTCCCCTATTATTTCCACGCTCGTCCAGCCCAAATCCTCAGGCCAGTTGAAATCCCCTGCGCCTCGCAATCCGTGAAAGCCACGAAAGTCCAGGTTTGCGGTTATGCGCAGCAATGGGCCGACCAGCCCGAGTTCCCTCAGTCCGTCCTTATTCAATACCGCTATCCATTCAACCAACGGGCAGCCCTCGAATTCGCATTTCCCCCGTACAGGCCATACCCCCTTGGTATGCTTGTAACGCACCAGGTTCCCGCTGCTGCTTGGTCTCACGTCTGTTACCATCACTCCACCCCAACTTCTTATCGTATTTACAACATTCGCCCAACACAAGTATTTTAATAAGTGCCCACCACCACTGGTAGTATGATTGAGGACAAGCTTATCGCCGAGGCTGGGCTTACAGAGGGCGAGGCCAAGGTCTACCTGGCACTGCTGGAACTGGGCGTTTCCACCGTCGGTCCTGTCATAGAAAAGTCAAGGGTCGCCCGCTCGTTCGCCTACAACATCCTCAACGGCCTCATCAACAAGGGGCTGGCGTCCTATGTCACCAGGGACAAGACGAAATATTACCAGGCAGCAGAGCCCTCAAGGCTGCTGGATTACATGGAAAAGCGAAAGGAAGAGCTGGAGCGGAGCAGGAGCGAGCTGGAAAAGCTCCTGCCCGGCCTCAAAGCGCTACAGGGCGAGGTTCCGCGCACTGAAATCTCGGTCTACGAGGGCTTCAGGGGGATACAGACCGCGTTTGAGCATTATGAGGACAAGCTGCAGAAGGGCGACGAATACCTGTGCTTCGGCGGCTACCCCACCCAGAAAGACCAGTACCACCTCTACTGGCAGCGGCACCACCTGAAAAGGATAAGGCAGGGCATACGGGTGAGGATGCTGTTCGACAGTGACGTGGACGACGCGGTGATGAAAAACCGCAACAGCTACGCACTTTGCGATACGCGAAGGCTGCACACGAAACTGAAGACTCCCGCCTGGTTTTATATCTACAAGGACACCACCACGATATTCCTTCAGGAGAACCCCGATTTCCAGAACACGAAGGCGCTCGGCGTGGAGATCGTGAACCAGGAAATCGCTGACACGTTCAGGGCGATTTTTGAGGACTACTGGAAGAAAGCCAGGCCGTACCAAGCGCCGAAGCGTTAGGATTTATAGGACGAACCAGCCATATCCGTCCTCATGGAGAATCCCGACACGCCCTGGCTGAGGGAATACGAAAGCCGCAACCCGAAACCATTCACCATGCAGCCCAGCCCTGCCGCTGTCTTCTTCCTGAAGTTCCTGAAATCAAAAGGCGCCCGCACCTCAGGCGCGAAACTCGCTGACATCGGCTGCGGCAGCGGGCGTGATTCTGTTTTCTTCGCGCGGAACGGGTTTGAGGTCCATGCCATAGACCGGGTCAGCTCGGTCACGGAAGGCCTTGATCTGCACGGCGTAAGGACGCACTGCCACAGCGCGACGGATTCCTGGCTTTTTGAGGACGCGTTCTTTGATTTCGCGATAGACGTCCTCTGCTACGGGCAGGAGAAGGATGAGGAGAAGGATGCCGAAGGAAAAAGATTCTACAGGCGCGAATTGAAGCGCACCATGAAGCCAGGCGGATACTACCTTATCTGTGTGCCTGCAGCTTCCGCAACCGCCGGGCGCCTTGGGGGCGAGTTTTCCGGTTTTGCTGCCGTTGCCTCAGAAGAGTCTGAAGACGGCGGCACCCGCGTCCTCAGCGTCATCCTGCAGGCAAAAGGCATTTAAAACCTACTTACATAAAGTCTTTCTTATGATAACACTACCCCACCTATTCAGAGGCTCATCTAGGCCAGTATCCCAGCTGGTAATCTTATCCAAGCCGACAATCCCACACCCGCTGCCATTCTCACCCAAGCCGGCAATGGAATTTTCAGTGCCACACCTGCTCGCGTGCAGGGCGAATTATCTGCATAGCGTCGTGCCTGCTTTCCCGGCAACCAAGGCATTCGCACCGCATTTCTGCGATTCCTATGCGCTGATGAAGTCCATGTCCAAGGAATCCAGCGAAGCATTGCCTGCCAGCTTCGGCCTGCTTTTGCTCGGCGTCCGGGCCCATGCTGTGCTCCCAGCGTCATTCTCCAAACTGCTCGGGCGCCACGAAGACCAGCTGGGTCAGCTTGGCCTGAAATCGCACACAATGCAGTCCGGGGCGGTGGAGGTCTTCCATAGCAAAAACATCCTGCCGTCGCTTGAATCAATCCTTGGCGGGTCCCTGATGGATGACAGAGCCGTCATGTCCGGCCTTAACATATTCGCAAACTACAACCATGAGGAGCCATCTAAATATCCCTACGCGCTGCTTGGCTGGCCCTCGCTGGCCACCCCCAAGGACGTTTTTTCCATACACCAGATACCCACCTATAGTGGCACGATGAACTTCCTCTCAAAGCAGGGCGAATCCCTGACTGCAGGGCCGCTGGTTGCCGCGGCTGTTGCGGTCGTGGCGCAGATAATGGGAAAGCTGGAAGTCCTGCCCCAAGGTTTGTTCTACACCGAAAGCATCGTGGCGTCGCTCATGCGCGACGTGCCTGCCTGAGCGCCAGTATTATATTCTTTTAAACCCATTTACACATCCTATTTCTCATGGCAACAATGCAAGAGCCGTTCCCGGGTAGCAAAAGCCATATGGAGCTGTGCAAGCGGAATTTCACCAACCATATCCTGCCGCATCTCCAGCCGAGAGTAAAGGACGTATTCCAAAGCCATTTCGCTGATTCCTATGGCCTGATACGCGCGCTCTCGCATGAAAGAGGCGAGTTCCAGATGGGCATCGCCCTGTCCGCAGTCGGCATCAAGGGCTTTGAGCTGGTGGAGCCGCAGGCTATCGGCCTGCTCAGGCACAACGCAGGCAGGCTCATTGCGCTTGGCATGAGCTGCCGCACGCTCAGGTCCGGGAGCATAGAGGTCTTCAACCCCGAGCTCGTCGGCCCGATGCTGACGCACATCTTCGGGATGCGGGACAATTTCCGGAACACGATTAAACAGGACCTGGAGAAGTTCGCCTGCCTTAACCGGAAGAGCTATCCCTATGACCTGCTCATCTGGTCATCGTTCATCCCGCCGGGGAAATACACTGAATTTGCCCCGCTGGACGAATCGGTTGAGATGGACCGGAAATACCATCTGGGCTGCCTGGTCCCTGCGCATCTGGTAGACCTCGGCCGCGCCTTCATCCCGCGGGTTACCACGGCTGTGGCCCTGGTGCAGCAAATCCTCGGCAGAACATCTGAAGGCATACAGAAAGCCGGCCTGGAGATTAAATAAGGCGCTTATCTCCTTTCACCGTAGGCCTCAAGGAAGCCCTCGCACTCCTCCAGTATCTGCCCTGTTATGGACGGCCGCCTCCTCTTTATGACCGCTGCGATTGCGTCGGTTGTTATCCCCTGCGGCTTCCCGCCGAGCTTGGCGCGCAGTGCGCCCATCTTCGCGCTCTGGCAGACCTCGGCTATGTCAGCGCCGCTGAAGCCCTCGGTCATGCCGGCCAGCCGCCCGAGGTCCAGGCCGCGCGCGAACTCCCCGAGGTGTATCCTGAACATTTCCGCCCTGCCCTTCTCGTCAGGCGGTGGTATGTAGAATATCCTGTCAAACCTGCCAGGCCTCATTATCGCAGCGTCCATGAGCGACGGCTTGTTCGTGGCTGCTATGACCACCACGCCCTTCTGCGACTTCACGCCGTCCATCTCAGTGAGGAACTGGCCCAGTATCTCCGACGAGCCGCCCATGCCCCTTGCCGGGGCGAAGGTCTCTATCTCGTCCACGAATATTATGCCCGGTGCGTTCTCCCTGGCGCGGTTGAACGCCTCCTTTATCACAGTGACTGCCTGGACGTACCCTTTTTTCATGAGCTCAGCTGCGCTAACCGTCTGGAACGACGCCTTCAGCTCGTTGGCCGCGGCGCGCACTATGAGCGTCTTGCCTGTGCCTGGCGGGCCGAACAGCAGTATGCCCTTGCTGGGCTTGACCTTGAACTCCTTCATCTCTGCCTCGTGGATCAGCGGAAGCTCAATCGCCTCCAGCAGCGCCTTCTTCACGTCGTCCAGGCCTGCCACGTCCTCCCATTTCACCGCAGCCTCTTTCGCCGCCTCCTCTTCCTTCGGCTTCGCGGCGCCCACGCGCCTTTCAAAGTCCATCCTGAACTGCTCGTAATCGTCAAGCTGTGCCAGCCCTGTGCTCGGCTTTATCTGCTTCAGGACCGTGAGGAAATGCTCCATGGAAACAGGCACCACCTGGCCCTTCTTGGCAGCCTCCCTGGCGGCCATGCCCTTGGCCTCGTTCACGAGGTTTTTCAGGTCCGCACCAGAATACCTGTCCGTCTTCCTCGTGAGCGCGTCCAGGTCCACGTCCTCGGCCACCGGGAGCCTCTTCAGGTGCACCCCGAGTATCGCGCGCCTTGCCTCAGGGTCGGGCAGGTGCATGTATATTATCTTGTCCAGCCTACCTGGCCTGAGCAGCGCCGGGTCAAGCTCGTTCGGCAGGTTGGTCGCGCCTATCACCATCACCATGCCCTTTCCCTTGTGCGCGCCGTCTATCTGCTGGAGCAGCTCGCTCAGCACGCGGGGGCCGACCACGTCAGTCCCCTCCACCATGCTGCTGCGCTTCCTTGCGATGCTGTCTATCTCGTCAAAGAAAAGCACTGTCGGCGCGTTCTTCCGGGCGTTGGCGAACACCTCGGACACGTTCTTCTCGGATTCACCCACCCATTGCGACATTATCTGTGACGAGCGCACCTCTATGAAGTTGTATTTCAGCTCCTTGGCGAGCGCGCGCATGAGCATGGTCTTTCCGGTTCCGGGCGGGCCGAACAGCAGTATGCCCGCGGGCGGCCTTATCCCGTAGGTGTAGGCCAGCTCCTTCTTCTCCAGCGGCATCATTATAGCGTTGCGCAGCTCGTCCTTCACGTCCTCGTAGCCGCCCACGTCGGCCATGGACTTCTCCTCGCCGCCGAGCGAGATGTCGCTCATGCCGAACTTGCCGTAGGCCTTCATCTTCTCGCCGCGCTCCACCTCGGATTCGCGGCTTATGCGGACGCCGAACTGCTCCAGCACGCCGAGAGCGAATATGGCAAAGGCGAGCGCGCCGAGGAACCCAGGTCCGGCAGGCGTCCCGTATATCATCCCTATTACGTAGTAGAACGGCAGGACCGCCAGCAGCGCCAACGCCGACATCAGCTGCGGCCTGGGCCTGAGCTTGTCGGAAAGCCAGACCTGCAGCCAGAGCGCGAACCCCCATGCCATGAGCTGGAGCACGAGCGAATCCCTCAGCAGCAGTATGAGCACGTTGCCCAACAGCCAGTTGAGCGCGTTCCATATGCGGTTGACGTTCTCTACGCTCAGGAACCTGCCTATCGCATCGCCCATGGCAGGCCCCATGGATGCGAGGTCCACGGCATTCTTGCCGAACACCAGGTCAACCTGCCCTGGCGCGTAGAATTCCATCTTCAGCGGCAGGTAGGCGGTATTCTGCGCCAGCCACAGCGACGAGAGCAGGATGATGAGGAATACCGCGGGCAGGGATATGGCGATGCTCTTGCGGGAGCCGAAATGGAGCGCGCCCACGCCCATGCCCAGGACCGTCAGCCAGCCGCCGAACGGCAGGCCGCGGAACGCGAACGGCGCAAGCACCAGTATCTCCAGCACGCATACGAGCCTCCAGTTTTCCACAGCCTCAAAAAGTATCGCTGAGATTATCAGGACGTAGAGCCAGCCGAAGACCGAGGACTGGTAGATGACCGCAGGGAACGCGAGCAGCGCGGCAAGGACGATTCCCGCCGGCGGGGACCGCAGCGCGATGGCGCCGCAGGCCAGCGCGAGTATCAGGACGATGTAGGGCGGGTAAAACGGAACGCTGCCCAGCAGCACGAGTGATGCGAGGAAAACGAGGAGCGCGCCCCACAGGGAATCGCTCTTCTCTGCCATTGCAAGATAGGCCGCCACCTTCTGCCGGCCCATTGACCGCTGTTTCGCTGCTGGCATGATGGTGTTTCCGTGTTCAGTTTTTTAATGTAGCGGACGGCGGCCCCGAAGGCGTTGCATCACGCCAGCGTCTTCCCCATGCGGGCGATGGCGTCCTCAAGCACTGCCGCGGGCTGGTTCACGCAGATGCGGACGAAGCGGCCGTAGCCGCCGAAGTCGCTCCCTGGCGCGACGACGACGCCTTCCTTTTCCAGCAGCTTCATGGCGAACCCGTCCGCGTCCCTGAGCTTCTCGTGCGTCGCGAAGACGTAGATTCCCGCGCCCGGCTTGGCGAAGCTGAAACCCGCGGCCCTCAGCGCCCTCTGGGCCGCGAGCGACCGCGCGCGCCAGACCTCGCGGTGCCCTGCGACGATACCCTCGTCTTCCAGGCACGCGATGCCAGCCCGCTGGACGAACTCCGGCACGCAGGTTATGGTGGCCTGGTTGAACGCGACTACCTTTTTCACGACGTCCGCTGGCGCGACCGCGTAGCCCAGCCGCCACCCTTCCATGCTGAACTCCTTGGAGAACGACCGCACGCGGATGACGTTCTCGCCATCATAGCGCGGAATCGCGCTGAACGCAAGGCCCTTGTACGCCTCGTCCAGGATGACGTAGCCGCCCTTCTGCCCGCGCAGTTCCGTTGCCTGCCCTATGGCAGAGCTGACCGCGTCCGGTTCGTACACCGTGCTCGCAGGGTTGAGCGGGTTGCACAATATTAGGACGCCGGCATCCCGCACCTCTTCAGGCAGCGGGTCAGGCAGCCGCCAGGAGTCGCCGGGCAGCGTCCTGACCGCGGAAATCCGCAGCCCGAGCTGCCTCGCTCCAAGCTCGTAGGCCGGCCAGTTCGGCGTTGGATACGCCACAGTGCCGTCCCTTCCGCACAGCACTGACAGCAGCGCGAATATCACCTGCTTGGAGCCAGGGCCTATGACGACTTCGCCCGCGTCGCAGCCTTCCCTTGCCGCTATCCTTTCCCTCAGCTCCTGGAGGCCTGCGGCAGAGCCGTAGCCTGTGCCTGCCTTTTTCAGCGCAGCGACCGCTGCCCTGACCGCGCACTTCGGTGCAGGCATGTTGGTGTCGCCCACGTTCAGCCGCACCAGCTTCTTCCCATTCCTTTCCAGCCCAAGGGCCTTTTCGGCCAGTTCGTAGAATCCCATCGCATTACCTCGCCGTCATTCATACGTTGCCGACGTTCTTCCGCAGCCTTCCGAAGAACACTTTCGCCTCGTCGTAATCCCTGCCCTTTATCACGTGCTTGAGGAATTCCAGGCTTGAGGTTATCTTCGCCAGCTGCGGGACCGAGTAGGGGTTGAAGAGGATTTCCGCCAGCAGGTGGTCGTCTTCGGAAAGCAGCCCCCTGGCCAGCTTCCTGTGCCTTGCGAAGGTGGTGCCGGGCACAGCTGTGCTTTCCATGCACGCCGCGAACACCAGCGAGGCTGCGAACGGCGTGGTGAGCGAGTAGGCCATCATGCGGTCGTGCTCGTCAAACGTGTATTCAAAGATGTGCACGCCCAGCTTCCTGAAAAGGTTCATGAAAAGCCCGGCCGCTGCCGGCTCTGAGCCCTTTATTATGACCGCGTTCTCCTCCTTCAGCGCGCCCATGTCAGCGAACGTCGGCCCGAACATGGGATGGACAGAGGCGTACCTGAAGCCGCATCCGCCGTAGAACCCCTCAAGCCCGGCCTTCACCGAGGCCACGTCGCAGAGCACGCAGCCCGCAGGAAGGTGCGGCATGGCCTCGCCGAACGCTGCCAGCGTGTTCTGAAGGCTGACCGCGTTTATGAGGAGTTCAGGCGCGAAATCCCTGAGTTCGGCGATGGACCTGAGCACCTTCACGCCCTTCGCGCCCCTTTCAGTTGCCGCAACCCTGGCTGCCTCTGCCTTCGCCTGCGTCCTGTCGTGGATGGCGATGTCGTTCCCGGCCCCGAGTTCCCTTGCAAGCCACGAGCCCATGTTGCCTGCGCCGATTATCGCGAGCCTCATTTAGCCGCCTCCGCGTAGCAGCCGAGGAACCTGTACATGACCGTGTCCTTCTTCACCTTCTCCAGGGTGTCGGCAACCAGGCCGTCGCCGTCCCACCCCTGGAAGTCAAGCAGGAACGCGTAACTGCCGGGGTCCTTCCGGACCGGCCGCGACTCAATGCGCGTGAGGTTGATGTCCGCCTCCGAGAACGCCTTGAGTATGCGGAACAGCGCGCCGGGCTTGTGCGCCGTGGAAAACACGATGGAGCACTTGTTGCCCTTCTTTTCCGAAGGCTCCCCTCCGGAATGTTCCCGCGCGATGACCAGGAAGCGCGTGCTGTTTGCTGCCTCGTCCTCTATGTTCTCCTTGAGTATCTCCAGGTCGTACAGCTCTGCGCACAGGCCGCTGGCGATTGCCGCGCTGGCCGCGGGCCTCTCCCTCGCCAGTATCATCGCAGCGCCGGCCGTGTCGTAGAACGGCCTCCCCTCCAGCTTGTTCCTGGCTATGAACCCCCGGCACTGGCTGAGCGCCTGGGGATGGGAATAGACCACCCGTATGTCCCGGTAGTCGCTGTCCGGCAGCGCGAGCAGGCAGTGGTGGATGGGCGCCATCACCTCGGCGACAACCTTCAGGTCGGTTTCAACGAGCAGGTCGTTCACCTGCGCGACCGCGCCGCCAAGCGTGTTCTCCACAGGCACTATGCCCGTGTCAAGCTGGCCCTTCTTCACGCCGCTGAAGACGTCGCTGAACTCCGCGTGCGGCATCGGGACCGCCTCAGCGTCGTATCCGCGCGCGGCGACCTCGCTGTAAGCGCCGTGCTCGCCCTGGAAGCCTATGAGCCTGAGGTTCCTCGCCTGCAGCTTTTTTGACTCTGCGATTATCTCCTTGTACACCCTTTCCGAGAACTCCGGGCCGAGCAGGCTGTGCGGGTGCCTCTTCACAGCTGAGAGCACCTCATCCTCGCGCGCCTTGTCCGTAATCTGCTCCTTCATCTTTTTCGTGCGCAGCGCAAGCTCCATCCTCCTGTTCAGCAGCGTGAGCAGCTCGGAATCCAGCATGTCTATCCTCTTCCGTATCTCCTTCAGTTCCATGTCATCACCCTGGTTTCACGCCGGCACTTCCCGTGTTTCCGGCATTCCATCTCCCTGATTTTTCGCGTCATCATTTTCGCATCGCCACCTGTCACTTCAGCACCCTCGGTATTTTCTGCTCCATGAGCATCAGGTCGGCCAGCACGATGGCCGCCGCGGCTTCCAGCACAGGCGGCACCCGCAGCGCGACGCATGCGTCGTGCCTTCCCCGCACCGATATCTCAGCGCGCTTTCCTGTCTTCAGGTCCACGGTCCGCTGCCGCTTCGCGATGCTCGCCGTCGGCCTAACCACCACGCGGAAAACGACCTCGTTGCCGTTGGTGACGCCGCCGTTTATGCCGCCGGCGTTGTTGGTCCTCGTCTCGCCCGAAGCCGTGATTATCTCGTCGTTGAATGCGCTGCCCGGCATCCTCGCGGCCGCGAAGCCTGCACCGAACTCAACGCCCTTCACCGCTGGTATGGAGAACGCAGCATGGCCAAGCAGGGACTCCACCGAATCAAAGAACGGCTCGCCAAGTCCAGGGGGCAGGCCTGCCACCCTGCATTCCACTATGCCGCCGGCCGAATCCCCGGTTGCAACCGCCTCGTCAACCGCCCGCCCTATCCCTGCGCCTGTCTTTCCGCCGGCTTCAACCACCTTCGCCTCTATCCTCACCTTCGGGCCGAGCAGCTTCTTTGCCAGCACGCCTGCTGCCACGAGCCCAACGGTCAGGCGGCCGGAGAAATGCCCGCCGCCCCTGTAATCGCCGAAGCCGCAGTATTTCTGCCTTGCAGCAAGGTCCGCGTGCCCTGGCCTTGGCGTGTCCCGCAGCTCCTCGTAGCCGCCGCTCTGCGCGTCCCGGACGTCCATGTTTTCAAAAAGCACTGCGATTGGCGCGCCAGTGGTCCTTCCATTGAACACGCCGCTTTTTATCAGAGGCACGTCCGCTTCCTTCCTCGCCGTGGTGCCGGCCATGCCAGCGCCTGCCCTGCGCGCCAGGTCGCCTGCGAAATCAGCCGGCGAGAGGGGCAGCCCGGCAGGGCAGCCGTCTATCACCACGCCCACTGCTTCGCCGTGCGATTCCCCGAATATTTCCACCCTGAAAATCCTTCCGAAAGAGTTCATTGCACAATCGCCCCAAGCTTCCCGAGGTCCCTGAAGAACCCGGGGTATGATTTTGATACGCATCCCTCGTTTTCCACCTGCACGCCCTTCTCGCTGGCCAGCCCGGCAACCGCGCCTGCCATCGCCATCCTGTGGTCCCCGCGGCTGTCCATGCTCCCGCCCTTCAGCTTCCGCCCGGTTATCTCCATGCGGTCGCCTGCAACGCGGATTGACGCGCCGAGCTTCCCGAGTTCCCCTGCCAGCGCAGCCGCCCTGTCGCTTTCCTTGTGCCTCAGCCGCGACGCGCCCAGTATGGTGCTCGTGCCCCTGCAGCTGCACGCGAGCACGGCAAGCGGCGGGAACAGGTCCGGGCAGGCTGTGGCGTCAAACGCGAAAGCCGCGAGTTCGCCGCCTGAAACCTCCACCCCGTCCCTTCCCCTTCTCACCTTTGCGCCTGCGCTGGCGAGCGCGTCTGTAATCGCGCTGTCTGCCTGGTTAGTGTCGGCCTGATTGGTGCCTGCCTGGCTGGCGTCGGCCTGGCTGATGCCGACCGGGTTGGTGCCGGCCTGCCTGGTGTTGGCGTGGCTGGTTTTGGTCTGACTGGTGTCGGCCTGGCTGCTGCTCCCTTGGCTGGCGCCGGTCCGGCTGGCTGCGCTTTTGAGCCCGCGCACCTTCGCCTTGCCTGCGATGGCGCCTGCCACGAGAAGGAATGCAGCCGCTGACCAGTCGCCGCAGACGCGGTATTTCGCAGCGCGGTATTCCTGCCCGCCCCTTACGGTGAAACGTCCCATCGCTGAATCGCAGCCGGCGCCCACGCCGAAGTCTTCCATGACCGACAGCGTCATGCTGACATAGGGCCTGCTTTTGAGCCCGCTGACTTCCAGTTCTGAGTCTTCCCTGCATCGCGGAAGCGCCATCAGCAGCCCGCTGACGAACTGCGAGCTTTCCGAGCCGTCCACTGCGGCCCTGCCGCCGTGAAGCGGGCCTTTGACAGTTATGGGCGGCTTTCCGTTTCGCGTTTCGCACCTGGCCCCGAGCGCCCGCAGCGGCCCTTCCACCATGCCGACGGGCCGTTCCATGAGCGACCCGCTCCCTGTAATCGTGAATTCCGTGCCGTGGAGCGCAGCGACCGGGGCTATCATCCGCATGCAGGTGCCTGATTCGCCGCAGTCAAGCACGCTCCCGTGGGGGGTTCCCCTGCCCCTCACCACTATCACTTCTTCTTCCAGCCTCATGGTTCCGGGCAGCGTCCCAGTTTCCCGCCGCGCCATCCATCGCCGGAGACGCAGCCCCGGCTCCACTTCCGCACCGAGCGCCCCGACCACCCGCATGGCTGCGAGCGAATCGTCGCAAAGGCTGGGGTTGGAGAGCGTGCTCTCGCCGTCCGCGAGCGCCGCGGCTATCAGCGCGCGCTGCATTGCGCTCTTGGACGGCGGCGCATCAACCGCGCCGCTAATGCCTGAGGGCTTCACCCACTTCATCAAGTATCAACTCTGCAACTGCCCCTGGCGTCCTGCCCTGGGTGCTGACGACGATGTCCGATGCCGAGGCGTACTGCCTCAGCCTGCTGCTTAGTATCTCCCGTGCTGCGTTTTCCCTGCCGCCTGCAGAGGCTGCCCTGAGCAGCGGCCTCGTGCCGTCGCCCTCCAGCCTGCCCATTATCGTCCGGACGTCGGCCCACAGCCACACGGTCCTGCACGTTTCCCTGAGCACGCGGGCGTTTTCCGGCACTGTCACCACCCCGCCGCCGCACGCGACAACCGCCCTGCGCATGCCTGCCATCTTCGCGACCTCGATGGCCTCCAGCCCCCTGAATTCGGCCTCGCCATGCCTCGTGAATATGTCAGCCACCTTCCTGCCCGCCGCCCTTTCTATCTCCGCGTCGGTGTCCAGCATGCCGCACCCGGCCCGCTTCGCAATATCGCGCGCCACGCTGGTCTTGCCTGTCCCCATGAATCCTATGAGCGCGATGTTCGTTTTCTTTCCGGCGCCCGCGGCACCCCTGTCGCTCCCTCCTCCTGCGGCGTACAGCGCCTTCCTCATCGCGTCCAGCGGCGGCTTCCTGTGCGTGAATATCCTGAACGCCCTCGCGCCCTGGTAGAGCAGCCATTCGCGGCCGTCTATCACCCTGCACCCGATGCGCATGGCGTCCGCCCTGAGCGCGGTCTTTTCGTCGTATTTCGCCTCAAGTATGGTCATGCTCCTCCTGAGCACGTCGTGCGGGATTACCCTGTCGGCTGTGTCAAGCGAGGAAACCACCACTGATGCGGCGGCCATGGCACGCGCCAGCTCCTGCCCTGCAAGCCCGCAGTGCGCGCAGCCGAGCGAGCGTGCCAGCGCCCGTGCCTTGTCCACGGTCCTGTTGGCTATTGTGACTTCAGCGCCGGCGGACGTGAGCGCCCTTGCAGCGGCTTTGGCAGCTCCACCTGCACCAAGCACCACAGCCTTCCTGCCCCTGAGCAGGATGCCGTTCTCCTCAAGCGCCCCACGGACCCCGTATACGTCGGTGTTCCTTCCCTTCGCCTTGCCGTCCTCAAACACCACCGTGTTCACAGCGCCGATGGACTCAGCCTCCTCGTCCATCCTGTCCACGAGCGATGCCATGCCTTCCTTGTACGGCGCAGTCACGTTCATGCCTGCGAGACCCATGCTCCTGGCAGCCGCGAGCGCGCCTTCTGCGTCTGCAGCGGCAAGGCGCACGTACGCCGCGTCCATGCCGAGCGCTTCAAACGCTGCGTTGTGCATCTGCGGGCTCAGGCTGTGCGCCACTGGCCTGCCGGTCACCGCATAGAGCGCGGTCCGGGCATTGTGCTGGCGATGGAAAGTGCCTGCGGTCATTTTGTTCATTTTCTCCCAGCCCTCGCGTCCTTGTTTAATCTCCTGCCAGCCCCATTGCCCCGGTTTAATTTTCTACCCGTCCCCGTGCCACTGTTCATCCTGAGTATCCTTATCATCCTCTCCAGTCCGGCCCTGCCCACCTGCCCTTCAGCGGTTTCCTTTCCCGCGGCAGCAGTTGCGAACGTGAACCTGCTTCCGAGCAGGGGCGCGGCGATGCGCGTTATCCTGCCCTTCGGTCCCATGCCCACCACCACCAGCTTCCGCCGGCAGTCAAGCAGGCCGAGCAGCCGCGCGTTGTCGCAGTCCGAATTCACTTTGCACGCGATTTTCGCGATGTCAGCGCCGCACCTGAAGCACCTGGCCACTGCCTTCCTGAGGGCGGCCGCGCCCGGCGTCCTTTCGTAATCGTGATGGGATATTATCACCCTGCATCCCGTTGCCCTCGCCTCCTTCACTATCTCCAGCCTGTATGCCTGAGGCGCTTCCAGTTCCACGTCAACGAACGCAGCGCCAGCGTCAATGGCCTTCAGCAGGAGCCTCTTCCGCTCCGCCATCCCAAGGCCACGAGTGCCGCTGCCGTGTATGCCGCCGCCCGTCCCGCGGCCTGCCATGCCGCGTATGCCGGTGGCGTGGATGCCGATGCCATGGGTGCCGTTGCCCCTGATGCCGCAGTCTGTCCTCCCTGGCCTGCACGTGGCTATGAGCTTTTTGCCTGCAGCCCTTGCAGTGGAGAACAGCCTCGCGGTGCCGGCTTCGCCAAGGCCGGCCCGGTCCAGCCTGATTTCCGCGAAAGCGGTTCCCCTGAGTGCCCTCGCGCATGCAGCGTATCCCCTTTCGCCTATGCTAACACAAATCATACACCGCGTCCTCCAGCTCGTCCATCCATATCTCTGACGTCCGCGCAGTGCCTATGCCCTCAAGCAGCGCCATGTGCACCTTGCCGCCCCTGCGCTTCTTGTCCTTGCGTATGGCGTCGAGTATCGCGCCCTTGTCGCCCTTTATGCGCGTGGGCAGGCCGAAAGCCTTCAGCAGCGCCTCCAGCCTCTCCAGGTCCTTTTTCTCCAGCAGGCCGCGGTCCACCGACATCTCAGCGGCAGCCACCATGCCTATGCTCACTGCAGCGCCGTGCGGCAGCTTCTGCGTGCTCTCTATCGCGTGGCCGAGCGTGTGGCCGAAATTGAGCTTCATCCTCTGGCCGTGCTCCATCTCGTCCGCTGAGACAATCTTCGCCTTCACGGATATGGAATCGTACACCGTCTTCTCCAGCACATCCTCCCTGAGCTTCAGCACGTCCCCTGCGTTCTGCTCAAGATGGGAGAATAGCGCGCCGTCCCCTATGGCCGCGTGCTTCACGACCTCTGCAAGGCCGTTCCTGACCTCAGCTTCAGGCAGCGTCTTCAGCAGTTCCATGTCGCAGAGCACGAACTCCGGCTGGCGGATGGCGCCCACGAGGTTCTTGTAGCCACGGAAGTTCACGCCGTTCTTCCCTCCGATGGCCGCGTCCACCTGGCCGAGCAGGGTGGTTGGCACGAACCCGAACGGCATCCCCCTGAGGTAGGTGGAGGCAGCGTAGCCTGCCACATCCGTCACTATCCCGCCGCCTATGCCTACAATGAAAGAGGTTCTGTCAAGCTCCAGCGAAAGGAACCTGTCGTAGAGTTTTTCCACTGTGGCGAGCGTCTTTGACTCCTCGCCGGTGCCTATCTCAGCCACCTCCCATTTCGGGAAATTCTTGCCGTGGAACCTTGCGACGTTCCTATCCGTGACTATGACCTTCCTTTCGGCGTCCACGCACTCGCCGAGCTTCGCCAGGGGCTCGCCAACGCGGATTTCGCACGTGCCTGTTTTTCCGGCTATCTCGAGGATCCTCATCAGTCCCACCAGCTACAACCCCTTTTCCTCCATGAACTTCCTGAGGGTGCGCGTCTTCTTAACCATTTCCGCGAACTGCGGCGGAGTCAGTGCCTGCTCCTTGTCGCTCAGGGCCTCGTCCGGGTTCCGGTGCACCTCCACGATTATGCCGTCAGCGCCGGCCGCGACCGAAGCCAGGCACATTGGCGGTATGAGGCTGACCTTCCCGGTGGCGTGGCTCGGGTCGGTTATTATCGGCAGGTGCGTCAGCTCCTTCACGGCAGGCACAGCGCTCAGGTCCAGGGTGTTCCGCGTGTATTTCTCGTGGGTGCGGATGCCGCGCTCGCACAGTATGACGTCCGGGTTCCCCTCGTTCAGTATGTATTCAGCGCAGTTCAGCCACTCCTCTATGGTGGAATACATGCCGCGCTTGAGCAGCACGGCCTTGTCAGCCTTGCCGACCTCCTTCAGCAGGGAGAAGTTCTGCATGTTCCTCGCGCCTATCTGGAGCACGTCAGCGTATTCGCACACCCACGTCACGTCGCGCGGGTCTATGACCTCGGTCACTATGGGCAGGCCTGTTTCCTCCCTTGCCTTCGCCAGCAGCTTGAGGCCCTTCAGCCCCAGCCCCTGGAAGGCGTACGGAGACGTCCTCGGCTTGAACGCGCCACCCCGCAGCATGTCAGCGCCGGCCTCCCTGACCTTCCTCGCGGTATCCATTATCTGGTCCTCGCTCTCCACAGCGCACGGCCCGGCTATGATTGTGAACCCCTCGCCTACCTTTACCGTGTCCACGGTGACTACAGTCCTTTTCTTTCCCTCAATCCCTGCAAGCTTCAAACCCTTCATGCGAAACAACCTCCTATGGCTGACTCTACCTCCAAAGCATCAGAAAAACCCCGGAACTCTTTTTTTGGCGGTTTTTCTAATGGCGATAGCTAAAGCCCTGGAAGCCGAATGTTTCCAGCCGTCCGGAAGCTTCGCTTCCTGACGTGAAGAAGCCGAAGAACGAGTTTCCTGGTGCGCTTCTTCCCTGCATCGCCATTAATACCACAATTTTACATTTTACTTTACTTACTTTAAGGATAAAAATATTTATAAAGTGTCTTGCCGCCTCTCCAGCCGTCTTTTCAGCCCCGGGACCTGCCTGCGAAAAAGTCAATACTCCCTCAAAACAAGCTCCTTCTGCTTCGGGTCCACGTTCGGGAACTTTTCAAGAATGTAAGCGAGGTCTTCCTTGCTGATGCCGTAGAGCTTGGCAACCGCCACGTCAAGCTGCGCACGGGCAAGCAGCCGGTCATTTTCATCAACCAAGCCGCTTGGGATGCCGATTTCCTTCCTGAGCCGGTCAAATTCCGGCGTAGTGGCAACGAGCTGGGCGGTTTTCCTCACTATAAAATCAAACTGGCTCCCGGAAGAGAGGCGGGGGATTGGGGTTTCAAGGAAATTAAACATTGTAACGTTTGCACTAACTTTCTGCCGTATGAAATAGTCAAGCACAAAGCTATTCACCAGTCCGGCGAGGAAGCATAGAGTCTTCAAGTCGCCGGTTCTTACGATAGCGATTGAATGACCACACACATACCCGGGGGGTATGATGGCACTGATAAGCGTTCTTTCATTAGTTGAACTGGCTATGAGCCGGTAAGCCAGCCAATAATCTTTGTGATATACTTTATCTGCCTTAAGGTTCGAAAAAATGTCACTTTCCTTAATAGAATGCCTCGCCTCCGGCGCCTCCTTCCATCTGTGTGTAAATTGATGGACATTCTTGCCCTCAAGCATCGGAACGCCCTCACCAAATGGCCTGAAAAGATGACTATCGTTAGTCATATCGAAACCACGGGACATTTTCAGCTCCCCTTTCTGCACCATCTCGTCTATGGGCGGATTTTTGAGCAGTTGTTCGATTATCTCCATGTCTTTTTCGCTCTTTATTTCAAGCACGCTCCAGGATGTTGGCGATGACCGCCTGATGAATTCTACTTCAAGAACAGTCGGTGCTTCAATCGCTTTCTTCAGATCTTCATCACTGTATAAGAAGAAAGCGCAGGGGAAGGATTTTGTCTTTCCTCCCTTCTGGAATTCCAGGAGCACGAACTTGTAGCGCTGGTCAATGTCCGGAAACACGAACTTGCGGTTTTCAAACGAGTAAAGCTCATTCATCTGGCAATGGTCAAAGAGCAGGGTACGAAGCCCCTTCGCTCCCAAGTCGGTGTAGATTCCACTCGGAATCACAAGGCCTGCAGAGCCGCCGCTCTTGAGGAGCTGATAAGCTCTTTCTGTAAAGATTTTGTAGAGGTCGAGGTCGCCGGAAACCTGTCGCCCTGCTGCTTCGGCTGACTGGAATTTGTATTCTCTGCGGTAAATCTCTGAATAGGTTTCATATTCGCGCAACTTGTCCTCCCACCTCTTCTTGATTCCTATTCTTGTCTTCAGAAGTTCGCCCATTACTTTCTTTGCCTCCTGCGCCGGAAGGCTCTTGAATCCGGGATGGAATTCTTCAAAAAATTCCTGCGAATCCGGCTTCCATTTTTCCCATGGAGGATTGGTGATAACCACATCAAAGCCTCCCTGCTCATGGACAAGCGGGAAGTCGCGCTCAATTTTGAACGGCAGGGGAAGGTCGTCGTCCCAGACAAGGGAATTCTTATGCAGTATCTTGAGGCGCGGCAGCTGGTTCGGAGTGTCAATGGCCCGGAGGAAGAGGTTCAGCTTTGTCAGCTGCACTGCGTGGAGGTCAAGATCAATGCCGTGTATGCAGTTATCAAGAACGCGGTCAAGGAAGGTGGTCAGCCCGGAGTCATTCTCCGTGTCAAGCCTGGCCTGTTCGCCACCCCCGTTCTTCTTTTCATGCGTCAGATACCAGCTCTTGAACTCTTCAAATGCGCGGACGAGGAAGGTGCCGGAGCCGCAGGCCGGGTCAAGAACGCGCAACCTGAGCGCATCCGAGGGCATCCTGCATTCCCTGAGCTTTTTGCCCAGCGTCGCCCTCACCAGGTGGTCAACGAGGAATTCAGGCGTGTAATAGATGCCGCTTTGCTTGCGCTTGTATATCTCCTTCTCAAGCCCGGTCCTCTTTGCGGTCTGCTTCAGCTTGTAGGAGAGGTAATTTTCATAGGCATGCCCAAGAACGTCGGTTGGGATTACCTCAAAATGGTAGGGCAGCTTTGTCTTTGGATTGAGGTAGAATGACTCAAAAATCGGTATGAAATCCTCATTCTTGATTGTCAGGCCGTCTATCCTGTGGCTGTCAAATATTGAGCTGTCATACCGCTTGCGCATCTTTTGTACCCAGAATTCGCACAGGAACTCACGGTAGAACTGCACCCTCTTGTCATTTTTCCATTCCTCATACGCCTGCTCCATGCGAAGTCCGTCGCCAATTCCGTTGTCCTCCAGCATCCTGCAGAAAATCAGCCGGTCAAAAATGTGCTGCACGCACGAATCAACGGAACGGTCCTCGTCTGTAGGCTCCGGGTCAAACAGTTCCCTGTTCTGGTCCCGGATAACATTTGAAAGGGTCTTCCTTGAAGTGATAAATTGCTCTGAAAGCAACTCCTCAACGCTCTCGCTTTCCCTCCACTTCCTGTGCTTTTTCGCATATTCATCAAGTGCCGGTCCGCCCTGCTCCCTTGAGAAAAGCCTGAGCCAGCCCAATTTCTCCTGGTCTACGCTTGCTTCCAGGAGATTGAAACCTGCGAATAGCTCCGCTTCCTCCGGGCGCTCAAAAAAGTCAGAATTAAAGACGCGCCAATGGGTGAAATTGGTCAAAATCACCCACCGGATTCCGCTGTTTTTTCCATATTCCAGCGCTTGCTTGGCATGGTCCGGATTGTTAATATTCTCGGAAAACTTCTTGACCTCAACATAAAAGTCCGGCCTGATCCTATCTGCTCTTTTGAAGGCGTAATCCACTCGTTTCGTTTTGCCGCCGCTCCTGACTCTTTTTTGCGGCATGACTTCTGCACTAAGCCAGTCCCAGCCAAGCGCCCCGAAGACGTGGCTAAGGTATTCCTCCGCCTTCTTTTCCGTTTCACTATCCCTATTGGGAAGACAACTGAGTTTTGAGTGCAATTCAAGGATTAGTGCCTTTATTTCACTCTCGGGCTTCATGTATGAATAATCCATATAAAGATTAAAAAACAAGCCGAGGCGCTATGCTGGTGAATTGGGTGAGAGACGCCTGAGATGCCTCAGCCAGACAAAGCCAGCCCATGCCCGCCTAACGTGTTTATCTGCCATTCCGGCCCCCGCCGGCCGTTGGCATCCCATAAGACAAACAATTAAATTCCGCGCCGTAGGCCATCATTCATGATAGACCGCATGATGCCCTATTTCCCGGCAGCTCTGGCGGTATTGGTCATCATCTCCTTCTACGCGTTCGCAATCGCGCCCTATGACCTTGAAACCACCGAAAGCAATTTCACGCTTTTCGGCGGCGCCGGCGAGCCTGTGAAGGTGGTTCTTATCGCCGACGTGGAGGGCGCCTACGACTACCCCCAGTACCTGGCCACTGTCGTGGAACGGACTAACGCCGTGCAGCCGGACGTCATATTCGTGGCCGGGGACATCGTGAACAGCGAGGAGCTCGGCTGGGAGCGGCTCGGCCCGCTTGGGCGTCTGAAGGCCAGATACGGCGTCTATGCAGTCCTCGGCAACCAGGACTACCAGCACTTGGGCTGCCCGCCGGCCAACGATTCCTATGCGGACAGCGTGGCTGCGAAGCTTGAGTCCATGGGCGTGACGGTCCTGCGCAACGATTTCCGCGTCCTGGAGGTGCACGGCCACAGGTTCGCCATCGTGGGGCTGGACGATTTCCTTGCGTGCAGGAGCGATTTCGGCAAGTCAGAACTGGGCGTGCCGGCCGGCGTGCCGCAGGTGCTCCTCAGCCACAACCCGCTCAGCGCGTACAACGAGTCCCTGCGCCCCGGCACGCTGGTGCTCTCAGGCCACACGCACTGCGGCCAGGTGCGGCTGCCGGTGGTGTCAGATGCGATGATGCATTTCCTCTGGCTTGACACCCTGGGCGGCAGGACGAAGATAGGCGATGCCGACGCCTACATAACCTGCGGCATCGTGCCTGGCGGCGTGCGCTTCCTCACGCGGCCTGAGATAAGCGTGCTGTACCTGGAATAGGCAGCCATAGGCAGCAGCATGCAGTCGTGTGCCATCCATGCTCCATCAAACCACGCTGCTGTCCGTGCGTCATCAAGTCGCAAGGCCGCCATTAAGCTACAAAAAACAACATTTAAAACGACAAGCCATCCAAAGCCGCTCATGGCCTCATCCAGCGTGAAGCGTGTCATAATGTTCCCTGAACGCCACGACAGGCCAAGGACCCGCGAGGCCATAGCATTCGCCAAGAAGACAGCAAGCCAGGGATTCGCGGTGAAGCTGTTCGTGGAAGGGGTGATGGCCGGCGACATCGCCCGGTTATCCAATGATGCAGGTTTTCCCATCACCTGCATAGAGGACGAGAGAATCAAGCGCACGACCGATATCTCCATGTTCCTGACCGCCCTGCACGGCCTGAACGCCTTCAGGTGGAGCGTCGCCCACGTCACTAACGGGGATTGCGCCCAATTCCTCAAGGATGCCGCCCGTTCCGCTTACTTTGCATCCAACCCATCGGCTACGAACCTGCCTTCAGGGCCGGTCCGGCTGGATATCCCTGCCATCAGGCAGTACCTGGTTGCAGAATGCATGCATCCCCAGGTGTCACTGAAGAAATTAGTGGCCGGCGAAGAGCTGCAGCGAGTTATTTCCGCTTCCCTCACGCAAGGCGAGCATCGCATCCCGCAGCCCCTGCTGGACCTGACCGTGAGGCTGCTCAACTGCATCCCCCAGCACGACCTGGACCAGATGGCATCGGCACTGCTGCCTGGTATCCTGCGCTTCTTCTCCGACAGGTATGGCGTTTCTGCCTATTATGCAGGCTTTGACAACATGCACACGTCCAGGCTTTCAAAACGGTTGCATGCCGGCCACAATCCCATGGAGGCGAGGGCGATGCTCGCGCGCCTGGAGACCCGCCTGATGTCCCTGCGCGAAATGTTCATGGCGTATTCCATCGCAAAAGAGGCGTTTGATTACGGAATTGTCAACGTCGGCATTGTCCATACCATGTCAATGAGCCTTTGCGGCACGCTGTCCGACGCCGGCATGGAGATATATGAGAGGCCTATCCAGCCGCTTTGACGCTTACCTTCCGGCTTTGGCGAACCTGGCCACGGCTTCGTTCCAGTTTATGTTCATGAAGAACGCTGCGATGTAATCAGCCCTTTTCAGCCCGTAGTCTGTCATGTATGCGTGCTCAAACACGTCCATTACGAGCAGCGGCGTGGCGCCTGAAAGGTGGCCTGCGTCATGCTCGTTTATCCAGCAGTTGAAAAGCCGCTTCGCAGCGCTGTCGTAGTATAATACGACCCAGCCTATCCCGCGCATCGCGCCAGTGGCCCGGAAATCCTTCTCCCAGCTCTCAAGCGAGCCGAACTCCACTGCGAGCGCCTTCGCGAGCGCAGGGCCCTGGTCCGCGTTCGTCCCGCCCTTTTTCAAATTCCCGAAATAATATTCGTGCAGCCTCATGCCGTTGAACTCCCAGCCGAACCGGCGCTTCACTTCCGCGTATTCCGGCGTGCCTGACTTCCCTTCCTTCGCCATCACGGCAAGGAGGTCTGCGGCCTTGTTCGCGTTAGCCACGTACCCGCTGTAAAGCGTGAAGTGGTTCTTCAGCAGCGTTTCGCTGAACCCGTCCATGCCCAGTAATCCATCAAAATTCTTCTGCTCGTATGCCATCCTATCACCTTCATCTATTATCATCAGCTTAGCCCTGGCGTTTTATGACCTGCATCACGTCCCCGTCGGCAAGCACGTGCCCGAGCCCGACGCGCTGCGGCTGGTGCTTCACGCTCTTCCCCCACACCAGCGCGTAGCGGAACTCCCGCTTCAGGTCACGGTGGAGCCTTTCGCACGCCACTGCCACGGTGATTCCGGCCCTCACCACCATCGGCTCGTCAAGGTCGGCCTTCTCGCCCCTGCGCCTGGTGTAGATGCGGATGAGCGCCAGCTTCCTGAAGATTTCCGCCTTGAGCTCGTCCACGCCCCTGCCGCTTTCTGCAGACACGGCCACGTACTGGTAGGCCAGCTTCGGGAGGGATTTCACAAGGTCGGACTTGGTCAGGAGATACACGCCTGGCACGTACGCCCTGTTGCCTTCAAGTGCGTCTATGAACTCGTCTATGCCCACGTCCTGCCTGAGCACCACGTTCGCGTTGAATATGCGGTATTCGTTCAGCGCAGCGAGGATTTCACTGTCGCTGATTTTCTTCACGGATACGGTCTTGTTTATGGTGACGCCGCCCCTTGCCGTGCTGCTCACGACCACGTCGGGCGGCCTGGAGTTCAGCCGTATGCCAAAGCCGTAGAGCTCGCTTTCTATGACGTCCCTCTGCCTGGGGGCGTTGGCCTCCACCAGGACGAGTATGAGGTCCGCGGCCCTTGCGACCGCGATGACTTCCCGGCCCCGCCCCCTCCCGTCCTTGGCGCCCTCTATTATGCCAGGCAGGTCCAGCACCTGGACTTTCGCGCCTTTGTATTCCATTATGCCAGGGATGCATTTCAAAGTTGTGAAGGCGTAGGCCGCGGTCTTGGATTCAGCGTTGGTCAGCTTGTTCAGGAGCGTGCTTTTCCCCACGCTGGGCAGGCCTATGATGGCCACGGTCGCGTCCCCGCTCCTCTTGATGTCAAAGCCGCCGGCGCTGGCGCCGTGCTTCCTCGGCGATATCAGCTCGCGGCGTATCTGCGCTATCTTGGACTTGATGATTCCGATATGGTACTCAGTGGCCTTGTTCTTCTGCGTGCGCCCGAGCTCGGTCTCAAGCTCCCTGAGTTTCTCCTGGAGTCCCATTAATCACTAGATTGACCAGTCAGGTTTTCAAATATAGGGCTTGAGCGCGGGATGAAGACCGATATCAGTTTCGGGTTGCCTGTTTCATTGGCATCCCATTCGGTTTTAACCAGGGAATCACCTGTGAGATCGACGATCTTGTCATATACGCATATGTATGCCCAGGCCACATCCACCGGCATAGCTTGCCTGAGCTGTACCCATTTCCCGTTTATCATCCTGAGATTGTTCGTTTCGTTCAACGACAGTTCCGGCACGGGATCGAATACTTCTGATAAGTACCCCGTGCAATTGCTTATGTTTTCATCGAACCAAACCTGCCCCGTGCCGACATGGAGGGCATACGTTCTGTCTCCCATTTGTGCGCTTTCGCATTGGTAGAGGACCATGCAATGCCCCTCCCCGACAATCAACTCTGGCCGTTCCACTGAAAAAACGCCATCTTCAACATTGCCGCCGCTCTCCGTCCGAACATAATACCCCATGGTTGCATTCGGGCCCCTTAATCTTGCGATATCCCATTTTTTTCCTTGAACGAATATGTAGGCTCCATCGGATTCTTTGAGGTTGGAAAAGTCATGTCGTTCAATGCGTTCAATGAACATCGGCAATCCAGGTTTGAAAAATAACGTTAAGCCGGCCGCATCCACGGTTTCGTTTTCATCATAATCCCGCCAGTCGTAAGACTGGCTGCTGTTGATATTGTAAGTCCTGTTGTAAAATCCGGTCGCGCTTTCGTTTTTTGCAGCGCCGGCATCAGCCGTCACGTTTCCCGACCCATTGCCGACCTCCTCCTTCGCAGGCTGGGCTGTTCCGGCCTGGCCGAGGCAGCCGGCCAGCATCGCCAGCAGGACCAGACTTATGATGACTTTTTTCATTTCAATCCCAGCAGTCTTTTCATCCGCTTCATAAAAAAGGTTTAATCCGGCTTCTTATATCTTTCTATTTGTTTAGAAACATATTTAAATAACCTGGCTTCATAATAGAAACATGCTCCGCAAGAAGGAAATCATCTACCGCCACCTGCTCGGGCGCTATTTTGAAAAGCGCGAAACACGCTTCACCCAGCTCGGGCTCTCAAAAAAATTCGGCATTTCCCTGAGCACGGTGAGCAACGCGCTCGCCCCCCTCCGTTCCATCGGCGCAGTCAGCGTCCTTCCGCGGTCGTTCGTCATTGCGGATGCGCGCAAGCTCCTTCTTTTCTGGGCAACTTCGCGCCGGCTTGAGCGCGACGTGCTCTACAGGACGAGATACGACGGGCCCGTGGCCGAGGCAGAGAAGTCCATGCCACCGGAAACTGTTTTCACGGCATATACAGCCTACCGCATGCTCTACGGCGACGTCCCTGCGGATTACAGCGAGGTGTACGCCTATGCGCGCATGGAAGACCTCGGTGCGTTAAAGCGCCGTTTCCCCCCCAAAGACGGCCCGCCGAACGTCATAATCCTGGAGGCCGACCCGTTCCTGGAGAAGGGCGTCGTCTCCCCGCCCCAGATGTTCGCCGACCTGTGGAACATCCGGAGCTGGTACGCGAAGGAGTTTGTTGACGCGCTGGAGAAGAGGCTGTTCCGATGAAGGAATTCTGGAACGAGGCAGTCACGAAGGCGAGCTGGGGGCGGCTCACCTGGCTTGCCGGCCGGTTTGACTTCATCCTCATAGGCGGCTGGGCAGCCTATCTCTGGACCAAAACGCACAAGTCAAAGGACATAGACATAATCGTGGATTACGGCGTCCTTGACGAACTCAGGCGGAGCTATCCGCTTGTGAAGAACGAGCGGTTGCGGAAATACGAGATAAGGCAGGATTCGTTTGACATTGACGTCTACGTTCCCCATTATTCCAGGCTCGCCCTTCCGGTTGAAATCCTTTCAAAGCACACGCGCCGTGTGGAAGGCATACGGACGGTCATACCTGAGATCCTTGTCATACTGAAACAAGGCGCGGAGATGGAGCGCAGGGGAAGCATGAAGGGAACCAAGGACAGGATTGACATACTCGCCCTGCTGATTTATTCCGGCTTCGGCCTGAAAAAATACCGCGCCCTGCTGAAAGAATTCCGCCTGGAGCACTTTGAGAAGGAGCTTCGCCGCAACCTGGAGGAGTTTGACCCGGATGATGCCGCTTTCCTGGGCTTCAACCACCAGGAATTCGTGAAATGGAAGAGGAAATTTCTGGAAGAATTGAGATCTTGAAGAATTGAGAAAATGATTCAATCCAGCCTCTTAAGCCCCTTCCACCACGAGTTTGAATCAGTCTTTTTCATCCGCGCGAGCAGCTTCTTCGCGCTTTCAGTTTTCAGCCTGCCTGCGATGTTGGCGATCCACGTGGCCGCCCCCTTGTGGCCGATGTCCGCGTATTCCTTCGCCTGGAACGCGCACTCAAGGTAATCCGCGTCCTTCAGTATCGTGCGCTCGCGCTGCGTAAGTTTGAGGACGCCGAGCACCGCGCTGCGGACTTCCAGGGGCAGCTCTTCCGCCTGGTCTGCCTCCACCTTCCGCTCCAGCTTCCCGTCCACTTTTATGTATCTCGCGGTTATCTTGTTCAGGTCCGACAACCTCGTTTCGTGCATGTCGTGGAAGACCGCTGCGGTGCAGAGGCGGTTCGCAGCCGCGCAGTCCGCGCCTTCCATCCTCGCGAGCACGAACGCGATGACCGCTGCCCTGAACGAATGGTCTGCGACGCTCTCTGGCAGCTTCACCTTCTCGGCCCACCACCCGCTTCTCGCCACGCGCTTTAGCATCCCTGCCTCAAACAGGTACCTGACGACGGAGTCCATACACCCCCTTCTCCGGATGTTTTTTTAAGCATTGGAGCAGAAGGCATGCCGTGGTCCATCATCTGAAGCAGCAGCTCCGGAAGCGGATGCTCGCCTCGCGCGACGCGCTTTCCGGGAGCGAAGTGGAAGCCCTGAGCAGCGGGGTTGCAGACCGGCTTTTCGGCAGCCGGCGTTTCACCGAGGCGCGGGTAGTGGCGTTCTACCTCTCAAAGGGAAGCGAGGTGGACACCTCCGGCATGATAGGCCGGGCGCTGCGCCTCGGCAAGGAGGTGCTGGTGCCGGTCACCGGCAGCGAAATCTCCTTCGCCCGCTTCAGGTCCTTCGCCGACCTCAGGCCCGGCAGGTTCGGCATCCGGGAGCCGGCGCCGCCGTATTCTGCGCCTTCCGGCGACCCTGGCGTGGTCGTGGTGCCTGGCGTGTCGTTCGGCCTGTGCATGCACCGGCTGGGCTACGGCAAGGGATACTACGACCGCTATCTCAGCAAGTCCCCGGCCTACCGCATCGGCATATGCTACGATTTCCAGGTGGTGGAGCGGCTCCCCACGCACGGCGACGACGAGCGCATGGACGAGATAGTGACCGAGAAGCGGGTAATCTCGCTCTGATGCGTAAGGGATGCAACCTGCCCCTGGGCGGATGGTAACGCTTAAATCATTTGCCTGCCCGTGGTTGTCATGGACGCGAAAGACGTAAGCGGAATTTTTGGCGGCCCAATCAAGGTTTTGGAGGACGTAGCCGGATTCTTCACCAGGCCGCTTCTCGGCCTGTGGGGCGTCATCCGCTGGCTCGTGGATACGTGGTGCGAGATCATAGTCACGGTCCTGTCGGTCTTCGGCTGGCTGGCCGCCATCGCCGCGTTCCTGCTCATGTCCACTGGCGCATGGCTTTTCGGCGTCATAGCCCTCGTCGTCGCGCTATCACTTTTTGCCGGCAGGGAGTTCCTCAAGCTGTTGGAGTTCTGGCTTTCAGGCAAGGGTTACACCATCCCGCCTGCCAGGTTTGTCAGCGACCTGGTGGGGACCGCAATCGGGTTCGTCCTGATCTACGGCATCCTTTTCGCCGTATTCATCTTCTACCCTGCCGGGTGGCTGCTCGCCCTGATAATCGTGTTCGCCTCCAAGTCAGTCCTCTCCTCGGTCTCGCGCTTCATCAGGCATTTCCTGGCGATGATAAAGGACAATATGGGCGGGAAGCCGAAGGAAAAGGGCAAATGACCGGCAAAGCAGCGGCATGCCCGGTATTATAAAATACTTATGGGATATGCGTTCAGGGTGACGCCATGACCGACCTCAGGAGGACAGTAAAGTGCTCAAGCTGCGGATATGAAGCCAACGTGAACATAACCAGCGAGCTGGACATGAAGGAGCTCATCCTTTCCGGCAAGTGCTCCCGCTGCGGAAGCGCCATGCAGATAAACTACAGCATCGTGGACGCGAGCGCATCGTCGCAGGCGTCGCAATCATCCCAGTCCAGCTCGTCCGGCGAGGCGCCTCTGGTGAACATTGACGAGAGCCTGTTCACGCCGGAAATCCCGAGCGACGCGATACGGGATTTGATGGAAGATTAGAACTGGGCTGGAACAATGGACAAAAGCAGGGCCGCCACACTCAAAAAGCGCTTCTCGGCCATCAAAGGCGACAGCCGCATAGTTGCAGCAGTTCTTTTCGGCTCGTGGGCGCGTGGGGAGCAGAAGGTGCTTTCGGACCTGGATGTCTGCATCATACCCGCGGCCGGTGCTGACTTTGAAGACATCGTCCGCATAACCCCGGCAGTGGATGCCGACATCTCGTATTTCTACAACCTCCCGCTCCAGGTCCGTGAGCGCGTGCTTGCCGAGGGAAAACCGCTCATAATAAACGACCGCGATGCCTTTGCCGAAATAAAAACAAGGACCGTCCTGGCCTGGCTTGACTTCAAGCCCGTGCGCGAGCGGCTCATGAACGCCATGCTCGCGAAGGGTGTTTTTCCCCGTTCTCTGCGAGGACATGAAACTGCTGGTGAAGCTGCGGAACATCATAGCGCATGAATACGACTCATTCGATGAGAAACAGGTAAGGAAGCTTGAAGCGAAAATTGAACGCGTGAAGGAGTTCGTGAAAGTAGCCGCAGCCCTTGCGCGCTAAAGGGACGGGCGGCAGTCTTCAGCCCGGCAGCACCGCGCTGACGAGCTCAGCCACGCTCCCGAACACGTAGTCCGGACGCATGCCGTTTTCCCGTATATCGCTCCTTTTTGACGCGCCGCTCAGGACCAGCGCCGACTTGACCCCGCAGTTCCTCGCGAACGCTATGTCGGTCTCCAGCCTGTCCCCCACGACCATGATTTCCTCTTTCCTGAGCCTGTGCTCCTTTTCTATGAGTTCCATGACGTAGGTATTCGGCTTGCCGGTCACGTGCGGCCTCTTCCCGGAAACCCTTTCTATGGCCGCGACCATTCCGCCTGCACCCGGAAGCTCGCCGCCCTCAACAGGAAACGTGGCGTCAGTGTTGGACGCGAGGAAAACAGCACCGCGTTTCAGCGCGAGGAACGCCTTCGCCAGCTTGTCATAGGTGAATTTCCTGTCCAGTCCCACCGCGACCACGCCCGCCTTCCCGGCAGCCGCCTCGTCATCGCCTGCGGCCGGCACGCCCGCCTCCTTCAGTTCGTCGAAGATCCCCTTTTCGCCGACCACGTAGGCGTTTTTCCCCCTGTGGTTCTGCGCGATGTAGCGCGCGAGCAGGTACGCACCGCAATAGACGTCCTCCTTCCTCGCGCGCAGCCCCATGCCGTTGAGCTTTGCGGCGACGTCAGCCCTGCTCATGGTTGCGGCGTTGGTGAGAAAAAGCGACTTCACGCCCTTCTTGCGGAGCGTGTCCAGCGTTTCCGCTGCGCCTGGCAACGGCGTTTTGCCACGGTAGAGCGTGCCGTCAAGGTCAAATATGACCGCCTTTATCATGCTGCGAGTATGGAAGCCAGTGGTTTTAATCCTGCCCGCCTTCAATCAGCGAATCGTCGTGGCGATGGTCATCACAGCCCTTCTGCCCGGCTGGTCCGTGCCATCCACTATCTGGTACCAGAATACGACCGTGCCGCTGAACTGCCCGCCCGCCCTGCCTGTGGCGCGGTCAGTGGTGCCTGTCACGTAGCATGGTAGCACGCCCTCATATGCCGAGCCGGGCGCGATTATCTGGTCCGTGTAATTGCCAGTATCAACCGAGCCGTAGTCGCACGTCGTCGCCTTCGGCTCATCGCCCTGGGTGCACACCATGTCTATTATGGTTATGTTTTCCCTGCGCCCGTTCCGTATTTTCACCACGGCGGACAGCCGCCCGTCCACATCCGCTAAAATCACAGTGACGCCTCCGCAGGATAGCGTGGACGGGTACATGGAGCACGTGCCCTGGCCTCCGGCCGCATCGGGCGCGCCGGAGCCATGCGAATCCGTTTCCTGCCCTGCAGCCAGGGCCTGCTGGCCGTTGGCATCACCACTCCCAGAGACGTTAGCCATGGCATTGCCCGCACCGTTGTCCTGCACTGCGGTGCAGCCCCCGAGCATCAGAAGGACCAGCGGAAGCAGCACCAAAACCTGCGTTCTCATAAATGTAGCTCTGTGGCTTCCGGTTTAAGAATATTTCAATTATCTCCGGCCTGCGCAGCTGCGTAGGATGCGGCAGATGCGTTATCTATTTATTACCCGCATGCGCTTTTGCTCCCATGCGCGTGGCGGTTCTCTTCTCAGGCGGCAAGGACAGCGTGATGGCCGCGTTCTGGGCGATGATGCACGGCTTTGACGTCACGCTCGTCACCGTGAGGCCGCCTGATTATTCAATGATGTTCCACCACCCGAACATCAAATGGACGAAGATGCAGGCAGAGGCCATGGGCCTCAGGCAGGTCTTCGTGAAAGTGACTGAAAAGGACTGGCAGACGAAGCTCACGGCCGCGTTCCGGCGCCTCAGGGCAGAAGGCATAGCAACCGGTGCTGTTGAGAGCGAGTTCCAGCGCAGGCGCATCGACGCCATCGGCGAGAAGCTCCATATCCCCACCTACGCGCCTTTGTGGCACAAGGGCCCTGGTAGCGGGCTGATGGACGAACTCCTGAATAATTTCGAGATTTACGTCACCGCCGTCTCCGCGGAAGGGCTCGGCCCGGAGTTCCTCGGTGAGCCGCTGAAGAAGCTCGTTGATGCCATAAGCTCAGGCAAAAAGCCCGGAATCCACCCGTTCCTTGAGGGCGGCGAGGGAGAGACGTTCGTCGCCGACGCGCCGTTCTTCAGGAAGCGGATAAGGATAAAAAAATGGAAGAAAACCTGGGATGGCGTGCGTGGTGTGGCGGAGATTGAAGTTGCACGCCTGGAAAAGCGCTGATGCCTGTCTTGCCAGGCGTTTTCCAAAAATATTATAAAGCATACGTATGATATATGATTGGTGATGTATGATGAGCGTACGTATCACGTTGTCCCTGGACGAGGTCGTGGTCAGAAAACTGAGAGAGCTCAGCCCGGAAAATATCTCGGCCTTTGTGAACCTGCACCTGAAAAGATGTCTGTTTGAGAAAAAGGAGAGCATGGCCGGCATTCTTGCCGGACGCGTATCTACGAAGGATATCAAAGAGGAAGAAGAACATGAAATTTAGGTATATCGCCGACACCTACGCGTGGATCGCCTATCTCAACAAAAAAAGGTTCCAGCAGATTATGGAAGGCGAAATAATAGAGACGCCGACGATAGTAATCGCGGAACTGGCAAGAACCTTGAAAAGGAAAAAAGTCGACGATAAAAGCGTGGATAAAATCTTGGAATTCGTGTCGCGAAGGGGCCTCATCCTCCCGCTGGATTTCGCAACAGCCCGGAAGGGGGGCGAGACCGCCGAGCGTGAAGGCCTTTCTTTGATAGATGCAATAATCTATTCGTATGTGAGTGACGACAATTGCCGCCTACTCACCGGCGACGAGCATCTCAGGGGCAAGCCCAACGTGATTTTTGAAAAAGAATGAAACCAAAATGGGAAAAAACCTGGGATGGCGTGCGTGGTGTGGCGGAGATTGAAAGCGCATGTTTTGAGACGCGAAAACGCGGCTGACGGGCATATTATATAAATATAGCCGTGGTTTTCTGCCCATGCGAGTTAATTGCATATTTTTTCTTCTGGGATCCCTATTGCTTCTGAACGGCGTGGCTTTTGCAGCAAACTGCCCTGCTCCTATTATCGCCAGCACCAACATGACAGATAACTATGCAGGCGCACCCAATAACGCCACGCCCCCGACCGGCACCGCCTGCGTTAAAATCGCAGCATCCAACGTCGTTTTTGACTGCGCAGGCTACAACATCACAAACAACGGCACCACAGGCACCACCTACGGCATCCTGCTCAACGGCTCCATCACCAACGTGACTGTGAGAAACTGCGGGAACGTATCCGGCTATACCTACGGCATCACGGCCTACCGGTCCAATGACAGCGTCTTCATCAATAACACCGCCTACAACAACGCCCTCGGCTTCTCCACCAACGACTCCAACAACACCATCATCACCGGCGGCAGGCTCCGGAACAACAGCATGGATTTCCGGCTTGACAAGACGTCCGCCTTCACGGAATTCCTCACGATTCACCTCAACGGGGTGGTCTTCGGGGACGGCCCCACCAACACCACGCTTTCCATAAACAACACCCTGGAGGCCGCGAGCGGGCACTACACCATAAACTGGAGCAACGGCGCAGGTTCCCCGCCTTCCAACTCCACGTCGTTTGCAGGCAAGTACCTCCAGTTCAACATATCCGGTTTCTTCATAGACGAAGCCACCTGGAGCTGGTCCGACGGCGAGCTTTCAGGCTACAACGAGAGCAAGTTCGTGCTTTACCGCCACAACGGCAGCAACTGGTCGTCCATGCCCATGGCTGTGCTGAACACGTCAGCCAACACGCTCTCAGCCGGCCTGTCGGAAAACGGCACTTACGGCATTTTTGAGAGCAACGAGAGCGGTCCGCCGCCCATGGTGGAGATAACCCGCCCAGGCCAGTGGGATTACGAGAACATAAGCGGCACCATCATGCAGTTCGTGGGCGGCGTGTACGACGTGTGGGGGCGCATAACCGGCATGGACCCCGTGAACTGGTCGCTCTCGGCTTATCTCAACGACGCCTTCAACGCCACCATCTGCAACGGGACAGGCGCGATGGAGAACTACAGCATGGGCGTCTTCCTGTGCAACTGGACGACGACGTCGTTCTGCGCCGGCGAATGCGAGAACTACTCCCTCGTGCTGAACGCGTCCGGCACGGACTGGTATAACGAAACCCAGATGCCCAACCTCACCATTGACAATCTTCCGCCTTCGGTTTCCCTTGTTGCGCTGCAGCGCGTGACCGGGTCGCAGTTCAGCGGATGGCTCCTGCGGACGAACATCACCGACAAGTATCTATGGAGCGTCGAGCCCTTCGCGCTCAACAACGCCAGCTACCTGGTCATCGGATGGGGCGAGACTGCCAACGAGACGCAGGGCATGTCGTGGGACATGCCCGCGAGCGGCATTTACAACGTCACCTGGGGCCAGGACATGTACCGCCTCAATGGCTCCAACGTTTCTACATACTACAATTTCCAGTTCAATGATCTAGCAAACACATCCGCGGCGTCCGTGCCAGGCTGCCTGAAGGCGAATGACGGCTCTTCCTGGGTCTGCAACGGCACTTTCCAATGCGGAGACAACTGCACAAAGGCCTACCGCATGTGGCTTATCTACAACCTCTCGCAGAACGGCGAAAACAAGTCCTTCCTCGGCATAGGCAGCGAGCAATGGTGCAACATGACCGGGTGCGCGCTCAACACCAGCCTCATAGACACCACCAACCAGACGAGATTCGTCCCGCAATACGAGTATTTCAACGCCAGCACCGCGGAGAGGATTCCAGGCAACAACTCCAACCTCACTATATTCTATCCGGCTAATTCGTCGTCCAACCTGCCGCTGGCGTGGGTGGAGGCGAACGGCACCTACTGGATGGGCTACGAGGCGCGCGACCATGTCAACGCCAACATCACCATGTGGAACGTCACTGTGAGCAGCCTTATGCCGGTGATGGACATCCGGCTTCTCAACCCGGACAACTTCTTCTCGCCATACGATTCCATGGTCAACCTGTCGGTGAACGCGACGAGCGACAGCGGCATCGTGAACGTGACCGCGGACTTCTACTGGATAAACGCCAGCGCGTGCGGCGGGGTGTTCGCGCTCAATTACAGCAATGCCACTGGCCTGTGGACCGGCGCGTGCAACATAAGCCAGTACATCAACAGCCAGTACCTTAACGGCACCGGGCCCACCATGAGAATGATAATGATAAACGCGACCGCCACCGATGGCAGATGGAACGAGACCGGCTTTGAAATCATCGTGCACGACCTCGGCGTGCCGCAGATGAGCTGCAACGGCAGCAATTGCAGCAATTGCACCCGCTTCGGCAACCTCACGACCAACTTCACGCGCGAGCTGGATTTCGCCAGGATAAACTTCGTCATCCAGATGGAGGGCAACCAGTCCTGCATGTCAGGCAATCCGCAGGCGCCCACGTCCTTCGGCACCATGGCCATCATAAACCTGACCTCGGTCAACCTTTCCACCCAGCAATCCGCGGACAAGCTCCGCAACCTCGGCTATGCCCTGAACATAAACATAGGCCAGCCGCGCGCATTCCAGCCGTCGATGGTATACATAAACACCAGCTACTTCCAGGAGCTGGATACCAACGCCACGATCAGCCTGTTCAACCTGCCGTTCGCATCGCGGCCTAATGTGACTGCTGAAAATTCGTCTCGCCAGGGTGGCATCTCCATACTCAACTGGAGTCCGGGCTACATGCAGATGCCAGGGCCTGTTTACCTGCCCCAGGGCAACCTGACTTTCAGCGTGGGCGGCTTCTCAGGATACAACGTCAGCGAGAACGCCACCCCCATAATAAGCATAATCAACCCGGCCAACGGCTCGGTCATGCTCGGCTCAGTGCCCCTCGCGGTCAATATCACTGTGAACGGCACGGGCACTGAGCCCAGCTACATCCTGATAATCCTGAACTACACCGGCAACCAATACAGCTACGACGCCTCCAGCGGCAACGTGACCAACAACACGGCCAACTGCAGCGCGGTATCCCCTGGCAGCGAGCTCTACAGGTGCATGTTCAACACCACGTCCATCCCGTCGGGCGCATACGGCATGGCCGTCCTGGCCTACGACTTCGCAAGCCCGCCGCCTGGCAACAACGCCACATACATGTCCAATTTCACGCTCACGGCCCTTGCGCCTGACGCCTACGAGCCCGACGATTCATTGGGCCAGGCGAACTGGATACCGACCAACGGAACCATGCAGAGGCACAACTTCCACACGCCCACGGACGTTGATTACGTGAAGTTCAACGCCACCGCCGGCTACACGTACATAATCCAGACCGTGACGCGGAACAGCTCCAGCATCATTGACACCGAGATGGCACTTTTCAACGCGTCCGGGACAGGGCTCGCATACAGCGACGACATCGTTTATGCGACGAACGTCTCCAGCAGGATAATGTTCAGGCCGGCGCAGAACGGCACGTATTACGCAGGCGTTGACGAGTTGTATGGCAACGTCAGCGGGGTCTATGACCTCTTCGTCCAGCAGCAGGGCATCCTCGTCGCTTCCGTAATCAACGTTACGTCCAGCGCGCTCCGGCTGAACGATTCGTTCAACATCACCACCACTGTCACATGCACCGGCGGCCCGTGCGGCAACGTCACCGCGAACCTGGACCCGCTGCCCGGCATCGGGGTCGAGGCAACTCCCGAAGGCAAGCTTTCGCTGCAGGACATGGCAAAGAACGGCTCAGTCCCGGTCATCGTAAAGCTGAAGGACAACCTCTCTGGAGTCTCAGAAGGCGGGCAGACGGGCAGGAATTCCGTCCAGATGATGACAGAGAGCCAGGCAGCAGTCCTCTCCACGCTTTCGGCTGACGAGTTCCAGCTAGGCTACAATTATACCATAATAAACGGCTTCTCAGGCCGGGCAACTGCTGCAGGGCTCCAGAAGCTCCTTGACACCCCGGCAGTGGAGAGCGTAACCTACGACAGAGTGTTTCACATTCAGCTTGATGTTTCAGTGCCGCTCATAAACGCGACCGCGGTATGGAACCTAACCGTGAACAACCTCAGCATGAACGGCTCTGGCCAGACCGTGTGCATACTTGACAGTGGCATAAACTACTCGCACCCTGACTTCGGCGGCTACGGCACGTTCCCCAACGCGAAGGTGCTCGGCGGCTACGACTACGTCAACACTGACAGCGACCCGGTGGACGACAACGGCCACGGCTCGCACGTCGCAGGCATCATAGCATCCATGGACGCGACTTACCGGGGCGTGGCGCCTGGCGCGAAGATAGTGATGGTCAAGGTCTGCAATGCGAGCGGCTCCTGCTTTGGCAGCGCCATGCTTGCAGGCATGCAGTGGTGCATGAACAACGCATCGCTCTTCAGCATCTCTGCAATTTCAATAAGCATCGGCGGCGGCGCCTATCAGGACGGCTGGGACTGCGATTTGGACGACCCTGCAATGACCTCGGCGATAAACAGCGCGGTGGCGAACAACCTTACGGTGGTCGTGGCATCCGGCAACGAGTACCTGGGCTATTCATACGCCGGCGGCCTGGACTCGCCAGGCTGCATAAAGAACGCGGTTTCGGTCGGCGCGACAGACGATTCGGATTCCATCGCCACCTTCACCAACAGGAACAACCAGCTTGACGTTCTCGCGCCGGGCGTTGGCATAATCGCCACCAGGTACGATACGACAGGCCATACGTCAAAGGACGGCACGTCCATGGCCACCCCGCACGTTTCCGGCCTCGTCGCCCTCCTGAACCAGTATTACCTGGCGAAATACAACCGGAGGCCGACCTCGCACGAGCTTGAGCTCGTGATGGAGCGCGAAGGCAAGGCAGTGACGGACTCCACCGGAAGGAACCCGCTCTCATACCCAAGGATAGACGCGCTCGCATCTGCGCTTGACAAGGGCATCATATCCAGGAACAGCAGCGCAAGGCCGTTCTACACGACCTCGTCCAACCCGGCAGCGGATTCGTGCCTCGCCAATATGAGCAACGGCAGCTCGTGCAATTCAACCTGGCGCGTCGTTGCCACAGGCGACAGCGGCAACTACGCCTTCTTCACCATATACGAGACGACGTACGACACGTTCTACACAGACAACCGGACCATCGTCCTGAACGCAGGCGCGCCCAATGTCACTCTTAACGCGCCTCCAGACGGCAACATATCCACTGTAGCCAACGTCACCCTGTCTTTCACGGCCACGGATGACGTGGACACCACGCTTCCGTGCAGGATTTACATCAACGGCTCGCTGAACGCCACGGTCAACGCGACCAACGGCACCCAATATGATCTCAACCAGGCGTATGCGGATGCCAATTACACCTGGTACGTGAACTGCAGCGACACTGCAGGCAACTACAACGCCACATCGGCAAGGACCTTCATGGTGGACGTCCTGTCCCCTGCCATAACCATCGTCTCCCCTGCGAACAACACCCTCTACAATGCCTCAGCCGTCCTGGTCAACATCTCAGTGACCGAAG
>CAZBAM010000011.1:15471-39554 GCA_964490215.1 Microcaldota archaeon | reverse complement strand
CTTGCTACGGCGACAACGGCTCAGGCCAGTCCACCGGCTACACCGGCGGCAACGCAATCGCACTCTCAGCGGGCGGCTACCAGACCTGCTACCTGCTCTCAAACGGCAATTCGACATGCCTGGGCGGCAACTTCGCTGGCGAGGGCGATCCATACACCGGCGGCGACGCCATCGCTGTCGCAGCAGGCAACTATTATACCTGCTACCTCCTTGCAAACGGCACGTCGCAATGCTACGGCGACAACGACTATGGCCAGTCCACCGGCTACACCGGCGGCGGCATACGGCTGCCAGTGCTCTCCTCCCTCCCCATGGAACTGCACAATGCCGACGCTGCCACCACCGCCACCTATGCCGTCTACGGGCTTGGCGAGTCAACATACGTTCTCCAGGCAAACTGCAGCGACGTTTCAGGCAACTCCAACGTTTCCGAAAACAGGACGTTCACGCTCTCGGCGGCCCCGACGTTGTCAAACATATCTGCAAGTTCCCTCCCGGGGGACACGAACGCGCAGGTGAACTGGAGCACCAATGCCGCTGCCAACTCCACGGTCAACTACGGCGAGACGACAGGCCTGGGAAACTATGCGACCAATGCCACCTACACCACTTTGCACAGCCTGCTTCTGGGTGGCCTCACCCCCCACATCATGTATTACTATAACGTCACCTCGTGCATCGGCGCCGGCTTCTGCACCACTGCCGGGCCGTACACTTTCTTCACGCACGTGACCCCGCCGCTCATAAACTTCACGGCGCCAACACCGGACAACGGCTCCATACTGCAGGTGTTCAACGCGACCATAAACGTCACTTCGGACGAGAACGCGAGCGACTGCACCCTCCACATCCGGGGCCTCGGCTACATGCAGCCGGTGGTGCTTTCCATGCCGTCCGGCTCGGCGCCGGCCGGCTACCAGGCGATGATAAACCTGACGAATTCGACCGTTGGCGGGCATTTCAACTGGACCTCGCTCTGCCAGGACCTCATATTCCAGAATGCAAGCGGCGGAGACCTGCCGTACTGGATAGAGTCGTGCAATTCCACCACGATGAACGCGACCGTGTGGGTCAAGGCGGATTCGGCAATCACCACCGCCAACCTGACGATATACCTGAGTTACGGCGGCGAGCAGGCCAACCGCTCCAACGGCACGGCCACGTTCGAGTTCTTCGACGACTTCGACGGCGCCTCCATAAACACGTCGAAATGGGCCGGCGACACAGGCCAATTCACCGAATCCGGCGGCTACCTCTCCAACGCCGGCACAACCGACTACCGGCTGAGGAGCGTCCAGACATTCACCGGCAACTATACCAATGAAGTCCTCATCAAGACGGCCACAGTTCCCGACCAGGGGTTCGCGCCCGGAGGCTTCTATGTCTCCTCCAGCCAGGGCTTCAATGCCCTTTTCGACCTTTCCGGCGGCTCGCAGTGGTCCATGCGCCACGACGGCACCTGGACCAGCGTAGCCACCGGCATCAACTTCAACCAGTGGAACCGGCTGAGGATATACGCCGCCGGGTCGGCATCGCGCGCCACGTTGACGCTGCCAGACGGTTCTGTCACCACCTATACGGGCAGCAACGGAGCCCTGAGCAACGACTACCTAATCCTCGGCGAAAGAGGAGACAACGACCAGTATAACCAGAATTATGCGGCACAGTGGGACTGGCTGTTCGTCAGGAAATACGCCGCGGCAGAGCCGTCCGTCACGCTGCTGGCAGAGGAAACAGGAAGCGCAGGGAGCAGCATTCAGTCCATGACCGTGGTCAATGCGGATGCCGGCACATACGCCTACATCCTGCTCGAGAACCTCTCCGACGGCCATACGTATCCGTACTACGCGACCTGCACCGACGTGGCGAACAATTCCAACTCAACAGAAACCCGCGTGCTGAGCGTGGAGAGCGTCATCAATATCAGCGACGTCGCTGCAACCGTGCCGCTGGCTGACGAGACAACGGCTTACATAACGTGGAACAGCACCAAGAGCGGGAACTCCACGGTCAACTACGGCGAGACGACAGGCCTGGGAAGCTACGCGTACAACGCCTCGTTCAACTTCACGCACAACGTCACCCTGACCGGCCTGACAATCCACACGCTCTACTACTACAACGTAACGTCCTGCAATCCCATCGGCGTCTGCGCGACCGAAGGGCCATTCAGCTTCACCACGCACGTCAGGCCGCCCGTCATCACCTTCGTGCCGCCGACGCCGCCGGATGGCAGCACGGTGCTGGCGACGAATGCAACTATAAATGCCAGCCTCGACGAGAACGTGAGCGGCTGCAGCCTTCGTTTCTCGCTTGGCAACGACACGTCTTTTGACTACCTGAGGAGCATTTCCTTCAACGTATCATCCGGCACTGTGCCTGCCAACTATTCGCTCAGGCTGCTTCTGGACAACTCAACGCTCTGGTCTGGCTTCAACTGGAGCAACAACTGCGCTGATTTGGTGTTCAAGGAACAGGACGGCAAGGCCGCGGTTTCGTATTTCCTTGAGTCATGCAACCTCTCCTCGCGCCAGGCCAGGGTGTGGGTCAGGCCAGGCGGCAACATCTCCCCGGCCGGCTATCCGGCATCCATGCTCTACGGGAAAGCCAACGCAACGAGCCTGAGCAGCTTATGGCACAACGTGAAGAACCTGAACCTTTTCTCCGGCGTGTTTGACTACCATTCCAATGCCAGCATGAACAATTACTCCTTTGAGATGGTGCACAGGCTCGGGCTGTCGGCAAGCGAGTATCACACCTGCTATCTGCGGAGCAATGGGACGTCCATTTGCTATGGTGCCAACTGGAACTCGCGCTCCACCCCGTACACCGGCGGCGATGCCATAGCCCTTTCCACGGGCCACTACCATACCTGCTACCTCCGCAGCAACGGCACCTCGATATGCTATGGTGACAACAGCGACGGCCAGTCCAGAAGCTACACAGGCGGCGATGCAATAGCGGTTGCAGCAGGCAAGCGCTACGGTGATGGCCAGTATTACACCTGTTACGTCCTCAGCAACGGCAATTCTGCATGTTACGGTGCCAATGGCTACGGCCAGTCTAACAATTATACCAAAGGCAATGCCGTGGCAGCCCTTACCGGCTATATACATACGTGCTACCTGCTAAAAAACGGCAACTCCATCTGCTACGGCGACAACAATTGTTATGGCAACACGCCCTGTTCAGGCCAGTCCACCAACTATTCAGGCGGCGATGCAATCGCGGCCTCTGCAGGGACCCTCCACACCTGCTACCTCCTCTCCAACGGCAACTCAAAGTGCTACGGCTACAACAATTACGGCCAAATGAACAATTATACCGGAGGCAATGCCATCGCCGTGTCAGCAGGGGACTACTTTACCTGCTACCTCCTCTCCAACGGCAACTCCACCTGCTACGGCCTCAACACCTCCGGCCAGAGCACCGGCTACACCGGAGGCAATGCCATCGCAGTGGCGGCAGGCACCTTACACACCTGCTACATGCTTGCAAGCGGCAACTCCACCTGCTACGGCGCTAACACCTCCGGCGAGCGTAACCCCTATGCGGGCGGCGACATAATGAACCCGTTCCTCACCTATTACGCACCCGCACCATCCTACTCGGTGGGCCCTGAAGTGGCAACCGAGCGCCAGATGAACGTCACCAACGCGGATGCGGCGACAAGGGCGGACTACGCCCTGTCCGGCCTTGGCGAGGGCGATTACCAGTACCACGTGTCCTGCGCAGACCTGGCAGGCAACTCCAACAGGACGTCCAACCAGACGTTCACGGTGGAACTGGCGCTCAGCATCCACGGCATTTCCACGCGCACCCTCCCCGGCGAAACCAGCGTCTACGTCTCGTGGCTGACCGACAAGGCATCCAATTCCACAATTAATTACGGCGATGCCCCCGACCTCGGCACCTACGTCACGAACTCGTCTTACGGCGCCGCCCACAACCTCACGGCCAGCGGCCTCGCCCCGCAGACGCTCTACTACTTCAATGTCACTTCCTGCACGCCTTCCGAAACCTGCAACATGTCAGGCCCGTACATATTCATAACCGATGCCACGCCTCCGGTGCCTGGTTTCGTTCCGCCCACGCCAGACAACGCCACGACGCTCACTTCGTCCAATACGACCATAAACGTCACCGTCACGGAAAATGCGACCTGCGTCCTGGCGGGCAACACAACCAACCACCTCTACAAGTACGTCCAGGCGCTGGATCTCTCGGTCGCCAGCGGCTCCACGCAGCAGAACTACACCCTGCGTTTCACGCTGGACAATTCCACGGCAGGCAGCAACTTCAACTGGAGCAGGAACTGCACCGACCTGAAGTTCATTGACGCCTCCGGCTCCGACGTGGCGTTTTTCGTGGAATCGTGCAACAGGACCGTGCAGAACGCGAGCATCTGGCTGAGGCCTGCAGTCAACCTAACGACTGACAACTACACAGTATATATGCAATATTCCACCCCGCGCATGGAGAACCTGAGCGCGCTATGGCGCAACATAACGAACCTGGGCATTCAGGGCGGCGTGTTCGACTACCATGCCAACGACTCCCGGAGCGGCTTCTCGTTCGAGATGCAGCACCGCGCGCCTGCAGCTGCCGGCAACTCCCACACCTGCTACCTCCTCAGCACCGGCAACTCCACCTGCTACGGCCTCAATACGTCTGGCACAGGCCAGAGCACCGGCTACTCAGGCGGCAACGCCATCGCAGCCTCAGCAGGAGATTCCCACACCTGCTACCTCCTCAGCACCGGCAACTCCACCTGCTACGGCCTCAATACGTCTGGCACAGGCCAGAGCACCGGCTACTCAGGCGGCAACGCCATCGCAGCAGCTGCCGGCAGCTCCCACACCTGCTACCTCCTCAGCACCGGCAACTCCTTCTGCTACGGCCTCAACACCTCCGGCCAGTCCACAGGCTACACCGGCGGCAACGCCATCGCAGTGGCTTCGGGCAATTCCCACACCTGCTACGCCCTCAGCAATGGCAACGCCATCTGCTACGGCCTCAACAGCTCCGGCCAGCGCACCGGCTACTCAGGCGGCAACGCCATCGCGCTGGACGCAGGTGCAGCCCACACCTGCTACCTCCTCAGCACCGGCAACTCCGTCTGCTACGGCTCCAACGGCACAGGCCGCTCCACCGGCTACTCAGGCGGCAATGCAATAGCAGTCTCAATCGCCCCGGCCGCCTCCCACACCTGCTACCTCCTCAGCACCGGCAACTCGAGGTGCTATGGCGTCAATACGTCCGGTTCTATCAACAGCTACACCGACGGCAACGCCATCGCTCTCTCAGCAGGCTACCAGCACACCTGCTACCTCCTCAGCACCGGCAACTCCGTCTGCTACGGCAGCAACGGCTCAGGCCAGTCCACGGCCTACATCGGCGGCCTCCTCCTCAACCCTTTCAGGGCCTACAACAGCCCCGAGCCGACCGCGTCCTTCAATTCAGAGATATCCAACCTGCGTTTCAACATGAGCAACGCCACCACGGACACCTACGGCTCCTACTTCGTCGCGGACCTGAGCGATTCGATGACGTATTCCTACTACGCGAACTGCACCGACTGGGCAGGCAATTCCAATTCCACTGAAACGCGCGTCCTCGCAGTCGAGACCGAACTGTCCATCTCCAATGTGAGCGCGAGGTCGTTCTCAAACGAAAGCTCAGCCCAGGTGAACTGGACGACCGACAAGAGCTCCAACGCCACCATAAACTACGGCACCACCGAGCTGCTCGGCACGCTGCTGACCTACGGCGCCTATTCCACGCTGCACAGCGAAAATGTCAGCGGCCTGCTCAACGACACCTTCTACTACTATAATATAACCGGGTGCACCCCGCTCGCTACCTGCAGCACGACCGGGCCGTACGCGTTCATAACAGACGCGACGCAGCCGCTAATCAACTTCACCGCGCCAACGCCGGACAGCGGCCTGACGATTGCCAGCGCGCCGATAACATTCAACGTGACTGTAGACGAGAACGCGTCATGCGTGCTGCGGTGGAACGCCAGCTCCTATGCCATGAGTTCCGTCAATGCCACCACGGACACCTACGCCTACTACCTGCGGGCAAGCCCCCCGGCCGGCTTCTACGTATATTACGCGAACTGCACTGACTGGGCCAACAACACCAATGTGAGCGAAACCCGGAACATAACCATCACCACCAGCCCGATGTTCTGGACCGCGCTTGGCCAGAACCAGGCGGTCAACACGACCTTCAGCTTCATCGCCAGCCTCACCAGCAACGAATCGCTCAGCAGGGAGGTCAACGCAAGCGCAATCTGCCAGGCAGGCTGGACGTGCTCGCTGAACGAAACATCATTCACCCTCCTCTCCTATGCGACCAGGGAGCTGAACGTCACGGCCACCATACCGTTCGGCGAGAACGCCTCGTCCCGCAATATACGGCTGGATGCGAATTCCTCGGTGTACAACGCCACCAGAAACGTCCAGATTAACATCTCCAAGCCCGTAATATACATACTGTCCCCGCCTAACGTTTCCTTCTACTACGGCATGGACAGGCAGTTCAACATCACCATCGGCAACAGCGGCGAATACACTTTCCTCTCCAACATAAGTGCGGTGTCCTCGCAGGCAGGGGTGGTGTGCGCCCCTGACAACACCTCGGCCATAATGCCGAACGGCTTCTCGTTCAACACCACCGTGATGTGCAACATATCCGGCTCCACCGTGCCGCTGTCCAACATAACCATCAGGGCCACCGACACCTATCGCAACTGGACCAACAGGACAAACCTCAGCGTAAGGATGGGCATGAACTGGAGCGCCACCGGCCAGAACACCTCGCTCAATTCCACCATAACCTTCTACCCGAACCTTACCAGCAACGAGAACATAAGCAAGGTCGTCACGGTCGTGGTGTCCTGCCCCTCAGGCTGGGGCTGCTCAATAAACGACACTACATTCACGCTTGCCCCATACGAAACCAGGTACTTCCACGTCAACGCCACCGTGCCGTTCACCGAGACCCAGTCAGCGCGCAACGTCACCCTCAACGCCACTGCCAACACCACTGAAACGCAGCTGAAATACGTCCAGGTGAACGTGTCGCAGCCGGTACTGCGCGTGAGCTCGCCACAGTACAACCTGACGTTCTACCCGGGCGATAACAACTATACCGTCAACGTCACCAACAGCGGCTTCCAGACCACCATCACCAATGTCACCGCGCTGTCGTCCGGCGGCTACAACTGCTCTGCTAACGAGACCTCGTTCACGCTAGCCTACACCCAGACCAGGACCCTGCTCATAAACTGCTCGCTGCCAACTATGCCGCCGACCTTCACATACATAATAGTCAACGCGAGCGACGGCCCCAGGAACGCGACAAACAGGACCAACATAACGTATTCCACAGGCATGCAGTGGAATGCCAGCAACCAGAGCACACTGATCAACAGGACCATCCAGTTCAACGCCACGCTGTCCAACCTGGAGAACTTCCAGAAGGAGGCCAACATATCAGTCCTCTGCCCCTACTCCAACTGGACCTGCGCTGCCAACGAGAGCCTCGTGTCGCTTAACGCACTCGCGGCGCGCAACGTGACGATAAACGCGACCGTGCCTTTCAGCGAGACCTCAGCTGCCAGGAACGTCACGCTAAACGCCACTTCCGGCCCTGTCATGGCCCTCAGGAACGTGTCGGTAAACGTCAGCCAGCCCGTCCTGACAGTCCGGTCTCCCCCTGCCAGCACGATACTCTACCTGGGCGTGAACTACGTCGGCGTGAATGTCACCAACAACGGGACCAACACAACGATAACCAACGTCACCGTGGCAACCGGCTCCACGTTCTCATGTACCGCGAACGAAACCTCGTTCTTCCTGGCAAACAACACCCTGCGGTCCGTTAACATCACCTGCAACGTAACGTCCACGCCGTCGCCGCTCAGCGGCAACCTTGTCATCAATGCTACAGACGGCTTCCGCTCAAAGACGAACACCACCCCCTATACTTTCTCCACCGGCATGTACTGGACCGCGCAGGACAGGCAGGCCGCAATCAACACCACCAGCTATTTCATCGCCAACCTGACCAACGACGAGGCGCTGGAAAAGCCCGTAACCGCTGCCGTGTCCTGCCAGGCAGGCTGGACCTGCTCGCTCAACGAGACCTCCTTCACGCTGCACATAGGAGAGACCAGGCAGCTCAACGTGACCCTGGCAATCCCGTTCAATGAAACCGCCCCGGCCAGGACGCTCAGGCTCAACGCGACCTACCTGGCGGTTTCCGCCACCAAGAACGTGTCAGTGAACGTCTCGCAGCCGCAGCTCCTGTTCCTTGCGCCTGCCAATGCCAGCTTCCTTGTCGGCAGCAACAGCAGCATCAACGTTACCGTGAACAACAGCGGCGAATACACGGCCATAATCAACGTCACTGTCTCCCAGCCGCCCACAGGCGCCTGCAACGCGAGCAACACCTCGTTCCCGCTGCCGCCCGACACGAGCGTGAACTTCACAATCAACTGCTCGGTCCCGTCAAATCCTGCAGTCACTTCCTACCAGCTCAACATGACCGCGACCGACGGCTGGAGGAACGCCACCAACAGGACGGTAGTCCAGATAATCAGCGGCATGTACTGGAACGCGTCCAACCGGTCCTCGGCCGTGAACACCACTACGACGTTCATCGTCTCGCTCGTCAACGAGGAGGACCTCGCCAAGGCGGTCACCGCATCCATAGCATGCGTGCCTGGCTGGTCCTGCACGCTCAACGAGACCCTGTTCCCCCTCGCGGCCCTTGGCACGAAGGAACTCAACGTGACAGTGATCGTGCCGTTCAGCGAAACCGCTGCAAGCAGGACATTCAACCTCACGGCCACATACAGCTCGGTTTCCGCGAGGTCTACGGTGGGCATGAATATTTCGCAGCCCGTGCTGTCCATATCGCAGCCGGCGAACGCCACGTTCCACATAGGAAACAACAGCATAAACATCACCGTGCTGAACAGCGGCTATAACACGTCCATCTCCAGCATAAACACGACCAGCTCGGCAGGCTTCTCCTGTGCGGCCAACCAGACAGACTTCCGGCTGGACGCAGGAGCTTCGGCCAATGTCACTGTGAACTGCCTCGTGCCGGAATCCCTGACAGCCATATACTCCAACGTCACTGTCAACGCAAGCGACGGCTGGAGGAGCGCCACGAACGCCACCGGCGTGCTGGTTAACGAATCGCTGCTCGTCTGGTCTGACAGCCCGTCCTACAACGTGACGAGGGGCGTGCAGAAATCGTTCTCGCCGGTCCTCATAAACAACGGTACAACCACGGCGAGCACAATCTCGCTCGGCGCCGTCGTGCCTGAGAACGTCACGGCAACGATAACCCCGCCGAGCGTCGCATCGCTTGCCCCGCAGCAGAACACCACCGCGAACCTGACTATCACAGTGCCGCTGAAATGGGACGACAGATACTTCCTCGCCGTCCCGAACGCCACCTACGAGAGCACACGGGCTGCGAACCTGTCGAAGAACGTCACGGTCCTCCTGCCCAACTTCACCTGGAGCGGGAATGCAGCCATCCAGGCAGGCATAGGCGAGACCACGCAGGTGGCGCTCAACATAACCAACAACGGCTCAGCCTACGGCTACAACGCCACGCCGCTGGCATCGTGCCCATACGGCTTCAACTGCACCTACATCAACACGCCGCAGGACCTCGGCATCCTTTCCTCCAGGACCGTGCTGCTCAACCTAACCCCCTCGGCCTACGTCGCTCCCGGCGCCTACACGATAGACCTGAGCGCATTTGAGCGCATGGGCGACTGGGAGGGCAACTATGGCAACAGCACGCTCCAGGTGACCGCCTACACAGTCACGACCCCGGTCGCGAGGTTCCCGACGCTCAGGGAAGAATACATGATGAGCGGCAGCGGGGTGATGGCGGCAAGGGCGGTGGACCTCGACAATGACAACCGGCTCGACGTCGTCTTCGCCAACGCCACAGGAGTCTATTTCGTCAGGAACAACGGCTCAGAGCCGAACCGGATGTCGTTCGCCGACCCGGTGCTGAAATACGCAAGGGACGACATCTGCGGCCTGGCAGCGGGCGATTTCGACAGGGACGGCCTGCCGGACGTGATACTGGGCGTGAAGAACAGTTCGACCGTCATGGTGCTGAGGAACGACGGCGCGTCGCTCCTTGATTATGCTTCATACCACTATCTGAACACCACCTCCACGCGTTGCAGCGTCACGCTGCTGGACGCCAACGACGACGACTATCTCGACGTCGCCAGCTGGTTCGGCAACGACGGCAACAACATCCACCTCATGAACAATACCGGAGGCGCGAACCTTTCCTACGGCGGCCTGGTGGCGTCCGCGTTCGTGCCTGACCTTTCAGCCGAGGACTTCGACCTCGACGGCCGCACAGACCTGGCGCTGGGCGACCTCAGCGGCCAGGTGGTGCTGTTCAGGAACAACTTCAACGGCAGCCAAATACAGTTCTCGCTGTTCTACGCCTACTCGAACATCGACTCCAATGCAAGGCTGTACACCTGCTCGGCTGACTTTGGGAGGGCAGGCACCGCGGTCGACATCCTGAGCGGCGACGATGCGGGCGATCTCGAGCTGTTCAGGAACAACGGCGGGACATTCTCAGACTACCTTTACGCCAGCAGCGTGTCAGGCATACCAAAGGTTGACGGCCTGGCGTGCGGCGACTTCGACCAGGACAACGACATGGACCTACTCATCACCTCGAGCGGAAGCATGCACCTGCTGACCAGCCACCTGTGGGGCATCTCCAAGAGCATAGACCAGTACGGCACCTACTCGACCGTGCACATAAACCTGACCAACCCGTTCTACATGAACCTGAGCAACATCAGCATCATAGACAGCTGGGACAACGGCACACTGTCATACATCGCCGGCTCAGCAAACGTGTCAGACCCCTACGGGCTGACCGCATCGATAAACGCGTCTTCGGTCACATACAACAGCTCAGGAGTCGCTTTCGCCGCCGTCACAGACTACTTCTCCCACAACAAGCATGAGCTGGAGAAGGACCGCTTCTTCATCGTCAACTACCGCGTGAACCACATCATCAATCCATGGTATAACCTCTCGGCGCCAGAAGCCGTGTACAACACCAGCATCGTCTATACCCCGAACACCAGCTATGTGCTCAGCGGCCAGGTCAACAACCAGCCAGGCATGCCCAACACCATAAACCCGGAGCCGGGCGCGATAATCCCCGGCCATGACTACGGCAGGGCGATAATAACCAACTTCGACCTGATAATCTCCAGTTTCAGCTTCATCGACAACTCGACCGGCATACACAGCAGGGCCTGGGAGGCAGACAGGATACGCAGCCTCTACACCTCCACCTACTACGCCAATGCAACGAGGAACGACAGCGTGGTGGGCAAGGACATGCAGATAATCGCCAACGTCACGAACAACGGCAGCACCGAAGGCGTCCTCACCTGGGTGGCATTCTACGTCGACGGCAACCTCATCGGCAGGAACAAGGTAATCCTCTCGGCCAACCAGACCGTGCCTGTGATGCCGTGCAACACCCCTGTCAACAGCACAAAGGAGCCAAGCACCCATGTGATGCACTGCCTGTGCGACGCGTATGACGTGCCGTTCGTCGGCGACGTCAACTGCGACAACGAGACATACTACCAGTCCAACGCCACGGGCACTGTAAACGTCTCCGTCGTCGTCGACCCCTACGACCAGCAGATAGAGTCGAACGAGAGCGACAACGTGGTATGGTCCATAATCCCGGTCAACAACGGCAGCGAGATATCCTGCCAGTTCAACGAAATCTACGACCGCTACGGCACCCCGGTGACCGAGGTCTATGACGACACCCAGATAATCCTCAACATCACCCTGGACAACAACGACAACTATTCGGCGTGGGTGTTCCTCGCGCCCCTGTTCGACATAGAGGGCACGAACGCGACCACGGACTACCTCAGCAACTTCTGGACCGGCGGCTTGTCATACCCCAACCGCTCAGCGCCGGTGCGTTACAGCACCCCGGCATATTCAAGCATGTTCGCCGACCCGTCCTCCAGGGTCGAGTGCCCGTATGACAATACCAACAACAAATACCGCGACTTCATAGTGCCCAGGCTGTACGACTCTGACGCGGACATAAACGTGACGGTCCAGCTCTGGCCCGCCTACCCGTCATTCGCCTACGACGAGAACCTGTCAAACAACTACTGCGGCCACCGGACCCTGCACGTCAAGCACAGCCCGCCCGACTTCTCAATCGGCGCCGGAGACCGTTACAAGAGATACAAGGACTATCCGTACGAGCTGCTGAGCATAGAAGGAGAGACTCCCTGCCTGGTGCGCGAGGGCTTCGGCCTGCTCGTGACGCGCATCGGCCCCACGCAGTTCGACCTCTGCGGCGCCATTTACAACGTCGGCGGCACCAGCGCCAACACCACTGTGCACGCTGCGGTGGGCACCAGGAGCAACGTGGTCAACTCCAGGAACATCAGCGTCAGTGCGCACAACGTGACGAACAACTTCTGCATCAACATCACGCTCACGCCCAGCCTGTCCACGTACACGCTCTACATGCTCGTGGACCCGGTGCCGAACGAGACTACGACGAGCACGAACAACGCCAGCAGGACCTACTTCTTCGAGCCTGGCGACCTGACGCTGACCCGCGACTGGCTGTCAAACCAGTACCACGCGGAGGACAACGAGACCATATACGTCCCGCTCCAGGTCAACAACATAGGCGCTGCCGACGTGACCCAGCAGTTCAATCTTACCGTCTACAACTCTGACATTGATAACGAGCGGGGCTCGGTGGGGCTGTCGACCGGCACTGCCAACGCCACCACCGCCGTGAGCGGCTACATGGCCACCACCGCGGCAGGCGCCCTGAACGTTCTCACCCACAGGGAGCAGACTACGCTCGGCGTGGGCGGCGCGACCGACATGATGCTGGTGAGCACGGCAAACAGCCCGCTTGTCATAACCGGCGTGGCGCCCGCGTCGGCAACCTGCCCGCAGGTGACGATATCCGGATATACGCCAGTCATAAGCGGTAACCAGAACGGCACCATCTCGCTCACTTACGGCGCCTCGCCGCCGTGCGGCAACGGCAACTACACCGTGGCAATCAACGTGAACTATACCGACGGCTACAGCGTCACCCATTCAGCTTCCGGCAGCTTCATACTGGAGATAGCCGCGGCAACATCGCCGAACGCAGCGCTCCAGGTCACAGCACCATCATCGCTCAGCTATGCCATGGATCCCACTGCCCAGGCAGGCGTGCCGATATACCTGCCGCTTGGCGTCTACAACCCCAGCAACACCACGAAGACCTTCAACTTCTCATCCAACGCGGACTGGATGCTCTATTATCCGGACAACACGAGCAACCAGACCGTCACTGTGCAGCCTGGCAAGACCGAATACGCGGTCGCGCGCATCACCCTCACGGACTTCATATGGTACGGCGGCACGTTCATATTCGAGAACCTTTCCTACGGCACATCCACGCAGTTCGTGGCCCTGCCGGTCAAGTTCCAGGGCTACCGCCACAACAACAACACCGTCGTGGCAACCGTGAACCCCGGCTTCACCGTGCCGGAATACCGCTATGACAACAACAAGATGGAAATCATCGTCTACAAGGACGACCTGCACGCCGCCATAAGCAACACGAACATAACCCGCGGCGCGTTCAACGACATACTCGTCGACATAAGCAACCCGGGCGGCGTGGGCACCACCATAGTCGACAGCTATGCGCTCGAGCTGTGGAACGAGTCAGGCAAGCTCAGCGACCTGTATGTGAACGGCGGCGGCTTCGATTCCGAGAGTGCCGGCTGCGGTGCCTCGAAGCCCGTCATAAACCCGCTGTTCACCATCGCCCAGGGCGCCTCGGTCCAGAAAACAGTCCGCATCTACATACCTGACATCGCGGGCACGCCGACGCTCAAGCTCAAGGCATACACGTCCTACACGCCCTACATAGACCCGGACACCTACACGAACCCCTACTGCGACCTCCACTCCAGGATAGACAGCTACTTCAACGAGTCCAACCTCACGAAGATGTGGATACCGACGACTAACTATTTCGGCGCCTACCTCTACAGCGACGGCGGCGCCAACAAGACCGTGTACATAAACAGCAACGGCACGCCGGCGATATCCAGGCTCTATGGCAGGATGCTTGTCAGGGCGGACAGCTTCTTCGCGCCGGGCGACAACATCGTCGGGACAGCGCCGTCCTATGACGCCGGAGTGCCAATCGCGCTGATAGTGAAGGAATGGGGCGGCACCTACCCCTATCCGACCGCAGGCGACACGAGCGGCTGCACCCGCTTCAACGTCTCGCTTATCGCGCCCGCGCAGCTCTACCGCGGCTTCACCCAGGAAGTCACCGTCATGGTCAACACGAGCTGCAGCGAAACATACGGCATATCTGGCGTCTCTGTCGAGGCCTACAATTCGACCAGCGGCGAGATTATCCACCAGTTCATAGTGGACAACTACGAGGCGACGATTTCGCCGTCTTCCAACCTGTCCAGGACCTACACCATCTACGTGCCAACCACCCTGCCTGACACCGCCGATGTGAAGGTCAGGGCCAAGGTGACGCGGCTCCTCCAGCGCGAAATGGAGCTGCCTGGCAGCTGGACGACGCCGTTCGTCAGCTGGTATTACGACGTCATACCAGGGCCGTTCACATCAAGGGGCTGGCAGGCCTACGACGACGGCGACAACATCTCGCTGGCAGACGCGCTCGCATCGGATTACAGCGACTGGCAGCCGCTTCACGTGTCCAACCTGAACTACGAGGCCTTCCCCGCCAGCCCCGGCGGCGCGACCGGTGGCACATACTACCGCGCAGGCAACTACACCATGTCCAGCAACTACCACCAGGGCTACTTCGGCGCGACCACCTACGTGTCAAACGCCAGCAACGCCGAGGCGCTCGTCAACACCTACACGCAGACCATGCACACATACCCGCTCAACGACGAGCCGATGAACGTGGCCCTGTCCAGGACCACGCCAAACGTCAGCCTTGCCGTCAACGGGGTAATCGGCGGCAACGCATCAACAGGAGTGAACCGCGTGCTGGCGTTCTCAAACGGCACCACGAACTACCTCGCAAACGTCCCGGCAATCATGGAGCACGAGACCAGCGTGGGTGAATCCGCTTCCACCGTATCGGACCCGCCGACCCCGCCCTTCACCGTGCAGGCTGACATCATCGGCGACCTGCGGCCCGGCAGCGATGCAATCCTGCGCTTCAACGTCAGCAACAATGCCGGCTCAACAATCATAATAAGGAGCATCATATTCGAGCTGAGGAACGGCTCTGGCGGCGCGCCCATCCAGGAGGTGTTCGGCGACGCCAACCGGAACATAGGCGCAGGGGAGTCGTTCTCGGCCAACACCACGGTCCACCTTTCAGATTCCCTATCCTCATTCCCGTCAATCTCGCTCACATCCAAAGTGGAATGGGAAATCTCCTACAACATGTCGTTCGAAAGATACCTGGGCAGCGTGGGCGATGCCGACTCGGCCAACGCGTACGCGGCATCCATGAGGTACCCCTACAAAGGCAGGTACATCCTCTGGCTGGACAACGTCTCCAGCTCCGAAGTCACCATATTCAAGCCGATGGGCCTGACCAACAAGACCTGGGAAAGCAACGCCCTGCTCTACGACAACGGCAACCTCGCATTCAACTACTCAGGCTCCATGGACACCTGGACGGTGAGCGCATTCTGGGGCAAGTACATATCGCTCAAATTCCCGCGCTGGAGCGGCTACTCGCTGTTCAACGCCAGCCAGGGCAGGAACGTCCTCGTATACGACCTGGACAAGAGGACCTCTGACGCGCCGGGCACAGCAGCGCAGGTCAGGGTACTCTCCTACAGCGAGCAGGACCTCGGCCTCATCAACGCCTCCAGCGGCCCATTGGCGGACTTCGAGGTGGTCAACGGCTCGTCCCTTGCCGCGACCACCAACATGTTCATGACCCTGGAGGTCAACCTGTCCAACGACAACTACGTTCCGGTCCAGTTCGATTCCATAGAGGTCTCCTACATAAACGGCAGCAACCTCCTGCCCCTCTACCGCTACATGAACGGCAGCTACCATGTGGCCAGCAGCCCCTCGCTGCCATACCTGGAGGACGGAAAGATAAACGTGCCAGCGAGAAGCTCCATCCTGCTGCCGCTTGAAATCTACCTTCCAGGAGGCCTGCAAAGCGGTCAGATACGCGTAAGGGCGGTGAGGACCGTCTACCTGGGCAACCTGTACAAAGGATTTACCGAAGGCACCAGCGGCTATACCACTGCCTCGTTCAACGACACATCGTGGAGATACAACATCCCGTCAGCCAGCCAGTACTACCGCAAGACCTTCTACACCGAAAACTCCTCGCTCGGCCTGTTCATACGGCCGAGGTCATCCAACGTGTCTGCCAGCGGCCCGGAGGTGTGGCTGGACGGCACCCGCATATTCGGCAGTGCAGTGACCAGCCTGGGCACCTGGACCGCAAGGGATTACTACTGGCATGCATTCAGCGTGGACAGCGGCAGGCACGTGGTCGCCTTCAACACGTGGGATGACAACGCCACCTTCGACAGCGACGCCATGCGGCGCAACCAGAGCTTCCTGCTCGGCTATTCCTATGCCGTTGACCACGTCTATGACGTGACCGTCAACCAGTCCACAGGCTACACCACCCAGGGCAGCCTCGGAAGCGAGGTCTTCAACATCACTGCCAACAGCACCAACGTCTCCTTCATGCTCAACTTCACCAACAGCATGAACCGCGGCATAAAGGAGCATACGCGCGTCTACGTGTCAGACCTTGACAACAACGTGACCTACCTCATCCACACGATGCCTGTGGACGTGCCGAGCATGACGACTACCGTGGCGTCCGGCACTGCCCTGATGCCACGCAGCTTCATCACCAAGGGCGCGACGGTCGCCGGCTCAACCGGCCCCGTGAAGAAGCTGTTCGTGCCGACCACCTTTGGAATAAACGACACCAGGACCTACCTGCTTTACAGGTATAGCGCCCTTCCACGCACTGTCACGCTCAGCTTCAGCGTGAATTCCAGCGAACTGACCGACCACGATTACATAGAGGTGCTTGCGGCAGGCATAGCCTCCTGCGAGGACGGCTTCCCGCACACTTCTGCGTTCATGTGGACCATCGGGCCGAGGAACGTCTACACGTCCTGCGAACCCAGGACGTATTTCGACCAGGCCAGCAACATCTCGATAATATTCGAGCCGCGGTTTGCAGCTACCAACGTCTCGTTCGCAGCCGATGCCGACATGCAGGCATACAGCAGCGACGCGGTGTATTCGGGCTTCTACCATGTCTTCATACCGTCGGATATACTGTCGGCAGGCACCAATGCGATTACCGTGTCCCCGGCGGCCAAGGCAGGCTTCGTGGGCTTCTACCGGCTCAACCCGGAGAAGAGCGTTTGCGACTACGTTTCCTTCTGCAACAGGGACTACGCGCCTTCGAACAACCTGATGGTGGTTCCGGTCGCCCTGAGATTCTCGGAGCAGGAGGGCAAGATAACCTCATGGTCATACTCGTTCAGCGAGGAAGCCGGCGCGATAGCGACAGGATGGAGCGCAGACGCATGGCTGAGAGGGCCCCCGAACAGCTACCCGACCCGCGCCAACCCCGTCTATCCGGAGCCGCCAGGATACTACTTCAGGAGCGAGATGTTCATACCATTCGATGCGAAGGAGGTCTCCATCCCGCGCGCCAGCAGCATCTGGATAAACGGCCAGCTGATTCCCGAAGGGACGATAACCACCTCGTCGGTGATGAACAACAACGTCAACGTGTTCACTTACCTCGCTGACACATCAACGCCGTTCGGCGCCGGCTATGAAAGGTACTACACGCCGATGATAGTCTATGTCGTCCAGTCATACAGCTACACCCTGCTGCCTGAGGCGGCCAATATCACGGGCGTGCCAGGGCTGATAGCGGTGTCGCTCAACCTCTCCAACACAGGCAACCAGCAGCTCAACGTCTCGTTCTCAACCAACCAGAGCTTCGTGGTGCCCAACCAGAGCAGCGTCACCATCGCGCCGTACACCCTTGACCAGCCGGTATGGTTCATAATAAACACCACCGGCCTTACGCCCAATTCCTACATGATAAACATAACCGCGTCAGAGCCGAACGCAGGCAACCGGAGCAGCATACTGAACCTGACCCTCTCCCCGGTGTACGACATCTCGGTGCAGCCTCCGGTCACGACGATATACAGCACGCCCCTCAACACCACGCCGTCCTATGCCTACATAAACGTGACCAACACGGGCAACATCCAGATAGACCTCGATTTCAGCGCCAACCAGACGTTCGCCACCCTGAACGTGACCAACGTGACAGCGCTGCCGGTCGGCTCCACGATGCAAATCGAGGTGATGCTGAACGCGTCCACGCTGAACGGCAGCAGGTTCGACGTCAACTTCACGGCCTCCAATTCGTCCATGAACCGCTCGGCGCTCATACGCCTGATGCTCAACACCACGCCAACCTCGTGCATACTGGAAGCGTCGCCCAGCTCCATCTCCTTCGGCACCCTGGCCTATGACTCGACCGGCTACTCCAACCTCACCCTGTCCAACACAGGGACGCTTGACGGCAACCTCACGGTGAGCGCCACCAACTTCACCACCATGATAAACGTCACGCTTGCCTCGAACTACACCCGGAGGACCTCAGACCCGGCATATTCAGCTTCATACGGCGACATGACCGGCATCTTCGGGACGGCCGCGGGCATGGGCCAGCTCAATTCGTCCCTCAACAGCACGGACTACCTGGGCCTGCTGGCGCCGCCTGCCGGCACGCCAGGCCTCACCTACACCCAGACGATAACCTATACCCTTGACTGTGGCTGACAATAAGAAGCCGTTTAAAGTCATTAGGTTGTAATATATAGGTGCGTGCGGAGGTGGATGCTTGAAACTCGCCTATCGAGGGGCGCATAATCCCAGCTGCCAGCCTCACGAGAGTTGCAGGGCCTCCTTCTCCCGGTTCAAGGACGTTGCAGCCACAGTCGCATCGGCAACCGCAGCAGCGCTCTTTTCAGCATTCCTTCTCGTGGTTCCTGTCACGCTGCAGTTCTCGCGCGCGCAGGCAGTCAGCGTCCCTTCCTCTGTGATATGGACGCCAGGCATCGACTTGGCCAAGCCGCCTGTGCGCGATTATTTCAAGTCAAAAAGCATCCCGATAACCAATTACACCATCCAGCAGGAAATGCCCCTCGGCCAGATGGTGCCGCTCACCCAAAAGACCCGCACCGGGGTCTCGCCATTCAGCACGAGGAACCTCGGCACAGGCATGGCCTACGTGATTTACATGGCCCACGGCTTCTCATATGCCGGCGGCGATTCGCTCAAATACCAGATAGCCTATTACTGCCCATACGCTGCCGGCGCCATAAGGGACCGCGCATTCACAGGCGAAATGTCCAGGTATGGCCAGATCCCGCGCATGAACGCCGCCTGGTCCAGCAGCTACCCGTCATACCTGTTCAACCATGAAAACGCAGCCCGCTTCATGCTCTTGGGTTCAGACGGCCAATGGACGTCAGAGCTCCTAAGGGAGTTCAACTGGGCCAGCGGCAGGATAATCGACACAACCTATGTCCTCACCAACGCGTCCTCATTCCAGTTCTGCCATGCATGGAACCATGGCAAGGGCAACTGGGGGAACAAAAGAAAATGGCTCGGCTTGAGCAACATAGACAACGGCTACGAGGGCGTTTCAATATTCGACGTCCCGGCATTTGCAAAGCACCAACTGGTGCGGCCCGGCGTATACCCCCTGCCGAATCCTGACAGCTCCAAATCCTTCATCGCGTGGGTGCTGGACACTGTGTTCTGGAAGGTCGCACGCAGCGATTCAACCGCCCCTTATGACCTCTCTTCAAGGGTGGACTCGGCAAGGTTCATGATGGCCGTCCTTGATACCAGCATGCTTTATGTGCGTGCCTATGACCTCCCTGCAGGTGAAACTGACACAGTGACCGTTGGCCCATATGACGTTTTCAAGCTGCCGATACCGAAGTGGCTCGTGCCGTTCGCTGATTACGGCGGCAGGCACGGCGAACTTGCCGACCCTTGGTACCAGCTCGCCAACATACACAACCCGGACATCGACTATTACACGGTCAACGGCGTGGTGATAGCCCCATTCGAGCTCGTCTTCTACCAGGACAGCACAGCCAAATCAGGGCCGTGGTACACCCGCATGACCGGCAGGGTGGTTAAGAACGTCACTTCAGAAGGCGTCGTAGACACCGGCTCGCAGTTCACTGTGGACTCGCTGATGATGTGGAGGTTCGTCAGGATGCCGCAGGCAGGCGACACCTCCGTCCTCACAATCGGGGACGAATACAACACCCAGTTCCGCGTCCCAGACTCGCTCTACGGCGCAAAATTCCCCTACGACCAGCTGCTCTCGGGCTTCTTATACGGCGTCAACTATACTTCCCTTGGCGCTCCAGAAATGCAAAAAGTCCGGTTGCCTGGCTTCAGGCAGGTGGGGGCTGGCAGGTACGAGGTGGATTTCAGGGACGGCGCCAGCCACGACGTCGGCATCTACGACATGCATGGCAGGCTCCTGCACTCAGTGGATGCGCAGCACGGCCAGGCGCTCGTCGGCCTTGACGGCCTCCCGGCAGGAGCCTACATGATAAGCACAGAAACAGGCGGCTCGCGCATCACATTCCGGGCCATCCTGCTGCGCTGAGATTCCCCTTTATTTATTTTGCCGTGCATGATGATACCCGATGTCAGTCCTGCGCATCCTCCTCGCCCTTGTCATCGCCCTGCCCTGCGCGTTCCCAGCCCTCGGCCTCTCAGGCGCCTCCATCGAATACGGGTTCAACGGCTCATCTTTCTCTGCAATCAGCCCCATGTGCGCGATAAACACAGGCAGCGCGCCGGTAAGCGCAGCCCTCTCTGCCAACGACTCGTGCATCCTGGCGACTTTTGCCAATGGCATGGGCGTGTCGCAAATCGGGCCAGGAGGCGAAGAGTGCATCTCCCTGAAACCACTCTGCGGAAACGTTTCAGCGCAGTCAGTGAAAATAACAGCCACACTGGCCGGCACAAGCGTCAGCACCGCCGTCGCCCGCTCGGCGAAAATAACAGCGCTGCCAGCTGCCAGCCCAGCGCAAAATGCCACCGGACCGCAAAACAGCTGCAATCCGCCAGCCGGCCCACCACATGAAATCGTTTTAATACTTGTCATAGTAATTGCTGTGGTGTCTGCATGGTATTTGATAAAATATCACTATCTGCATTGATTTTCCTGTTCTTGGCCGCGGCTGCGTTCAGCGCAGACGTCGGCATAGACTTTACCCTGGCCAATGCCCCGCCGACGGTGGACCTCACGCTGGGGCCGCTCAGCCCGTCTCCAGGCACCATCACGTTCAATTCCGATGCCACCTACCACGACCTTGAGATGCAGACCGGCACGGTGAATTTCACCTGGTACGTGGGCGGCGTGATGATACAGCCGGGCGGCTTCTACCCGGCGGTCGCCCCTGACGGCACTGTGACGGCCATTTCCTTTACCGCTCCGTTCAGCGGCGGCGAGACAGTACGGGTATGCGCCGACGTATCGGACGGCATCAACCCGCCAATCGTTGCCTGCAGGTCCACGGTGGTTGCGACGGTGGGCGGCCCGTCAAAAGGCCTGATTACAATATCGGCCGCCGACTCCCCCTGCCCCAATTCACCTATAGAGCTGACGTTCACGCGCAGTGGCAGCAACGCAGGCGCATTCACCCTCTTCATAAGGCAGCCCAGCAGCACCGTCGAGACCATACGCATAGAGGCCACCCGTGATTCTTATTCCTACCTGCCCACCCAGACAGGGGAATACTACTTCGGTGCCATAGATGCAGGATACAATGACGTCGTCGATGATACCGCCAGTGTGGGCGAGATAATCCCCATAATACGCATGCCTGCCTGCAGCTTCATGGAAGACCAGCGTGACATGTCCCTTTCACCCACCGGCGACCCGGTCACCGTTTACATAGTCGACAACAACGGCGTCGCGCAAGACGGCCAGATAAACATCACCTGGGACGCGAACGGCCTGCCGCAGTCAACGTCACAAAGGGGAGGCACGCTTTCCTTCGTGCCCAGGAGCCAGGGCTTCTATCACATCGACGTCCGGACTGCGGCATGCGTGGCAGCCCTGGACTTCACACCCAACGTCTGCCTCGGCAACCTGAGCATCAACGAAACCATACAGTACACCATGCGGAACCAGACGTTCTACATCTGGAGGCTGCCTGTCTATCTCAATGTCACCAAGACGTGCAGCCCTGTATCATGCGAAATGACCGCAGACTGCTGCGAGGGCTACTGCTTCAACAAGGAGTGCGTCATCCCGCCGGCTGCGCCAGAGCAGCCCTGGACGAGGCTCAAAAGCGGCTGCTACGGGATTGGCGAATGCACAGACCCGGCAATCTGCTGGTTCATCTGCAACCTGGTCTGGGTGCTCATAGTTGCGATTTCCGCATATGCGGCATACGTCAGGCGCAAGGTAAGGGAAGAGTCCGTCATGCTCTTCATGCTGCCGCTTTTCGTTGCGGTTGTCTTCATCCCGCTGGCAGGCCTTGTCGCGGCTTTCGGCGCATTGGGGACGGCGTTCTACCTGAAGCGGATGAACGCCGGGAAGAAGAGCGCCCCTAAGGCCTGAAGAATCGTGTTTTATGCAGCCGGCGCCTGGAAGAACACGCCCACCAGCCAGCCGGCCACTGCAGCCGCCCCGCCTATGAGCATGAGCTCAAGGCCGCCGTTAAGCCATTTGCCGGACGTCATCCTGCTTTTGTAGGCGCCGACAACGAAAAGCACCACGAGCGATATGGATAGCGACAGGGGTATGGATGCCCCCACCGGCAGGAAGAAGAACGGGGTGATGGGCACGAACGAACCGACGACGGCGCTGCCGCCCACAAGGACAGCCTGCCAGAATGCTGACATGCCCTCGGACGGGTTCTCAAGCCCCAGCTCGTCGCGCATCATCGTTCTGAGCCATACCTTCCTGCTGGAGCATATCTTGTCCACGACCTGCGCCAGCAGCTTCCCTGAGAACCCCTTCCCGCGGTAGATGTCCTCTATCTCCTTCCGCTCCCTGTCCGGTATCTCGTCAATCTCCTTGAGTTCGCGCCTGACTTCCGCTTCGTAATGCTCTATCTCCGCGCGCGTGGAGGTGTAGGCGACCGCGGCCATGCTGATGCTTTCTGCGAACGTGGCTGCCATGCCTGCAAGGAGGACGATGTAAGTGGAGCCGGTGGCCGTAGCCACGCCAAGGACTATGCCGAGGACGTTTACCACGCCGTCCTGGCCGCCGAGGATGACGTTGCGGAATATGCGGCCCATGCCTATGGTATGCCGTTCGCCGTTGTCTGCCCCTGGTTTCGGGTTTTGCGTTTTTGCCTTTTTCTGCATCATCCGGCTTTTTGATGCAAATTTAATAATGGTTGCCTCAATACTTTTTTCGAATCAGCTATTTATACCCGGGCTTGTAGCTCAGTTTGGCCTTTTCGGCCAAATCGCTCCAAGCCCTCACATTCGTTCGGGCTTGTAGCTCAGCAGACGCGCGACGGCGCCGATATATGGCGACGGAGCGCGGCAGAACAGAGCGCTCCGTTCGCATCGGAGAGGCCGGGGGTGCGAGTCCCCCCAAGTCCACTTTTTCATAAGCCACGACTTCCAGGCCTAAGGCCGACCTCATGAAAAAGTGGACTGACGTGACCGAAGGTCACGCGAAGTCCACTTTCCCTTTTTTTCCAGTTTCCGGTCTTGTGGTTCCCCTCATGGAAAATGGACTGGAAGTGGGCGAGCGGAGCGAGACCACGACGAGTCCACTTTTTCCGCAATCGCGAAAATGCAATTTTTCTTGCTAATTTTCGCTTTCGCGAAAATGCAAGAAAGCTTTTATGCTTTTTTTCTTGCTAATTTTCGCTTTCGCGAAAATGCAAGAAAGCTTTTATGCTTTTT
>CAZBAM010000011.1:0-15371 GCA_964490215.1 Microcaldota archaeon | reverse complement strand
TTCTTGCTAATTTTCGCTTTCGCGAAAATGCAAGAAAGCTTTTATGCTTTATTATACTTAGTTCTGCTCAGCTAATGGTAAGGGAACTAATGGGAAGCTAATTGCGATCTGGTTTCATGGAACTGCCAAACATATACAAAGGGGACTACCGCCTGCTCGCCCTCGCGCCGCTGCTGCTCATAGCGTTGTCACTGGTTTTCATACCGAACATAAAACCTGGCGTGGACTTCAGGGGCGGCACCCTCATCTCGCTTTCCATCAACGGCAGCGTGGACGCCGCGGACCTCCAGGCGAAGCTCAAGGCCGACGGCCTTGACGCCAAGGTGCAGGCTTTCCAGACGCCCTCAGGCTACACAGCCGAGATAGAGGTGCCCCAGAGCCCGGCCCTGGTGAAGGCCGAGGAGCTCAAGGCGAATTTCACCGCGCTCATGCCAGTGGTCGCGCAGCTGGAGGTCCTTTCCTACCAGAACCGGAGCTATTCAGCCAACTACTCTGCGAAGAAGGCCGAGCTGGAAGCGATTGCCGACCAGATGTTCGCCCTCGCAGGGACCAGCAGGGCCGAGCTCAATATCACCGGCCTCAACGACCTGCAGAAGAAGGTCGGCACAGCCTACTCCGGGGTGTACGCCCTATACCAGCAGTCAATCTCCGGCCCCATAAACAAATACGTCTCCTACCAGTCCATATCGGTCCAGACGGTCAGCCCGGTGCTCTCCACGCACTTCATAGAGAAGGCGGTGCAGGTGGTGATGCTTTCCGCGGTGCTGAGCGTCATCCTCGTGTTCCTGTTCTTCAGGAACATAGTGCCGAGCATAGCCGTGCTGACCGGGGCGCTTTCCGACGTCATCATAGCCATGGGTGCCATGGGCCTTTTCGGCATACCCCTCACCCTCCCGTCGTTCGCGGCCCTCCTGCTGCTCATAGGCTTCTCGCTTGACACTGACATCCTCCTGACAACGAGGATACTGAAGCGGCGCGGGGACCTGCGGGAGAACGCCTTTGACGCCATGAAGACCGGCCTGACCATGAGCGTGATGGCAATCGTGGCATTCGGCACTCTTTTCGTCCTGTCGTTGCTCATGCACATACCTACATACTATGAGATTTCCGCGGTGGCCCTGGCAGGCCTGGTGGGCGACATGTTCGCCACCTGGGGCATCAACGGCGTGATGGTGCTGTGGTACGCCGAGAGGAGGAGAGCCTGATGGATTTCTACACCGACCGGAAATTCCAGTTCCTCGCAGTGGTGTTCATGGCCTTCGCAGCCGCGCTCATCCTCTACCCGCTTTACGCCGGCCTGCTGCTCATAACCTCACTCATCGTGTTCGGCTCGTTTTCCCTCATGTGGAAGGAGTCGCACATAAAGCTGGCCGGCGTCGTGGCGCTGGTGCTCCTCGCCCTGCTCAACATAGGCGTCAACGGCATGAAGTTCGGCATAGACTTCGCCGGAGGCACCCGCATCCCGGTCATACTTGAGAAGCAGGTGGACCAGGCCACCATGGACGAGCTCGTCCAGACGATAAAGCGGCGGGCGAGCGTGCTCGGCCTGAGCGAGGCCAAGGTGCGGGCCGTGGGCAGTACCGAGATAAACGTAGAGATATCCAGCGGTGACGAAGCCACCATCCGTTCCATAGAGAGCACACTGTCCCATCAGGGTGTGTACCAGGGCGTGGTGGATGGCCAGGTGGCCGTCAGCGGCGAGCGCATATACCCGTCTTCCATACTCCAGCTCGGCCCGTCCGAGCTCGTCCAGCAGAGGGCGGACTGGGGCGTGGGCTTCGCGGTGGACCTGCAGGGTGCCGAGCAGTTCGCGCATGCGGCCAAGGGCAAGGCAGACTACCCGATTTACATGTTCCTTGACCGGCCGTCGGACGCGGTCATATTCCTTGAGAGGGGCGCGTTCAAGGCGTCAATATCGCAGGATTCAGGCGAAAGGGAGTCCCTGAAATCCCTCCGCGACGCCCTCAAGCTCAACGGCAGCGACATCCAGGCCTACATCCTGGAGGACCTGCCAGCTAACCTGACGCCCATGACCAACACCACCAGCGCACTGGTGTCCAGCAACGCCTCGGCCACGGCGAAGGAGCTGCTGAGGGAGCGCGGCTTCACCGTGGTTGAGTTCAACGACAGCCAGCTGGCGCCTGAATTCACCCGCACCCGGAGCGGCGTGCTCATAGTGAGCCGGCTTGAGGCAGCGGGCCTGCTCAGCTCGCCCCTGCTCGGAGGCACCATCACCACCGGCATACCCGTCTACAATTACGTGGTGACCGGCTCTGTGCAGGAGCGCGACCCTGCGCTCAAGGCGCAGGAGGCGAGCGACAGGGTAAAGACCATTACATCAATCCTCAAGGGAGGCTCCCTGCCCGTGCAGATATCCCTCGGCTCCAGGACGACGCTGCCGGCTTCGCTGGGCAAGGAATTCCTCAGGCTCAGCCTCATTGCAATAGCATTCTCGCTGGTGGCCATATCAGTGCTCATCGGCCTCCGCTACCGCAACGTCACAGCCACCATGCCTATAGTGCTCATCAGCCTGGCAGAGCTGGTCATACTGCTTTCCATACTCGGCTCGTTCACCATAGACCTGGCTGCAATGGCAGGCATAATAGCAGCCATCGGCGTGGGCGTTGACGCGCAAATCGTAATCACGGACGAGCTCCTCAAGAAGGACAGCCACACCACCCGGGAGAAGATAGGCCTGGCGTTCGGCATAATAAAGACGAACGCCATAGTCGCCATATTCTCCATGGTCCCGCTCCTCTTCTCAGGGCTTGTGGAGGTAATCGGCTTCGCAATCTCCACCATACTCGGCGCGCTCCTCGGCTACATGCTAACCAGGCCGGCCTATGCTGCCATAGTGGAAAAGGTGCTGGCGTCAGAGAAATCCGGCGGGGCCGTGGAAAGCACGCCCTCGGTCAATCCATCCTGACGGACTTGGGGCAAGCGAGCCGCTCTTTCACCCCCCACCCTCTCTGCCACCCCTCCTGCCCACCCCACCAGGCCTCTCACCCCGGCAATCCCGTCATTCTCACTCCCACTACCTCCATCATCAACCATCCCACCCTGCCCCCATCCCGCCCTATCCAGCCGTCTCGCCCGCCCTTATCAGCCCCCTTTTTAATCTTTTTGGAACATAAATTAACACATGCAACAGCACAGCGCACGCCCCACTGACCCGACTGTCACTGCGAGGACTGTCAGGAAGGGGTCATCGCCAATGCAGGTTCTTCTGTTCAAATACAAACCCGCTTCAGAACCAGCAGACCTCTACGTCGGCACAACCATCCAGAGCAATACGGACACATACGACATCAAGAAGCTCATAAACCTGGGCGGGATGGGCAGCGTCTATAAGGCAGAGGCACAAAACGTGAGGGCGCCGGTCGCCATAAAATTCCTGCACAGGAGGTTGCTGACCGGGGATGCTGGTGGCACTTACGTCGGGCGTTTCGAGCGCGAGGCAAAAATGTTGTCGCGGATAGACCACCCCAACGTGGTGAAGGTGCTCGGCTACGGCAACACGAAAACCGACGTTTACATCGTGACCGAATACCTGCCTGGCAAGGGCCTGGACATTATCCTCGCCGAATACGTGCGTAAGCGCCAGCCGATGCCCTGGAGCCGCATCAGTAACATCCTCATGCAGGTTTGCGATGGCGTCGCGGCTGCGCACGCCCAAAGCATATGGCACCGCGACATAAAGCCATCCAACGTCATCGTCATGAAAAACGACCATGTGAAGCTCATAGACTTCGGCACTGCCAAGCTTGACATGCCTGGTGTCACCACCCTTACGGATACTGGCGTCGCTCTCGGTACCTTCGCTTACATGGCACCTGAGATGCTGTCCTTGTCCTCCACCCCCTACGACGGGCGGGGGGACGTATACGGCATAGGGGCGATGATGTACGAGCTGCTCTCCAACAGCAAGCTTTTCCAAGCAGCTGACCTAAGGGGGTTGGCCGGGAAAATACTGAACGCGCCGCCGCAGCCCTTTACCGAACGCGTCCCTGGTTATGGCATACCATCCTGGGTGGAAAAGATTGTGACGCACGCCCTTGCAAAGAACCCAGGCGAGCGGTTCCAGAGCGCCTTAGAATTGCGCCGGGCCATAGCCGAATGCGACTGGGACGGCAGGCCGGTGCTGGCCCCAGAGCTGTTCCAACACCGGCGCACGCCCACGGGTGCCATAGTGGCAGCCGCCACAGCGCTCGCCCTTACCGGCATAATCGCAGGCGGCTGGCACTTCCGCGAGCCGCTCATGGACCTTTATGACGCACGGGTAGCGCCTGCGCTCAGGGCGCGCGGGCTGGAGGTGCCATTCATCGGGATTCCTGCCCAGACCTATAAGGCCGGCGTATATTCCAGGCCACAGGGCGCCATGGTGTACGAAGTCCTTGCCACCGGCACTGAAAAATATCTCGGCAGCACGCCGCTCACCGTCTCCTTCAGCGGGGCGCACACGCTCGCCGTGAAGTCGGGCAACCGCTCCAGGCGCATCACTGTGTCTGAGGAGCGCCCCACAGCAACCGTGTCATTCAAAAAGCACAGCCAAAGGCGCGAGTCGGCGATTGCAACCGAAGCTGTCGGTGCTGCAGCAGACAGCTTTGAGGCCGACAGTGTAGAAGCGGAAAACGAAACCACCGTAATCTCCGATTCGACTGAAGATGCCCCCCTTCTTCCAGGGCAATGACGCGCTGACGCCCAGCAGCAGGTTTTAAAATTCCGATACGATAACAGGGCATGTGCAATCTTTATCTTGAAGGCACCCGCGCGATAGTAGACCTGGCCAAATGCCCTTACGAGTTCGCTTCTCCTGAATTCCTCAACATCCACCTCAAGGACCTCTCCACCACCGAGGCACCCATAAAGACCATACGCTACGAGGAGGAAATCGTCGTTGAGCTGGACGAGGAGAAGACGCTCATCCTGACAGAATACGCGGCATTCATCAAGCAGCTGGAACTCATACTCCTCAGGGCGGACATCTACGGCCTCAAGCAGGACCCTGCCTATGAGCAGCGCAGGGTCATGATGAAGCGGTTCTACGAATACGTATTCCTCAACCCCCTCATGGCGGCCCAGCAGCTCGTGGACTACAAGGAGCCTGAGCCTGAGAAGTCCATCTACGTGAAGGGATACCAGACGTTCAAGGGCTGGGTGGCCGGCATAGTCCGGAGATACACCGCCACGCGGCTCTACCAGTGCGTGAAGGGGACCGGCGACCTGCGGGCCGCCTTCCTCAGCATCGTCGGGCTCAAGACGCTCTATTTCGTGCCCTCCCTGGTGCTGGACGTCCCGCCTAATGCCGTGCCCCTGGATTCGCCGGACGCGCACTACACCCTGCCATTCGGCATAGAAGTGCAGGTTTATGAGATCCCCGGGGGCGACGCATACCTCTACGTCCAGAAGAACAACGCCATCGCGAACCTCAGCCCGGACCTCAACAAGCTCCTCAAGGCTACCGTGAACGAGCAGTTCAAGGAGCAATTCGCCAACGTGGACTGGGACATCCTCATGAACCTCAAGTCCAGGGACTACAGGCAGTACTTCATAGACCGGGCGATGCTGGACGGGCTCCAGATAACGCCGCAGGATGCCATGGCCATGGGCCGGGAGTGCGCAGCCTGGGTGGTCGGCCTCGGCGCGCACATAGAGAACCTCGCCCTGGACAAGGAGAACGTCACGGACATATACATTGACAGCGAAAACTCGCCCATCTACATAGAGCACAGGAAGTTCGGCCTGTGCCACACCCTCCTCAGGTACAACCGCGAGCTGCTGGAGCGTGCGTTCAAGAGCGTCGTCTATACGCTCAGGGGGGTCAGGAAGTTTGACGAGTCCAGCCCCATACTTGACGTGGTGCTCAAGAGGCTGTCCATGCGGTGCCACCTCCAGAGGCCGCCCGCGACCTTTGAGGAGCTCCAGGGCGCCCTGAGGATAATGAAGGAGGAGCCCTTCACCTACGCGCAATACCTCAATTTCCACTCGTTCCCGCCCTTTTTCGCAGGCTATGACGACACCATGGTCTCGCTGGGATGCTCAGAGGCAGTGCTCGGCCTCAAGGGGGTGGGCAAGACCGCATTCACTGCGGCGAAAATCACGTCCATCGGCACCCGCAGGAGGATAATCCCCATCCAGGACATAGAGGAAATCCCGGTGCGCGCGTTCAGGAAGCGCGGCTTCCACATAGGCGCGGCCAGGGTGCAGAGCTCCGAGCGTGAGGAGGGGACCACCAAGGAGCTTGACCTCGTCACCATGGCCAACGTCCTCCTGCGCATGGGCGATGCCGCGCTCATCATAAACGAAGTGCGCTCGCGCGTGGCGGTCCAGGGCATCATCAACCTGCTCAACACCCAGCCAGGCGTGTTCCTGCTATACAACCTGCACGCCGAGTCGCTCCGCGACATCCAGGACAGGCTGGAGCTGGTCTTCGGAATGCCCGCGGCCAGCATGTACGCCACCGACCGCTACACGTTCCTGAAAAAAGTCAGGTTCGGGAGGCGCGGCCGCGTGTACCGCGTCCTGGGCTTTGAGTACGAGAGCGACGTGGAGGAGAAGAAGTTCGTGGAGGTGTTCCGCTTCCGCCGCGGGGACGGCATTGACACCTGCACCTGGGAGACCAAGTTCCTGCGCAATCCCGAGGCCTCCGCATGGGACTATTCAAAGGTGGACATAAAAAAGCTCTCCAAGGACCTTGACATCTCGTTCATACCCCCTGCGCTCGCCAAACGGAGCGAGGAGACCGGCATCTCGCCCGAGCAATACGTCCTCCAGGCGTTCTGGAAGGGCAAGATGTACCACGGCATCTACGCCGCCAGCCAGCAGCTCAAGGACCCCCTCCTCCTGGAGCTGGACTTCGTGCTCAAGGCGAACACCGCAGCGTCCAGGCTGCTCGTTTCCCTTGAAAAGGAGCAGGGGGAGATAGACTTTGCCGACGCCTGGACGCGCTGGATGCCGATGTTCAAGGAAATCCTGAGCACCGAAGTGGAGAAGCGCAAGCTTGGCGCGCCCCTGAAGATAAGCGACCTGCCGCTGCCACCGGAGCCGCAGGAGCCCCAGGGCGGCCGCAACCTCGGCGGAAGGCTCGTGCCACCGCCGCCGTCCAAGGCCGCAGACGAGGAGGCGCCCGAAGGCGAGGCCGGGGAAGAGGAGGACGAGCCTGAGCCGCCCAAGCCCACGCCCAAGGTGAAGGAGGACATCACCAAGTCCCTGCTGGAGCGCCTCAGGGAGAAGAAAAAGGAAGCGGAAAAGAAAGGGAAGAAATAGCCGAGAAGAAAAGGAAGAACTGACTTCACGTTCAGCCCGGGAAAATCAGCCTGGGAAAAAAGAAGAGGTGAGGGAATGCCAGCAAAAACTATCCATTTCCTGATTACCGGCGGAACAATAGATTCCTACTATGAAGGGACAAGGGACACGGTCATACCGAACAAGTCGTCTGTACTGCCTGGATTCATCAAGAGCCTGAGGCTGTACGAGCGTTCTTATTTCACCCCGGTCTGCCTGAAGGACAGCAGGGACCTGACAAAAGCCGACCTCAAAAAAATCCTCGGATTTGTGGAAAAAAGCCCGCATAAGAAAGTAATCATCACGCACGGAACATATACCCTGGCTGACACTGCAAGATACCTGAAAGCGAATCTGAGGCGGAAGGACCAGGTCGTAATCCTCACCGGCTCGTTCATTCCCATCGTGGGATTCGCCCCCTCAGACGGTCCGTTCCATCTCGGTTATGCAAGCGCCAAAGCCGAAAACCTTCCACCCGGGGTTTATATCTGCATGAACGGGCGGGTGTTCTCTCCTGACGAATCGATGAAGGTCAGCAGGGAAGGAAGATTCGCATCCATATTCGGCGAGAAGAAAGGGAAATGACTTCGCGGCCAGCCTATTTCGCCTTCATGTATCTCTCAATGCGGTTGAAGGCCTCGTCCAGCTGCTCCGGCTTTGGCAGGAATACCAGCCTGAACGCCTTGCCCTCCATGGTCGGCGCGAAGCCCGAGCCCGGCACGACCACCACGCCGTGCCCCAGCAGGCCGTGCACGAACTCCTTGTCGTTCTTCCACGGGCCTTCCACTTTTATGAATGCGTAGAACGCGCCCCTGGGAGCCGAGGTCCTGAGGCCCTCTATCTCGCCCACGCGCTTCATCACCACGTCGCGGCGTATCCTGAGCTCGGCGTTGAACTTCTTTATGTGGTCGTGCGACCCCTTTATGGCAGCGATGTAGGCGCGCTGCATCTCCCAATTGACCGAAAGCCTCTGGTTGCACAGGCGCTGCATGGCGTCCCTGACCGAGTCCCACCCTTCGCCGTGGAACGCCAGGTAGCCGGCCCGTGCCCCGGGGTAGATGTAGTTCTTGGAAAGGCTGTTGCCGCACACCACCGGCACGTCCTTGCAGATGTCGCGCATGTGAGTCATCTCGCCGTCAAAGACCATCTGGTCGTAGACGTCGTCACTTATTATGGGCAGCTTGAACTCGCCGGCCAGGTCCACGATTCCCTGTAGCGTCTTCCTTGAATAGACAGCGCCCGTGGGGTTGTTAGGGTTTATGACGAGTATCGCGCGGGTGTATGGGGTTATCTTCTTCCGCATGCTCTCCAGGTCAGGCTCAAAGCGCTCGTCGCAGTCGTAGAATTCCACGGTGCCGTAGCTTATGCGCTCCTTGGTGAGATAAAGCGGGTAGGTCGGCGTGGGGAGTATGATGTTCCTCCCGGGGTCCACCAGCGCCTGGAAAAGGAAGTCAATGCCCTCGCTCAGGCCCGCGGTTATGAAGACGTCGCCTGGCGCGACCTTCTCGTATTCCGCGACAGTCTTTTTCAGTTCCGGGTCGCCTTCGGACGGCGCATAGCCTGAATAATTCTGCTTCAGCGCATCCGCAGCCGCGTCAAGCACGTGCTGTGGCGGCCTGAAGCCGAAGGGCGCAGGGTCCCCTATGTTGAGCCATATCATCTGCACGCCCTGCCTCTCTATCTTCTTCGCCTGCTGCACTATGTCCCTTATCGGGTATGTCACGAGCTCGCTGCGTTTGGATGCCTCAATCAAGCAAATCACCTGCTGCCGCCGGAGCGGCATGATTCCCGGGCGCCTCTTCCCGGCTGCTCTTCCTTTGCCGACAAATCTTTTTATTGGTGCTGATTTATTTTTTCATTGACAGCGTGAGCGTCACCGGCCTTCCGCTGTATACCACGGTCCTTTCCACTGATACGGTCGTCTCGGTGTCAGGCACGCCGCGGCAGTTGCTGGACACGACGCCGGCCAGGAAGATGCACAGCCCGGTCTCGCTTCCGAACGTTTCCACGTCTGCCCGCGTCCTTTCAGCCAGCTCGCGGTCCATGCCGTTCGTTCCAGGCAGCGACGCATTCCCGAAGTCCGTGAAATCCCCGCGCAGGTAGAGCACACGCCAGGCGTCCCCTGCGAGCTGCGCGCGGTAGAGCGAGTCGTCAATGGCCTGGCCCTGGAGCGGCGCCAGCAGCGCCGACGCCATGGCAACGAGGAACATCAGGGAAATGAGCGCCTCAATCGTCTGCATCGTCAGTCACCCCGCCCAGCCAGCGAGCGCCTCAATCGTCTGCATCAGCAATCCCCCTTCGCCCGTCACTCCACTCATCATCCGTCACCCGGTGCAGCCAGCCCTGAAGCAGCCGTGTCCGGCCCCCGGAGCGCGTCCCCGCACGCGAAAAGCCGCCTGATTTCCTTCATGTCCCCGACGACCACCAGTCTGTAGATGCACGCGTCATGCACGCCGTCCGGTTCGCCATACCCGATTTCCAGCGCGCCCAGTCCGGTCCTGGCGCGCAGCTGCTCCACGTAAGCTTCATCAATGCCGCCGTCCAGCATCCAGTTCGGCCTTTTCAGCCCGTCAGCCTCCACGCGGGCATAGCCTGTCTTGACCGTATAATCGGCCGCGGACACGACCTTGTCAAATACCTCCTGCCTCTGCATGCCGGCTGCTGCGCTCCCTGCGACCGCAGCCGACAGTGCCATTACAAAAAGCACCATGAGTGCCACCGGCAGCAGGCTGAAAACCGCGTCAAACGACAGGAATCCCCTATACCGGCTCTGTGGAATTGCCAGAATAAACACCCCCTATCTCTATCACCCTGCCCTGGTAAGCCACGTGGAGCATGCCGTTCTCCACGCCGTATTTCACCCCTTCGTCGGTGAATCCGAACGCCATTTCCACGCCGCTGTTGAGCATGGCCTCCACTGCCCTTGCCGCAGCCTCTGCCTTGTTTATGCTCTCTATGCCGTCCTTCCCTGCCTCAAGGCGCCCGCGCTCTGCAAGCAGCGCAGCGGCAAGCAGGGCGACGACTCCCAGGGTGGCTGCGAAAAGCAGCATGAACTCCAGGCTCGCCTGCGCCTTAGCCATAGAGCATCACCATCCCCTGTGGCAGGCTGGCGTTTGCCGACACGCCGAGAGAGTCCGAACGCACGGCTATGGCCACGCGCTGCCGCAGGCCGAGCGAATCAAGGGAAAACAGGTTCCGTGCCGCAGGGTCCGCAGCCAGCCTTGCATCGCACGGGAAGGCGCCAACCGAGACCGAAAAGTCGTCTGCGAAGCTGTGCTGCGCCAGCCCTGCCACTGCAGCGGCAGCGCCTTCCTCAGCCGCCTGCCTTGCCTCGTTCTCCCTGAAGCACCCCTGGCATACGGCCGCGTTGCATGCAGCCGGGCCAGCGAGCGTGCAGCCGTGGTCCGGGCATGCTGCGCAGCTCGCGAGGTCGTGCGCCCGGTCGTAGGCGGCGAAACCTTCCATTCCGCCCTGCCTCGCCGATTCCAGAACAGCTTCCTTGGCGTTCATCTGCACGCCGTAGGCCCGCTCCACTGCCACGGCTCTGGAGAAATCCCTGTCGGAAGCGGCCAGGCTCACGTCAAGCAGCGAGAAGAGCAGCGCGAGCGATGCCAGTACCAGCACGAACGAGAGATACCCCCTCAAATCCCTCCCCCCTGATTTTGTTCACTGCACCCGCCGCTTCGCGGCTCGTGGTGAACCCGTTTCCGAAACTCACAGGGCTAAACCCGCAGGCCCGCCCCGCATCCCCCTATTTTACTTTACCTTTATCGCGTAGCTCCCGATAGCGTTCACTTCCACGACCTTTGCGATTTCCGAGCGCTCCGGGTCAAGTATTATCACCAGGCCGGAGAATTTCTCGGACAGCTCGCCCCCGCACTTCGGGCACGTCTTGTCCGGGGTGTAGATTATGTAGCGGCAGTTCTTGCAGGCCCTCATTTCGCATCACCCTTCTTCTCGGCCTTGGCGTCCTTTTTCTCGGCTTTCTCGGGCTTTCCCGCGGCCTTCTTGGGCTTGAACCACTCAGGCTTGCCCAGGCCGTCAGGCCTCATGGTCAGGCCTATCTTGGTGTCGGACGACGTGGACTTCAGGCTCACGGTTGAGACCTTGACCAGCACCTCGTCGCCCTTCTTCACGCTCCTGCCCGCCTCCCTTGAGGAAAGCGTCTTGGACTTCTTGTCGTAGTAGTATTTCTCCTTGCCTATCTGAGAGACGTGCAGGAGGCCCTGGAACGGGCCGATGGACGCGAACGCGCCGAATTCAACGATTTCCTTGACCTCTGCCCGGTAGACCTCGTTGACCACCGGCATGAACGTGAGCGCCTCAAACGAGATGGTGTAGTATGCGCCGCTGTCGCCCGGTATGACGCTGCCTTCGCTCAGGACGTCCGGGTTGTCTATGGAAAGCACGATGCCCATGTCCTTGTAGATGCGGCCCTCGTAGCGCTCGCGCACTATCCTCAGCACCGCGTCCTCAAGCTCGCTGCCGAACATGGCCGGCGGTACGCGTATGCGGTCCTCTATCTTCCTAATGTAATACATGAAACTTTCCTCCTGCAGACCTCAGTTAAAGTTTCATCAAACTTCATGAGGTTCTAATAAGCATCCTCCGTCAGTCGCCCCCTCCACATGGAGAAGGAGAGTCTATCCGGCTTCTGCCGGCGTAAATGGTATGTGCGGGGCGGTTTAAAAAGGGGTGGGGTGCGGGCCCGTGTGCTACCGGCCAGCCCCGTGGAGCGAGGATATTTATATTAATAAACCGGAAATGCAGTATATACGGTGGTAAATCAGTGGTAAAGCAGGGATATATAGCAGGGATATATAAATGTTCAGGTCATAAATATACTGAGTGGTAAAGTATGGAAGTAAGAGAATTAAACCTGTACTCAGAGAAGATTGAAGCGGAAGACGTCAAGAACTTCTTCAATCGCATCACGAAGTCCAGGTTCCCCCTTTTCGGTTTCCTCGAGCTCTCGGACATACTCTCGCCGAACGGCCTGACGCTCGTCATCAAGCGCAACAACAACACGGTCAGGTTCTACGTGAGGGAGAAAGAGTGCCTCCAGAGCATATCCGCGCTCGTATTCCCGTTCAAGCTTTGCGAAACCAGCCTGCTCAAGCTTTCCTCAGGCTCCTTCTTCCCGTTCCCGCGGCCGTATATCATCGGCGGGGGCAGCCACGACATCATTGACTTCATGCTCAAGGAGAGCGTGGAGCAGCTGACCCTCAATGTCACGAAAATAATGGGGAGGTTCATAGCGATAGGCACGACCATTGACACCCACGGCAGGAAAGGCCAGGTGGTGGTCTTCAGCCCGGAAAAGTTCCTCGTGATAAACCTCGAGAAGAACCCGTCCATATACATAGAACTGCTTGAGCCTCTTCCGAAGCAGATATACATGAGCTCGAACTACCCGGTATTTGAAGAGCAGGGCATGAGCATGGGTGTGGACAATTTCGACCCGCTCCAGCACACCATCATCGCCGGCACGTCCGGCTCCGGAAAGACCAAGGCGCTTTTCGTGCTCCTCAAGGCCCTGGAGACCAAGTACAACGACAAGATAAGGATAGTCATCGTGGACCCCCACGGCGAGTTCAACAAGATGATTCCCCACGGCAAGGTGGTCAACTTCGTGAGCAACTACGTCGAGCCCCTTGATGTCGGCAAGGACCGCTCCCCGATGCTTACGCAGCTTGTCTCCCAGCTCATCGCCTCTACAATCGGCCAGGAGAACAAGTACTCCGAGCGCGTGCTGTTCTACACCGTGCACCTGCTCTCATCCCTGGGCAAGCTGGACCTTTCAAGCATAAGCCTGCTCCTTACGGACCCGTCAGTGAAGGCCGAATACGTGAGCATGTGCGACAACGACGAGGTAAAGCGGTTCTTCGACGAGGAATACAACGACATCCACATGCACCACTTCAACGACGCCATCCTGCCAATCCTCAACTTCATAGGCGAGTACCAGCTCTACCTGGGCAGCGAGAAGACGCGGGAGAACCTGCTCGACCTCATCAGGAAAAACCGCATCACAATCGTCTCATTCGACCCGCGGTTCTTCGGCAGGCGTATGATAAGCTTCCTCGCAGGGGCCGTGATAAACCAGATGTACATCCTGGCCATAACCGGCAAGCTGGAGGACAAGCCGACCGTGCTCGTGGTGGACGAATTCCCGAGGGTGGAGACGAGGGTCACCAAGGACATACTCGCGGAGACCAGGAAGTTCAACCTGTTCGCCTACCTGTCCTGCCAGTACCTGGGCCAGCTCAGCAAGGAGGTCCAGGACGCCATAGTGTCCAATGCCCGCAACATAATCGCGTTCAAGATAAACAAGCAGGACGCCGCGCTGCTAAGCTCCATAATGGAGATAAAAGTCGAGGAATACTTCAAGAAGCACCGGGCGACGACCGAGCTGGAGGAGTCCAAGAAGGAGATGTTCGTCAGGCTCCACCAGCGGCAGTGCATAGTGCGGCTGTTCGACGGCACCAAATACCTCCTGCCCATGAAGGTCAGGATCGTAGATGCTGAGAAATGGGGCCTGCGTGCAGGGTTCATGCCGGGCGGGGATGTCCCGCCCTACCAGCCGGTGCAACCTTCAGGGCCGCTCCGCCGCATGGAAGAGCGCGCAGGCCGCGGGCCGGTCCGCTTCGCAGAGGAAGCCGGACGGCGCGAAGAGGGAGGCCAAGGGGAAAGGGCTGCCCGGTATGGCTCAACTGAAGGCGGCCAGGCTGAAAAGAACCAGGCCGAAAAGGAAGAGCGGGTGGAGAAGCCAGACCTTCCGGGCCCCATGGAGGAGCACACCCTGCTGCGGGAGACGCCAGACGCGATTTACCATCTTGAGAAGGCGAAGCTTTCGGCTGCGGCAGGGGCTGCAAGGGAAGCGAGGGGGAAGCCGCCGGAACAGTCCTCACCCGCCGGCAGTGGGCGGAAGCCCAAAGGCGGGAAAAAGGAGTAATAGGGCCTCCCAGAGGTCGCAGGCACACCTGGCACAGCTTTCTCAGTCCGGCTTTCCGGCGCCGCGGCGTCGTGGTGTGATTCCCAACACGCTCCACCTGATGCCCCCGTCCCTTTCCAATTCATCCGCAATCTGCCCGACCAGCGCGCTCCTTATGGCCCGGTATTTGCCAGGCTCCAGTTCCGCGTTGCCTATCGCATGCCGCTTGCCCTTGGCATTGAAGCAGAACATGCAATCCGACAGTGCCTCTGAGTTATGGCAGAACAGCGAGTCCAGGCAGTTGGACGACGTGTCCATCTCGAAGCACCTGCTCAGGCGCAGCGAGTTGTAGCACTTGATGCAGAACTCGGATTCCACGACACGGTAGCAGCCGAACGTGTATCTTGAGTTCAGGCTCATGGAGCCGCAGGCCGCGTATTCCGAATAGGTCGCGTCGTATACCCTGTACGTGTGCGAGCCGTGGTGGATGACCGGTGACCTGATGTTGTTGCTGTTCTCGCCTTCGGCCAGCTCCGCGCTGAAGAATGCGATTTCCTGCAGCCCGTCGCGTATCCTTTCAAGGGAGCCGATGCTGCCTTCATCCAGCTTCCTTTTGCCGAGTTCCATGGCCTCGTAGAACGACACCGTCCTGTCCCTGGGGAACTTTGACAGGCACGAGAACGACCTGTCGTCCGGCAGGAAAGTGCTGTGCCCGAACGGCGAGGTTATCTCGGCGATGGGCGGTATGTTCGTCATCAGCCAGCCTTCGTATTTCTCCAGCTTCCCTGGCTCGCGGCCGAACATCACCCTGAAAGCGGACGAGAACGCCTTCTCTATGGGCTCCATGCTGGTTTTCTCGTCCCTCTGAGGCAGGGAAAGCCGTGCCCGGCCTCCTCCAGGCCCCTGCAGCGGCCTGCCCCTTACCATGTCCATGAGCGACGGGAAACGCTTCTTCCGTGCCATCTCCTCCCTTATCTCTGCGAGGAGCTTGGACTTCAGGGCCGCGTATTTCTCCTTCGGAAGCTCCAGGTTGCCTATGCAGTGCCTCTTGCTTCTCTGGGCGAACGAGAACATGGCATCCATGCAGCCAACCAGGTCATGGGAGAAGAATATGTCGCTGCTCTCGGTCACGACCGAGCTTTCCAGGATCCTG
>CAZBAM010000010.1:0-42176 GCA_964490215.1 Microcaldota archaeon | reverse complement strand
CGACGCTCTCCACTATCTTTTTCCCGTGCTCGTAGCTGATGCCGTTGACCTCGTATGCGATGGTGGAGAACACGTAGCGGTCAAGGATGACGAGCCTGTTGCCGGCGAGCGCTGCCTTCACCTTCTCCTGCTCCTGCGCGATGTCTGCGAGGAACAGCAGGAACAGCGACTTCGGGTCTATTGCTGCCTTTTTCTCAAGGTAGTCGTTCAGCATCTGGTAGTTCCTGGTCGGGTACTTGAACACGACGGCGTCCGGGAATTGCTTCTTGAGGAGCTGGATTTGGGTTCCTTTGCCCCCGCCGTCCCCGCCCTCAAAAACAACCAGCATGAGCTAGCAAATGCGCCCCAACTTTTTTAATACGATTATCCGCTCTTCCAACCCCTTATAATACTTATTTCGCATGGATAATCGGTGCATATGGACCTCATTTCTATAAGGGACCTGGACAGGAAGACCGTGGAGAGGCTGCTCGATTCCGCCGACGCCATCGCGAACGGGAAGAAGAATCCGGATTTGAGAGGGAAGATACTCGCAACGCTCTTCTTCGAGCCGTCCACGCGCACGAAACTGTCGTTCCAGTCAGCCGCACTGCGCGCCGGTATGGGATACCTGGACTTTGACCCGGAAACCAGCTCGCTGCGCAAGGGCGAGAGCTTCGCGGACACCATACGCACGGTGGAGGGATACGCGGACGTGCTCGCGGTGCGCCACCCAAAGGAGGGCGCTGCGCGGCTCGCAGCCGACTTCGCCTCAAAGCCGGTGATAAACTGCGGGGACGGCGCTAACCAGCATCCCACCCAGACGCTCATAGACCTTTTCACCATACGGAAATGCAAGGGCAGGATAAGCGGGCTGAACGTGACGCTGCTCGGGGACCTGAAGCACGCGCGCACCATGCGCTCGCTGGTGTGCGGGCTTGCGATGTTCGGCGCGAACGTCACGCTCGTCTCGCCCGAGGGGCTTGAGATGGACCCGGCCTACGTGGCAGAGGTGAAGGGGAAGTTCAGCTTCAAGGTGAGCGCCAGGAACGAGCCGGACTACAGGAACGCGGACGTGCTCTACGTGTGCAGGATACAGCAGGAGCGGTTCGCGGACCCGTACGAGGCGAAGAAGGTGACGGAGAAGTTCATGGTGAAGAAGGAGGCCATAGAGGCCGCGAAGGAGGACATCGTGATACTCCACCCGCTCCCGAAGGTGAACGAGATAGAGGCCGCCATAGACGGCATGAAGCAGGCGAAATACTTCCACCAGGCGCACTACGGCATACCGGTGCGCGAGGCGATATTGGAGTACGCGCTCGGCGCTGAGGGCGGGACGCTAAGCGGCCCGGGCAGTGGAAGAGGCGGCAGGTGACGTCATGCAGGTTGACAAGATAGAGATGGGCACTGTCATAGACCACATACAGGCGGGGAAGGCGGCAAGGGTGATGCGGCTGCTTGACATAGGCGAGGGCTACCAGCACCGCGTCGCGGTGGTTCTCAACGTGCCGAGCAGGAAGATGGGCACCAAGGACATACTCAAGATACAGGGCAAGCTCGTGTCGCCGGAAGTCGCGAACCTCATCGCGCTGGTGTCGCCGACCGCGACAATCAACATAATAAGGGGCGGGAAGCTGGAGAAGAAATACAAGGTGAGCCTGCCGAAGGAAGTGCACGGCCACGGGAAATGCCCGAACCCGAACTGCATAAGCGGCGAGAACGTGGAGCGGTTCTTCACCATTGACAGGGACGGCTACCGCTGCCACTATTGCGAGCGGCTCTTCAGGGCCGAGGAACTGGTTTGATTGCCGGCGCACGCGCCGGAAGGGGGGATGAAAATGGTGCTGGGGATAGGTGAAGGAAGCATTGACATAGTGGTGGACAGGACTTCGTTCCACCGCGGGGAGGCCGTAAGGGGGAAGGTGGTGCTGAAGCTCAGCCAGCCGAAGAAGGCCAGGGGGCTGAGGATATCGCTCATAGCGGAAAGGGACGTCTGGCGCAACGACCGCCACGGCCGGAACGTGAAGCAGGTTGAGACCGTGTTCTCCAATCCTGCGAGGCTGGACGGCGAGAAGGAATATGCGGCAGGCGAAGCGTCCTACGATTTTGAGCTTGCGGTCCCGAACATAGGCAACAGGGCGCAAGGAGGAATGGCCGGCGCGGTGCTCGGCGCCGTGGCGACGATGCTCGGCAATTCCAGCCCTGTAAGATGGCGGCTGGAGTCCTCGCTTGGCCTGCCGATGTCGCTTGACATAAACAGGCGGATGGCAATAACGGTGGTGTAGGCACATGGCCGGATGCACGAAGCGCGGGAAGACGCTCATAGTGCGTTTTGACGACGGCGAGGAGCTGGTTTCCGCATTCCGCTCGCTCTGCGCCGACAGGCGCATAACCGGCGGTGTGGTGTCGGCCATAGGCGCTGTGCGGGACGCGGAAATCGCGGTGTTCAACCCGGAAACGAAAAAATACACTGACATGCAGTTGAAGTGCAATTGCGAGATAGTCTCGCTGGCCGGGTTCGCATCCGTGCTTGACAACGCACCCTGGCCGCACCTGCACGTCGCGCTCGCCAGGCCGGATTTCACGGTGGTGGGCGGGCATCTTAAGAAAGCGACAGTCAGCCCCACGTGCGAGATGGCGATAACGCTCGTGGGCACGCTTGAAAGGAAGAAGGACGCGAAGAGCGGGCTGGCGCTGCTGAATCTCGGGTAGGTATGCCGCGCAGTGTATACATTTTTTAAACATTTGTATACTAAAAGTATACAATGCTCGAAAAGATCATCACGTCAAAGGCGAGGGTTGCAATACTTGAATTGTTCTTCCTTAATCCGGGCACCGGATACCGGCTGAGGGAGGTTGCAAGGCTGCTCGGTCTGAATGCCAACCAGGTGCGACGGGAACTTGACAACCTGCTTGGGGCAGGGGCGCTGGCCAGGGTCGAAACAGGCAACGTCACCCGGTATGCCCTTGACCGGGAGTTCGTCTTCTACGAGGAATTCTATAGCATAATCAGAAAAAGCGCTGGCATCGAACGGATGCTGGCGAAGGCGCTGAAAAACACTTCGGGCATCACGGCGGCCTTCATATTTGGTTCCTATGCCGAAGGCAGGATGACGCCTAAAAGCGACATAGACGTCATGATTATCGGCGAACCGAACATGACTGAATTGAACAAAACGGTGAACACCCTAGAGAAAAAGATTAAACGACCGATACAGTATATGGTCTATCCGCGGGGGGAATTCAAGAAAAAAGAAGGGCAGGGGTTTGTAAAAAACGTCATGGGAAAGAAAAAAATCTTCATAATGGGGGATGCAAATGAGCTTGGCCGAACTCAAAAAATCCGGGCGGATACGGGAAATCCCGGTTGACAGGAAGCAGATTGACAGCCTTATGGCGGTCGCAAGGCGGGATGTGGGAGTAGCCGAAGGCCTGGCAGGCAAGAATTTTGATTGGTGCTATATGGCGGCGTATAATTCCATGCTGCAGGCATCCAGGGCGCTCATGTATTCCTACGGCTATACTGCTGCTGAAGAAGCGCACCATAAGACGGCGGTGGAATTCGTGGGTGCGGTCCTTCCGGAGAAGGAAGCAGGACTTGTGGACACGCTGGACCGGATGCGGAGAAAACGGCACGACGTGACGTACGATGAGGCGGGCCTCATATCTGAATATGAAGCGAAGGATGCACTGGAAACCGCGCGCAACTACCTGGCGATGATTGAAAAAAGGATGAAGAAAAGATAAAGGGGAATGGCATGAAAGAAGGTAAAACTGTGTTTATCAAATACCTAGGCGACACACCCATAATCAGGATAATGGACTTCCTGCTTGAGAACAGGCTGTTTGACTACTCCAAGAAGCAGATAATAGACGAGACCGGCCTTGCGAAGGCGACATTCTACAAGTATTGGGACCGGATAGTGGAAATCGGGTTGGTCAAGGCCACCCGCGCGTTCGGCAAAACCCGGCTTTACAAGATAAACGAGCAGAACCCCGTCGTCCAGCAGATAAAGAAACTGGAGATGACGCTGATAGAAAGCACTACGCCGCAGCTGGTCGTGGCCAGGCCCCATGCCGCAAGGCACGTTGCCAGCCGCTAGCCCCTGAACCTGAGCACCACGAAAAGGTGGTCCTTGTCAAACGGCTCGAGGCGGATTTTCTCCAGCACGTCAAACGCGGTCTCAAGCTTCTTCACGACCGCGTCAAACACCAGCTTCGGATCCTTTGTCACGTCTATGCTCTGGCTCTTTATGCAAATCATGGCTATGCCGCCGGGTTTCAGGAACATCCTCGCGTTCTTTATGAGTATGTCGTCCTGGTCAGGCTGGGCGACGTCCTGGTATATCGCGTCCACCTGCCCGACTTCAGCGTATTCCTGCGGCTGGCGCGCGTCCGCGTGTATCGGTATTATGTTCTGGCGCCTTTCTGAAAGCGCGATGAGCGACCTCATGCACTGCGATGCTATTTCCACGGCGAATATCTCGCCTTCGGCACCGACGATGTCCGAGAGGTGCGAGATGGTGGTGCCGGTGGATGCGCCGAGGTAGAGCGTCTTGCTGCCCGGCGTGAAAGGGAAGCTCTTCAGCTCCTTCCTCATGGCAGCGCAGAGCTTGCTGCGGAACGGGTCCCAGGTGCGGTATTCCGTCCCGCCCACCTTGGAAGACCGCTCGCCATACACCTTCCTGCCCGGGTCCGCGCTGGGCGTGGCGAAGCCGCTGTCCAGGAGCACCACTCCGGGGTAGGATGATTCTGAGATGCGCATGATGGACTTCTGTTGCGAGGTCATTAAATAAGCGACCGACGGATACATTTAAATATAATTGGTTCATAATTCCCTCTGCAAATTGCATCCAATTTTCCGTCGCAAAGGCGGGGTGTATGAATGGTCACGGTATATGATGTTGAACCGAACAGGCTCATAGCAAAAGCGGCAGAGAAGCTCAAGGGGATGAAGATTCCCAAGCCTGCTTTCGTCGGACTGGTGAAGACCGGGCCCCACGCGCAGAGGCCCCCAATACAGGAGGACTTCTGGTACCTGAGGTGCGCCTCCATACTGAGGCAGGCCTACATCAACGGCACCGTCGGCATCAACAGGCTGAGAAGGCACTACGGCGGGAGGAAGCGCAGGGGCGTGAAGCCCGCGTCGCACTCGGCGTCCGGCGGCTCCACCATCCGGAAGGCGATGCAGGAGCTGGAGAAGGCAGGCCTGCTCGTAAAGCTGAAGGCAGGCAGGTCCATCTCGCCCAAGGGGAGGAAGCTCCTTGACGGCGCCGCCAAAGAGAGCTGAACATGGGCGAAGAGGAGGAAGGGCTGGAAGCGGCCCGGAAGAAGAGGATGGAGGCGCGCAGGGCAGAGGAGCAGATAAAGTCGTCGCTCCGGATGACCCTGGACGAGGGCGCCTACGACCGCATGATGAACGTCTCGCACGCCAACAAGGAGCTGTTCGTCACGGCGGCGAGGCACGTGTTCGCCGTGTTCAAGCGGGCAGGGCGGAAGCTCACCGAGAGCGAACTGCTCGCGGTGCTCAGGGCCGTGAAGGGCCAGACTGAAACGGAAACGACGATAACGTTCCACAAGAAGTGATCACATGGGCAGGAAAGGACTGGCTAAGAAGATGAAGCTCGCAAAAGCGGGCAGGAAGATAAGGCGCATACCGGCCTTCGTCATGATAAGGACGAAGAGGAGGGTCACGTTCAACCGGAGAAGGAGGGACTGGCGCACCGACAAGCTCGGCATAAAGGAGTGATTTTCATGAAACTTGAAAGGCTCTATACGGTTCCGCTCGGGAAGGCCATCAATGTCGCAATGTACAGGAGGACGCCGAGGGCGGTCAAAATCCTCAGGCAGTTCATCGCCAGGCACATGAAGCAGGAGGACGAGAGGATAACCATCAGCGCGGCGCTCAACGAACACCTCTGGATGCGCAGCATAAAGAAGCCACCCAAGAGGGTGAAGGTCAGGCTCATCAAGGACGCCGGCTTCATAAGGGCATACCTCGCCGACGAGAAAATCGAGGAGCCGAAGAAGGAGGCGAAGCCGGCTGAAAAGAAGGAAGCAAGCGGGAGCAAGGCGCCAGCCGCCCCGGCGCCCGCACATTCAGCCGCGCCCAAGCCGGCAGCGCCGGCTCACACCGGAGAGAAAAAATAAGATGGAACGGTGTTCATATTTCGGGAATCCCTGGATAGGGATGTTCATAAAAACCAATGACAGCGTCACAATGCTGCCCGTTGACAGCATGAAGAAACTGGAGGAGATGGCCGAGGCCAGCCTGCGGACGAGGATAGTCCGGGTGAGCGCCGGCGACTCCAACCTCCTTGGCATCTACTTCGCCATGAACTCGTCCGGCGTCGTCCTGCCCAGCCTCATGCGCGAAAGCGAGGTGGCGGTCCTGAAGGCCGCGGGCCTCAACGTGCACGTCTCGCGGGAGAAGAACAACGCCCACGGCAACAACATCGCGGTCAATGACAAGGGCGGGATAATAAACCCCCACGTGGGCAGGCCCGAGGCGAAGGAAATGGAGGACACGCTCGGCGTGGAACTCGTGCCCATGAGCGTGGCCGGCTACACCACACTGGGAAGCGCGTGCATAGCGACGAACACGGGATTCCTGGCGCACTACAAGGCCAACGGGGACGAGATGAAAGCGCTGCAGGACGCGCTCAAGGTGGAGGGAAGCAGGGGCACGGTCAATACCGGCACCGGCTTCGTGGCCTATGGCGCCGTGGTGAACAAGAACGGCTACATCGCCGGCGAGGGCACGACCGCGTTTGAGCTCGGGCGGCTGGAAGAGGCGCTCGGCCTCATTAAATAGATTATGCTTGAGTAGTATTCTGGAAGGAGGAGATTGGGATGAAATTCACGGTTTCAGGGAAGATAAGGCTCGGAGCGGAAGAGCGCACGTTCGTCAAGGAAGTTGAAGCTGCAAGCGAGAACGCAGCGCGGCACAAGGCCTACGGGCTTTTCGGCTCGCAGAACGGCCTTCCGAGGAACAAGGTAAGGATAGAAAAAGTGGAAAAATCGTGATTGTATGCCAGCACCGGAAGACATCCAGGCCCAGCTGAACTACGAGGTCGCAGTATACCGCGAGCAGCTTACCATGCTCAAGAGGGAGACTGAAAGGGTGAGCCTGACCACCATGGACCTGGCCAACGCCCTGCGCACGGTGGAAAGCCTCGGCACTGAGAGCGTACTGATACCCGTAGGCGGCGGGACCCTGATAAAGGGCGCCATCTCGGAAACCAACGTGCTCGTTCCCATCGGCGCTGAATACCTGCTGGAGATGAAGAAGGAGCAGGCGGCCGTGGAGATCAACAGGCGCATAGAAGCCACCAAAAAGGCAGTGGAGAAGCTCAACGAGGAGTTCGCCAAGATAATGGAGCGGCTGCAGACCGTCTCCGGCCAGCTTGACCAGGTGGAGAGCCAGCTCAGGATAAGCCAGCGCGGCGAAGAGAGCATCAAGGAAGATTACCTCTGAGTTTTCCTTTTTTCCGCTCATGCCAGAAGTTCCATCAAAACGCCATGAGGGAATGCCCCAGTGTTTGACTTTTTGAAGAAAAAAATCACCGGCTTCATTGAGAACCTTACGAAGAAAGAAGCGGCAGGGGGAGATACCCCGGCCGCCCCGTTGCCCGAAGCGCCGGACAGGATAGCCGAGCCGGTGAAGCCTGCCGGAATAGTGAAGCCCGCACCAGAAACGCAGGAGAGGCCGGTTGAAGAAACAGAATGGCGTGTCGCAGAAGAACAGGAACCGGTTCCTGAGAAAAAAGCGCCTCAGAAAAAGGAAGCGCCCCAGAAAAAGGAAAAGGTCGCCCTCCGCCAGCCGGAAAGGGAGTTACCCGCCCCGCCGAAGGCAGCAACAACCGAAATCCCGAAACTACCGGAAGCTAAACCTGCCCCTCCAAAACCAAAACCCGTCCAGCCGAAGGCAGCCCCAAAACCAGAAACGAAAAAGGAGAGCGTGGCACCTCCGGCCGGGGAAAAACCACGGATACGGCTCGGCGCCATAAGCGCCATAAAGAGCTTCATAACCAGCGAGGTTGAGATAAAGGAGGGCGACGTCAGGGGCCTGCTGGACGACCTTGAGCTTGAGCTGCTTGAGGCTGACGTTGACATCTCGGTGGCCGGGGCCATAAGGGAGGAGCTCGGGGCGAGGCTCATCGGCGCCAGGGCACCCAGGAGCGGCCTTCACCCGTTCGTCGGCGCTGCCATAAGGGAGACGCTTGAGGCCGTCATGGCCAACGATAAGGCGTTTGACATCGTGGAGCGCGTGAACTCGTGCGTGAAGCCGGCGAAGATAATGTTCGTGGGGATAAACGGCGCAGGAAAGACGACCACCATAGCCAAGGTCGCGAAGCTGCTCATGGACAACGGCTGCAAGGTGGCGTTCGCTGCCGCGGACACGTTCCGCGCTGCCGCCATTGAGCAGATGGCCGTGCACGCGGACAGGCTGGGCGTGAAGATGATAAAGCGGGATTACGGGAGCGACCCGACCTCTGTGGCCTACGACGCGGTGAATTACGCCAGGGCGCACGGCATTGACGCGGTGCTCATAGACACGGCCGGCAGGCAGGACACCAACGCCAGCCTGCTGAACGAGATGAAGAAGATGGTGCGCGTCATCCAGCCTGACATGAAGATATACATAGGGGAGAGCATAGCCGGCAATGCCATAATAGAGCAGGTGTCCTCGTTCAACAGGGAAATCGGCATAGACGCGGTAATCCTCACGAAGCTGGACTGCGACCCTAAGGGCGGGACCATGCTGTCCATAAACAGGGTTACTGGCATACCTGTGATATACGTCGGCATCGGCCAGGCCTATGGCGACCTGGAGAAGTTCAATGCCGCGAGGATAGCCGCCCGCATCGTGGAATAGCCTGCCGCGCAGGCCGGGCGTTCAGGCCGGCTTCTTTTTCCCACCAGCCGCTTTCCCCACCCGCCGCAGGCCTGCTGATAGCAAAAAACATCAAATTCCACTAAATGATACTTTTAAAAAGAGAAATACACAATAGCATAGCGAATACAATAATATAACAATGACACTCAAGTGGAGGCTGGAGACGATGGCAGGACCGATAGCGTGGAGAAGCGTTCCGGGCATACGCCAGGCAGCGGCTTTTAACGATAAGAGGCGGCAGAGTAGAACGGAAAGATTGGCTCACCGAAAGGTAGAGATGGAACAGGCCGAAGCGCGGGCAAGAGAGGCACAAGGGACGCCTCAGGCAGCATCGTCTGCGACAATGACCGTCGCCCCTAAAACAGCCCCGCTTCAAGGCACGATAACCACATTTGACAGAGATTTAGCGGCAGCGTTGATGCACGGCTACAAGAGGGACGACAGTATGCCCACGGCCGAAGCGAACATAAGGACCGTCCTCGGGAACGCGGCATTCGCGAACGTCATAAGTACCGCGACCGCGGAATCGCCTCTTGCAACCCCGCTGGAAGGGGTAGACGGCAAATGCGCTGAAAGCATGCGCAAGGTGAGGACGGCACTGGCCACAGGGCTTGCTACTGGCAACGTGCCGTCACTGAGCACTGACGAGCTGGACGTACTTTACACTGCCATTCTCGGCAATGGCGAACTCTGGGGCAATGAACTTGCCTGGCCCAGGGGCGTCCAGACGCCTCCGGAGGCGTTCTTCGGTTTCCTTGCAGCAGCGGCTTCCAGGAACATGCCAGGGCATGAGGGGGAATTCGTGGCAGACATCCTGCTCACTCTCGCATCCACAATCACAAGGAACGAAGCGATTGAAGAGGGAGTTAAAATGAGGGCTGGCCGCACGCTGGGCTCCACGCAGTTCATAGACAACGCCCTTGCAAAGAGGGCGGACCCAGAAATTGAAAGGGCGGTCGCATGCTTCAGGGGTTCCATTGACGAGGCGCTTTCCACGCCTACCACGCAGATTTGCAGCCTGGGCACGCCTGGCTTCGGATACGACTGCAGGCTTGGGCTGGTGGAAGCGTTGGAAGAGCGCAAGGCCGCAGGGCTGAACCTCACGGAAGCGAAAAGGGGAACGGATGCAACGAACATCGCCAACGCAGAGGAAAGAGTGCGGAGGGCTAATGCGAGGCTGCTACAGCTCGCGCCGGAACTCGGCAACGCGGGACCGGAAGAAGTGAAAAGGATTATTGCGGGGCTGATTGAAAATGAATGCGCAGCATCCGCTGTTTCAGCGCGGCTTCAGGACCAGTTCCGCGCAGTTTTCCTGGACGTATGCAGGGCAGGCCTGCCGGCAGACGACGCGGCATTGAACACAGTGCTTGACAAGCTCGGCGACAGGGGCCATCCGCTGGTAATTGGGTTGGTGACTGGGCTGAAGAATACATTGACGACGAGGATTGCCCATGGGACTGCCGCAGTGGCAGGCGAGATAGAGGCGCTTGAACAGGAGATAGCAGCCGCCGGGCTGCCCGAAGATGTGAAAGGCAAGTTGGCGGCAGTTGCAGTTGCCATGAAGAGAGAAGACGGCCAGCCGCCTTCAGAGGCTGACATGCAGAAGATAGCAGACCTCCATGCCTATCCAGTCAGGGAGGCGGTACGCTGCATCATAAAAGCGTATATGACCGGCATGGCCAGGCCAGGCGAACTGTCGCCTATCCAGTGGGTAACTGCAAGGCTGAGATTCCAGGGGGAACCGAAACCAGGAAACAATCCTTCGGTGAAGTACGAGGGCAAGTTCCTCGTGGCGCTCAAAAGAGATTTCAACCACATAATCAACTGGGAATTCCCTGACAACAAACTGCTGAAGCTGATTATCCAGGCAGGCATGGTGTGGCCGGTCCCTTACTATCCGGGGAAATGGTTCATGAACGCGGCCTTCAAAAACAAGAACTTCAGCAGGGAAACGAGGGAGTGGAGCCGGCTCACGAACAGGCTGGACAGAGACGGCAACAGGAAAAGAAGCTGGTTCAAGAACAAGTACAAGGGCTACCTGCAGGCTTTCACGGCATGGGCCATGGTGGCCGAGATGGCAACCGCACTAGGCGTCAGCATGCATCACAACGGCCTGTTCAATGGCACCTGGAAATACGTCGCCAGGGCGCCGTGGAACTACGTCACCGCAGCGCCAGGGAGCCTGAGGCTGCAGTTCTGGACATGGATGACGCCCCAGGCCTCTGATCAGGACTTTGTAGCGGTAAACGATAATCCCAACATACCAGAAAGGCTCGCGGGCAGGGGCCATGCGTATTACCAAAAGGCATACGGCGTGGGCTGTGATACCTCAACCGATGCAAAGGCGGAGAAGGCAAAGGAAAGGCTGGCGTTCATACAGGGCCGCCCTGAACTGCTCCGTTTCTTACAGGAGCGCACCAGCGGCATGCGTGTGAACAGCTGGGACGACGACGGACCGAAAGTGGTTGACAGCACAAAGAGGATCAGGAGTTCCCTGCGGATGGACACCACGTTGGTAGAGGACGGCCTCAGGTTGAACACCGGCAATGCGGATAAGTTCGTGGACACGCTCATTGGAATGGAGGGAAGGAAAGCGAACGGCACCAACTTCCTCGGCATGAAGAAGAAGATTAGTTATGCCTTCATGGAGGCTGGCAAGCTGAAATGGGAGGACGCAGGCTTCCTCGTGCCAGCCGGAAAAAGGGAGGCCATGCTGAAATGCCGCATAACTGACGACGACAACGCCCTTTTCCTGATGCTCCAGCCGGGCGTCCTGGACCGGGTGACTGTGCTCGCGGAGCTGGGCAGGTCCGACCAGTATCTCGTGAAGCCTGACGAATTCGTCAGGCTGTGGCGCGCGAAGGTGGCTGCGATTGCCGGCATTGACCCTATTACAGCGGCGGTGCCTGCAACGGCGATTGACCAGGGATTTGATTCGGCTAAGGCCGCTGCCTGGGGCGGCTCCATACGGGACGCCACGCCACAGTACGAGAGGGCGGCCATAATGAGCCAGGTCAAGGCCCCGAACATGAGCCAGACCACGATTGACATCCTGGAAGCGAACGAGGGAATACGCAAGCTGCTGCTGCAGTTCACTGAGACGACGAGCGGCTACCTGCTTGAACCAGGCAGGGTGAACGACTTCGTGCAGAGGCTCATGCTATACAAGCAGGCCAGGCACGACATAAACGACTACAACCCGTTCAGCTCGCCGCAGGGACGGCAGGTGGCCTGGGCAATGGGCCAGGGCTACTTCAGTGACAAGAGGTTCAGCAAGGACGCAGTCAATGGGGCCGGCGACACCACAGGCACGCCTGCGCTTGCGCCAAATGCGCATGGAGGCAGCATGAGCGCTGATGCGACAGCATTCTATGCAGGAACCGGCGCAGCGCCGCTGAACGCCATCCTCACCCAGATGAAGGCCGGGAATACGGCCAGGCAGGAGGTGTACGAGCTGCTGACAGACAGCTCAGACCACGGCAAGGCGATGAGGAAGCTCGCTACCATGGAAGTAAGCGGCAGCGGGCCTGCGATGAAAGTCACCATAGGCAACGTCGGCAGGGCGAAACAATGGCTGGCACGCACAGTGAAGTGATTTTTTCCCCGGCATTTTCCCATTCTTATGGCCCAGCAGGACCCATGATTTTTCAGTCCGGAAAACGCGGGACCGCAAAACCCAGGCCACCGGCGACATCAGGACGGGGCCGGTGCCAACCGGGTTTAAAAACCACGGCGGAGATAGACGGGCGGTGCTTTTCCATGGCCAACAAGAAGGCGTCGGCTCTGCCAAGGGGCAGGATTCCGGTAAGGATGGACAGCGCGTCCATAGAGTCGCAGACCATAGAGCGCGTGAACCGCACGATGACGACCATAGAGGACTTCCTTTCGCGGTGGGACGCGGCGGCGAAGAAGCCGGACGGCATGCTCACGCAGGTGGCGAGGATAAAAAGGTTCCACGAGGCCCTGAGCGGATGGCGGAGGATGGCGCTCCGGGCGAAGGGGAAGAAGGACGAAACCGGAAGGGTGAGGCGGCTCCGCGATTTCGTGATGATATGCAGGGCATTTTCCTGAGGTGTTGCAATGGCAAATCCGGCGATGAAAGAGGATGACGAAAGGAGCAGGACGCTGCAGTTGCCAGGCATGACGCCGGCGCTCCAGAAGCAGCTCGGGCTGGAGAGCGTCACCAACGCCCTGAGGGACCTGATCACGTATTCCGGAAGCGTCCTGCCGGCGGACGCGGCAGTCAGGCTCCGCGACGTCGCAGCCTACATGAGGCAGACTTCTGCCAGGGCCGAGAACTACAACGTCGCATGGTTCGGCGAACGGGTGCAGGCTGCGCTTGCGCATGGGCGGCTGGACATAGCCCTGTTCGCGGTAGGCGTCGGCATGGGCGGCGGGATGGGCCTCCTTGAAGAGAGGGACAGGAAGTCGGTTGAGGACATAGTCACAATGAAATCCGTGCCACAGGGAAAACCCCTTGCCCGGCTCATGATACGGCTGCAGATAGCTGCGGCAGAGGCGTCGGTGGATGCGCTCAAAACTGATTTCGGGGCGGCAGTGGCCGCAAGGGTGGCCGGCGCGGCCAGGGAAGCGAAGGTGAGATACGAACGCGGTGACGACGAGAGCGCACAGAGGCTCATAGGCATGGCCAGGATGTATTCAGGCCTTGTGACTGCCAACCAGGGCACGAAATGGTCAGGCTGCGCGAACATGGAGGCTGCACTTGAGCTTGAGATGAAAGGCAGGAACGGCGCGGAAAGATTCATGGCCGGCATTGAGGATTACCAGATGGAGCTCATGAGGCAGAACGTCCGCGCCAGGCTGGAATTCCTCGGCGAGGCAGTAGAGCGCATGAAGAAGCTGAGGGTGCACGTTGACGCGCAGAGCTGGCTGACGATGAACAGCAGGATAGTGTCCTACGAGGCGCGGCTGGCAGAGCTCAGCGCCCGGCTGGAAACCATGAGGAAGCCGGATGAGATATACGAAAAGGAGACTGCGAAGGCAAAGGGGATGGAATTCACGTTCATGCCAGGGCCGGCTTCGTCCTTCAAGGACAGGTATGCCGCGCTCTTCTCGGCGCTTGAAAAAGAGGAGGCCACGTACCGCCTCTCGGTGCTGATAATCGGGCAGGCCCGCCTCAATGACGCCGACCGGACCAGGTCAGAGGGCGACACTGCGATATTGCAGTACATTGACAGGGCCGGCGGGATGCTCGGGCAGGCGCAGCTCATGCTCCAGAAAGGCAGGCTGGAGGATGCGAAAAAAGCCTACCTCCAGGCAATGGACGAGAAGGCGATGGGCCTTGCGGTATACAGCGCCGGCGCAGGGACGCCTGGGATGAGGATGGCGAACGCCAGCGAATTCCAGCTGCCGAAGCTGGAGCTGTTCAAGAGGCTGCACGCCGAGTTGCTGGATCTCGTGGCCGGCGAGATGCCGCTGGACCCTGAGCTCAGGCTTGGACAGATGAAGGAGAAGGAACGGGCGCTCGCGCTCATAAGCACCACGCTCATAGGCGTAAAGCTTAACGCCAGGTTCACCCGCGAGCAGGACGAAGTGCTCAGGCTCGTGGGCCAGGGCAAGCTTGACGAGGCAGAAACGAAAATGAACAAGACGCTTCAGGTAGCCCGCGACTATTCCCTCGTTGTAAAAGGCGTGCAGGACGGCCTGACTACGGCCATGGGCATTGCGTCATTCTTCATACCTTACGTCGGCCCTGCGCTTTCCACAGGCATATTCGGCTCCATGAGCGTCGCGCAGATGGCAAAGGAGTATAGGATGGGCGGGGTAAGGCCGGAGACCATGTTCTGGGGGGCGGTCAGCCTCCTGCCGGCAATCGGGGGGTACGGGAAGGGCATAGCCACGGTAAGGGCCGGTGCAGGGGTTGCCGGAGTCTCGGCACTCGGCTATGGCGCGTATTCCAGCGCAGAACTCTGGAGGGAAGCATTAGGCGAGAGCGACCCGCTCAGGCGCCACGCACTCATGTCTGACGCGATTTACGGCACGGCATTCCTCGCGCCAGCGGCCCTCGGCCTCGCGCCGGCGGCAAAAGGCGCTGCAGCAGCGGCAAGGGAATACGCAGGGAAGGGATACGTGTTCGCAAGGGAGGCGATGGCCAACCTTGACTACGCGTTCCAGGACATGCTGCGGCTTCCGTCAAAGGCAGAACTGGAGATGGCGACCGTCCCGTTCCGCACGGTAGGTCACGGTATGAACACCAGGGCACGCGTGACGACGGAAAGCGGCGGACTGCCCCAGGAGGCGCCGCAGGGCCCGCAGCAGCCGAGGATTGAGATTCCACAGGAGCAGCTCAATGAGGCGGTGCGGCAGGCGACGGGACGGCAGCCAATACGCGGCCACGGAGTAGTTGGCAGGAGCTGGGAAGGCGTCAGATGGGTCGCTGGCAAGGTATTCGGCAAGCGGAAAACCACGCCACCCAGCGAAACCGAGTTCGTACAGAACGCAGCAAACGACGTCTGGAAAACCATGAGCCTCCTGGACAAGAACCGGTTCAGCACGACAATGGATCATGCAGAGAAAGAGATAGTTGAGGAGATGGCAGCAACAGGCAGGCGGCGCGAGGCAACGGAAGCGTACCAGAACGCTTACGATTTGCAGAAGACAATAGTCGGCAACCGAGACATGGGAATCTCATCGGCTGCCGAGCGCATCGCAGATATGATGAAGGTGCTCTACAACGGAGCCCGGGAAGGCGTAGACAAAGGCAGGCAGTACTGGCCAGCCATGATACGGATTTATTCCCACGAGGCAACGCAGACGCAACTGTTAGAGCTTGCCAAGAAGGACCTGGCCCTGAAGGGCATTCTCCGGATTGTGGATGGCGCAATAGAAAAGTCAGCCACGAAGGCAGGGTTCACAAAGGAGATAGTGATGAACCAGATAGCGCTTGATTGCGAACTGAAGGGAGGCATACCACCTTCAGATGCACGGGCGATATTCGAAGCTGCGGAAAAATGGGGAGCTGCAACGGGCCAGAACGGCATGGGTGCTCTTCTTCTCGGCCCTGAACTGGAGCATGTCTTCCTTCCGCCGCGGCAGGCGGGAACTGTTACTGCAAGGACGGCCGGCAGGGTGGGATGGGAAGCCGAACTGCTCGAGCTTCAAAAGAACGATGTAAGAACCGCCAAAGGGAAGCCTGTGATAACCACGGCCCGCATAACCAGTGAATGGAACGATGCCGTGAAGAGGGCCCTGGCAGGGGTGGAAACCGTACAAACGGAAGCGTGGCTGGTTGAGGCGCTAAGGGTAAGCCTGAGGGGCCAGATTGGAAAGGCATCCGGCATAGATGCTGCTCTTCTGGAAGCGCTCAAAAGCCAGCCCGTGAAGGACGCGCTGATCGAGCACCTGAACTCGCTTGTGAAAAACGGCACGCTGAGCAAGGAGAAAACGGCAACTGCGATGGAGTTGTATAATACGGCGTGCAGCCAGAACACGCTCCAGGCCGCGCTGGACGCCATGCCCAAGGGGCTCCTGCCGGACCTCACAGCGATATGCAAAAATTCCGCGCTCGACGCGGACCTAATCACCACCCAGGCCCTGAGGAGTGGGGCCGAGGCCAGCACCACCGGGCTGCTGGAAGTAGCATCGGATATGGCAGCCCAGATCGCACCAATCAGAATCAACTGGGAGCCGACAGTCAAAGGGCTGACAGCCACCGGAGATTTCTTCCTGGGCGGCGCGTACATGAAAGAAGTAAGAGGAGCCGTGCCCGGCACAAAGAGGAATGTAGCGGCCCGCCAGTGGAAGAGGGTCGTCCCGGCCGTTGTGATTACCACCGGGATAGCCGCAATGGAGATACACAACGCATACGAGCACAAGAAGGCGCTTGAAGAGATACGCAACGAATACGGACTCCAGACGGTGAACGGTACCAGTGCAGCGTTCCTGCTCACGGATGCAGGGACGGAGTTCTTGGCCAGCCTGCCAGAAATGAAAAGGGAGGAATGCACCATCAGGACGACTGCAGACATCGAATCGGTAAAGCGGCAGATTGATGGCATAGCGTCCAAAACGCATGCGGTCTTCAATCCGGACAGGCTTGACGATATGATATCCGACGTCAAAGGCTGGCTGCCGCAGAGGGCATGGAGGACCACTAAGGCTGGTGGCAAGTGGGTATGGAACAAGACCGGCGGGGCCATAACCGGTGCACGTTTTGAACCCGGCACCCCAACAGCAGACCTCGTAAACAGCAAATTGGCTGAGTGGACGGCTAAGGGGTACGTATTCAGCAAGCCGGTATACGCATTGGCATACAACTTCTGCCGGGAGGCAGGACTGGGCAAGGAGGAACGGCTGCTGGCAGTAACGTTCCTTGGCACGAATCCTGACCTGCTCAAAGACCTCATCGTTGCACGTGTCAGCGGAAAGCTCCTCCTTTCCGAACTCCGTGAGGTCCTCTTTACCACGACTATTGAAAAGAGGAAGGTCCTGAAGGATAGAAAAGTGGAGAACCTCGTCACCAGCAAGGAAATGGCGAGGGAAAGGCTGGGGATACAGGAACTACCGGTGGACATAGTGCCGGGTTCGTTCCTCTACAACCTGGACAGGGCAGCGACGAGGAATGAAAAGGCAATGAAAGAACTCAAGGCCCTTCTTTCCACTCCGATTTCGAATGAGGGTAACGGGGAGGCGAGGGAGTCCAAAAATGCGCTTAGTAATCTGAATAAGTTCACATTTGATAGAGAGACCGAGGCGGTCTATGGCGAGTTCCTGGAACTCGGAAAAATTATAATCGGCAGTACGAACCCGGCTGCACTGGCCGAGAAGGCGAGAACTGGGAACCTGGCCGAGGCTGTGGTGGCACCCAAGGCGCTCGGCGATCTTGACGCGAGGCTTTATACAGACGCCGGGCTTGTCAGGTATGTCGTGAAGAACTCGACCCTCAACCAAACGACAAACAGGCTGGACGAGAATAGCGCGGGCATATACGGATGGATTATGCTCGCATACAAACAGCGCCACCTCGTGGACGGGAAGCTCAAGGAACTCCTCACCTATGAACACATTCAGGACAAGGTGAGTATTTCAGGAGAAGGGGATGCGTTGTGGTTCTACTCCCCGCAAACAAAGGAGGGACGCCTGCCGTCGGTTGCCCCAGTGCTCCAGAAAAAAGGGTGGTGTCGTGGCTACGAGGAGAAGGCTGCTACATCTGCCACGGAGACAAAGAAGACACAGAAGAAGGAAGTTGCATGGTGGATGACAGAAGACGAGGCATATAATACCATAATACAGAATGCGGGCGGATGGGGGGAGACCGGAGTGCAGACCACCGGTGAGGCAAAGGCGTCCTTATCGGGCCCGGTCGTCTCTGCCCTGAACACCGTCTTTGGCAGGGAACTGGGCAATGAAGAGATAACGAAGATACAGGGAGTGTTGAACGGCACGACCGAACACGACCAGTCAATAATGAAGCTGGCTACCATAACCGTGACTAAGCGCGACAATGCAGGCAACGTAACAGACGTGGCCATAGGAGACGGAAAAAAGGCAGAATACTGGCTGGGGAAATATCTCAAGTGAGGGATGAACATGGCATCTGTAATCCTTGACGGGAACGCCATCGTGATAAAATGCAACGACGGCACGAAGATAAGCACCGGCGTGAGCGTGGATCGTGCTAATCTGGACCAGCTGAACAAGACGGTCGCAAATGCCATAGACAAGGCGGTCCTCAAGGCCGACGACAAGCACATGGAAGAGATTGGCGACCTGGTGGAGCGCGCCTCCAATGAGGCCCAGAAGATACGCGGCCAGCTGACCGCGGTGAAGCCGAAGGCGCAGACGGAGAAAAAGATAACCCGGCCGGACACTACTGGAAAGTGGGCTGGAACGGTGCTGGAAACGCAGAAGAAGCCGGATACTACATCGGCCATTAAAGCCACGCCGAGCCCGAGCGAGGTATCAATGAAGTGGATTGAAACGAAGCTGGCCGAATGCGAACGCGGCGACATAAAGCCCCTTGACGCAATCCACGGGAACGCTGAGGCCATAAACAAGTACATCGCACCGCAACTGACTGAACACCAGGAGGCGGCCACGCAGACGGTATTCGCCGCATTGTACAGGATACTGGCGTTCAGGCTCAACCTCCAGGCACAGGCGATGACAATCAAGGAGTTCAAGCTGCTCAGCAGCTACCTGAACGAGAACCAGGGCAGCCTGGCACGTGCGGGCAGCGACGTCATGGGGGCGGCGAACGCCTACATGCGCCACTATCTCCTCTACATCATGGCGGACGGAAACGCAGGCTACATCCAGGAGCTCAGCCAGGTCGGCAGCTGCAAGGAAACCATTGGGGGGATTAAGCAGAACCCGGGCAATCTCACCCTTCTGAAGGGCCCCATGGACAGCGACCTCGTCATGGCGGCCGCGCTCCACATAAGAAGGCGGAGCCATGAAATGAAAAACGTGCCACAGGACAGGATACCCGTGTGGATGACGCCGGAAACCGCTGCAGCCGCTGTCAAGGCAAGGGAAGGCGGCCCGAGGATAACCGAGCCGCTGGACACCGCGCGCATGGAAATAAGATGGTAGCCACCATCCAGACCATCATCCGTATTGCCCTGTCGGCGGGTTTATTTATCTTGCAGGTTTAGTACCAGCGGTGATCGTTAATGGCTTTGAATATCCAAAAATGCCTTAATGCGGCGCTGATGCCGGCCGCTGTCGTCATCGTGGTCGGAATCGTCCTGGCCCTCCTCGGGCGTTTCGTGCCTGCCGCGGCGTGCCTGGTCGGCCTGCCAGGGCTGCTCATCAACATCGCGGTGCTGGCCTGGGCCGGATTCCGCGTGGTGAAGGAGATGGCCATGGACCTCGTGGGAGGCGCTGTGACCGGTGCGATAGCCGGCTTCGTGGCCGGCCTCGTAGGCGGAATAATAAACATCGTCCTGATGCTCGCACTCGGCGTGCCTGGAATGGGCACTGGTGCGGCAGCGAGCGCGGCAATCATCGGTGTTGCTGCAGTCGTCGGCCTCATCGCCGGCATGGTGGTAGGGCTGATTGAAGGCGCAATCTGCGGTGCCATCGGCGCGTTCGTCGCCGGGATGAAGAAATAGATTTTTTGTTTTTTATCAGTTTTTTTCCAATGCGCTACAGCGGCCCATCTCCCGTGCGGCCGCCAGGAAGGGTTTTATTATCTTTACTCCTACAATAGGCCATGTTTCTCGTCAGCCCTAATTTCCCGGAGATAGGCACCCCCAACATAGAGATAAAGGTGTTCCCGGACGGGGATTCCTACGCCCGCATAAACGACATATCCGCGTGCCAGGGCGAGGACGTGGTGCTTTTCCACAGGCTTTACCCCAAGCAGAACACGGCTGTATTCAACGCGGCGCAGATACTGCACACGCTAAAGCGCGTCGGCGCAAGGACCACCCTCGTCGCCCCGTACCTGCCCTATTCGCGCCAGGACAAGACGTTCCTCATGGGCGAGGCGCTGTCAGCGCAGGTGCTGTGCAAGCTGCTCCATGATTTCGGCGTGGTGAGGCTCGTCACGGTGGACTGCCATTTCCTCAAGAAGGAGGGCGACGCCGAATACGCGAACCTGAAGATACGCAACGTCAGCGCGAACAGGCTGCTGGTGGAGCACGCCCGCTCAAAGGTCGGGCTTGAGCAGCTGGAGGTCATATCGCCGGACGAGGGCGCGAACTACCTGGTTTCGGAGTTCGGCGGCAAGGCCATGCGCAAGGAACGTGGAGGCTACGACAAGGGCACCGGCGAGGAGGCCTACCGCTCTGTGCAGAAGCTGGAACGGAGCTTTGACGTAGCGGACAAGAACGTGCTCATCCTGGACGACATGGTGGCCACCGGAGGCACCATGCTCAAGGCCGTGGACAACGTGAGGAAGGGCGGTGCGAGGAAGGTCTTCTGCGCAGCCACGCACGGTTTCTTCCTGAACGACTCGCTGGCTAAGCTGAAAAGCGTATCGGACGGCGTTTTCACGACGAACACCATAGCGAACGAGGCGGGCGGGGTGGACGTCATGCCGCTGCTGAAGAAGGAGGCAGGCGTCGCACAGCAGCAGTGATTACCGGCGTGGAGAAGAGAAAGGGGGGAGGGCATGAAAGGAACAAAATCGGTATTCGTAGAAACGTTCGGCGATTCGCCAACCATCAGGGTATTGGATTTCTTCCTGACTTTCGGGGAATTTGACTACTCAAAAAGCCAGGTTGCGGCAGAAACAGGTGTATCAAGGGTCACAATCGGACCCATATGGGACAGGCTCATAAAAGGCAGGCTGCTCGTGAAAACCCGCGTCGTGGGCCGGGCTGAGATGTACCTTCTGAATAAATCAAGCCCGAAAGTGAAGGAACTGCTGGAACTGAATTCCAGGCTTGGCTCGGTGGCTGCAGATGCGCAGGTTGAAGAGATGAAAATGACTGTAAAAGCAAATGGCCGTAGATGCCCGCGATAATCTGCCCGGGCCGCCTCCTGCTTTTGGCCTTTATCCTTCAGCCCTTGGCTATCTTCTCGTATTCCCTTGCGAGCTTTTGCGCTTCTTCAGCGGTCTTCGCCTCTGCGAACACGCGGACGCAGTTTTCCGTGCCTGACGCCCGCACGATCACCCAGGAATTCTCCAGGTTCACGCGCACCCCGTCAACGTCCACGTGAGCGAGCCGGTTCTTTTTCGCGTGCGCGAGCACACGCGCGACGATCGCCTTTTTCTTTTTGTCGTCCGCAGCGATTTTCAGCTTGACGTTGCAATAGGCAGGCACGTCCTCCAGCCACTCCGAAAGCGGCTTTTCGCACAGCGCCTCGGCCAGCTTCGCAGCGGTCATGAAACCGTCCTTCGCCATGCTCAGTTCAGGCCAGATTACCCCGCCGACTTCCTCGCCACCCATCGCAGCCGGAGGCCTCGCCACGGAGCGGACGCCGCCTGGTTTGCCGCTGCCAACGCGGTGCGCCCCTGCCATCTCCTCGCAGAGCGCAGGCGCGCCTATCGCCGTGTATCTCACTCTCGCCCCGCACTTCCTCGCCACGTCCTCGGCCGCCCTGCTCGTGGCCACGGTGGTGACGACGTCGCCTTTCAGCTTCCCGCCGGTCGCAGCGGCCTTCCACAGTATGCAGAGCGCGAATACCCGGTCGCCTATGACGTAATTGCCCTTCCCGTCAACGAAAACCACGCGGTCGCCGTCCCCGTCCCACGCGATCCCGGCGTCAGCGCCTGAGCTTTTCACCGCGCCGACAAGCTCCTTCACGTTCGCCTCGGTGGGCTCCGACGGCCTGCCTGGGAACCTGCCGTCAGGATGGGAATTGAGCGAGAGCACCTGGCAGTCCAGGTCCATGAGGAGCTTCGGCGCGATCAGGCACGCGGTGCCGTTGCCGCAGTCTATGACGAGCTTCGGCCTCCTTTTCCTCGTCTTCGCGGCGTCCACCAGCCGCATTATTGCCTCGGCGTGCCGGGCTGACGCCTGGCCGTACCGCCTTATCCTTCCGGCCCTGTCCCACGGCGCTGGCGCATTTTTTTCCATGAGCTTCTCTATGGCTGCGCCGCGCTCCCGCGACACGGCGACGCCCCTGCCGTCCACGACCTTCAGGCCGTTCCATTCCGGGGGGTTGTGCGAGGCGCTTATTATCACAGTGCCTGCAGCGCCGAGCCGTTTCACCATGTATTCCGCGGTGGGCGAGCTGGCTACGCCCAGGTCAATGACGTCGCAGCCCGCAGCCGCGAGGCCCGAAACCACTGCCGAGCGGTAAACCTTCCCTGTGAGCCGCGTGTCCCTGGCGACTATGACCGGCCCTGCATTCCTGCCGCCCAGCCATTCGCCTGTGGCCTGGGCTATGCGCAGCACGAGTTCAGGCGGAAGCTCCCAGAGCCGCCCCCGGATGCCGTTGGTGCCGAAATGGACCATATAACTGAAGTTGGCTCATGGATTTTAAATTCGTTCCTATGCATAGCACGTGCAGCAATGGATTTTCAGGTGGATGCCATGAAGAACTACATTATTCTGGGCGTGGTGCTGTTTTTGTCCTTTACGGCAGTTGCAGCCATGCAGGAGAGGGTGCCTGCGGTCTCGCAGGGCGGTGCTACGGTCGTCATACCAGAACATGCGGTCCTGGTGGCGCCCGGCGTTTACAGCCTCGGGGCCGTGCAGTATGAAGGAAAGACCGTGGAAGGTTATGCTTTCGTGCACTATAAGAAAGAGCCGGCGAGGCCATCGCGCTGCGACAATGACGGCATCTGCGAGAAAGGGGAGGATTCCTCATGCGGCGACTGCGGTGCCGCAGCGCCGACGTGCTACGGCTATATTTCCAAAGGCGCGAAATGGAGGTCAGCCGAGCCGTATGTGATAAATACGGCCAATTCACAGGGCCTTGACGGCGCGCTGGTGGCTGGAACCGTCGCCTCTGGCATAGCCAAATGGGAAACCGCCGCATCTGCGGACATCGTGGGCGCGGGCAACGTCACTGACGAGGCACTTGTGGAGGACACAAAAAGCCCTGATGGCAGGAACGAGGTGCTTTTCGGAAGCATCGCAGACAGCAACGCAATAGCGATTACCATCGTGTGGGGCGTCTTCCGCGGGCCTGAAAGCTCGAAGCAGCTCATAGAATGGGACCAGGTCTATGACCAGGCCGACTTCGCATGGTCTTCTTCAGGCGAGGCAGGGAAGATGGACTTTGAGAACATAGCCACGCACGAGCTCGGCCACACGGTCGGGATGGGCGACCTCTACACCGGCGGGTGCTCTGAAGAGACGATGTACGGCTATGCTTCCGAAGGCGAGACGAAGAAGAGGACGCTTGGGACCGGCGATGTTGCCGGAGTGAAGAAGCTTTACGGCGGGTAGCTGATGGAGATATCGGTCCTGCGGCTCGGGCACAGGCTTCCGAGGGACGAGCGCATCTCAACGCACGTCGCGCTGGTCGCGCGGGCGTTCGGCGCCTCCTCAATGGCATACAGCGGCCAGCACGACGCCGGCCTTGAGGAAAGCGTCGCGCGCATCTGCGGGAACTGGGGTGGCAGGGTGCAGGCTGCAGGCTCCCAGTCCCAGGCTTCCGGCTCCGGGCCCGCGTTCTCTATTTCCTACGAGAAGAAATTCGCCCAGTTCATAAAAAACAAAAAGCGCGAAGGGTTCGTCGTCCTCCATCTCACGATGTACGGCCTGCCGCTGCCGAACGTGCTTCCTGAGGCGAAAAAGGCGCAGAAGCTTCTCGTAATAGTCGGCGCCGAGCAGGTCCCGCGCGAGGTCTATGCGCTCGCGGACTTCAACGTCTCGGTAACCGGCCAGCCGCACAGCGAGGTCGCGGCGCTCGCGATTACGCTGGACCGTCTCATGGACGGGAGGGAGCTGCTGCCGCCCGAAGCCGGCGGGCCGGATTTCTGCGGGAAGATGCGGATAGTGCCTTCGGAAAGGGGGAAGAGGATAATACGCGAATCCTGAAGCGCCCTCTATTTCTGCTTTAATTTTATGGTGGGCGGAACCACCGGCGGCATGAGGTTGAATATGCGCGCTATGAAGACCGCGTTCAGCGATGCGCTGTAATTGATGGCATTCATTATCTCCTCCCCGGGCCTGCCGCCTATCCTCTTGTCCGTCTTCCATTCGGCATAGGCGTCTCTGGCTTCCGGGCCGCTGAAACCCGCCCTGCCGAGTATGCGAATGTAGCTGCCCTGCGGCACGTATGTCGCGGTGTAGGAGAAATCCAGCTGCAGGTTCCCGCCGTTGAGCTCGGCCTTTACTATGTCTATGGCAGCGTCTATGCTGTCCGGCGGCAACGCAGCCGCCTTCCTTGCTTCCGAGAAGTCAAAATCCATGTATTCAAGTTTCATGATATCCCCATCACCAACTTAGTTCCTGTTATTCAATTTAATAGCTTGCGTCACCTCATCAGCGGATTGCCAGGGTACTGGCTTGAACGGAACGGCAGCACGCCACCGGTCCCCCTGGTGTATGTTATGCCGATGCCGACGTCTGGCCTTGCAGGCCACGCATATCGGGTGTCATAGGGCGGTGAATACAATGGTATCTCACCGGATTTGCCATAGCTGAACAGCTTATAGACGCCCTCGCCGAGCTTGAGCGAGAATGAAAGCCCGCCTGCCACGTCCTTGGCAGTGGTGCCGACTATGGCGCCGGTAGAAAGCCGCGGGGTGAGTGTGACTTCTCCTCCTGCGAAGACGCCGGTCTTCTTCCCCCTTGTGGCCGCGATGGCATATGCCTTCCATCTGTCCTTGTAGTCTGCCACTGCGCCGACGTCCCAGTAGATGTCGCCTCCGCTGAAGAGGTTGTACGCGCTGCCGCCAAGGTACGTGCTCAGGCGGCCGTTGAACTCCTGCGAGATTGGGAACCTTTTGTCGTCAAGCCACCTGCGCAGGGCCAGGTTCGCCTCTGCCATCTGGTCCGGCGTGAGGTCCACCTCTTCCCCTTTCAGCATTTTAGCCAGGACGGTCTCGGCAATGCCGCCTCCGTGCAGCCTGCCGCAGATGTCCGAACGGATATCGCGGGGGATTTTGGAATATTCGCCCTTTGCCAGCGACTCGCTGGCAGCGGCATAGGCGCTTTGGAGCCGGCGGTATTCGTTCGCGTCCTCGAGCACTTTAGAATACACCTCGGCAGCGCCCTGTATGAAGCCGCCGGACGGCCTGGCGGCGTCACGCGCCAGCCTGCCGGTGGCGTTGTAGGCTTCCCCGAGGCCCATGCTCGCTCCCATGTCAAACGCCAGCCTCTGCGCCCACACGCCGTTGAGGATGTCAAAGCCGGTCCCTGCGCCTGCGATGGCAGAGAGCTCGGCGCTGTCGCCCGTCCATGCGGGCGCCATGCCCGTCCATGCGGGCGCCATGCAGAAGCCCCGCACGAACCCGCCATCCCAGGTGAACAGGGTTCTCATCTGCGCGCGTGCGACTTCCTGTTGCGCCCACACGCCGCCCTCCTCCCTTGACACCAGGCTGATTTCAACCGAGCCCGTTCTGTTCAGCTGCAGGCCGAAGTAATAGTGGTCAAACAAATCCCTGAGGCCCTGCGAATACCTTTGCTGGAAGTCCGAAAGCAGGCCTTCCACTGCCTGCGGATTCTGCGTGACGTTGGTCTGGAGGGCGTTAACGTTGGTCTGGAGGGCGTTATAATCCACGAGCATCTCGTCCACCCAGGAAACCCTGGTGACGTCCAGCCTGCCAGCGTTCTGGAGGCCTTTTATGAAGCCCGTGAACCTGAAGAGGGTGTTGTCATATTTAGTCTTCTTGCCCTCCTGCTTCTGCAGTTGCTCCACCACGTGCACAAGGCCTCCCATGAACGTTTCGCTCCCACCCATCTTCCTGCTCCCGTACATCGTTTCTGCTATGCGGTGGAGGCCGACGACGTAATCTGCCATGTCCTCGCTCTGCTGGGTGAGCGCCAGGGCGTCAAGGTTGGCCTGCATCTGCTCGTATGAGAGGCCTGCGCCCAATGCGCCCTGAGGTTTCTGCGAACGGTAGAACACCCCGCCCTGCCCCAGCGGGTAAGCTTTCGTGGTTTCGCTGATTGGCCCTTTCACCCCCTCCTGCGTCTTTGTGGCAGTGATTGCAGCCTGCCCCAGGCCGATGCCGGCGCTGAACTCGGACGCCTTGTCCGTTTCCACGCTCCTGAGGTTGTAGCTGACGTCCTGGATGAAATATTTTTTTTGCGTGGTTGCCGTGATGGACGGGACCGTGTCCGTTGCGATTGTCTTTGACTCCACAACAGGCGCCAGCGTCAGCATCTTGCCAGGCACGGAGATTTCGTGGATTCTCGTCACGGTGCCGTCCTTGCCTCTTCCCTCCTTTGTCCAGCCTCCGGCAACGCCCCATTCCAGGAACAGCGGCGGCTGCTCGCCTGGAGCTGCGAGGAACGGCACTGACTGGAAATGGAACATGAGCGAGCTCTTGCCTATGTCCAGGGCCAGCACCCCTCCTCCGGTGCGGACGTGGTTCTCCACGTTCCAGGCATAGGTCGTGGGCGTTCCGAAACACAATTTCGGGAACGATTTCGGGATCATCCTGTCGGCAGAGCCAGCAAGGTAGTTGAGCATCGGCACGAAGTCGTTCGCCCCTCCCTTCAGCTCAAAAAGCCGGCCGTCTTTCATTATGTAGAATGCCCTGGAGGTCATCCACTTCTTATTGTCCTTGCTCCGTTCCATGTTAAGCGTCAGCACGAGGTCCGAGGGGTTCGTGGGGTTCCAGCAGGTTGCTATCGCGTCCACGAGCGCTTTCTTCGTGTCGTCTTCCAGCGTTTCATAGCCGCCGACAGCGCTGTTCACGCCTTTTATGCCAGCCACCCTGCCGTTTTCGTCAAGTTTGGGCTTTCCTATGGGCACTGCCACGCAGCCCGCACCGCCGAATACCTCACCGCTGGTCGTGGCGCTTGCACCGAACCCGGCCCCACCTCTTTCCGTCACCCAGGAGCCCATGCCCCCGCCGCCCCATTCCCATTTGCGCTCTGGTTGCTCGGCGACTGCACCGAGGCCGAAACCGCCGCCGACGACCTTGCCGCCATACGCCGGCGCCTCCTTCCTGATGAAAGCCTTTTCTATGTCAGACAGGAGGCGGTTTGGGCTCAGGCCGGAAATCGTGGTCGCGGGAAGGTACGCACCTATCCCCAAGGCAAAATGGGACGGGAAAAGATAGTCCCTGACCTGGGCCAGGACTGCCGCGGCCCTGGAATCCACGTCGTAAAAGGTGAACTGGGGGAGCACGAGGCCGCCACCGTAGGGGTAGGCGTTGTTCACCATCCCGCCGGTCATCAGGTTTCCGGGTACGTATGGCGTCAGCCAGGGGAACATATAGGGAGGGAGCATGCCGCCTGCCTCCTCAAGGTTGGAGATAAGCGACTGTTTCCAGGGCGGCTCCCTCTGGCGTATGAGGTGCGGCGGATTCTCGTCAATGTAGACGTTCCTGTCCAGGAGGTCGTATCTCGTGAACTGGGCCAGCGAGGAGGGCCTGATGGCGCTTATCCCGCTGAATGCATCGTCCAGCCGCGTTATGATGGTGCGGGCCGATAGTGGCATCGCCCGCATGGACGGCTCGGGGGAATAGACCGAGCGTGTCTCAGCGTCTATGTGCGCGCCGATTACCATAAGCGCCTGGAGGTAGGCGCCGGGCCTGTCCTTGCACAGTTCCGCGAGGTTGGTCAGCGCCTTGAAGTATTTCATGGCAAGGAGCGGCTCCACGCCATAGAGCTTCGCGGCGCTCATGGCGACCAGCCTCTTCTCCTCCTTGCTCATGACGCCGTTGGCAGCCGCTGCCTGGGTATATTCATAAAACGCGCTGGCAGAAAGCGGGTCAAGATTCGCAGCGCGCGTGTACGCGGCCGCTTCGCCGGGTGAGCGCATGGTCTCATCGGGCGACGGGCTGATTACCGGGAAATAGCTCTCGGTCCAGCGCCGCTTGCCGTCGGTGACAGCCTGCCGGCTGAGCATGGCCGGTATGGCCTTTGCCATGTCTTCAAGCAGCGTCGGGGAGTCGGCACTGAGCCCTGCGAAGAGCTTTCCGCTCCGCTCATCCAGCCGGAGGACGTAGGTCGCATACAATTTGTATAACTCCGGGTTGTTGGAGTAGGCGTTCCTGAGATAGGTGACCACTCCCATGTCCTTTGCCTCGGTGCTGCAGTAGGCGTCGTGCAGCACCGCAAAGCCGGAATCCAGGAGCTTCAACTTGCTTCCGGCCTGCTTCAGCCGCCCTTCGGCCGTTGCCGCTGCCTCTTCCTTCATGAGCGACCCAAGCCACTCAGAGAAGGTTCTGGCTTCCGGCTCCAGCGCATCCGCCTTGGCATTGTCGGCGTCGCGGACTGCCTTTTCCTTGGGCTTGCCCCTGGAATCGTTCGCATCGCGCAGCCTGGGCATGGCCTCAGTGCAGTATTGCAGGCGCACGCGCATGGGCTCAAGGGCCTCGGGTGAAGGCGTCTTGACGAACGTGGCGCGGAGGTCGGCCAGGTTCAGGCCTGCGGCTTTCCCCTCAAGCTTCCGGAACTCCGCTTCCTTCTCGCTTTCCACTGCTTCCGCCCCTTCTTTTGCAGCCTGCCGGCTGGCGAATGCGTCAAGCACCGGCTTGTCCACCATCCTTTCAGGGCTGGCCAGGGCGGATTGCACTCCCCATCCCAGGGTTTCCCGCTGCCTGGCGTCCGTGGCTGCGAGCCAGTCCAGGAATGCCTGCCCCTCCTTCTTCTTTATCCTCATGTGGGCGTCTGCAACCGCCCTGAGCACGTCCGGGCCGTGGCTCTCGCCGACGCTGAACTCCTTTGCCATGGCTGCGGCAAGCATCCTTGCCTTCTCCTCCCTTCCCGCGCCTTCGGGGAACTGAAGCTTGAAAATCTTCGCGAACTTTTCCAGGTCCTCGTCTTCCAGCTCAGGCACCATGCTGACCCTGACTGGTACGCTGGCCAGCCCTTCCTCCTTCGCCCCCGTTCCAGGCACCAGCTTCTGTGGGCTTGCGCCTGCCGCGCAACTCTTCAGCAGCGGCTCCACCACCTTGTTCACGAACTCCTGGGAGTTGAAAGTGGTGTCCCTCAGCATCGCCAGCTTCTCCTGGTTTCCGGACAGCGCGGCATCGCGCACGCTCTCCATGAACGCTATGAATTCCGGTGCGTAGAATTTGCCGCCGTTGGCGTTTCTGTAGGCCTCCATAATCGGCCCGAGCTGCGGGTCGCCGGCTATCCGGACGCGGAACTCCGCGGCAAGGGCGTTGGCCGCATCCAGCGGCGCGTTGGCCCTGGTAAGGTCCCGGTATGCCGCCACGAACTCGCCCTTCTTCTGCTGGCTTCCGGTGTATATGAAGTCCTTCAGCGCGGACACTGCAGCCGCTGCCTGCTGCTCGACGGATAACTGTGCCGGAAACTGTTTCAAAGCGGGTTCCGCCATAACGTTATTATGCCTGAAACCGTTTATATTGGTTGCACCGGGGCAGTCTTTATACTTATAAATCCTAACGGTGTGATGTAGCCACGGTGTCCATATGGAATGGAAAAGCATACGGTTCTACAGGGTGGAGGCCGAAAGCACCCGCGACGACAATTTCAGTTCCGTGGCTGTCAACCTTGACATAAAGGGGATGAAGCTCGGCAGCGGCGAGCTGCGCATAGACTTCTCCTACGCAGTGGACTACAGGCCAGGCATCGCGTCGCTGAAGTTTGACGGCTACACGCTCATAACCGGCAGCGCTGCAGAGCTGCAGGAGATGGAAAAGGACTGGAAAAAGGACAAGACGCTGCCAAAGTCGCTCGCAGAGCCGCTGATCAACGTCATCACGTTCAATGCGGAGACCAACGGCGTGCTGGTCGCAAAGGCCATAAACATAGTGCCGCCGCTTCTCGCGCCGAAGATTGAGATAGGGCCGCAGAAGTGACTCGGCAGAAAAGCTCATGCGCCTTGCCGGGCTAGTCCTGCCATTCTTATTTTTGGCTTGCGGACGCCCTCTTTTGGCACGCTCAGAATTCGCTCGTGCCCCGGATGTTCACGCGCACGTCAGTGGTGGTGGTATTGCTGCCGGCGGTCACATCCTCATCGCTCACGCGGCCGATTGCGAGGTCGGCTACCAGGGCCGGGTTTATGAAAAGCAGCATCCTGCCCGGCTTCCAGGTCTTGACAGTGTATGTCAGGCCGGCGACTACGTCGGCACGCGTGCTAAAGGCGTTCAGGTGTGCAGCCTCCCAGTATTGCGTGCCTAATTTTACTGTAAGCGTGCTCCTTGCGGTCAGCCAGTTGAGCCCGCCGGTAATGTCCAGTTCCCGTGCCTCCGCGTTCTCCTTCGCGAGGAGCTGCTCGTTCTGGTGGATGAACGCCACAGAGCCGAACACGTTCGCAAGCCTGAAGCCGGGCCTGGACGAATACGGCATGGTGAATATGACTCCGGTTATGCCCTCCTGCTGCTGAAGCCGCCTTGCCTCGGCAAGGTAGCTGTCTGCGCTGAAGCTCGTGGCAGCGTTCAGGGTCCAGCGCTGCCCCAGGGGTATCCTGAAGCCGGCGTGCGCGCCTTCCGCAATGCCGCTGAGCCTGCCCACGCCGACCGCGAAATCCACCCAGGGCGTCCTGAGCCTGAGCTCGCCGATGCCCGGGTAGTATGCCTCGGTGCTGGTCCTGATTCCTATCAGGGGGGTGATTTCCCCGAAGCCGCCCAGGATTGGCGTCACTTTCTTGTCCCGGCTTATGACATACGCGCGCAGGCCGAGGTCGCTGACTCCGTAGCTTGCCGGCATCCAGTCAAAATTCAGCACGCCGGTGCCTTCCTGGTTGAGCACGTCCCAGCCTGCGCCGGTCTCCAGGAGAAGCTCCCTTGTGAGCATCTTGCGCACGCCGGCTGATATGACGTTCTGCATCACGTCACTTGAAATGGCCTGCGCGCCTGCATTCTGCTGGACGTAGGTCTGCAGCCAGGTGCGCGAGTCCGGGCCGAGCGTGACGTTGTTGTTCGCATCCACGGTTATGCCTGCGTTGGCCAGCGTCTGCTTGTCCGCAGCGCTGGTGCTGGTGACCAGCTGGTAGAGCTTCTGCCTTGCTGCGTCGGTTGCGGCGAGCTGCCTGAGCTCGCCGTCAAGGCCGAAGTTCTGGTCGTAGAATGCCTGGGCCGCAGTGCTCAGCACCACCTGGGAGGCGGTCTGGGTGGTCAAAGTCCTATATAGCGCTGATACAACGAGCCCGTTCAGCATGTCGCTGCTTACTCCGTATATCCTCCCCCCGCCCAGGGTTTCGGTACCGCCTGCGCTCTCCTTGGTGAGCCACCCGAATCCTATTCCGCCGTAGCGCATGCCGAGCACATCGCGGTTGAACACGTGGTTCAGCAGCACGGCGCCCTGGAAGTCGTCGGCCTTCAGGTTCTTCGCGGCCCCAACGAAGCCCTTGAACTCGGTCTCGTCAGCCTTGAGGTAGGCTATCTCGCCATAGAGCTTCTGCGTGCCGTCTGCCTCGGTCCTGAGGTTCTCGCCGGTAAGCCTTCCGAGCCAGAGCGCCTGCTTATCAGGCATGAACCTGCCGACGGCGCCAGCTGCCTTGCCCAGGTTGGTCTTCTGATAATCAAAGTAGCCGCCATATTCTATGCCCTGGCCTGCGATGCCTAGGCCCTGGAAATCCTCCCAGGACGTGTATTCGCTGGTAAATGGGCCTGAGAACAGCACTGCGCCGTCAAGCTGTGCCAGCCCGCCGCCCTTTGGCTGGAGCCTGGCCGAGCCGTAGAGCCGCTCAAGCGGCTTCTTGAACGCCTGTTCGTAGAGCGACGTGGCTTCCTCAGCGGTGAGTGTGGCTGCGTCCACGAGCATGAAACTGCCGTTCGGGCCGCGCTGGAACACGTTGGCTGCGAAATTCACGGTGCCGTCGTCCGCCTCGTCGCGCCTGAACAGCATCGCGGTCTCTGCGCCACGTGGTGCGATGGCCGAGAACGCGCTGCCTATCGTCTGGAGCCTGGTGCCGGTCTTCTCAAAATCAAACGTGGCAGTGTTTATGTTGTAGTTCTTCGCGACACGGACGTTCTGGAACTCAAGGGTGCCCTTCCGGTAGGTCTTTGCACCTATTCTCTCGCTGACTGAGTACGTTTCCCGTCCGGTGGTTACCGCGCCTTCCCTGACAAAATCCTGGGCAGCGTTGATAGTGGTAGTTGAGGCGTCCGAGGTCTTGCCTTCTGCCTTCGTCACAGTATACTGCCTGGAATACGTAGCATCGGCTGATACCGCTGCGGCAATGTATTCGCCCAGCGGCGGGAAGACGTCCGGCATGAGCGTCTTTATGTTCTGGAGCAGGATCGGCAGCCGGATGAACGGCGTCGGGAGGGTGATTTTGCCATCCAGCATGGGCTCGTCTATGAATTCCGACATCACCCTGACGAGGTCAGGGGGCCATGAGGCCGAATTGACTATGGACGGGGCGGCGGCAACCTGGGCGAGGCCCATGCTGCGCCATTCCTCATAGACGCGCTTGGGCACCCGTATCCTCAGTATGAGGGCAGGTATGAATATGTCCAGGAAATCCCGGTCTTCAGGCGGCGTCCTTATCCTGACGTCGTAGGCCTGCTCCCTCCTTTCCTGCTGCATGGCTGTTATGTCCGGGAAGAGGCGGTCCAGCTTGCCTGGCAGGGAGCGGTAATAGGCGAAGAGCAGGTGCTGGTAGTCGCCCTGGATGAACATCTGGCTTGAGCCTGAAATTGTGGACGCCACGAGCGCGATGGAGGCGTCGTCGTAGTTCCTGATTAGCTTCCTGCCTATGGAAAGCATGGCATTGCCCGCATACGGTGCCGGGAGCTCTGCGAAACCGGCCGCAAGCGCGCACACCTTTGACATCTCGGTCACGTTGCCTGCCACGGCCCGGTTCCAATTACGCGCGCCTGCATTCTGCTGGACGTAGGTCTGCAGCCAGGCGCGCGAGTCCGGGCCGAGCGTGACGTTGTTGTTTGCATCCACTGTTATGCCTGCGTTGGCAAGCGTCTGCTTGCCCGCAGCGCTGGTGCTGGTAACCAGCTGGTAGAGCTTCTGTCTTGCGGCGTCGGTTGCGGTGAGCTGCCTGAGCTCGCCTTCAAGGCCGAAGTTCTGGTCGTAGAATGCCTGGGCCTCGCTGCTCAGCACCGCATGGGTGCCGTAGGAATCCTGGAGCGCGAGATAGAGGCCATAAGCGTATTCCATTGGCATGGACGCGAAATACTCGCGTGCCTTCATCGCCCGCTCCCGCCTGGAATCGCTGAGCAACCTGTCCCCGGAAAGGTCCTGCGGCGAGGTTGCGAGTGATGCGATGTGCCGGTCTATCTCGGCAGTGAAGTTGCTCCTGAACGAGAGGAACTTCTGGTCCTTTGCCATGTCGTCGTATCTTGCACGGAGAACGGACACAAGGTCCTTGCCGACCACCGGCACGGCGAACTGTATCATGAGCCGCTCAGCCACCGCGGCCCTGAGCGCCTCCCTGTCCGGCTTCGCGTAGAACGCTGCGATGCGGTCTGAGAGCATGTCGATGCTCTTGTTCACTATGCCGTCCTTCCCGAAAACCTGGCCGATTGCATCCAGCCTCGGCTGCTGCTGCGGCGTGGTCCTGAGAAGTTCGTCAAGCGTGCTTATGGCAAGGCGCACGTTCTGGTTGGCGTTGTTTGCCGCGGTGATGAGGTTCTCCACTTTCTGGAGGTCAATGTTCTCCTTCGCCAGCATGGCAGCTGCAAATTTGCCGGTGACCTGGTCGTTCAGCCCGTCCCGCACGGAGGTGACAGTTGTCTGCAGGCGAGGCAGCCACACCCTGGGTCCTATGGTCCTGTAGAAATCAACGTCGCCCTGGACGACGGCCTTTATGGAGCGGTTGCTCCGGGCCATCATCACCATCACGTCCTCCAGCATATCCATTGATGGCATCTCTGCATTGAGCGCCAGGAGCGCTTCGCGGTCCGGCGACGCGTTCAGCTTCTGCTTCCAGCCGCCGATGACGCCGTCCAGCCCAGTAAGGCCGTTGGCCGCGACGAACTGCTCCACCCCGCGGACACGCGTGGAAAGCGACTCGACGGTTATCCCGGCCAGCACCGGCACTGACATCTGTATTATGAACGAGCGCGCCGCAGCCGCAAGGCCGCGGCCGTAGGTTGAGGAAAGTGCGTCAATGTTATAGCCCGGCGTGAGCAGCGCGTTGAAAAGCTTCGGGAGCTGCTCGCAGAGGGCCGCGTAATCCTTGTAATCCAGCTTCCCCCTGCCGTTGTCCAGGGCGTAGGCGTCCAGCAGGTTGATGCACTGTGGGCATTCCTCAACCAGGACCTTCCTGAACGAATCAGCGAAACCAGGCTCAAACGCGCCGCTGACCGACCGATGGGCTGCCATCTGCTCCAGCATGGACGCGGCAGCCTGCTTCATCAGGTTGCGCTTTTCAATCATCTCCCCTACGCTTGGCCTCCGCCCTTCCTCCCAGCGGGCGCTATCAAGCAGGCCGATGAACATGCCCGCGGCCTCTGTTGCCGCTTCCTTCATCATGTCCAGCTTCGGGGCGCTTGCTTCGGCCGCGCAACTCTTCAGCAGCGGCTCCACCACCTTGTTCACGAACTCCTGGGAGTTGAAAGTGGTGTCCCTCAGCATCGCCAGCTTCTCCTGGTTTCCGGACAGCGCGGCATCGCGCACGCTCTCCATGAACGCTATGAATTCCGGTGCGTAGAATTTGCCGCCGTTGGCGTTTCTGTAGGCCTCCATAATCGGCCCGAGCTGCGGGTCGCCGGCTATCCGGACGCGGAACTCCGCGGCAAGGGCGTTGGCCGCATCCAGCGGCGCGTTGGCCCTGGTAAGGTCCCGGTATGCCGCCACGAACTCGCCCTTCTTCTGCTGGCTTCCGGTGTATATGAAGTCCTTCAGCGCGGACACTGCAGCCGCTGCCTGCTGCTCGACGGATAACTGTGCCGGAAACTGTTTCAAAGCGGGTTCCGCCATAACGTTATTATGCCTGAAACCGTTTATATTGGTTCCCATGGGCATAGGCGTCGTCGCCGACGTGAAAACCGCTGCCCCCAGCATGAAAAACCCCCTGAGCCTGCGCATGGATTTGCCTGGGGCCCCCTGCCTTTCCCGTCTCAGTTCCCTGACTCCGCCCATGGTCCTGACCTGGCTCTGCCCTGGCTTACTCCCGCGTTTTTCATGGCTGGGTGTGATGTGCAGCCCGACGGATGACATTGTATTAATAACGATTAAAAATAGGCTGCCACGTTTTTTGACTCCCGAACACCAGGCAGGCGGCACACTCGGGTATTTCCGCGCTCTGCAATAAGAACGGCAAGAACCGGCCGATAGCTAAAAAAAGCCTTAATACGAAAGGCAGGGCATGGCAAAGGTGCTCATGATTGTCGCCCAGGCAGGCTTCCGCGACGAGGAGTTGCTGGTGCCACGGGAAATCCTGGAAAGGGCGGGCCATACCGTGAAAATCGCCAGCCTCACCAGGTCCAGGGCCACAGGCACGAAGGGGGCCGAGGTCCAGCCGGACATGGCAATCTACGAGGCTAATGCTGAGTTTTTTGACTGCATAGCCGTGGTGGGCGGGCCTGGCTCTGCAGCGCTTGCAGAAAGGAAGGACGTCGTCGGCCTGCTCGCGAAGGCGAACGGGAAGGGAAAGGTGGTGGCTGCCATATGCCTGGGGCCGCTGTCGCTCGCCAGGGCAGGCGTGCTGGGCGGGAAGAACGCCACGGTATTCCCGGACAGGCAGGCCATACAGGCGCTCAGGAACTGCGGCGCCACATACTTGGCAAAGCCGGTGGTGAGGGACGGGAACGTGATAACAGCTGATTCGCCGGCGAGCGCGGGAGCTTTCGGCGAAGCGCTCGCGGACGCGCTCAAGTAAAAACGCTGAGTGGCGGAAGCGGCGGGAACGAAGGTAGAGGCAATGATAACGATAAAACACGACGGATGCATACTGTGCGTTGGGTGCTCTTCTGTGTGCCCGGTCAATGCCATAGAGGTCATCGGGACCAGGATGAAGCATTTCCCTGAGAAGTGCATTGACTGCGGCATATGCGTGAGGGCGTGCCCTGCGAACGTCATAAGGATGTACAAGGGCGTGAAGGAGCCTAAGGACCTGCCGCCTGAGGCGAAGGGATGACATGGAATACGACCACGACGTCATAGTCATAGGGGGCGGGCCTGCAGGCTCCACCTTCGCCAGGGTTGCCGCAGGGGCAGGCCTGGACGTGCTCGTCATAGACAAGAGGAAGGAGATAGGCGTGCCTGTGCGCTGCGGCGAGGCGCTCGGCGTGAGCGACATCGTCGGGGAAAAAGGCGGCCTTGAACTCCCCCCTGCGTGCTATTCGTGCAGGGTTGAGGGCGCAAGAATCGTCGCTCCGGATGGCAGCAGGATAGAATGGAGGGGGAAGGGCGCGGGCGGATGGATACTGGAGAGGAAGGTATTTGACAAATGGCTCTGCGAGCTCGCGGTTGACAAGGGTGCAAGGGTGCAGACCTACACGCGGGCGTGCGGGCTCGTCCGTGAGAACGGGAAAATCACCGGCGTCAGGCTTTCGCACGGCGCCAGGGAAGCGTACGAATTGCGCGCCCCGCTCATCGTTTCAGCAGAGGGCATGGAGTCCATGATGGCCAGGGAAGCAGGCTTCAGGACGGTCCACAGGCTCAACGAGGTCGGCACGTGCTACGAATACGAGATGAACCCCATAGACCACGGGAACCTCATAGAGATATATTTCGGAAAGGAGGTCGCTCCGCGGGGCTACGTGTGGGTATTCCCGAAGGCAGGCAGGAAGGCGAACGTGGGCATCGGCATCGGCGGCCATATCGCCGGCTGGGAGAAGGCCGGTGGGATAATGGGGGCGGACCCGAAGAAGGTGCTGGACGCCTTCATAGGGAAGCGTGAGGCCTACAGGAAGGCGAGCATATTGACCGAGTTCGGCGGCGTGATATCGGTCGGAGCGCCCATTGACAGCTTCGTAAAGGACAATTTCATGGTGATAGGGACCGCGGCCAAGCAGGTGGACCCCATCCACGGCGGGGGAATCCACCTGGCGATGAACGCCGGGATCCTGGCCGCCCGGACCGCGATAACTGCCCACGGGAAAAAGGATTTCTCGGAGCGCGTGCTATGCGAATACGAGAAGGCCTGGAGGGCAGGCGACGGGAAGATGTGCGCGGACAGGCTCAGGCTCCAGAAAGCGCTTGAGAAGCTGGATGACGACGACCTCAACCACATAATCGGCTCGGTCACGCCGGAGGACGTCGCCGACGCGGTCAACGGCAGGTTCGCAGGCCCGGTCGCCAAGGTGGTCGCCGGAAGGCCGTCCCTGCTCAGGATTCTCGGCGCCCTGCTTTGATCCAGGGCGTGCGTCACCAGTGGCCAAGGACCCTCTTTTTCAGCAGCTCTGCATGGAACGCGAAGGCCTCGGCCGCATCGTATAACGCCCCGTTCGCTGGCACCTGTGAGAAGTCAACCTCGCCGTTGTCCTTTGCGTTGCGGAAATACCATTCCACGAGGCGGTCGCCGAAAACCGACAGGGCGAACCGGGTTGAGAAATCAAGCCGCAGCTCTGAAGCGAACTCTTTTTTCCATAGCATGTCGTAATCAAGCCCTTCCAGCAGCGACCGGGCGGCGAGATGCCCGGATTTCAGCGCGTAGGCCATCCCGAAACCGCGTGACACGTCCTGGAAGCCGGCCGCCTCGCCCACGAGCAGCGAACCGCCGCGCTTGGCTGTTTCCGGGTAGTCCACGCCGCCGAAGCCTCCGAATGCGCTCAGGGGCTTTTTCCCCTCTGTGTATCGCCTCAGCAACGGGTTCTCTTTCAGGAGCCTGCTGAAAAGCTCCCTGCAGCGGGACACGTGGGGCTGGGAAACGCAGTTCACGACTTCAATTTTCCCGTCGCCCATCGGGATGGCGTACGCATACCATCCAATAGGTGAATAGCGGTCGTCGTGCATGTAGAAATACCTGTCTTCGGGGAAATCCTGGGCTTCAAAAACCTCGCCATATGCCACCGCATCAACCTGCTGGTGTCCGACCGAGATTATGTCCGCGCTTCGCTGCCTCGTGTTGAATTCAAACCTGACCCCGAGCTCAAGCGCTTCCTGGTACAGCGCCCATTCCAGCGAGCCCCTGCCGCCGCGCAGGATGAACGGCACCGGCAGCGTTGACCTTATGTTCCTTATCCCGGTGCGGGGCGTCATGAGCATGAGTTTTGAGAAATACCGTATCGTCGGCCTGCGGGGCTTGAGGTTCATGGCCGCGAACCATTCATCAACGCGGTCTGGCGTGAGAATCCGCAGCCCCTGGTAGTTGGGGTGTATCTGCATGCCCACGGCCGCGTTGCGCTCCAGGACGAGGACGTCCTCCCCGCCTTTCCTGAGGTTGATGGCCGCAGCGAGGCCGCTCAGCCCTGCGCCCAGGATCTTTTTCATGCGTGCATTTAGGATAGAACGGTTTAATAGTTTTTTCGGGATAAAACACAATTTCAGAAGCTGGTTGGCATGATTACCATAAAAGAGGGGAACTGCATAATGTGCGCGACCTGCGCCATGGTCTGCCCGGTGAAGGCGCTGGCGACCACGCCACTTCGCATTGAGCATTATCCGGAAAAATGCATTGACTGCGCCATGTGCGTCAATGCCTGCCCTGTGAAAGCTATCACGCTCCACAAGGGGACCCAACGGGATTTCCAGCAGCAGGAAAAACCGGCCGGAAGCAAGGCCCGGACCGATAGATAAAAAAATGTTAGATCCGAACTAAGGCCAATGCCTGGGAGAGCAGGCACAGGCGGCGACAGCGCCGCAACCAGGGGAGAGGCAATGATAACGATAAAACACGACGGATGCATACTGTGCGTCGGGTGCTCTTCTGTGTGCCCGGTGAACGCCATAGAGGTCATCGGGACCAGGATGAAGCATTTCCCTGAGAAGTGCATAGACTGCGGCATATGCGTGAGGGTGTGCCCTGCGAACGTCATAAGGATGTACAAGGGCGTGAAGGAGCCGAAGGACCTGCCGCCTGAGGCGAAGGGATAGCATGGAATACGACCACGACGTCATAGTCATAGGGGGCGGGCCTGCAGGCTCCACCTTCGCCAGGGTTGCCGCAGGGGCAGGCCTGGACGTGCTCGTCATAGACAAGAGGAAGGAGATAGGCGTGCCTGTGCGCTGCGGCGAAGGGCTGGGCAAGGGCGAGATAATAAAGGAGGGGCTGGAACTGCCCCGTTCGTGCTATTCCACCGAGGTGGTGGGCGCGAAGGTGGTGGCGCCGAACGGCAAGGCGATAACCTGGAAGAACAGGGACACGCGGGGCTGGGTGCTTGAGAGGAAATGCTTTGACAAGTGGCTGGCAGAGCTGGCTGTCGCGAAAGGCGCGACGGTGCACACCTACACGCGCGCAGTGGAAGTGCTCAGGGACGCGAAGGGAAAGCCCTGCGGGCTGAGGGTGACGCATGGAGGCAGCGAGCCTTACGAATTGCGCGCCCCGCTCATCGTTTCCGCAGAGGGAATGGAGTCCATGATGGCGAGGCAGATGGGATTCAGGACCGTGCACCAGCTTTACGACGTTGACACCTGCTACCAGTACGAGATGAAGCCCTACGACCACGAGAACATGATTGAGCTGTATTTCGGCAGCAGGATAGCGCCGCGGGGCTACGTGTGGGTATTCCCGAAAGCTGACAGGAAGGCGAACGTGGGCATAGGCATAGGCGGCAACGTCACCAACGGGGATAAGAACGGCATAATGGGCGCGGACCCCAAGGCGCTGCTTGACGACTACGTGCGCGGCAACGAGCGGCTGAAGGAGGCGAGCACCCTGCTGGAATTCGGCGGCGTGATATCGGTCGGAGCGCCCATTGACAGCTTCGTAAAGGACAATTTCATGGTGATAGGGACCGCGGCCAAGCAGGTGGACCCTGTCCACGGAGGCGGCATGGCAATCGCCATGGAGACCGGCGTGCTCGCCGCAGGCGCTGCGGTGAAGGCGTTCGCAAAGAAGGACTTCTCGCGCGACACGCTCTACGGGGATTACGAGAAGCCCTGGAGGGAGGGGCTGGGCAAGGGCCTGGAGAAGAAGCTGGTGCTGCGCAAGGTGATGGAGAACCTCAGCGACGACGACATCAACCACATATTCAACGCGCTGAACGATGCGGACCTCAAGGAGGTAGTAGACAGCAGGTTCCCCAAGGTGGTGGCTAAAATCGTCGCCGGAAGGCCGCAATTGCTCGGAGCGATGAGGGCGCTGATAGGATAGATGAGGGGGACTGGATTGAGCCGCGAACAGGTAATCGAACGAGCTAAAAATCAAGGGGTTCGACAGAATTTATAGCGCACTCCTTTAGGTTTTGCTATGGAATCGAACGTTTGGAAAATGTATCTGCTGAATTTCCTAAGAAATCTGCAATTCTATGGCGCGATCACAATCCCTTTCTTTTTAGACTGGGCTAAAATAGATTATACTAAACTCTTTATCCTTCAGGCAGCCTTCACGTTCTGGATTCTTGTTTTGGAAGTGCCAACTGGAGTTTTTGCTGACAAGTATGGCAGAAGATGGTCGATTGCTTTAAGCGGCCTGTGTTCGGCAGTGGCTATCCTGATATTCGGATTCGTTAACAATTTCTGGGCCTTCTTTTTTGCAGAATTTGTAGGAGCTTTTGGAGCTACGTTGTTGTCTGGAGCAGATAAAGCGATGATTTACGATTCTTTGATAATGACAGGTAAAAATAAAGAAGCTAAACTGGTTTTTTCAAGATATGACGCTGCAGGAACGGTGGGCATTTTATTGGCATTTCCAGTGGGCTCTTTGATTGCCGGTTCAAACCTCTTACCGTATCCCCAGACACTTCCTTTAACCTTTATTCTAGCGGGAGGCTTTCTTCTGTTGACCTTTTTCCTTGCTTTTACCCTTAACGAACCCACCCGAAAAGAGAAAGTGGAGAATTCCATCAAAGAGGGCATTGAGGGGTTTAAGTATATCTTCAAGCATAAAAAACTAAGAATTTTCGCGTTAAATTTTGCATTTATTTCGGCAACAACGTTTTTTATGTTCTGGTTTTATCAGTCGTTGGCTGGAGTCGCCGGTATCGATGTTAAATATAACGGATTTATTGGGGCCGGCTTCAACCTTTTTGGCTTGCTACTGCTGCTCAGCCTAAATCGGATTGAAAAATCAGTTGGAATAAAACACCTCCTGCTTTATTCGGCTTTATTGCCGGGCCTGCTTTTTACAGGATTGTTCTTTTTAAGGGATTTTTCCTTTGCTCTGATCGCGATATTCATGATAACCGGATTAAAGCTGCTGAGAGCGCCGGTTTTAGCGGATCTTATGAATAGCTATATTGAAAGTAAGAATCGGGCAACTGTCCTTTCAGGCGTTTCAATGTTAGAAAAAATACTCATCATGGTGCTTTACCCTATTTTGGGGCTGCTTGCTGACTTCTCTTTGTATTACGCCTTTTTATTCTTGGGAATCGTGACCCTGGCATTTTCATTAACGACTAGGGTCGAACCAGAGTCTATCGATTAGAACCTGAGGTCGAGCATGGTTGGCCTGTGCGAAACAAACGGTTTGTAGTTAGAACTAACCAATTCATCTATTATCGGATCCACGACGCTCATAATATTTTCCCTGCTATATCTATTTGAATTCGAACAATCTAAAATTGCATTAAAGTCCGTAAGAACAATTCGGAATCCATCAGCTTTCTTATTATTGACGACGAGGAAATCACTCAAGTCCCGAACAAACGCATTCACGCCTATTTTTAACAAAGCACTTACGCAATTTTTTAGTCCTTGGCGCAGTTTTAACATTTGATTTTTGGTTGCATGTTGAAGTAGGCTAGCGATGTCCGTTCCGTCTAAATAGTCGCATATGATCACCGTGAATAACCCACGGCTGAAGCCGTGGGCTTCCCCTACGACTTAAAAGAAAGAGG
>CAZBAM010000009.1:0-44012 GCA_964490215.1 Microcaldota archaeon | reverse complement strand
GCCGTCTTCTTATGCTCTTCTCAGGATGGGTTTCCCGGGCCTAGGTCAACTAAATGAGAATATAGCGGGAGCTTCTGCTGCGCCGTCGTTCTTGAACATGAGATAAGGGGTCGATCCGGTAGAAATGCCAAATCCGAGATAAGTTGACGCCATCAGCGGCAAGAAAATAACCTCGCCCGGGGAGATGTTTCCAGTCACATACGTGCTATCATCAATGGCGGCCTTCTTCATCAGGCGGCCGGGTAAGTTAGGGATGAGGAGGTTTTTCAACACATCTGGCATCGGTTCAACTTTCGGTGCATTCGCTACACTGGGGTGTTCCATCGTTTTCATTACCATCTTATCACCAATGTCCTTGTACGTGCTGGGCAGCCTTGCCGAAGCAGGAGCCGCAACCGCTACGCTGGCGGCTATGGCTGTGTAGATACACACGTTTCGGAAGCTGCGCATAGTCAGGGATTATGATAGAAAAGGTATATATATATCAGCTTCGCCTCAAAGCCCTGCCTCAGCCCTCAGCTTCCTGGCCATGTCGGTCTTCTCCCAGGTGAATTCCGGCTCGTCCCTGCCGAAATGGCCGTAGGCGGCCCCCATGCGGTATATCGGCCTGAGCAGGTTGAGCTTCTTTATCATGTCCGCTGGCTTGAACGAGAAGTTGCCCTCTATCAGCTCCTCTATCTTCTCCACCGGGATCTTTTCCGTGCCGCGCGTGTCCACGAAGATGGAGAGCGGCTTAGCCACGCCGATGACGTATGAAATTTGCACTTCGCACTCGCCCGCGAGCCCTGCCGCGACGACGTTTTTCGCCACGTAGCGGGCCATGTACGCGCCTGACCGGTCCACCTTGGAGGGGTCCTTGCCCGAGAAGCATCCGCCCCCGTGGTGTCCGCGGCCGCCGTAGGTATCAACGATTATCTTCCTTCCTGTAACCCCTGTATCAGCAGCAGGGCCGCCGAGCACGAACTTGCCGGTTCCGTTCACGTGGACGATGGTGTTCGCGTCAAAGCGCGTGCCGCAGACCGGCTTTATCACCAGGTCAAGGATGTCCTTCCTTATCCTGTCCAGGGACACGTCGTCGTCATGCTGCGCTGCGACGACTACAGTATGCACGCGCTGGGGCTGGTGCGCCTGATTATACTCTATTGTCACCTGCGTCTTGCCGTCCGGGCGGAGATAGGGCAGCGTGCCGTCCTTCCTCACCGCTGCGAGCCTGCGCGCGAGCTGGTGCGCCAGCATTATGGGCAGCGGCATGAGTTGCGGCGTCTCCGTCGTGGCGTAGCCGAACATGATGCCCTGGTCCCCTGCGCCCTGTTCCCGCTCTGTTGAAACGTCCACCCCCTGGGCGATGTCAGGGGACTGCTCGTGGATTGAGGCGAAAACGCCGCACGTGCGGTAGTCAAAAAGGTAATCCGGCCTGGTATAGCCAATGTCCCTGATGACCTCGCGGATCGTCTTCTGGAACTCACAATAGCCCCTGGTCGTAATCTCGCCCATGACCGCGACGAGGCCGGAGGTGGCGGCTGTTTCAACCGCAACGCGCGAGTGCGGGTCCTGCTTCAGCAATTCGTCAAGTATGGCGTCCGAGACCTGGTCGCACAGCTTGTCCGGGTGGCCCTCGGTCACGGATTCGGATGAGAAAAGATAGTTCTTCGTCATAAAATTCACCTGCCTCCAGCCGCATCAGGCCGGGTTGCCTCTCTGCTTCTTCGCCTGATTTCCTTTATAATCTTTATTGAAAGAAATATTCCTTAAGGAATTTAGTTTCCAGTGCCCGTCAGGTTGCGCGCCTCGCGGGAGACCTACCATCCGGGCGCTCACCCTTTCGTCCATCTCCGGTATTCTTCCAGCGTCATCTTTATCGGAAGCCCGTGATAGCCGCACGTGCAGTCTATGGTGGGCATGACTGATTCAAAGATACCGAGCAGTGCCGGGTTCATGTAATCCTTGGCGTCCACAGGCTTGCGGCAGCACGGGCAGCAGAGCACTTCGGCTTGTTTGGGCATGATTTCACTTCGGCTTGAGATACCCCCATTTTTCCAGGGCTTCGCGCAGCTCAGGCGCGGTTTTCGCCTTCTCCGCGAGCGTTTCGCCATCCATCGTCGCCTCAACGGCCTGCATGGCTGCCTTTGCGCCTGCCCTGGTCCCTTTCGGGTGGCCGTGGATGCCCCCGCTCACGAGAAGCACGAGGTCGTTGCCGTATATGTGCATGACGTCGGGGACGAGGCCCGGGTGGAGGCCGCCGGAAGAGACCGGGAACGCCGTCTTGATGCTGCCCCAGTCCTGGTCCAGAAGGACGTGCTTCAGCGCGTGCGTCTTCTTCTCGCGCAGCACGTCCGCAACCGCGGTAACCTCGCGCTTGCTGCCGGCCAGCTTGCCGACCGCGGTGCCCGAGTGTATCTGTGAAACGCCTATGAGCCGCATCAGCTTTGCCAGGAATTGCATTGTCATGCCGTGCCTGGGGTTGCGGTCAAACATCGCGTGCATCGCGCGGTGCGCATGTATGGCGAGCCCCAGGTCCGAGCAGTAGTCCCGCAGGGTCATGACCGAAGCAGTGCCGGCGACCACCACGTCTATCATGGCATAGTTCCATCCGCAGTCAGCGAGCATTTTCGCCCTTTTCTTCATGGTCTCGGTATCCGCGGTGATGTTGAGGAACGCTGATTTCCTGTCGCCGGTGAGCCTCTCTGCCTTGTCGCGCAGCCGGGTCATGAGCCGCACGCGCTCGTCAAACCGGTTGAACGACGTGGAAGTAAGGTTCTCGTCGTCCTTGACGAAGTCAAAGCCGCCCATCCAGGTCTCAAACCCTATGTCCGCGTGCTCTTTCGCGCTGAAGCCGATTTTCGGCTTTGGCACAGCACCTGTGAGCGGCCGCTTGTATACCCGGATCATCTTCCTTATGCCCTCCATGCCGAAGTGCGGGCCCTTGAAATGCTTCATGTACGCCTGTGGAAGCGTAACGTCGATGAGCCTGAGGTTCTTCAGCGCCTTCATGCCGAATATGTTGCCTGCTATGCCGCTCAGGAGCTGGGGCGCGTTGCCCTCTTCCCAGAGCGCCAGCGGATACGCAACCTTCACGTAATTGCCATCTACGTGGAAAGCGGTCGCCTGCAACTTCTGCATGCGCGGCGGCATCTTGAACAGCGTCGTCCAGGTGCCTGTGGAGCTCTCGGACGCGACGCGGCCTATGGCCTCCCTGGCGCTCATGCCGGTTTCAGGCTCAAAATAGAACAGGCAGACGAGGTCGTCCTTTGCCGGCTTGTACCCGTAATCCACGAATTTACCGTACCATTCAACGCTGGCCATGCTAAGGACAGGCAGAAAAGGGATAAAAGGATGACGGTGCGGCTACAGGTTCATCCAGAACAGAGCTGGTTCGGACCGCCCGGGCGCGGGTGCCTGCTTCAACGAACCGAGGACCGCGTCTACGGATTGCGATTTGTCGTCAAAGAAGTTTTGGAAGAACATGGGGCCTTCTTTCTCCACGTATCTCATAGCAGCGATAGTGTGGTTGGATTCGTCTATCACGTATATCGCGGCTTCTTTCAACTGGCTGTTTTGCACCTTGACGGCAAGCTCTAAATTGAGGTGGGTGCTCTTGAACCCGGCCATGAAATCCGAGGCTTGTGATATGTTTTTCAGCGCTAAGAAACGGCTCCGTGCGGCCCAAAGATCCAGCCCTGGAACGGCATCTACGAGCAGGTTAATGAGGTCCTCCAGCGAACTGCCGTCCTTCCTTATCATGAACACGCTTCCGTTCCGGGCTTTCGTTATGCGTATCCTGTACTCGGGCTTGCTTTGTGGTGCCACGACCGGAGGAGCTGGTGCATCCATGACCGGGGCCGCCCTGGCCGCGTCTTCAATGGACTTGAGAATGCTTTCCACGCCCTCCGGCTTGCCCAGGAAGTGGTAGAAGAACGGGTCGCCCTGGCCGCCTATCCACCTGATTACGCCAAGCTCCTTGCGGTTCTCGTCAAGTATGAATACTGCCTTCTCCGAAGCGTGGCCTTGATTCGTCTTTCTGTCTTCCCTGAAACCAAGTGGCGACTTGAAGTCGGAGATGAACTTCACCGCTGCAGGAACTGCCTTCATATCAGCGAAAGTCGGCTCAACCAGGCACTCACGCCGGTATCTGGCCATTACCCGCGAGTAGAACGCGTCTGCAACCGGGTCTGCGCCGGCTTTCAGGGGCTTCTGCGCGAGGTTCCTCATGCTATATACCCTGTCAGAAACAGTTTATAAAGGTTATGGTAGATGATGGGTTTTCATGCCTACTTTACTGCCTGTTTCCCTCCAAGCGCCTTCTTCATGGCTTCCAGCGGGAGGAGTGCGCACCGCATCCTGCCCGGGTTCTTGCTGAGGTCAATCTTAAGCAGCTTCAGGACGTCAGCCCCGGTGATTTTGCCGAGCGAGGCGAGCTTTTTCCCCTTCAGGTAGCCTGTGAAAAGCGATGCGCTGGCCTGGCTTATGGCGCATCCATGGCCGATGAATTTGACGTCGGCTATGGCGCCACCCCTCACCCTTATGAAGAGTTCTATGCAGTCCCCGCACGTAGGGTTGTCAAGCTGCGCGTGGTAGTCCGCACTGGCCAGCCTGCCGTAGTTCAGCGGGTTCTTGTAAAGCTCAATTATGAACTCCTGGTAGATTTCCTTGTCTTCCATTCAGGCCACGGATAGGTTTTCCCGCCTGTTCTTAATAATCCTGCGCTGCCGTGCAAGTCGTAAAGGATTTTAAAATGTGTTGTTTATGTTAATTATAAAACGTGTTTATCATGAGCACAGCACCTGCCGGGGTTATCCCGGCAACAGGCCATAATGACGGACGCGCAGCCGGCAGGCTGGCGCCCTGGAAGGACGCAGTCAAAGCGATGCCCATAGTGGAGGCCCTGCGCCCGCTGCTTGTGAAGGCCGGCCCGCTCTGGATTGGCATCGCCGGCACATCCCCGGCGACGCTTGTAATCGCCACGCGCGGCAATGTGAGGCCAGCGGAGACCCGCACCGACCTGCCAGGAGTCATCATGCCTGTGAGCATGCAGAAGCTGGCCGAGCCGACCGCGATAACGGCGATAACAAGCCAGTGGCCCAGCGCCGCAAAAACGGAAATAGTGGTGATCGGGCCGGAAAGCGTCGCGCTCACGGACCTCAGGGCCGCGGCAAAAACTGACACGAACCTGGGGACGCTCTTCGTAACGAACGACAGCGGCTCGGTGCGGCTGATGGAGCTGGCATGCAAAAACGCGGCCAGCTGGTGCAGGGGGACGCTTGCGAGCCTGAAGGGATACCTCCAGAAAACAGAGTTCGTCGAACTTCCGCAATCCTGCCTGGAATGCACATCCTACCCCCTCGTCACCAACGTTGACGACACCCTGGCCCTGAAGTACCTTGTCACGAAAGGGGCGGACACCTTCTGCAGGGAAGCAGGGATAACCTTGGATGAGCTCAGGGACAACATGAGGCGCATCAAGAAAGACCTCTTTGAACGGCTGGGGGTCGCATGCAGGGCATTCTCCATGGGCTACATGCTGCACTCGGTCGCCAAAATCGTTTCCGAACCAGAGATGGCCGGCCTCCGCGCCATAGCGGAATTCGGAACCGGGAACGTCGGTAGCTACAGGCACTTCTCCACGGCCATCGCAAAGGTGGATGGAACGCAACGCGAAAAGATAGCCGGGAAGATACTCCGGCTGGTCGGCCCTGACGCCGAGGAAGCGGTCAGGGAAGAATTCAAGGTTCCCAGGCAGGCATTCGTGCTGGTGGAAAAGAAGGGGGCTTCTGCGGCCGCTCCTTCCCTTGATGTGCAGGCATTCACGCAACCGCCAAAGGCGCCTGTGCAGCGCCCGTCCCAGGAGGAGCAGCTTGCCGCCATCTCAAGGGAACTGCCCGACGTGCCGGCCGCATTCATAGCCAAATGGGTCGGAACGGGCATGCGGAACCCGGAGAAGATACGCGCGAAATACGACGCTGTCCAGAGGCATGCTCCAGGGATGAGGAACGGCGCCGATGAAGAAGCGCCTAAAACCAGGACTGCCGTGCACCGCACGCTTGAAGACAGGATAGCTGCCATAGCATACCAGCCTGAGATAACCGCTGCCATGAGGGCCAGGGGGTTCGAACCCGTGCACGTGGGCATCGCGGTATGCAAGGTGTTCGGCTATCCGCTGTCGCCGAACCCCCGGAAGAGGGACGGGGTGGAAGGATACCTCGCAAAGTACCTCCAGGGCGAAGTCCGCAACCCGGCGAAAACGGCCGAGGCAGTGTTCAGTTTCATGTACGATTCCGGGCTTCTTGTGGGCAACGGCAGGACGATGAGCATAAACGCCGGCACGAAGACCCCCACCGGGAGCGCCATACTGGCGGCAATCAGGCGCGGCTTCCAGGGATGAATACGGCCCGCTCATTCGGTTTCAATCTGCAATTTTTTTACTGCGCGCCATCGCCTGGTACATTGCCGTCAGGAGCCTCCACGACCACCCCGCACTCAGACGACGGCGTGAAGCTGAGGTAGATGAGCCGTGTGAGGTAGCCGTGCAGGCAGTAGCCGCGGGCAGAAGGACCCACCCGCCCGGCATTTTCAACCCTTGCAAGATACCTGGCTCTTGGATCCTTACTGTCTATCTGCTCTCCAATCGGGATGTCGTGTTCCGGGTCTCCGGCATAGGAGCCGTATCTGGTAGGGAAGCCGCAGAGCCCGCCAACCACGTGCGGATTGACGGTGATGTCCCTGTATCCACGCCCATGAGAGCAAACTTCAAGGGAGTAGAACGGGTGCTCGGTAACCAGAATCACATTCGGTGTCTCCAGGTATTTTGCATCCACTCCGGACAGACTGAATATCCACCGCTCATTCGGGAGTGGTTCGTACACCAGGGCGCTATCACCCTTGCTGAACATTCTGCTCTTGCTGAATGGCGTATTAGGCTCGACGTATGCCGTCATCGTGCCGGTCCAACAGGAAAACGCAGGTTTAATCGATTGCCATTCGTCAGTTTCGACAAGGGCCTTTGACATTCTTTTGTTCGAGGCCAGCACGAGGCCGGGTGCCTGTCGTATTACAGCGTCAAATGCAGCGCGCAGGCCCTGAGTTTCAGGCTTGCCCTCTCTGCCGAATGCCCCGTTGCCGAACGCCCGGGCGATATCACTGACCAGCAGGTGTGCTTCAAGGAAACCGAGGCCGTTTGAATGGGTTCTTACCACCTCAAGCTTCGGGCCTCTTATGACTGTTTTCTGAACGGCAGCGGTCATGGATACTCACACCTCGCGGCCATTCAGGCTTCACCTGGGGCCTTGCCTCCGCTGGCCTCTACCGCCACCCCGAACTGAAGCAAGCGCCTGTTAAAGAGTCCGACGTCCCGCCTGGCGTCTATGTCCCTCCAGTTGCTGAAGTCGCGGGCAACAAGGCCCAGAACGGTACAATCAGGAGTATAACTGTGCGTCCATTCATCGCCAACTTTTTCGAAATCGCCGCCCTTGCGGATTTTGAATTGGTGCAGGTACACGTTGCCGTTGAACCTCACGATCACTTCAGCAGCCGCAAGCATGCCTTCCTCCGTGCTTATCGGCCTGCCGGTTCTTGCATCCGACAGCGATATCAGGGGCGTGCCGTCCGGCGCAAACGAATGGTCGCACAGCACCGCGGTATCAACGAGGCCTTCCTGCCCGGAGATGGCCTCGTAGATGGCCGTTTTCCTGCCTCCGCTGTAATTGCATTCGGTTTCCACCCGTTTTCCAAGCGGCTTGCCTTTGGTCCCCATCACTCCTGCAGTGCCCGTATACAGCGGCCATGCAGCCACAATCTCATCCGGAACCGGCTTGAACCTGCCCGCTTCATCCTTATCAAGAAAGATGCGGTTCCAGACCGGATTCGGAACTATCTTCATGCGTGCCATGTTGCTCCGGTGGACCGCCTCCAGCCAGATGTGCCTGCCGGGGAGCATCTCGATTTTCCTGTCAGCGACCGTTATGACGCCCATGGTTACACCTCGATAAGGATGATACGCGTCAAAGTCCTTAAAAATTGGTATTGTCCCACAAATGAAAACGCCCTGGCGGCTGCAACCGTGCAGGCCACGGGCCCGGATTCAGCCGAACGCCTTCTTCACGCGCCCGAGCGATTCCGCGAGCCGGTCTATTTCCCCCTTCCGGTTATACACATAGACGCTCGCCCTCGTGCTTGCCGGTATGCCGAGCCTCCCGTGCAGCGGCATCGCGCAGTGGTGGCCGCTCCGGACGCATATGCCGTCTTCTGCAAGCATGGCAGCCACGTCGTGCGGATGCACGCCCTTCAGCGTGAACGCCGCGAGCGCCGCGCGCTTTCCTGCGTCCTTCGGGCCGATGACCTCCAGGCCGCGGATTTCGCCGAGCCGTTTGAGCATGTATTTTGCGAGCATTCGCTCGTGCGACGCCACGTTCTCCATCCCCAGCCGGTTCAGGTAGTCTATGGCCGCGCCAAGCCCGATGACAGCTGCCACGTCCGGCGTCCCTGCCTCAAACTTGTACGGCAGGTCGTTCCATTCGCTTTTCGCCTTCGTCACCGAGCGTACCATCTCGCTGCCGTACATGAACGGGTCCATCCGTTCCAGCAGCTCCCTCCGCCCGTAGAGCACGCCGGTGCCGAAAGGCCCGAGCATCTTGTGGCCTGAGAACGCGAGGAAGTCGCACCCCCACCGCTTCACGTCCGTGCGCAGCGACGGGACCCATTGCGCGCCGTCAACCACCGAGACCGCGCCGTTCTCACGCGCGAGCCTGCACAGCCTCGCCACGTCCGCGAGGCTGCCGGTGACGTTGGACGCAGCGGAAAAAGCGAACAGCTTCGCGCCGCGGAGCGCGCGTTCCAGCCCTGGTTCGTCCAGCGCCCCTTCGTCGTCAATCCCCGCAACCGCGAATTCCGCGCCCGTGCGTTTCGCGAGCTGCTGCCAGGGCACGAAATTGCTGTGGTGTTCCAGCAGGGTGGTGACGAGTTTGTCACCTTTCCTGATGAATTTTTCGCCCCATCCGCGCATGACCATGTTCAGCGCCGACGTGGTGTTTCCGGTGAAGATTATCTCGGATGCGTCCGCTGCATTGACGAACAGCCTCGCCTTTCCGCGCGCCTCCTCGTAGCGGAGCGTCGCCTCCTCTGCGATGCCGTAGATGCCCCGGTGGACGTTGGCGTTGTAGCCTGAATGGAACGCTGCCATGGCGTCAAGGACCTGCCTCGGCCGCTGGGACGTCGCCGCGGAATCAAGATAGGCCAGCGGCTTCCCGTTCACCTTCAGCCCCAGGATGGGGAAATCCGCGCGTATCCTGGCACTGTCAAGCATCCTTCCAGCCCCCTCCTCGTTCGCCCACGGCCCTGGCACGCTCTTCGCTTCCTCTGCGTTCTCTGTTTCCGCTGCCGCCTCTGCTCCCTTCGCGCCCTCTGCTTCTGCTTCCCCTGCTGCCTTTGCTCTTTTCGCGTCCTCTACTTCCTCTGCCTTCTCCGGCCCCTGCAAATGACGAATACCCCTTCTTCTCCACCTCGCGGGCGAGCGCAGCCGTGCCGGACCTGACTATCCTGCCGCCTGCAAGGACGTGCACTGAATCCGCCTTCAGGTATTTCAGGAGCCGGGGGTAATGGGTGACGATGAGAAACGCCCTTTTGCGGTCCCTGAGGCCCTTCACGGCCCTGGCCACCAGCCTTATGCCATCCACGTCCAGCCCTGAGTCTATCTCGTCCAGGATGACGAGCTTCGGCTTCAGGACGAGCATCTGGGCAGCCTCCATCCTCTTCTTCTCCCCTCCTGAGAAGCCCACATTCAGCCCGCGGGCCGCAAAGCCTTCTTCCAGGCCCATCGCCTTCAGTGCTGAGAGGAACCGCTCGTTGGACTCCAGCAGGGCCTCCAGGCCCTGGGCACCGGCCAGGTCCCGCGTGCCTGCCATGCCACGGGTGCCAGCCACGGCACGGGTGCCAGCCACGCCTCTGGCGCCGGCTTTGGCGCCAAGGACGGATTTGACGCCAATGGCTTTCCTGGCAAGGACGGCTGCCTTCACGCCCTCAAGCTCCTCAGGGTGCTGGAAGCCCAGGAACATCCCTTTCCTGGCGCGGCCGTCAGCCCCCAGCCCGGAGACCTCTGAGCCGTCCAGCCTGATGCTGCCTTTCGTCCTGAATGCAGGGTCGCCCATGAGCGCGTTGCAGAGTGAACTCTTGCCGCTGCCGTTAGGGCCCATGACGACCGTGATTGTGCCTGGCCGGAGCGAGAAGGACACGCCCTTCACCAGCTCCTTTGCCCCCTTGCCGGCAGAATACACGTGCAATCCCTTCACCGTGAGCATCATATCACTTTCTCCACTATTGACATGGCGCAGCATTCCACCACGCCCTTCATCTTTTCCATGTGTGCCACGACGCCGTTCACCACGCCGGAAGGGCCGAGCAGCTCCACGACGATGCCGTAAGGGCCCGTGGCGCTGTACACGCCGGTGACGAACGGCAGCTTTGCCACGGATGCGAGCAGGCCCGGATTGGCTGCCTTCTTCACGTTCAGCGCGACGAGCGCCCTTTTCCAGCCGAGCTTGCCGGTGTTCAGCAGCGCGGTGCTGCCAAGGATTATCCCGGACGCCTTGAGCTTCCCGACGCGCTTCTGCACCGCGGGCTGGCTTATGCCAAGCTCCCTGGCGATTGCTGACAGCGGCGTACGCGAGTCCTTGAGCAGGAGGTTGATGATTTTAAGGTCGGATACGTCCATCGTTATCATTTATTTAATTAACCAATATGGTTTAAAAATATAACCTATAAATTTCATGCACATGAAGCTCAGCGACGACGACGTCAGGCGCATATCCGACGCCAAAAAGGAGCCTGTGTGGATGAGGAAGCGCAGGCTCTGGGCATACGCGCAGCTTGCAGGGCTGCCCATGCCGCGCTTCGGCCCTGACCTTTCAGGGCTGGAAAAGCAGCACATGGCCTGGTACGAGCAGGGCGGAGGCAGGAAACGCTCCTGGGAGGACGTGGACCAGGCAGTAAGGGAGAAATTTGAGAAGCTGGGCGTTCCCCAGGCCGAGCGCAGGTTCCTTGCCGGGCTTGAGGCGCAGATGGAATCCGAATCTGTCTACGGCAGCCTGAAGAAGGAATGGGCCGGAAAGGGCGTCATATTCACCAGCATGGACGAGGCCGTGCGGGACCACCCTGAACTGCTACGCAAATATATCGGAAAGGCCATCCCACCCACGGACAACCGGTTCGCTGCGCTCACTGACGCGGTCTGGAGCGGCGGGAGTTTCGTCTACGTTCCCCGCGGGGTTAGGCTGGACGCGCCACTGCACGCCTATTTCATGATTTCAAAGGAAGCGCTCGGCCAGTTTGAAAGGACGGTCATAATCGCCGGGGAAGGCAGCTCGCTGCACTATCTGGAAGGCTGTAGCGCGCCTCTTTATCCCAGCAGCAACCTGCACACGGGCGTGGTGGAGATTTTCGCTGAAAGGGGCGCCAGCGTGCGCTATACGACGCTTCAGAACTGGTCGCACAGCGTGTATAACCTGGTCACGCAGCGTGGCATTGCAAAGGAGGACGCGACGATAGAGTGGATAGACGCGAACATGGGCTCGCTGCGCACCATGAAATACCCGTGCGTGGTGCTCGCAGGGGAGGGCGCAACCGGCCGCATACTCTCGGTTTCGGCTGCGAGCGGGAAGCAGGACATTGACTCGGGCGGAAGGATGCTCCACCTCGCCCCGCGCACGTCGTCGTCAATAATATCCAGGGGCATAAGCTCCAAAGGCGGCACCAGCACGTTCCGGGCGGAGGTCAAAATCTCTCCGGAAGCCAAAAAGTCCGACTCATTCGTGAAATGCCAGGGCATAATGCTGGACGACGCTTCGAAGAACAATTCCATCCCGAAATTCCTCGTGGGCAACGGCGACTCGTTCATATCCCACGAGGCGAGTGCAGGAAGGATGAGCGAAAGGAAGATATTCTACCTGATGAGCAGGGGCCTTTCGCGGAAGGAGGCAGAGGAGCTGCTCGTCACAGGCTTCTTTGAACCGTTCGTGAAGGAGCTGCCTTTTGAATACGCAGTGGAATTCAACCGGCTGCTGCAGCTGGAGATTGAGGATGGGGCGCTCTGACTATTTCCGCCCTGTCTTGCGCATATATGCCTCATCTGCAGGTGTGACTAAACCAGCTTCCAGCAAGGCAGCGTATGGGCTGGTGTTGTAGTAATTGGTGAGCAGGCCGCAGAGGCGGTTTGAAAAGAAATCGTCCATGGTCACGTCACGGGGGGCCTTCTTCAAGACGTTTTCAACAAGGAAACGGACAGATTCTCTACGGGTGTCCGGATCCCTCCAGTCTGCCTGGAGGAGTCTTGATTGTCCGCTCGCCATTATCTTGAACCAGCCTTTCCGAATCCAGAAATCCGCCATGGTCACACGGCGTTGTTCAGGCCCGGGCTTGTGTGCTGAAAATCCGTCTTGAAGGGGGCTGGAGGTGGAGCCTGAGATAGCAGTATCCCTCCGTCGCCTCAACCTACGGTGCATGCTTGATATATGTGTTTAATAGTGTTTAAAAAGAGACTATAACTCACAGGGCAGCCGCGCTGCAATATTATAAACCGTGTCTCAATTATCCATCCATGAAACACGCGCTCGCGCTTTTCGTCTTCGCCTGCCTGGCAGGCGCAGTGTTCCCGTTCTCCATAGACTCCTATTACACCCACGCCACGGTCCTGCCCAACGGCGACCTGGAAGTGCAGGAGAGCATCAACTTCACGCTGGAAAAGGCGTACAACGAGGGCTTCCGTTCCATACGCCAGCAGGATTTCGGCACGCTTGACAACGTCGTAATCCGCTCTGTGAAGGTGAATGGCGCGGACGTGCCATACGTCACGCAGCTCAACGAGGGCAAGGCGGAAATCGTCTGGAAGAGGACGTACCAGGGCGCGAACGCAGTGGAGCTGGACTACGTCCTGAAGGACAGGGCGCAGCTCTACGACGACTTCGCCAAAATCTGCTTTGAGCACTACGGCGCGAACTGGGCAGTGCCTGCCGCGGTGTTCCAGTCGCGCATGACGCTTCCTGAAGCGGCAAGGGGCAGGGACATGCACTTTGAGGTTTATTCAGCGAAGAACGGCAGCGCCCGCATTGACGACCTCACGGTGGTCATAGACATGACTGACGTGCCTTCTGGTAACTACATCGGCGGGTGCTACCTCTATGACAAGGCAGCCCTCAGCACCACGAACCGCGTCAACGGCTCTGCATTGCAGGTACTCAGGGACGAAAGGAAGGCGTACGGCTCGCAGGGAATCATAGCGCCTGAGGAGCCTGGCTCCATCACGTTCTGCTGCGGCCCGCTGGCCATAATCCTCGGCCTGCTGGCGGCATACCTGTTCAGCCAGGACAGGAAAATCACGAAATTGCCTGAGAGCATACTTCCGCCTGACAAGGAGGAGCCTGCTGTGGTCAGCGCGCTCGTGCGCAACACGGTCTCGGAAAAGTGCCTGCTCGCGGCAACAATCCTGGACCTCGTCAACCGGAACGTCATGGACATCGTGGAACTTGAAAACCGCGGCGAGACGTCGGCCACAGTGAACCGCGAGCACACCATCCTCATGCTCAAGCGCAGGCCCCCTGGCCTCAAGCCATACGAGAACGCGGTGCTGGACATGATTTTCAGCGAAGGGAAGAAGGAGGCTGACCTGGACGGGATGGCGCTTGATTTTGACAGGATAACGATGAAAGAGGAAGCGGCGAAGTCTGCGATAACCGTGAATCTGGCGGCGTTCACTGGCGAGACAGACAAGATACTCAAGGCAAAGGGCGTCTTGGCCCTGAAGGACCAGGCTGGCACCAGGAGATACGGCCTGATGGGGCTGGCGCTTGTCGGGCTGCTCCTTGCGTGCGCCATCGTGTCCATAGTGCCTGCGTGGCTCGTGGATTACGTATCCGGCGGCAACTGGTTTGAAGTGGCAGGCACGCTGGTTTCCCTTGCCATCCTAATCCCGGCAGCGGCATACCTCGTCATCCATTATCTCAAGCCGTCAGTGCCTGAAGCCATGCGGGGCGAATACATGAAATGGGACGCGTTCGCGCGCGCCATATCTTCCAGCAGGCTGAAGGAATACCCACCCTCGTCAGTGGTGATATGGGGCGACATACTGGTCTATGCAACTGCATTGGACATGGCCGACAAGGTGAAGAAGCACTTCTCGGAACTGGACACGCTCACCGCCAGGCGCTTGGAAAGGCTTGAACGCACCGGCCGTTCGTCATACATCTTCTACACGTCCGCATGGGCGGTATACAACCTCAAGACATACGGAAACAGGAGCGGTCCGGGCAGCGGCGGCACCCACGGCGGATTTTCCTCGCATTCATCCGGAGGCTGGAGCTCAGGGGGCGGTGGCGGCTTCAGCGGCGGCTCCTCAGGGGGAGGCGGATTCCGGTAGCCTGGCTTGAGTCACTGGTTCGCTAAAAAAGCGTATAACTCATTCTCAAGGCTGGGACCGACCAGTTTGACCATCTTTTTTACAAAACGGTCGGTTATGTCCGGTGATTTTTTTCTTTCCTTAGTTAGACGAGTCCCGCCCAGCACACGGCTGTGCAGGAAGTTTCCAAGAAGCGCGTCGAAACGCTTTACCCGCGACACCCCCAAGCCGCCAAGATAGTGAATGCTCTCTGCCATCTCATCACTGATGAGACTGGCACCGCAATACAGCGTGTATCCAAGCGCATAAGCATTGCATGCCGTCTCCAGGCTCTTCATCACGCCTGCAAAGCCAATACCCTCTTTTGCGCTGCTCTTTTTCTTTGCCAGCTCCCGCAGAGGCAGGGGAGCATCTCCTGACGACAGGTCACGCCCGTGCAGATAGTCTCTCATCACAACGAGCATCTCATTGTGCCAATTCAGCGCGTGCGCTCTGGACTGCATCAGGTAGCCGAATGAATCTCCGGACGGGATGTATTTGATGCCAACTGGCAGCGTGTCTAAGCGTGTTTTGATTTTTATGTATGGCGTGATGGAGTCAAATGCATCAGCCTCAGGACCCTGGACGATGACGTTGCCATTGCCGGCCGGAAGGTGCAGAAACGCCAGCACGGCGGCGAACTGGAAACCGCGGAGCGTCACCGACCAGGAGTCAGGAAGCACGCATAGCGGCGTAAATATTACCGGGTGGTGCGCCGGGTGGCCAAACCTCAGCCCCCGGCCAATCCCGAGCGCTTCCATCTCCTTGAGTCCGGCCAGCAGTGGGAGAGCATGGACAGCCTTATGCCACTTCTCCAGCCTATTTTTCGGCAAGGCGTCACGCGCCTTGAGCAGCGTCTCCATCCCGACAACGTTTATCTTTCCCATGCAAGCACCTGAATACGATGTGTGTCCCTTTTACTAATCCGCGAAGCAGGAGTCTATCGCGCCCACGACGCGCGGGCCGACCACTTCGGTCAGCCTCTCCTTGTGATAGCGAAGTATTGATTCCAGATTGCGGAGACGTTTCGGGCTTCGGCCATGGTAGAAGTCATCAAGGCGCTCGGCGACGCGCTTCACCCGCGATACTCCAAGCTTATTCAGGGCGAGCAGATTGTCCGCCGCGGCTGCCGTGACGAGCCTTGCACCGGACAGCACATACCCGATCACATACGCATCGCACGCCCTCTCGATGCATTTAAGGGCAAATGCCTCCAGGTCGCTGGGTTTGCTCCGTTCGAACAGGCGGTCGAAAGATGACATGGAATGCACTCCGTCCCTTTTCGAGAGTATCGCGGCCGCGTCCACCGTCTCTTGCCGCCAGTCTCTCGAATGTATGAGGAAACGCCTCAGCAGGGGGTGGGTTTTCTCGCTCGTGAGGATGTCTGTGGAAGCGGGCAACTGATTGATGCTGGTTTTTGTTTTTATGAGCGGCAGTATCGATTCCAGAGCATCCGCCTCCGGCCCCTTGACTACAAAATCGCCGCCATCCTTCGTAACCGCATACAACATCTTAGCAGTATCGGTGAACGGCAATCCAGAGCCCCCATCCAACGGCGTATGTATGATCCAGGACCCATTGTCCCTGTCTAGCGTGATTCCTCCGCTTATCTGGAACAGGGGTTTCAACGATTCGACAATGGGGAGTGCTTTGGCCGCGCTCTGCCATTCCAGCAGCCGCTTTAGCGGGAAGTTACTTTTATCGCGCGCACGGCGCACGGTTTCAAGTCTGGCAACGGTTAGCTTTCCCATATGTGCACCCTCTTCATAATCATCATTTCTTATGATTTATTTACACAACCCACTTTAAAAGAGTATGTAAACACTTCCGTACCGGTCCGCACACCGCTCGCGCGCCCGCCTCCGGCGCCCGAGCACCCGGGAAGGTGATACGTCATTCGTCGCCATGCTTTTCATTATCATTTTAATACTTCGCAATCAAACGCAAAACCACAGCCAATCTGCGAGGTTAATCCCTATGAGAAAGGAAGACGAGTTCGGATTTGAGAAGGTCATTGAGGTTTACGACCAGAAGACCGGCATGCAGGGCGTCTGCGTAATCCACAACACCGCGCGCGGCCCTGGCAAGGGCGGCATAAGGATGGAGCCGGACGTGACTATAGAGGAGGTCATGGGGCTCGCGAGGGCGATGACCTGGAAGAACGCCATGGCGGACCTGCCTTTCGGAGGCGCCAAAAGCGGCATAAAGGCGGACCCGAAGAAGATGACGCCCGAGCAGAAGGAGGCGCACGTACGCGCGTTCGCCCGGAAGATAAAGGAAGTGATACCCGGCGAGTACATCGCAGGGCCGGACATGAACACCACCGAGAAGGAGATGTCCCAGTTCGCTGACGAGATCGGCACCCCGAAGGCATGCACCGGAAAACCGGCCAGCGAAGGCGGCCTCCCGCACGAGCTCGGCTCCACGGGCTTCGGCGTGGCGATATGCACCCGCGTCGCGGTAAGGCACATGGGCAAGGACCTGAACGGCATGACCGTGGCCATAGAGGGCTTCGGCAACGTCGGAACGTTCGCCATGAAGTTCCTTGAGGAATGGGGCGCGAAGGTGGTCGCAGTCTCAGATTCCAAAGGAACCATATACAACAAGGACGGCCTGAAATACGCGGATTTGATGAGGATAAAGTCCGAGAAGGGCACGGTCACCGCGGCGAAGGGCGAGAAGCTGGACGCGGCCAAACTGTTTGAACTGCCCGTTGACATATTAATCCCGGGCGCGAGGCCGGACGTGATAAACAAGGGCAACGTCGGCAACGTGAAGGCGAAGATACTCAGCGAGGCCGCGAACCTGCCTGCGAAATACGACGTGGAGCAGGTGCTCATGAAAAAAGGAGTCGTCGTGCTTCCGGATTTCGTCGCCAACGCAGGTGGCGTGATTTCAAGCTATTGCGAAACCAGGGGATGGAACGCAGAGGCCATGTTCAAGGTTGTGGAGGACAAGATTTCCACCAACACGAAAATCATGCTGGAGCGCGCGAAGGACAACGACACGAGGAAGGCAGCCATGGACATAGCGAAGGAGCGCGTCCGCGACGCCATGGTGATGCGCGGCTGGCTGGCTAAATAGGGAAACTGAAATTGACGTTGCATGCGTGAAATTCAGAACAAGCCAGCAACGAACGCCACCAAATAGTATATCAGCGCCGCGGCGAAGGCGGTCAGCGGAATCGTCAGGAACCAGGCGGCCACGATGCGCCGCGCGACGTTCCAGTTCACCGCGGTGGTGCGCTTGAGCATTCCGACTCCGCTTATGGAGCCGGATATCACATGCGTCGTGCTCACCGGTATTCCGAAGATGCTGCAGGCGATTATGGTGGTGGCGCCCGCGGTCTCCGCGCAGAAGCCGTCTATGGGCCTGAGCTTGGTTATCTTGGTCGCCATGGTCTTGACTATCCTGCGGCCGCCCACAATAGTTCCCAGGGCGATGGTCAGGTGGGAGATTATCACCACCCAGAAAGGCACGCTGAAAGTGGGGAGGAAGCCGCCTAGGAAGAGCATGAGGGTGACGATGCCCATGGTCTTCTGAGCGTCGTTGGTGCCGTGTGCGAGGCTGAAAGCGGAAACGGATATCAGCTGGAGCTTCTTGAACCAGTCCTGGATAGCGCCGGGTGGGATCCTCTTCACGATGAAGAGCACTATCAATGAGAAGACGTAAGCGCAGACGAGACCGAGAATGGGCGCGATGAAAATGAACGTCACTATTTTCTGCACGCCTGGCACGATTATCGCGCCGAAACCTGCGGCTGCAATCGTCGCGCCTATGAGCCCGCCTATGAGCGAGTGGCTTGACGATATTGGTATGCCCAGCCATGCGAGCCCGTAAATCCAAATGATCGCGGAAATGATGCCGGAAATCACAACGTAGATGTTGATGGCTGCCGGATCGACCACCCCCTTGCCGACCGTGGCCGCAACGGCGGTGGAGAACACGAACGCTGCCACGAAGTTGAAGAAAGCAGACAGGAACACCGCGGCCTCCAGGGACAGCACGCGCGTCGCGACGATTGTGGAAACCGCGTTCGCGGCGTCGTTCCTCCCGTTCCCGAAATCAAAGGCAAGCGCCAGCCCGATGCCGATTGCCACCAGTATGGTCATGTCAATCATGGCATCAGTCCGCCCTCTCCGGGCGTTGTTACGTCAGTTCTGGCGTCAGACGTGCTTTATGGCCACGCCCTCTATCACGAGCGCCAGCTTCTGGTTGAGGTCGCAGATGTCCTCCAGCTCGTCGTAGAGGTCCTTGAGCTTTATGACGAGGAGCGCGTTGTTCACGAGGAGCATGTCGTCCGGGTCAAACAGGTGGGCCATGGCCGCCTCGTATATGTCGTCGGCCTTGTCCTCCAGTTCCAGCACCTTCCGGCATTCCGGCTTGATGTTGACCGGGTTGCGGAGCTGCGCCACGGCATTCCGTATGCTTCCCATCTGCTCCTCTACGATGCCGGCCTGCGATTTCATGACCGGGGTTATCTTCTCAAAGCGGTAGTAGCTGATTTTCTTGGCCGCCTCCTCAAGCATGTCTATGCACGTGTCAAGGTCCGAGCCCAGCTCGTGGATGTCCTCCCGGTCTATGGGCGTGATGAAGTTGCGGTATAACTCCTCAGCGATGGTCGCCACGAGGGCGTCGCCGTCCTTCTCAAGCTTGCCCAGGGCCTTCACCCGCTCTGCCCGCCCTTTTTCGTCAAGCTTGTCAAAGTCGTTGAGGAACGCGGAGAACTCGCGTGCCGAGGAATACGAACAGTCCGCGAGCTTAATGAGCAGGTCAAAGAACTTATCGTCCTTTAGGAGGAAAAATTCCTTTATGCGCTTCATAAGACTCGCCGCCTGCACATTTACTGATATTGCACTCGTGCATTAGGATTTTATACGCTTTGCTTTTTCAGCCCATCATGCCGCTGAGTATCTCGTACGCCCTTGCCGTGTCGGCCTGGCGTACGACGAAGAGCGTGTCCGTGTAGCAGGAGACGAATTCCTCTATGTTTATGCCCTCGCCGGCGAGCGCGTCCAGGATGTGCGCGATGACCCCTGGCGTCTGCTCCACCGAAGCAGGGCTGTGGATGGATATCAGGTTGAGGTTACGCTCTATGCGTATCGCCTCGCCGGGCCTGCCCATGGCCTCCAGCTCCTTCTCGTCCATTATGTAGGTTATTACGCCCCTGCTCTCCGCGCATGAGATGTATGCGAGGCCTGGGATTTTGCGGGACGAGATGACCACGGCGACCTTGTTCCTGACCGAAAGCGAGCTTTTCCCTATGACAGCCAGTATCCTGGCCTCCAGGCTTTCCTCCTTCTCCCTTATCCTGCCCGCCAGCCTCACCAGGGCCATCTTCACCGCGTTTTGGTGCCGGGTGGTGCCGAACGCCTCCCGCGATATCTTGCGCGCGAGCGCAGAGTAGTTGGCGATGCGGCTGCGGAGCATCTCCTTGAGGAAGGGCCTGCGCTTGACGTATAGCCAGACGAGCTCGGATGTCTTCGGTGCTGTTGCGGCCATGAGTTACATTTGGAACAGAGGGCTACTTAAATGTAACAGTTATCGCACAAAATTAAAATAAGAAGCATGGTGCAGCAACTGCGGGTGCGCCGGGCAGCGCAATGGCGTCGGCTGCGGTGTGCCGAAGGCATGGCATGGGAAGAATTGCAGGAGAAACACGCGGCAGGCTCTGGGAGGGCGCGTTCAGCGGAGCCCAGGGCGACGTCGTGCGGTTCAATTCGGCCGAGAACGTCCTGCTGGACGGCAAGCTGGCGAAGTACGACATGCTCGGGAGCGTCGCCCATGCCGGCATGCTGGGGCGGCAGGGCATACTTGGCAGGAAAGACGCAGGCGCGATAACGTCTGCACTGCAGCGGCTGCTGAAGACGCACCGGAAGGGCGAATTTGCCCTGGACCCGGCCCTGGAGGATATCCACACCAATGTGGAGCGCGCGGTGACCAGACTAACGCCTGCAGGCGCAAAAATGCACACCGCGCGCTCGCGCAACGACCAGTCACTGCTTGACATGCGCATGTATATGAGGGACGAGGCGCTTGCGATAGCCGAGGCGATAATCGCGCTCCAGAAAAGCTTCGCTGCGCTTTCGCGCAAAGACGGCGTGATGGCCGGCTATACTCACACGCGAATAGCGCAGCCGCTCACAGTCAGTTTCTGGTGCGACTCGTTCGTGCAGGGCTTCAAGCGCGACATTGAGCGCATCATGGGATGCTACGGGCGCCTGAACGCCAGCCCGCTGGGCGCCTGCGCACTGGCAGGCACGTCCTGGAACATAGATAGAAAACACACGGCCAGGCTCCTCGCATTCGGCAGCGTGCAGAAGAACGCGCTCGACGCCGTGACGTCGCGCGGCGAAGGCGAGGCGGAGCTGCTCTCAGCGCTGGCCATGCTCATGACGAAACTGTCAGGCATCGCAGAGGAGCTCATATGGCTGTCGCAGAAGCGGCTGGTCACAATCCCGGATGAGTTCTGCACCGGAAGCAGCATCATGCCGAACAAGAAGAACCCGGACGTGCTGGAGCTCATACGCGGCCGCAGCGGCAGGGTGTGCGGCTGCCTGGTGCACGTGCTCAGCGTGAAGAAAGGACTCATGTCAGGCTACCACTCGGACATGCAGGAAACGAAATACGCCGTTATGCAGGGGATAGAAACAGCAAAGGAGTGCGTTGTGATGCTCGCGAAGGTGGTGAAAAGCCTCGGCTTTGACGAAACGGCCATACGCACCGAACTCGAGCAGGGCTTCGCCCAGGCCACTGAGATAGCAGACGCGCTTGCACGCAAGGGCGTGCCGTTCCGGGATGCGCACGGCATAGTCGGCAGGCTGGTAAGCAGATGCAGCAAGGCAGGCGTCACGCTCAGCGAAGCAGGGCCGCTACCGCAATTCACCGCAAAGGAATGGAAAGCGCTCACATCGCTGGAACGGCCGCGGTTGAAGGTCAAAGTCGTCGTGGACAGCGGCTGGGAGAAGAAGGTGCAGGCGGAGAAGCTGAAGATAGCGAAAGCATACGCCGTACTGGAAGGGCTGCAGGGATAACAACGAAGGACCTTCAAGCATCCCACGTTCGTTATAGTTACGGCTGATAATGCGGCGCTACTTCCGCCCCGGCTTGAACTGCGCGAACGATTTGCCCGTCCTGCCGCTCCAGAAACCTGGGAGTTTGTTTGCCACGAAACCCCTGAATTCGTCGGAATATACGTAGGTGGAATATCTTCCGCCATCCGGAAGGTCGGCAAAGGCCACCCCATCGTAAATCTGGCCGATTTTTTTGCGTTCGAAATCCTTCTGCAAAAGCGAGGGCTTCCTCATCAGGAGGTAATCCGCCTGCCTTATGCTGTTTATCTCAAGATTGGCCGAGTTTTGGGATATGAAGAGCACGGAAAGGTCCTTGTGCCGGGCCACCAGGATGAGGGAGGATAGCAGTTTGTTCCCTGCGGACTGCGAGGACCTTGAGGAGAAGAGGATGCCGCCTTCGTCCACGAGCACGAAATAGCCGTTCGGTATCCCGTCCACGCTGCCCATGGGCCTTATCCAGCCAGGAAGCGCGGATTCGTCAAATCCCATGGCGCATACTTTCCGGCCCCTTGCAGCCAGGTTCTCCAGAATGCGCATTCCAAGGGCGGATTTACCGCTTCCGCGCGCTCCAAGTATCAGTCCGATGGTGCTTTGGGATGAGAGCCTTTTCTCGAATCGGACCATGTCCCCTGCCAGCATCTTCTGGACGGTAAATGGCCGGTAGCCGGCATCGGCATATTTAGGCCTGGCCGCGCGTTTCCCTGCCGCGTATGCTCTTGAGAAGATGGAACCGATGAACGCGAAGATGGACCTGGCCGACAGATAAAAAACGTGGAGTACGCCGCTCATCAGCCATACCCAGGCGGCCCATATCTTGGATTTGCGTCTTTTTGCCATAAGACCACTTCGGAGCTTTCTTTATTATGGCATCGCTTGAACCGGCTGATTACAGCTCAATGGGCTTGCCTTTCCAGTCATAACCGGGAATATCTTCCCTGTAGGCCTCAAGCTCGGTGAGGGAGCAGGCCGTGCCGCACCATCGCCTTCGCGGCGGCCTTCGCTGTCTCCACCTTGAAGCTCAGGAAGTTTATGAGCGTGTTGTCCAGGTCGAAAAGTATGCTGGGATGGGTACTATTGACCTCGCTGCTACCAGCCCCGCGGGAACGCCACATTGCCGCTCATGCCAAGAGCCAATGCGAAATCGCGGTAAACGAACTCGCCCTGCCTTGCCAAATCGCTCAGCTTCTCAGTGAGTATGTGCCTGAAACCAAGATAGGTGTATACCGACCCTGCCCCGGGAAGGTAAAAGCAGAGGAGGGCATATGGCATTCCGACGTTCATATGCACCAGGTCGAATTTATTGTACACACTCGACTCTAGATTGTCGGTTCCATTACGTGCAACGAAACCCTCCTTGGATATGCGGTATCCAAGGCCAGCGGAGCACTGGCTGGCAATTCTTGTCTTCACCTCTGCCGAGAGATAAGGTTTCAGGTAGAAGGAAGACCCGAGGCTGGGGGCCGGTGCGACATCGTACCAGTAGAGGTTAGAATAGGGGGCGTAGGTCTCCACCACTATCGTATGCTTCTTTTTATCGCTGAAAATGATGAGCGGCAGTTCCGCACCCACGCCGACTTCAACTGAAAACCTGTCTTTACCGAAATAGATTCCCGGGCCGAGATTGAAGTCGAGGCCAAAAATCCCAAGGTCAACGTCGGGGGGAAACGCGACCGTGCTATTTGCTATCAGTTGATCGGTCAAATGTTTATCTTTGTAAGTCCGTATCACTGCGGGCACATCCCTCATTTCCTTGATCGGGTTGGCACGGTATCCCACCAGGCTCCTAAAACGCAAAAATGAGAAGTGCGGGGATTTACCCGCGGTATCGAATGGGGGTTCCACGGCGGTCTTGACAGGCTGAGCCGCTACATGCCCCGGGAACGTCATCGAACCGAAAGTGAAGGCTGATAAGAGCGCCAGGCTGCTGCCTGCGAATAGCTTGAAGGAAGAGAATGGGTTGCGCTTTGGCTGGAGTTGGGGCCTTGCAGCCGTTCTGACTTCCGAAAGATGCGTTAGCTTCATCCACCCGCCTTCCTTAGCAGGGAACCAATGTCCCAATGTCCTTAAAAACGATTGTCTAACACACCCCATTTCGGCATCGTCGGCAGGCTGGTGGGCAGATGCAGCAAGGCAGGCGTCACGCTCAGCGAAGCGAAGCCGCTGCCGCCATTCACGCCGAAGGAGTGGAAGGCGCTCATATCAATTGAGAGACCTCGGCTGAAGGTGAACGTAGTGATGGACAGCGGCTGGGCGAAGAAAGTGCATGAAGAGAAGCTGAAGATAGGGAGGGCATACGCCGCGCTGGAAGGACGGCATGGATAAGCATTTAACCGCACGCGGCGCAATCGCTCCATGGACTATGTCGAACTGATCGGCTTCGGAGCTGGCCTGTGCACGACCGTGGCTTTCCTGCCCCAGCTCATCCGCGCATGGAAGACGAAATCCACCAAGGACCTTTCGCTTCCCACGTTCGCCACCTTCTGCCTGGGCACAGCCCTGTGGCTCGCCTACGGCCTCCTGACGGCCAACCAGCCCGTCATCGCCGCCAACGTCGTCACGACGCTGATAGCGGCAGGCATAATCGCGCTCAAGCTGAACTACGGGTAATAAAAAGACTGATGTCCATAAGTGCATTTATGCGTTTGACAAACGAGCGGCCCGGACGCCTGGAAAACACAGGGCAGGGGATGGCAGCGACGGCCTGGCGGCGCGTGATGCCGCTTCTTGGTACGCTCGCAGTCGCCACGATGCTGGCGGCTCCGCTTCCCGCGAATGCGTATGCGCCGGCAAAAACCAAACCTGCAATTACTGCACAGGCAGAACCCCAGAAAATAGAGACGAACAAACCGGCAGCGCACCACCGGAAAGCAAACGTGTGGGACGCGGTTGCAGGCGCACTTGCCACCCTTCTGGTCGTCAGGTTGACATATGGCAAAGAAGTCTTCCAACGGCTGCTGGATGACCTTTTGAGACCATTGCGGCCGAAGCAAGGCAGGTAGCTATTTCTGCGGGACTTTCCCGCGGTCAATCTTGAAAACAACAATTCCAGCCCCGCAATCCTGGTTTTCCCACGACACCGGGGGCAACACCCCCACGACTCAAGGTTATTAAACATCAGCGTGGTAATATAGTGATTGTGGTGAGTTAAGGTGTATCGTTTATGCTGAAAAACGTCCTGCCGCTTCTAATGTCACTGCTACTGTTCTGCACCACCAGTTTTGCAATGGCTAATCCCTCCGCGATTTATTGCAAGGGGATGGGTGATGAGTTCGGCGGTTACGAGTACGTCATGCAAAAGGATGCCAGTTCAAACGAATACGGGATTTGCACGATGCCTGATGGAACGCGGTGCGAGGCATGGGAGTTCCTGAACGGCAAATGCGGCAATGAATTTTCCTATTGCGCAAGGAAAGGTTACGAAACGGCACCGGTATCAACGAGTGACCACGGGTATGTTGCCTGCAGCGTGCCGGCCATCTCCGCAGACGGCGGCGCCACTGCGGTCTCCGGCCGGGGTTCGGTCATGGACCTGATGAACCTGACTGAAAAACTCGGCGGCAACATAAATCCCGGAGAGCTTGACGCGCAGCTAAGCCGGCTGGGTGGCAGGGAACCCCCCGGGCTGTCTTCCCAGTCCCTGTATAACGCGACTGATTTTTCCTACTGGGACTGGAGGGCACCTCCGAACGGCACGATTTACGCGGCTTCAAATTACCGTTATTTTGACAATTCCGTTGGCTGGATGACTTCCGTGAAGGACCAGGACTTCTGCGGCAGCTGCTGGGCATTCGCAACCCTCGGTTTCGCAGAAGCCAAGTACAACATCGTCATGAACGAGTCCAGGCTCAAGCCGGACCTGTCAGAGCAGAACGAAGTGTCGTGTGTTGATTACGGTTGCAGCGGCTCATATCCAACCTCCGGAGTAGTGTATATGACGGACACTGGCGTGGTTGACGAGAATTGTTTTCCATACACTGCAATGACAGGGAGCTGTTCTGACACATGCGCCGGCAGCTCAAACAGGCTTTGGACGATACCGCCAGTCGGCGGAACTTTCTATGCAAGCGATGCGCAACTGAAGCAGCTACTCATTGATTACGGCCCGTTCTATCTCTCGGTCAATTGCGACGAGTGGGAGAACAGTGGCGTACAAACCTGTACCGGGCCTTCAAACAACGCGGATCTGAACCATGCCGTGGTTCTGGTCGGTTATAACGACACGGGAAACAGCAGCACAAGCCACTGGATAATAAAAAACAGCTGGGGAACTTTCTGGGGCGACAACGGCTACAGCCAGGTGCAATTCGGCTGCGCTGGCATAGGCATCATAACCTTTTATACGGAAAGCGTTACGCCGCCGGATTTCAAGCCGACGATAGTGGTCAATGCGCCAACGCAGGACACGGTTGTCACGGCTGGCCCGGTTTTGTTTAATTTTACCGTTTATAACAGGATTTACGCGGACTCCACCTGCGACCTGCTGGTCAATGGCACCATAGTCAATAGCACTCCTGCAAGCAATGGCAGCGCAGCCGTGATGGGTTACAGCCCGGCATCAGACGTGCGGAACAACTGGAGCATAAGGTGCTGGGAAAACAGCCTCGGGATAATCAATTTTTCACAAACCAGGAACCTTACTACCCGCTTCCTCTCAATCCAGAGCCCGGCGAACGCCACATACGGCACAACTTCCGTAGGCCTCAACCTCACTGCCTTCAACCAGGTCAGCTGCTGGTACTCGCTCAATAACGGCTCAAACGTCACACTTCCCGGTTGCAACAACATCACCCTAAGCCTGCCTTCGGAGGGCGGCTATTCCCTGGTTGTCTATATGAATGATACCGGGGGAGTAGTCCACGCCGACAACGTATCCTTTGGGGTGAACATCTATCCTTCCATAAATTTCGTGGCGCCAACGTTCAATTCCTCAAGCGCCCTCCGGATTACTTACATGCGGATCAACGCCTCTGCAAACGACTCCAACCTGACCATCCGCATCTACAACGCCTCAGGGGCGCTCATCAGCTCTTTCGCCACAAACACCACTTACATACAGATCAACGCCTCTGCAAACGACTCCAACCTTGCCAACCTGACCATCAGCCTCTACAACGCCTCAGGGGCGCTCATCAGCGCTTCCACCACAAACTCATCAGCCCTGTTCGCCAATTTCTCAGGCCTCAGCGACGGCACATATTACTTCAACGCCACGGCATACGACGCCCGGGGCTATGCGAACAGCACTGCAACCTGGAACGTCACCCTTGATACGGTTGCCCCGGTCATAACCTCCAGCGGCACATATACCCAGACGGGGAACTATGCCGGCGCTCCCAACGACGCATCGCCACTCACCGACACCGCCTGCGTCAAGATAGCCGCATCCAACGTAATCTTTGACTGCAACGGCTTCAGCATTACCAACAACGGCACAGCAGACACGACCTACGGCATCCTGCTCAACGGCTCGCTTACCAACGTCACGGTGAAGAACTGCCCTGGCATATCAGGCTATACATACGGCGTCTACGCTTACTACTCCAACAACAGCAATTTCACCAACATTTCCGCCTACAACGCCTACTACTCCTTCTACCTCTCCTCCAGCTCCAGCAACACCTTCACCAACAACTCAGCCTACAATAACTCCGCGTCTGGCTTCTACCTCATCTCCAGCTCCTACAACAACCTCACCAACAACTCATTCTATGACAATTACAATGGCTTCTACCTGGGCTCCACTTCCACCAACAACAACCTCACCAACAACAGAGCCTGGAACAACACCAACCATGGATTCTATCTTGACTCCCAAAACGCCAACGGCAATACCCTCACCAGCAACCGCGCCTACAACAACACCCAGGACGGCTTTGATGGCGCCGGCATCTTCATCGCCAACATAGCCTACAAAAATACCTGGTGTTTCGCCGGCGACGGCAATTTCACCAGCAATCTGGCCTACAACTGCACCACCGGCTTCTTCATACAGTCAGACTATGCCAACCTGACGAACAACACCGCCTACAACAACACCTACGGTTTCCAGATATACGCCCCTTCACGCGGCAACGTCCTGGTGAACAACACCGCCTACAACAACACCAACGGCTTCCACGTATATACGGAGACGACGATGTACTCTGCTTCAACCAACAGCATCACAAACAATTCAGCCTATAACAACAGCAACTGCGGGTTCCTGCTCCGGAACGCCACAAACAACACCCTTTCCAACAATACCGCATTCAGGAACCTTGCAGCCGGAGCATGCATCTTCAACTCAACTTATACCAACGTGAGCGGCGGGCATTACTACAACAACAGCGCTGACTTCCTTGTCGCCGCGGTCAGTCCGGCCGTCATAAACATATCCAGCGTGATTTTTGACAACCCCGCCGGCAACTTCTCCCAAATGACCAACATGTCCCTCAATGACACCGTGGAGGCAGGCGCATCCTACTCCATCAACTGGTCATCCAACACCTCTGTCCTGCCTACCGGCTACGTCAGCTTCGCCAACAAGTTCATAAAGCTGTCAAACCTGACGCCAGGCGTCTCCATTGACAAAATCGTCTTGACCTGGACCGATACCGAGGTGAGCGCAGGAGGATACAATGAATCCCTCTTCAACCTCTCCATGTACAACGCAAGCGGCTGGACGAGCCTCAACGCCTCGCCGAATACCACATCCAACACCATTTCCCTCGCGGCACTGACAGCATCAGGCGTAGTGGGTATCCTTCATATGAATGATACGTTCGCCCCTTCCATCTACCTCAATTCCCCTGCCAACCGCTCAATCTTCAACGTCTCCGCTGCGACATTCAACTTCACCGCAATTGACAATGTTTCACTGCTGATGAACTGCTCCATTTACCTTGACGGTGCATTCAACCGCTCCAATGCCTCAACAAGGAACAACACCCTCACGAACTTCACTGTTACCGGCATACCTGAGGGCAACCACTCCTGGTCAGTCCGCTGCCGTGACAGGGCCAACAACACAGGCACCAGCCAGACAAGGAATTTCACGGTGGATAGCATCAGGCCCAGCATCACCGGGGCACCGAATACCACGCTCCTGAACGGCACGCCACTGCTCGTCCAGTTCTCCGCCAGTGACAGCAACGGGATAGCGAACTGGAGCGTGAATGACAGCGCGTTCGCAATCAATGCCAGCGGAGCCCTTACGAACGCCTCGGCCCTCCAGCCCGGCATGCACGTTATCACCGTTACGGCATACGACCCGGCAGGCAATGCCGCATCTGCAACCGCCTGGGCCAATGTCACCCTCCCGCCTGCAATCAACGCCGCCTACGCAGCGCCGTCCGCATTTTTCAACGGGACTGCAGTCAGCCTTTACATTGATGCGTCAAACGCGCAAGGGATGTGGGCGGCAATAACGTTCCCGGACAACGCCAGCGCCAACGTGACCCTTACGAACGGCACCAACACCTCTTTCACCAATACCACGCTTACAGGGACTTACTTGGTGATTTTCCATGCGAATGGCAGCGTAGGCTCAATGGCGAACGCTTCTGTATCGTTCCAGGCCTTCGGCAGGGTGGCGTTCGTCATGAACGTGAGCGGGCAGAACGGAAGCGGCCTGGATACAAACTTCACCGCATACTTTAACGGCACCGCTGCCGGCTCCAACTCGTCCCACGACGGCAATCTCAGCACCGCGCTTTTTGACACCATATTGGACTTCAACGTATCAGCCGGCGGCATCAGCGTATTCATACGCAGCGTGAATGCTTCGGCAGAGGCCGGCAAGGCATTCGGCCTTGACGCCTTCCCTGCAGGCACAGGCTACATTGGCGGCTACGGCATTGAAAGCAACTATTCGTTCAGCAACGCCACGCTGTACCTCTATTACGGAGGCCTCTCATTCACGAACGAGTTCGCCCTCAGGCTCCTGCGGTGCGGGGACTGGAACTTCACGGCACGGACCTGCGGCGGCAGCTGGACCGACATAACCGCCAGCGCCACCCGGAACACCGGCACCGACACTTTCACCTATGACACGCCCTCATTCAGCGCCTACTCGTTCTTCCAGGCCCCCTATTGCGGCGACGGGACGTGCAACGCAAGCGAGACGTGCAGCTCCTGCCAGGCAGACTGCGGCGTCTGCAGGACTACCGGTGGAAGCAGCAGTGGCGGAAGCGGGGGCGGCGGAGGCGGCGGTGGAGGCGGAGGCGGCTCAGCACGCGCCAAGAGGAACATCACGCTCTATCACATCAATGCAGGCGAAATGTGCGTGAATGACGCCGGCTGCGCGGACAGCGAGGCGTGCCTGGAAGGGTCCTGCAGGAACCTCACGGGCCTGTGCGGCCACGCTGCGAACCACACCTGGAACTATTACGAATGCTGCGTGGCTGAAGATTGCCCCTCAGACCGGAACTGCTCCGGGCACAAATGCATGATAATACCGCAGCCCTACATACCGCCCCTGCCGCAGCAGCCGGAGAACGGAAGCAACGCGACGGCAGGAGGCTGTTGCGCTTTCGGCGCATGCTCGCTGGGGCAGCTGGAACGGATTGGCGGGCTGTGCTGGAACCATGCACTGCTTCCTGCCGCTGCCGCAACACTGCTGCTCGGCGCTGCCGCCGGGGCGTTCGTGGGGAGGCCTGCGAAGCGCGGCAATGGACGGGGACAGACGCCGAAAAAGAAGGAGGGGGCGGCGTGAGAATCAAAAGCGCCGTCGCCGCAGTCGCATTGCTCATCCTGCTCCAGCAGGCCCTGGCCGTAAACACTACGTATTACACGCAGGAAGTTGACCGGGACCATCCGCTCTTCTCCTCGTCCTTCGCAGAGGGGCAGGCCAACCTGACGACGTACCATTTCAGGCTGTACAACCCGCTGGACACGCCGACGACCGCGTTCAGGCTCGCACTTTCCAGCAATTTCACGTGGTTCCTGCCTGCCGACCTGCATTACATGCTGGCGCCGGACGGGGTGGATGGCAATTCGCCATACTGGAACCTTCCGCCGCTGCTCCAGAACGAGAGCACAGAGGTGTCGTTTTCCGTGGACAGGGTGGTCAGCCTGCCTGAATCCATAGCAGCGGATGCAACGCCCATAGACGCGTGGAACGGCACGTGCACGAACCTTGTGCCTTACGGCTCCCAGGAAAACGGCACTGCGCTCGTGAAGGAATTCCTGGCCGGAACCAACAGGACCCAGGACGTCACAGGCTACTACGCTAAGGACGGCCTCCTGCTGGCGCATCTGGAAGGCTACGGGACTTTCGCGGTGTTCAACGTCACCGGCCTTTCTGCCGTGCCGGTATCCTCGCCCGACGCGGTTTCCGCGCTCGTCAGGAGCTATGCTGACACGGTCACGCAGCCGTCCGGGGCGAACCTCTCCAAACTGCACGAGGCGCTGATGAACGCCAAGCTGCTCAAATACCGGCCGGAGCACGAGTGCTACATGCTCACTGGGATGGATGACAGCCCGTGCGTGGACAGGGACAGCTGCATCTATGCCTGCTTCTCAGTGCCGGTCTGCTCCATGGTAGGGCAGAGCGGCTGGTCCTTCCTTGACCTCCTGCAGGATTACAACAGGAGCGTTCATGAAACGAACTTCCTCCTTGACAAGGCATTGGCGTCCGGCAAGGCCGCTGAGGCTGCGCCGTCCTATTGGACCGTGAAGGACGCCCTTGACGGCCTCAGCGCGCTCAACCGGGCTGAAACGAAGGTGATATTCCATCCGCTCATGACGTCCTACGGCTTCTGCGAGCCGCCGGAATACGCAGTCCCGGCCCAGACCGATGCCAGGAGGGAGCTTCTTGATTACCTCGCGGACGCTTGCGTCCAGGGGAAGATTGGCAGCATAAGCGCGGACGCGCTCCACGCCGCGTCGCTGCTGGGCCCGCCACCAGGAAGGAATACAAGCAGAAGCGCGGGCAATGCAAGCGCGGCGAACGTTACCGGCGCGACAAACCCAGCCGCCCGGATGGCTAACGCATCCAACGTTACGGGCGTCCAGCGAAACATGACGAATGCAACTGGCGCGCAGCCTCAGACAGCCACGACATCGGACCGGACGAACCTGGTCCTGGGCATCGCTTTCGTAATGCTCTTCGGGGCGGGTTTCGTCATCGGGCGCACCGCAGCTAAACGGCTGCGCTAATGCCCGCCAGCCAATTTCTTCACGACCGGAATGTCAGCGCCTGCGAAATCAAAATCCGCGAGTTCGCGCGCCGCCACCCATTTGGAATCCTGGCATCCCTTGTTCTTCACTTTCCCTGAAACGTAATCCGCAAGGAAAACCATCAGCAGTATATTATCATGGCGGACCAGCGTGTAGAGTTCGCTCACCCTGATGCGCACGTCAAGCTCCTCCTTTATCTCGCGGACGAGCGCGTCCGCGGGCCGCTCGCCCTGCTCTATTTTCCCGCCGGGGAATTCCCACTTCCCGCCCTCGGGTTTTTCTCCTGGGCTCGCTGCGCTCGCCGGAGAACCGAAACGCCGTGCGATGAGTATCCTGCCCCCTTTGCGGATGACTCCTGCAACGACGAGAAGCGGTTTGGCGTCCATAACGCAGACATGCCGGGGTTGCACTTAAAAAACCTGCGAGGGAAGATTCAGTGTGAAAATTACGCTTGAAACCACGTCCAGGATGGTACTAAAAGACGACAAATCCCAGGTATACCTCGGAGGATTTGCGTTCTTTGTCATTGGAATGGGACTCGTATACTTCTGTTATGGGCTCAACGCCTGGATTGGCGTAGAATTCGGCGCCATATCCGCCCTGGCTGGGCTCGTGGTCGTAATATTCATCAAGAGGGTCACGATAACCCTGGATAAGGCAACCGGCCGAGGAGATATCACATCGCGTGGAATCGTCGGCGGCAGCGAATCGAAGGGCATCGAACTCACCAGAGTCAGGAAGCTCATCCTCAGGAAATCCATGACCCGCACGAGACGGGGCAGGGGTTATGACTACGACCTCTCCTTCGTTATGGATGCCGGAGAGGAGCTGCCTTTCAGGCTTGGCGGCGTCTCTCCGCACGTAACTGGTGCCCAGACGATCCTTGACGCCATAGCGCCGGACGAGAAAGAGAAAAAGGACGCGCAGCAGATAGCCAGGTTCCTTTGCGTCCCACTGATCTGCCTGGCTGGCTGAAGCGGCGGCATCGCCGATACCTTTATAAAGAGTTGGACACTCCAATATAGAAGCCTAGTTGTCATGTGCTCCTTGCGGGCGCAGATACGACACACCAGAGCATCTCGTGTCTCCCCTCGTTCAGGGGAAATGCACGGTTGCGCCCGCAAACTCTTGAGGCGCACCGTCGCGCGTTCCTTCCGGAAACGGCAGGAGCGCGTTCATGCGTGTGAAGTAACGGCAAGAATAGGAGATAGTGTTTTGCCAAACGAGCAAAACTCTGGAAAAATTTCCTAAAAAGACCATATGTTAGCTACAAACCACTTAGTGGATGGCTGGGCTTGTGCCCACACGGCCACGCGGCAAGCGGCGAAACGCCCCGGGTAGACGCACGCAGTCTTCGATCCGGGGATCTGGCTGAGCGCAGTGATGCGCACCAACCCCCCGAAATGAAGCATCTTAGTAGGGGGCGGAAAAGAAACCAATTGGGATCCGGCTAGTAACAGAGAGTGAAAGCCGGGCAGATCAGGCTGAATTCCGCCGGAGTAATCCGGTGGGAGATGTGGCGGGGAGCATCCTTTCTTTGAGCCGAAGTCCTCTGGAACGAGGCGCCATAGCGAGTGACAGCCTCTTAGGCGAAGGCGGAAGGAGCGATCCAAAAAGAGTAGCATCCCCTGGATAGGGGGTGTGAACACGGGGGTATCAACCTCCAAATCTAAATATGAGGCGCAAGACCGATAGCGAAACAGTAGCGCGAGCGAATGCTGAAAAGCACTGCGGAAGCAGTGTGAAAAGAACCTGAAATTAGGTGGTTACAGGATGACGGGGCATGAAAGCGTAGGTCCCTGGAAGCGACTTCCCGCAAGGGGAGGAGCGACAGGGATTAAGCAGTGTTCCGTCTTTCTTCTCGAAGCAAGAGCCATGGAGTTATTTGGCGTGGCGAGGCGAAAGCCGAAGCGAAAGCAACTGCCCGCAACCCGCAAGGGTGAGGGGCGTCGTGGTAATTCGCGATCAGTCACTCTGAGTAGACCCGAAGCCGTTGTGAACTACGCCTGAGCAGGGTGAAGCCAACCTGACGGTTGGTGGAGGCCCGCAACTACTGGTGGTATATTCCCCTTAGGTGACTTAGGTGTAGGGGTGATAGTCCTGTCGAACTCGGCGATAGCGGGTTCCCTCTGAAATGTCTCTCAGGACAGCGTCCCTGGAGAACGATATAGTGGTAGAGCACCGATTAGGCGGATTGGCCCCGAAAGGGGTCGCCATCTTCTCAAACTCCGAATGCTATATCTTCGTAGAAGGAGGCAGTCGGGATTACGGAGTAAGTCTGTGGTCCCTTACGGGAACGACCGTACGTGAGGCTAAGGGCCCTAAATGCTGGTTAAGTGTTAATCTGTAAAGGCGTCTCCATTCAAAAACAATCGGGAGGTAGGCTTAGAAGCAGCCATCCTTTAAACAACGCGTAATAGCGGACCGATCGAGAGTGCAGATTCTGAAAATTCACGGGGCTAAACCAGCTTCCGATACCTCACCGGCGCCAAAAGCGCACGAGTAAGGGGGCGAACGGGTTGCCTAGAAGCACGGCGGTAACGTCGTGTGGAGCGGCCTGTTACGAATATCATGGTGTAAGTAGCAGCAATATCAGGATGAGAATTCCTGACCCCGAATAGAGCAAGGATTCCTCAGCCACGTTCGTCAGCTGAGGGTTAGGCGATCCTAAGGCCTGAGGTAACTCCGAATGGCCGAAATCAGGGAAGCCGGTTAATATTCCGGCCCTGTGGCGGTAGGAGCCGAAAGGCGCGCCATTTTCCTGACGTCTTTGGATAGGTGGGACGGCTGTGGCCGTCTGAAGGGAGTAAATCCGCGGAGTCTCATTGTGAGGAGAAGCGGATGAAACCCGTAGGGGTAACCCCATCAAGTCCAGGGACCCATGAAAAAGGAGATGGAACGACCCGCCATAATCGTACCGAGAACTGATACATGTGCTCTAGCTGAAAAGGCTAAGGGGTGGTAGGACAACCTAGGTAAGGGAACTCGGCAAGTTAGCCCTGTAACTTAGGGATAAGGGGTGCCTTCGCATGAGTAATGCGGAGGTCTCAGTAACAAGGGGAGTGCGACTGTTTACCAAAAACACAGGTCACCGCAGAGCCGAAAGGCTGAGTATGGTGGCTGACGTCTGCCCACTGCCAGTACCTGAATATCGGGTTCAACCGGAAGAAGGGCTGGTAAAGAGCGGGGGTAATCTCGGTCCTCGCAATTTTTTAACATTATCTCCGATATAGACACATGAAAAGTGACGAAGCCTATCTGAGGGGCGCACTCGGCGACGCTTATCTTGACTTTAAGCGCAACGAGCTGCAGTTCTATCAGAAAAATAAAGAATGGCTCGAACTCATCAATGAGATCCTGTTTGGACTCATAGGTGAAAGGGGCAGCATCAAGAAACGGGATGTCTATCTTCTGAGGAAGAAAAGCAAGAAGCTTTTCGTTGAGCTCAGAAGGATATTGAATGAGGACGTTTCGGATTCAGAAGATTTTGTTGCTGGCCTTTTTGACAGCGAAGGGAGCGTTTACCTTTCCAGTAAATCTAAGATTCCGGTATTGGACATAACCCAATCGGAAAAAGGAAAACACCCCCTGGAACTTTCAAAAACCGTTCTATCCAAAAATGGAATTCGTTCATTCTTGAATGGTCCGTACAAGCATTGGAACTCGAAACTGCAGATGTACCATCTTAGGGTTTATGGCATGCAGAATTGCCTGAAATTTGCAGAATCGTTTCCGGTGAAACACCCGGACAAGCTATATCGGCTGGATAAATTCTTATCGAGGACTTGAGACTCCAAACTCTGACCCTCTTAATGAGGAGCAGAACGCTCTTAGCAGGAGAAAGGTAGCGTAAACAAGGCCATATTTCATACCTTTGTATGAAGAGGAGCCTTGAGAGTCGCGCGGAGTTACTCAAGCAAGCCGGTAAAAAAGCGCTGTAGTCCTCGCTATATCCTGTTAATAATCATGGATATGGCCTTGGCGTAATACCTCGCCGCTTAATTGGCGGCTTGCATGAATGACGTAACGACACTCCCACTGTCCCTACTTAGGACCTAGTGAAATCACCTCCCGGTGAAGACGCCGGGGACTTCCAGAGGGAAACGAAGACTCCATGGAGCTTTACTATAGCCTGTTGTTGTAGTACGAAGTTTGCTACCAAGCGTAAGTGGGAGCCGTTATGCTATGCCTTCCGGGGCGTGGATAGGCGAAAGTGTTACACCACTTAGCAGATTTTGTATTGCTTACCCGCAAGGGAACAGCGACAGGTGGATAGTTTGGCTGGGGCGGTACGCCCTCGATAAGGAAACAAGGGCGCCCAATGCTCTGCTCATCCCGGTCAGAAATCGGGAGTAGAGGGTTAAAGACAAATGCAGGGCTGACTGTGTTGCTAAAAGCGTGGAACGCAGAGACGAAAGTCGGGCATAACGAACCTTGATATCCCTTTGATGAGGATTCAAGCTGTCAGACAAGCTACCCTGGAGGTAACAGGCTCGTCGCGGGCGAGAGTACACAAAACTTTGCCGCAGTTTTTCTAAGGGCAAAGTTTTATCAAAGGTCTTCCGGTTTACCGGAGATCGTACAAATCGACCCCGCGGTTTGGTACATCGCTGTCGGCTTGGGACATCCTGGCCGTGTAGGAGCGGCCAAGGGTTGGGTTGTTCATCCATTAAAGTCCCACATGAGCTGGGTTCAGTACGTCGCGAGACAGTACGGTAGTATCTCCTGGATGTGTTGCCTCTTGAGAGAAAGGATCCCTGAGTACGAGAGGAACGGGGATTCGGCGCCTCTAGTCGACCGGTTGTAAATTTGCACTGCCGGGCAGCCACGCGCCACGCCGATAAGACCTGAAAGCATCTAAGGTCGAAGCGACTCTTAAAACGAGGAGGCTGAATGCCGCGGATAGCAGATCCGTTTGATAGGACCATGGTGTAATACGCTAGGGAAACCGAGCGTTTCAGCCAGTGGTTACTAAAGGCCTGACACATATGGCACTTTTGAGGGTTTTGCCTTTTTGGCAATGCCTGTCTTCATTTCTTGCCGTTACTTTTACATTGCATTCTTTTTTTTGGTTATTCAGGGGAACAGCGCCAGCGCTGCCTTTCGGATTTATTGAGAAAATAGTGAAAAGTCATTTTTGCTCAGGAGAGTACTTGTATCTTTTCTTGACCTGTTCGAATATGCCGTCAGGAGATTGGGTTGGCCGCTGGTCAAGCTGAGGAACGCTCAACAGCATTTGTTGTATGATAAAAAGCGCGCTCCGCTCTGTTTGGGGCTGGGGGATTGATGATAATGCCGCGTTTACCCGCTCATCCCATTTTGTGGGGGATATATTCCCTGCCTTGAGATCTACATTCGCGGTTTTGATGGTTTCCAGCACCACGATCGCCTTTTTCAACCGTTCTAGGCTCAGGTCCAGATACTCGCTTCCACGCAGCTTGTTTCCTGTCAAACCCAGGAAATAATAGTTGTCCTCGTACTTCTTATAAGTACGGTTCTCCAGGCTAGTAGTATCTGCATCTGCTTTAACTGACTTTACAGCAGGACCGGCCATGCCATCACCATCAGGAGATATTGTGGGGCACTTGCTATAAATGTTCACTTCGACGTCGCAGTCCAGAAAACCCACCGCCAAGTTTTTAAACGGTGCATGCTATTCTAATTCAAATTCTATTTGGCGGGGTAATCGGCATGAAAAACGTCATGTGGTTCAGCGAGCTTAGTAAGAAGAATCTGGCGGAAGCGGGCGGGAAGGGCGCGAACCTGGGCGAGATGTACCAGAACGGATTCCCGATACCGAACGGGTTTGTCATCACGAGCGGCGCGTATTACAGGCACCTGGAAGCGAACAACCTCGTGCAGGCGATAACCGACATCCTCGGGAAGCTGGACGTCAACGACCAGGAAAAGCTCATGGCCGCATCGGACGAGATAAAGAAGCTCATCACGGACGCCAGGATGCCGCAGGACACCCAGAACGACATCGTATCATCCTACAAGAAACTCAACGAGATGGTGGGCAGGCAGGTCTACGTGGCGGTCCGGAGCAGCGCGACGGCCGAGGACCTGCCGACCGCGAGCTTCGCTGGCCAGCAATCCACGTATCTCAACGTATTCGGACCTGACGACGTCGTCCAGGCGGTCAAGGACTGCTGGGCGTCGCTGTTTGAGTCAAGGGCCATATTCTACCGCGTGGAGAACAGGTTCGAACATATGAAGGTCGGACTGGCAGCGGTCGTGCAGATGATGGTGCAGAGCGAGAAGGCCGGCGTGGTATTCACGGTGGACCCGCTCTACCAGGACCCGAACCTCCTCTCCATAGAGACCGCGTTCGGCCTCGGCGAGGTCGTGGTCAGCGGGCAGGTGACGCCGGACACGTACCGCGTGGACAAGGACAAGATGCAGATAGTGGACAAGAGCGTGGTCAAGCAGCCGTGGATGCTCATAAAGGTGGAAGGCAAGAACAGGAAGGTGGAGATAAAGGACGATGCCCAGGGCAGGCAGAAGCTCTCGGACCTGGAGATTAAGGACCTGGCGAAAATCTGCAAGAAGATAGAGGAGCATTACGGATATCCGCAGGACATAGAATACGCGTTTGAGAAGGACAACCTTTACATAGTGCAGTCAAGGCCGATAACAACGCTTACGGACAAGAAAGGGCTTGAGAAGGGGACAGGCGGGGAACTGGTGAAACCGATGGAAAACAGACCGGCAAATGCGGCGGGAAGCGGGGCACCGGCAGGCCCGAAGCAGGGACAGGGAATCGGGCAGGCCAAGGCGATACTGCGCGGCCTGGGCGCTTCGCCGGGCATCGGCATGGGCAAGGTCAGACTAGTCAAGACATCCAAGGAAATCAAGAACATGGAGCGCGGTGACATCCTGGTCACGGAAATGACAACGCCGGATTTCGTCCCTGGTATGAAGAAGGCGGCAGCCATAATCACGGACACCGGAGGCATGACAAGCCACGCGGCCATAGTAAGCCGCGAGCTGGGTGTGCCCTGCGTGGTCGGCACGGGCAGCGCCACGACAACGCTGAAGGACGGCATGGACGTGAGCGTGGACGGGAGCCACGGCATAATCTACGAAGGGTTAGTGTCAGCGCCGGAGGCCGCAGCCAAAAGCGGTGGCGCCGAAGCTGCGCAGGCTGTCCTAAGCGCTGCGACGACCATAACCGGCACGAAGATATACGTCAACCTGGCGGACGTGGACCAGGCCGAGAAGGTTTCCAAACTGCCTGCGGACGGCGTGGGCCTGCTCCGCGCGGAGTTCATGATTGCTGCCATAGGCCAGCACCCGAGGAAGATGCTGGAGGAAGGGAGGCGGCAGGAATACGTGGACAGGCTGGCCGACGACATGAGGAAGTTCGCAGCCGCGTTTTACCCGAGGCCGGTGGTCTACCGTGCCACGGATTTCAAGACCAACGAGTACAAGAACCTGGAAGGCGGCGAGAAATACGAGCCGCACGAGGAGAACCCCATGATGGGCTACCGCGGCGCTGCGAGGTACATCCAGGAGCCGGAGCTGTTCAAGATGGAGCTTGAGGCCATAAAGAAGGTCCGCGAGGACTTCCACCTCCAGAACCTCTGGCTCATGATACCGTTCGTCCGGCGCATCGGCGAGTTGCGCGCCATAAAGGACATCATGGAAGACGTGAAGATGTACCGCACGCGCGACTTCAAGCTCTGGATAATGGTAGAGGTGCCCAGCACCGTGGTCCTCATAGACCAGTTCTGCAAGGAAGGCATAGACGGCGTGTCCATAGGCACGAACGACCTCACGCAACTGACGCTGGGAATAGACAGGGACAACGCCACTTTGGCAAAGGGATTTGACGAGCGCAACGAGGCGGTCCTCCGCTCGCTCAGGCGCGTGATATCAACCTGCAACAAGTTCGGAGTGACGAGCTCGCTCTGCGGCCAGGCGCCCTCTGTCTATCCTGAGTTCGCCGAAAAGCTCGTTGAGTTCGGGATAACCAGCATGTCTGTGAATCCTGACGCGGTAGAGCGGACGAGGAAGATAGTCGCGAGCGCAGAACAGAAGATAATCCTGCACAGGCTGCGCAGCCTCCAGCAGGCCGGCAAGGACGACGAGAACGAGACGCTGGGCCTGGAAGACTGAACGGCGTGCGTGCTACGAGGTTCGTTTAGCCGCAGCGGAAGCCCTAACGTCGCCTTTTATATAGAATAGCGTCCAATGTTTATTGTATGAAGGCAGCCGCAAAAGCGCCCCAGAAGCGAAGGGCGCCGGCCAGGACGGACATGGATATAAACCAGCTGGAACTCGCGCTGGTCAACCGCGCGCTTGACGGCGACGATGTGCCTCCGGACGCTGACATCGGCAACAGCGACAGGGTGCGCAGGATACAGCAGAGGAACCTTCGCGACCTCTGCGGTGAACTCGGCAGGGAGAACAAGAAGGGGGAACTGGAGGCCATGCTGCTGGCCATCCTGAACGGCGGCTCTGTGCTGTCCATCGGCTGCTTCGCACCCAAGACGGAGAATAGGCTCGCGAAGAGAAAATAACGTGAAAAAATGAGGATACTTTTGCAGTTTCCCGAAGGCCTGAAGCAGAAGGCGCTTGAGCTGGCAGGGAAATACGAATCAGAGGGCCATGAGGTCATCCTCTCGGCTTCAGCATGCTACGGAGCGTGCGACATAGCCGTTGACGAGGCGCGCTGGCTCAAGGCGGACAAGATAATCCATTTCGGGCACAACCGTTTCGTGAAAGCTGACGTGGGGGTGCCGGTGGGATACGTTGAATACAGCGTGGACATTGACGTTTCAGGCCTTTCCGCGGTCCTGCCGCACCTAAAGCAGCACAAGAACATTGCGCTCGCGACTACCGTGCAGCACACCCACCAGCTCGGCGAGATGAGGGCGTTCTTTGAGAAGAACGGCAAGAAGGTCTTCACCGCGAAAGGCGAGCGCGCTGAAAAGGAGGGCCAGGTGCTCGGCTGCGACGCAGGCGCAATCAGGAAGGTGGAGAAGGACGTGGACGCGGTCGTTTTCGTCGGCAACGGGCTGTTCCATCCGCTTGCCATAGAGGTGGGCAAGCCGGTCTTCTTCTACGACACTTCAGCGAAAAAGGTGCAGGACGTCAGCGCAGAGGCTGAAAGGCTCAGGAAGCGCAGGAAGGGCGCGATAGCCAAGGCGCTCACATGCAAGAGGTTCGGCATCCTTGTGAGCACGAAGCCCGGCCAGTTCAACCTGGCGCAGGCGGAATGGGCGAAAAAAGAGCTGAGGAAACGCGGATTTGAAGCCGCCATATTGGCAGCCAACGAGCTTGAGCCGCTTTCAGTGAACAATTTCATGGTTTTCGACGCCTATGTCACAACGGCATGCCCGCGGATGGCCGACGACAGCGAGGAATGGGGAAGGCCGCTGCTGACAGTCGCGATGCTGAAGGAGCTTTTTGCGATAATAGATACAAACAAGTGACTTTTTGATAAAATCAGTGCAGTCTCGGCTCGCTCACCGGGAACATGCGTGCGAACTGTTTCTGGGCAAGGTGCACCGATGAGAAGCCCGTATGCAGCTCCCGGTTTTTCTTGTACTTGTCTTCCACGGCCCTAAAGTTCAGTCTCATCTGGTCACTCCTTGATTTACCTGCTGTTTGCCTTATTTATAAAGCCTTCGCAAAAGGTATATAGTTCGGTATATATGGTATATACCAAACATCCGATTACGCGGATTTACGGGATAACCGGCCAGTCCTTTGCCGTCGTTCTGGTAAATAGCCGGCAGGCTTATTTATAAATCTTTTACAAAAGGTATATAGATTAGTATTTTTGGTATATACCAAGGTGATGACATGGAAGTCCCCAGGAAGATACAGCTGACCGGGCGTAACACGTTCATCGTGTCGCTGCCGCACGCGTGGATATCGCAGCGCGGCGTCTCCAAGGGTGACGCGCTGTATTTCAAGGAGAACAGCGACGGGACGCTGACGCTCTCGCTCAAGCAAACGGGAAAAGAGCCCAGAAACTGCAGCCTGGACGTTACGAAAGGCGCGGGAGAGGCGTCCATGCGCAACATTGTCTCCGCTTACGTGGGCGGCGCGGACAGGATAACGCTGCGCGGCAAGGACATCGCGACCATCGCCGAGGAAGCCCGCCGACTGCTGTCCGGCGTAGAGATAACCGAGGAACGCGAGGACGAGATAGTCCTGAGGGTGCTGCCGTTCGAGAACCTTGACATAGACGGCGTGATAAGCCGGGGCTTCAACGTGACCAATTCCATGTTCGCGCTGGCCATCGACGCCTGCAGGAACGGCACGGACGTGCTCACCGAGGTCGGCAGGAAGGAGGACGACGTGGACCGGCTCTACCTGCTGGTGCTCAGGGACCTCTGCATAGGGGGCTATTCAGGCAAGGAATCGGTCTTCAAGGCCATCGCGGCCAAGAGCGTGGAGAAGGTGGGCGACCACCTGGAGGACGTCTGCAGCGCGGGAAAGGGCATCATGCCCAATCCACACCTGGCGGCCCTTCTTGAGAAGGCATCGGCGGCCTATACCGCGGCGTACCGTGCGTTCTCAAGCGGCAGCCAGGAGGCGAGCACCTACGAGAAGGCGGCCGGGGAATACCTCGCGCAGTTGGAGAGAGTGGAGGCGGTGCTGAAGAAGGAGAAAAGCCCCGCGCGGATGCTGGCCATGCGCTCCCTGGCCGAGAAGTGCACCAAGGTGCTGCGCTATTCCAACGACATAATGGAGAGCGGGAACGACCTGGCTTTCGCGAATATGGAAGAGGCGCCTGGCAAAAGCAGGATTTAAAATCGCATCCGCCCCATTGCTTTCATGCAAATAATCACCACCACCAATCTTAGCCTGCCCCTCCTGCGGAAGGGCAAGGTAAGGGACACCTACGTCCTTGACGACAGCCTCCTCATGGTCGCGACCGACCGGCTGAGCGCCTTTGACGTCGTTTTCAACGAAGGGATACCACGCAAGGGCGAGGTCCTGTGCCAGCTTTCCAGGTTCTGGTTCGGCAGGACGAAGAGGATAATCCACAACCACTACATCACCGACGCCGTGCCGAAAGCGCCGGCCGGGCTGCCATCCTGGCTGAAGGGCCGCAGCATGGTCGTGTGCAGGGCAGAGCCGCTGAAGCTTGAATGCGTCGTCCGCGGCTATATCACCGGCAGCGCCTGGAAGGAATACCAGCAACGCGGAAGCGTGTGCGGGATAACGCTTCCGGCAGGGCTGAAGAACGGCAGCGAGCTGCCAGAGCCGATTTTCACCCCGTCAACCAAGGCGGACGTGGGCCACGACGAGAACGTGGACGAGGAAACCGCAAGGCGCATCGTGGGCGCGGAAAGCTTCGCATTCGTAAAAGCCAAGGCGATAGAGCTCTATTTGTTCGCGAAGAAGCACGCGCTCAAGAGCAGATTGGTGCTTGCCGACACGAAGTTCGAGTTCGGTTACCGGACTGCGAACGGGAAGAAGGACATAATCCTGATTGACGAGGCGCTCACGCCTGACTCGTCGCGCTACTGGCTCAAGGACAAATACGACCAGGGGATATTGGAAAGCCTGGACAAGCAGTTCGTGCGCGACTACCTTGAGAGGACCGGCTGGAACAAGTCGCCCCCTCCGCCGCCCCTGCCCAAGGACGTCGTAGAAAAGACGACCGAGCGGTACCTGCAGGCCTATAAGATGCTCACAGGCAAGCCGCTCTGAACCAGTCGGACGGGGGCTGCACGCCAATTCTTTTCAAATCGGCTCAAGATTTGGACGTCAGTGCCCTTCTTGCAGCTCTCTTGACTTCACCACGATGAGCCGTGGCTGCAATCTGCTCCAGGGCGTCAAATGCATCGTGTGACAGGCCGACATCCTGCATATAAAGTGCGGTACTCCCGTAAAAATGCGTATCGCTTATGTCCTTAAGGGTATCGGCCACTTTTTTAACCGCAGCCAGGCCGACGGCAGCGGTCTTGGAATCGATGGCAACTGGCTCCAGGTCGTTTATCCAGCTCAGCTCCGCAACAGCAGCTACGGCGCTAGCCGTATCGCCATGGTTCAATGCGATATATTTCAAAGCGGCAGACCTTGACTGCTGGCTTGGTATCGACCAGGTGGGCATTTCACCTATGGCCTTCAGGCCACGCAGCCTTGTTTGAAAATCGGGGTGTGCAAGCATCCTGGCAAGCGCCCTGGGCGTCATCGGCAAGTAATCCTCTGCAAGCGGGCCGCCGCATCTCAGCATTTCAAGGAGCCCGGGCTGGCTTAGAAACCGCCTGGCGTTCGGTCTTTCGTTCACGACCGACCTGCCGGATGCCTTCGTAGTGGAATGCGGACTATGAAGGGTTACGTTCATGTAAACTACCCATGCCTAAAGGCATGGGCTTTCGATTGGTTGATTTGATTGTACA
>CAZBAM010000008.1:0-47316 GCA_964490215.1 Microcaldota archaeon | reverse complement strand
AGGCCGATTCAACTGCTCGGCTGAAGCCGGCAGTATTCTCGGCCCTCAAAAACAAAAAATCGTGTTCAGCCCAGTATCTTTTCGAGCTCTGCCTGGAACACGTCCGGCTTCGCCACTATGCGGTGCGCCTGCATCCGCGTGTCGCTGTACTTGGACAGCCGGATTACGCTCTTCAGCGCAGGCACGTCGTTCCTGAGCTTATCCAGCGCCAGCGTCCGCGCTTCCCTGAACCTGGACTTGGAGGCGATTGAAAGCAGCGCGGCGCTCTGGCCCACCAGCCTTTCTATGGCTGCGGAACGGCAGTCGCTGTATGGCGACAGGATGGCCACGTCGGCCAGCAGGTCTGCGTCTTCCAGGTGCGGAACCGCGTCGGAAAGCAGCATGAGCGCGGTGGAGCGGGAGTCCCTGTAGCCTGACTCCCTCACCACCCTCCGCAGCGCGAGGGGGTGCTTCCACAGCCTGCCCACGGCCAGGTAGCGGACGTCAGCGCTGGATGATAGCTTGGCTATCTCCACCAGCGCGTCCACGTCTGCCAGTTCCTCCACCGAGGAGGAGAGGAACGCAGCGGCCTTCTTCCTGAGTTCCGGGTGCCTGGAGTTTATCAGCAGGGAGCACAATGTCGGCGGGTGCGAAGCAAGGCCCCTGAGCGCGGCCATGCGCACCTTCCGGTATGGCGAATCGTCGGACACCCGCCTGAGGGCGGCAGCGTCCGAGGATATCCTTTCAAGCGCAGCCGAGCGCGAGTCGCTGTAGGGCGAGTGTGAAGCCACCTTGGCCAGGGTAGCTGCGTCAGGAATGGCAGACAGCGCCCTTAGCCTCGTGTCGCGGAACAGGGCCGAGCAGGAGACGTCAAGCAGCGCCGGCCGGTCCCCTGAAAGCTCGTCCACCGCGGCTGCGCGGGTGTCGTCATAGGGGCAGAACTTGGCTATGTCAGCCATGGCTTCTGGATCGCCCACGAGGTTTGATACGGCCGCGAGCCTGACGAACTGGAACGACGAGAAGCATGCGAGCTCTGTCAGCACCCTGGAGCGGCCGCGAAGCCGGTCCACGGCATTGAGCATCGCTGTCCTTTCGCCGCTTACCAGGATGCCAGCAAGATGCGCGAAACTGTGCCGGTCCGGCTGGGCGTGGAAGGACGAAACCGCCCTGCGCGGGGGGTTCCTGCGTTTCTCCTTCCGTATTTCCTCTTCGTCTTCAAGCAGCGCGCCAGCCGCATGGGTTGGACTGGATGATGCGCTCTTTCTGTAACTGGTTGCCATGAGGTAAATTTCCCAGATAACTTAATAAATTCAATCCCTCCAGACCCGTTACACAAGCATAAATACTTAACAACCGAGGCCACACGATGCTGAAACTGAAAACTACAGGGCAGCCAGCAGGCGCGCACGCACAGACAGCCATTGCGAAGAGACAACCGCTGACGGACTACCATACGCAGACGTCCTTTATTTGTTCAGATAGGGCCATGTATCTGATATTGGAGAGGTCTGACACAGGCGCAGCGGTGGGCGTCGTGGGCAGGTGGATACGCAGCACTAGAGACAAGAGTAAATTCAAGCCGCGAAATAACGAATTCATTTACAACCGCGCTTTGGGGTATTATTACCTCCTGGAAACGGTGGATAGCACGAAAGCTGGAGAAATAGTGAGTGCGCGCAATTCGCAATTAGCAGAGAAAGGGTAAAACCAGGAACGAAAATGGGGAGACTGAGATTTGAACTCAGACAACTAGCTCCCAAAGCTAGCAGCATACCAGGTTAGCTCATCTCCCCGAAACTTTCCTACTGTCTGACTCCGGTTAAAGTTTCATCAAACTTCATGAGTTTAAACTTTTGCATTGGGATGCGTTTCGGGCGTTCTCCATGAATTCAAAAAGTTCAATTAAAAATTCCCATCGAAATTCCCATCGTGTTTCAATTCAAAATCCTCATTGCGTTTAAGGAATTGCAGGCGGTCGAAAAAGAAGCCGCCGCCGTCCACAAGTACATGTCTGGCGGTATTTACGATGTTCATGCCGATTCTTGCAGCGGCCGGGCCAAGGCCCTCCTCGCAGTGCCTCAGCCACTTTGATAATTCCGGAGCAGTAGAAGTATCATGACCAACTGTGATATTTTCTCGCCCTACAGTTATTTGTGCGTCTTTGCAATCATCTGACGGGGATTCGCGTTTTTCGGCAGAAAGGAACCCTTGCACAATAACCACGTCAAATGAGGCAGGTGGAAATTCCGGGCAGCTCTTGCGAAGGTCCCACTCCATGTGCTCGAATTCTTCCCCGTCGTTGCTCCAGCGGTCTAGCCCCACCGGTTTTGCGCCAAGGCATTTCAGCCAACGGCATAAATTGGGCGGATTATCGGACTGTATAAATGGGGTAACAAGATGCGTACTTAATTTGGAGCCGCAGGCCAGGTCCAGCACCCGCTTCCCGAATAGGAACGATTCCATTTCTTGGCCGCTCATGAGAGAGGATATGAGTCTTGTCCAGAAGGATGGAATTTCCTCGCAAGGGTATTTTTGAATGAACTCAAGACGGACCTTTGTTTCCTGATAGCCCGGTCTGTCTTTCAGCCCATCGACCCTTCTCATACAGGCAGCCAGCGCGGCCTTGTTTCCGAGCTCTGCGGCTATCTGGGCTGCCACCACCAGCCTTGAGCAGTCGTTGACGTCCAGGAGGGGGCGCTTGCGTATCGCTTTCGCCGGGCCATAGAACGTGAAAGTCCGGCTTTCAGATAACCGAGTCGGCATGGTGATTATTTGAATAATCCAGTTTTTAATGCTTATTATAACATACTTCCGCTCGAAACGCGCTTAGCTGTTCGGTTTCTTCACCAGCACGTGCGCACGCCCGAAGCGCTTGAGGAAAAAGCCGTGGCTTGAATAGAGGTTCAACACGCGGTTCATGGCCTTCACCTTCAGGTAGACCGGCTTGTGCGATGTGCCGGGCATCTCAAGCGCCTTCTCCATCAGCAGCGTGCCCACGCCCTTCCCCCGCATGGCCTTCACCACGCCGATGCCCTGGAACAGCAGCCGGTCCCGCCCGTTTACGATGTGGACGAAGCCCACAGGCCTGCCGCTCTTCTCTGCGAGGAGGACTGTGTCCGAATCGTCAATGCGCACGGCAGAGCGGGGGAACAGCGAGCGCACGAACGCCTGCGTCCGGTCCAATTCTGAATGCCTCATCTTCCTGACACGTATCATATGGATATGAACTCCGCACTTATTTTCCTGTTTATTATCTCCACGGCGCAGGCGCGCATCCCGTTGGCCGGCGGCAGCTTCACGAGCGTGGTCTGGCCGAGCGCCTCTGTGCCTGAATACTCGTGCACGTGGCCGAAGAACGCGGCGAGCGGCTTTTTCGCGGTTATTATCTTCAGTATGGACTCGCTGCCTGTATGTACGCCGCCGCGCACTTCGTCAAAATGCCCTTTCGGCGGGCAGTGGAGCATGAGCAGCGTGTTCCTGTCTATGCGGAGCCTGGACAGGGAGGAAAGGAACTCGTCCTCGGTGCGCTCGCCGTAGGTGCCGAACGGCGTGGGTATGCTGTAGCCGAAACCCACGACGTTCAGCCCGTCGCCCAGCTCCACGCGCTTTCCATGGACCGAGCGCGGGCCTGAGGAAAGCAGGCCGCTCACGCTGGCGTTGTCCCAGTTGCCTGGGATGTAGAAGCAGTTCTGCAGCCCAATGGCCTCGGCGGCGAACGAACTGGCGTGTGAGAAGTCCCCGCAGCCGAAAAGGTGGTCGTAACCGGGCGCGAGGCGCTTAAGCGATTCCAACGCAGCCTCGTCGCCATGGAGGTCCGAAAAAGCGAGAATCCGCATGAGCTGGATTGCGTGCGAACGTTTTTTTATGCTGACGCTCATTGCTCGTGCTGTCCCGGCGGCTTGGATCTGTGCTTGTGCGGCGGGTAGGCTGCGGCCTGCGGCTCGCGGGCGCCCCGCGGCATTCCCTGGGCCGGTGCGGCCCCAGGTTCCTGCCGCATCCCCTGGGCAGGCGCTGCCGGAGGCCGGTTCTTCATGCGCTCGTATTCCTTCATTATCTCGGCATAGCGCTCGTCAAACTCCTTCTTCAGCTGCACGGTCATGTCCTTCTTGGTGAATGCGTCAGCCCTTGCCGCGAGCGCGAGCTTGTTCGCGAGCGCCCGGGCGATTTTCCCGCGCACTGCCTTGGGCGACGCGGAGATCCGCGGGTTCTGGAATATTATGCCGTGCTTCGGCGGGTCTATGCGCCTGTTGCGCAGGTGCTTGAAGAGCGCCTTCTCGGCGCCGAGGACCTGTATCGTGCTTGCCGGGAGGAACGCGAGCTTGCGCAGCGAGCCGACGTGCGAGACGAGCTTCGCGGCCACGTCGGCGCCGGCCACGGCCGCCATGTTCGGGCAGAGCTCGGTCGCGAGCTTCTGCTGGTAGCCCGCATAGTCCGAACGGAGCTTGCCCAGCGACAGTATGGTGCGGGCGAGCGAATGGCACTGCATGAGGTCGTCCTGGGAGAGCTTCGCACCAAGGCTGGAGCCGGCCGCGGCCGTGACTTCAGCTGCCTTCGCCTGGCCGAGCACCGTCGCGAGGTCTGCCTCTTGGATGTCCTCGCGGTTTATGGCGAGCACTGCATCGCAGTATTTGAGCTTGTCGTCGGTCCTGAGCTCCGGGAAGTATATGCCGTACCAGTCCTCAAGCCTCTCGCCGAGCAGGTTGATTATCTTGTCAAGGTCGTCAATGGACTTGGTGACGCCGCCCATGAGCATGTCCCTGCTCCTGAGGGCCTCCATGACGGTCTCGCGCGACCTCTTCATGAACATCGCGCGCTTTGCGCCGAAACCGAAGCCGCTGCCACCGCCCCGGCCTCTGTCCCCGCCACGGTCTCCGCCGCGATTCCCGCCGCGGTCCCCGCCCCACGCCCCTCCACGGTCCCCGCCGCGGTCCGGGCGGTCGCCGCCACGCTGGAATTTCCGGTATGGTTTCCTTTCCTGCATAAGTAGCACCGGATAGGGAATGCGCGATGGGTATTTTAAAACGATTGGGCGTCTGCCGACGAGGGGCGGATATTCTTTTATAAATGGAGGCGCACAAGTTAGGTGCATGGCCGACGTTGAGAAACTCACGAGGGACACCATAAAGAACGGCGGCGTCCTTGCAATGCTCTACTTTGACATACACGCCAAGACGAAGGAGGCGCTCCAGGACCTCGGGCGGGGGTTCATAAACAGCATAATACAGCGCCAGGGCGTGGTCTTCGCATACGGCGAGATAGAGGAGCCGGTGGGCGGGGAGGAGGGCAAGAACTGGTCCAGCTCAATCTCTGTGAAGGTGCTGGCCAGGGACTTCGTGGCCCTGGGCAACATCTGCCTGGCGCACAGCCCGTTCACCGTGGAGATACTCAGGCCGGACGAGATAAGGCTCCAGCTCTCAGAGGCGCACGAGCTGCTGGGCAGCATGGCAGCGACCACCGCGGACTACAAGCGCTACATACTCACGAAGCTGGCCGGGCCCGGGGAGCTGGCAGGCCTCCAGGAGGCGCTGGGAAGGCGGGCGAGCATGGGCAAGGGCATAAAGGAGAGGAAGGGAAGCGAGGACAAGAAGTAGGAGGGGATTTGGATGGAGCGCAGGTTCATCAAGAGCGGCATACCGGGTTTTGACAAGGTCCTGGGCGGCGGGTTCCTGGAAGGGTCCATAGTCGCGGTAAGCGGGCCGACCGGCTCCGGCAAGAGCACCTTCGCCTCGCAGTTCCTCTACAACGGCGCGAGCGAATACAATGATGCAGGCCTCTACATATCCATAGAGGAGAGCAGAACGGACTTTTTCTTCCACATGAGCGGCTTCGACTGGGACTTCCAGAAGCTGGAGAAGGAGAAGAAGTTCATACTGCTGGACTATCCCCTTCACGAGGTGGACCAGATACTGAACCAGTATGGCGCGGTCCAGGAGATAATAAGCAGCACCAACGTGAAGCGGGTCGTGATAGACTCCGTAATGCCCATCGCGCTGTTTTTCCCGACCGAGGACGAGCGCAAGAAAGGGCTGCTGAAGCTCCTTGAGAACATAAGGAAATGGAAGGTCACCACGCTGCTGGTGAGCGAGGACCTGAAGGCCACGCAGCCCGGGGAGGTGCCGAACTCGCTCTACGGCATAGAGAGCTACAGCGACGGATGGGTGAACCTGTCCTACAGGTACGACGAATACGCCATGGAGCGCGTACGCTACGTGGAAGTGCTCAAGATGAAGGGCGTCGCCCATTCCTCAAAGGCGTATCCGGCGGTCATAGGGAATAGCGGGTTTGAGGTGCTGAGCGGCGAGCCGGCAGAGCCCCGTGCGGAGAAGCCGGCGGCGAAGGCGCCTGAGAAGCAGAAGCCCGCTGCCAGGCCGGCTACGAGGCACCTGTCCTTCAAGCTGGAGGCTGCGAAGTCAAAGATACTCAGGAAGGAGAAATAGCGCCCCAGACGGCTTCCAGCGCCTTTTTGCCTAATTTTTCCAGGTCCTCCGAGTACACCATCACCCTTTTCCCCATGGCTGCAAAGCGTTCCACGGCGGCATCGTCCGCGCCTTCCACGAGGACATCGTGGAAGCCCGCGAGGCCGGCAGCGCCGCCGGCGTAATCGCGCGGCACCTTGGCCACGAGGAGCTTCTTCTCCCTGAAGCGCGACAGCTGGGGCGGCAGCGGCGGGGGCAGCACCACCCTGCATTTCAGCGAGAGCAGCTTCCGGACGATTTCCTCCTTCGGCGCGCATTCAACCTGCACGTTTATGAAATATGTGAGATGGTCGTAGATGTCCAGGTTGGACGAATTGCCGGAGAGCGCGTCCTCGTCCACGATGTGGATTAGCTTGTGCCCGCCGGCCTTCATCTTCTTCGCGACGTCAATGGGCTTGCCGAGGAGCGTGAGCATGTCCCGCCTGAAGACCTGCTTGTGCCTTATGAGGATGAGCGGGATGTCCAGCAAGCTACCGCCCTTTCAGTTTCGCTATGGCACCTTCCAGCGTGAGGGCCTCCTCCTTGCCGCTCTGCATGTCATGGAGCGTGACCTTCTTCTCCGCCTCTTCCCGGCTGCCGACAACCGCCGCGAACCCGATCCCGAGCGCGTTCGCGTACTCAAACTGCTTCCGTATGTGGCGCTCGTTCAAATCCGTTTCGCAGCGTATCCCTGCCGCCCTGAAGGCCGCGGCGACCTGCAATGCGTATTTGTACGACTCGTGCTTCACAGGCGCGACGAACACGGCGCTGTCGGTCTTTTTTGCGGCCTTCGCCGCCTCCTTGTTCCGTTCGCCTATAAGCGTGACGAGGCGTTCTATGCCCACGGAAATGCCGACGGCCGGCGCAGGCTGGCCGTAGACGCCGAGCAGGTTGTCGTACCTTCCCCCTGCCATCACGGTGCCGATGCCCTCGCTGAGCACGACCTCAAAGACAGGGCCGGTGTAGTAGCCGAGCCCGCGGGCGAGGAAAAGGTCCACCTCCACGTGGAAGTCACATAGCGCGAGTATCTCCTCAAGCTCGCGCGCGCCCTCAGGGCTGTATCCGGTCGCCAGGGCGAGCTTTTCCCGGTTGCCGCCCTTCGCCTTCAGGAGCTTGACCACTTCGTCGGCCTTCTTTCCGAGTATCTCCTTCAGGAGCCGGGTTACCTCGCCTTCGCCTATCTTGTCCAGCTTGTCCAGCACGCGGTATACTTCGTCCCGCACCGATGGCTCCACACCGAGCCTGGCAGCAACGCCGTCAAGGATTTTCCTGTTGTTGAGCATGATTTTCGGGCTTTTGAACCCGAACGCGACGCACAAGTCCCTCGCCAGCCCAAGCAGCTCGGCCTCGCAGCGCATGCACGAACTGCCGACGATGTCCGCGTCAGCCTGGTAGAACTCGCGGAAGCGACCGCGTTGCGGCTCCTCCCTGCGCCATACGACGTCAATCGCATAGCGCTTGAACGGCTTCGGCGCGTCGCTGGACGCGGCGTAGCGCGCGAGCGGCACGGTGAGGTCAAACCTCAGCCCGTACTCGCCTCCGTCTATGACGAATATCTGCTTGTCCACTTCCGGCCCTGCCTTTGCACGGAGCGTGTCAAGGTATTCCAGTGCCGGCGTCTCCAGCGGCCTGTAGCCGTATGAGCGGAAGATGGAGCGTATCTTCTCAATCACTTCCTCGCGGACGAACATGTCCTCTGGGCCGATGTCCCTCATGCCTTTCGGAGTGAGCTTGGCTGACATACGGTCATCCTATTGAAGGGAAGATTTTAATCAGGTTCCCATCCCCGTGCCTAGTCGAGCACGAAATCAAGCCCCTGCACAAGTATGTCTGTTCCGCCCGCAGCCTTCAGCCGCGCCATCAGCAGCACGAGACCCAGCCTCGGCTCTGACGGCACCACGGACATCAGCGAGAACCCTTTACCGTCCGCAAGCTCGGACACCGTCGGGCTCTTCATCGCAGGGAGAGCCTGCAGCAGCCTGTCCCTCGTTTTGCGGTTTGCAGCATTCACGACGACAACCGCCTTGTCCTCGGCAGACATCGCGGCCAGCATGCCCAGCGATATGGCGTCCACCACCTCCCTTTTTCGGACGTCACGCAGGGAAACGCCGTTCGCTATGAGGACGGCGCGTGATTCCATCAGGACGCTGAGCACCGAGAGGCCGTTGGCCTCAAGCGACCTGCCGCTCGCGACCTGGTCGAAAACAGCATCCGCGAGCCCGCTGACCACCGCGGATTCCAGCACCCCCTGGAAAGGCAGCATCCTCGCCCGGATTCCCTCCTGGCTGCACAGCCGGCGCGCGAGGTTCGGCAGGAGGGTCGCGACGGTTTCCGGCTTCCTGACGCCCTTCCGGGCTGCGAGCGCCAGCCTGCACTTCCCGAAATTGAGCTGCAGCAATTCCACAACCCTCGCCCGCCGCTCGGCAACCATGTCCTGGCCGGTGATGCCCAGGTCAGCCTTGCCGCTCCAGACGTAGAGCGGAATGTCCAGCGAGCGCGCCTGGAGCATGCGCACTCCCGGCCACCCGGTCTGGAACATCGCCCGGCGGTCGCCAGGGCCGTCGGTCTTCGGTTCTATGCCCAGCTTCTTCAGCAGCTTCGCTGCCGGCTCTTCTATGGCCGAATTCTTCGGCACAGCTATCGTCAGCTCACTGCCCTTCGCAGTGAAGCAGACCCCTTCCCATCTGTTTTTCCAGTCTTTTCATTTTCTACACCTCCATTTTTGTTTGGTTTTTGCTTTTTTCCTTTGTTTTTTCCACATAGCTCCCGTTTCGGGAGAATGCGCATGATTCGGCGTTTTCCGGCGCTTTCGCTAGTGTTATGGTAACAGAGCTGCCGGTTGCAGAGCCGACACTAAAGAGAAGTTTTTCGCATGGCCTGATTCCGATGGCGTCGCGGATTTCCAGGGGTAAGACTAGCCGGCCCTTCCTGTCAAGCCGGATGAAGTAAATCCTTCTCCATGAAGGAGACCCCTTCCTTTGTTCACCATCGTTAACACCTTTATTGACACAACTATTGTATCTTTCCCACTATTTAATTGTTTGTAACCGGAATGCCGTCAGCGGGCGTGTTCGCTTTTTATTCCTTTGCGCCATAATTCCAGATACGACTTCTAGCCCCGTCGTCTAGCGGTCAAACACGCGACAGCGCCGATATATGGCGATGGAGCGTGGTCCAAGGATAACCCCTGCCTGGGCATGGGTCCTTAAAGAAGGCTCTGGACCTTTTGACAGCGGTTCGAATCCGCTCGGGGCTATATTTTTCTCGCGCACCGGCTTCGCCCGTGGAGAAACGAACGCGCACTCTTAAAATCCTTGCCGTCTCATCCTAAACCCGTATGGGTCCTCCCCTTAGCATCACCGATAGCTTTGCCAATGCCGAGTGGGACTCGCTGGCACACGCACTCAGGGTGATGGGCACTGGCGTTGACGCGATGGACGCAGGCACCCGCCGGCTGCGCACCAAGGCAGGGCTGGTGCGGATGATACTATACCACAAGATGAGGGGCTTCAACGGCGACAATTCCATGGACCTGGCGTTCTTCATCGCGTCGGTCAAGACCATAAGGGGGATTGAGCACGACTTTGACTCGCATCGGATTAAAAGCAGGGAGTTTCTCATATTCCTGCAGTTCCTGCTGCAGAAATTCGGGAGGCAGAAGCTGATGGTGAAGAAGCCGCGGGACATGGTCGCGGAGTTCGGCAGGATGAAAGGGGTCGTGGAGAATGGGCGTAATCCTATATGAGAAGCCGCTGAAGCTGGAGATGACAGGATACCTGCTTTTCGTGAACGGCAACCAGCATTCCAAATCCGTGCGGACCATACCGCAGATGATAAAGACGCTCATGAGCCGGCCTGACCTTGAAACGCTGGAAACCCTTGACATGTACTTCATGTACCGCAACGTCCTGAAAAAGGACGGCATGAGGTACGACATAACCATGATTCCGCCGGGGCCTGTGGGTGGAGAGGCGCCCAAGACGCACGGCCATTACCACCCGAAAAGCGAGGACGGGCTCGCGTATCCGGAAGTCTACCAGGTTCTGACCGGCAGGGCGGTCTTCATAATGCAGAAGAAGAACCGCAACGGCAGCGTGGACGTCTCAATCGTGAGCGCGAAGGCGCGGGACGTGGTGCTGATACCTTCGGGCTATGGCCACGTCACCGTGAACAGCGGCAACGAGACGCTCGTGCTCGCCAACCTTGTCTATGACATGTTTGAGCCGGTGTATCATGAATACGACGAGAACAGGGGCGCGGCGTATTACTACCTCAAGGACGGCAACATAATGCAGAACGGCAGCTACGTGGTGGAAAGGAACGAGCGGCTGACAGCCGCGGAGCTCAACGCTAAATACGGGTTCTCGTGCAGCGACCTGCTCGCGGAATTCTACGACAGCCCGCAGAAGTTCGAATTCCTGAAGAAGCCGAAGATGCTATTCAAGGGCTAGAGTTTCACTACCGCTACCTTCTTCGCCTTTCCCTGGGCGATGCGCGCGCTTCCGCCGCCCGAGCCGCCCAGCTCCGCAAGCACCTTCTTCAGCATCGCGTCAGCGCTCGCGCCGGACGATTCGCCTGCCGCGCAGACGACGTTGCCCTGGTGGTTCATCACGCAGGCCGCCGCCCTGCCGCTCTCGGCGATTTTCAGCGCGAGCTTCCTGAGCGAGGCCTCGTCAATGTCAAGCACCCGCATCACCGGCGCGCCCGAGTGCGCTGCGATTATCTCCGCAGCCTCCTCCTTCACCATGAACACCGAAAGCTCGTCTATCCTCTTCCTCTGCGACTTCCATTCCGTGAAGAAGCGCTCCACGGTGCGCACCAGCTCGCCCTCTGACACGCTCATCACGTCGCTCGCATCGTGCAGCATCCTTTCGCGCTCCTGCACGTAGGCAAGGGCTGCCGGGCCGCACTTGAACACTATGCGCTCTACGCCGTCCTGCACGCTCTCGCGCTTCACTATCTTGAAGAAGCCGAGCTCGCCTGTGTGCGCGTGCATGGCGTGCGTCCCGCCGCAGGCCTCGCTGTCTATCTCGTCGCCCTCGTTGCCTACGCTGACTATGCGGAGCTCCTTGCCCGGAACCGCGCCGCCCTGGTATATTATGAAGCCGTATCTCGCCTCGGCAGCGTTGCGCGGCAGGATGTCGGTCCGTATGGGCAGGGCTGCCATTATGTAATCGTTCACCTTGTTCTCTATTTCTGCCAGCTCCCCGGTCGTTATCCTGCGGTAGTGGGTGACGTCCAGGTGCGCCTTCTCGTCGTCCTTGTGCGAGCCTGCCTGCCAGATGTGCGGGCCGAGGACGTTCCTGCACGCGGCGTTGAGCAGGTGGGCACCGGTGTGGTGCCTCGCTATCGCCCTGCGCCTTTCAAGGTCCACGGAGCACGAGACGCGGTCGCCGGGGCGGAACTTCCCGGCGTCTTCCATTTCGTGCAGCACCACGCCTGCCTGCTTTATCGCCTGGCGCACCGCAAGGCCGTTGATGGTGCCTGTGTCCGACACCTGGCCACCGCCGTCCGGATAGAACGCGGTCTGGTCAAGGACGACGTATTTGCCGTGCACCACGCCGAGCACGTCTGCTGTGAAGCCCTTTTCCCTCCCGTAATATAGGTCCCTGGTCTTCGGCAGGGTGGCGATGTCGCTGAACAGCACCTTCACGCCCGGCGCCTTCTCAGGGGAAGACGCCTCGCCCTCGCCAGCGCGGACGAGCTGGTAGAAGTTGCCGGGCACTTCCACCTCCACGTCGTTTTCGCCTGCGGCCTCAAGCACGCTTTCGGGCGTGATGCCGTAGCTCTTGTAGAGCGTAATCAGTTCCGGGGTGTCTATCCTGCCGCGCCTGCCCGGCCTGTCTTTGTTGGTCGCGCCCTTGCCGCCGGCCGCGCCTGAGCCTGCCTTCTTCACCACGTTGAGCACAAGCGAAGCTGCCTTTTCCCTCGTGGCGCGGTAGCGCTTTTCCTCCTCCTCTATTATCGCGGCGGTCGTGGCAACGCCGTCCTGGAGGTGCGGGAAAAGGTATTCAAGGAAGTCCGCGTGGCCCTTGACTATCTTCGCGTAGTCCAGCTCGTAGCCGTAGCGCTGGCTGAAGCTGAACACGCGCCTGAGCACCATGCGCAGGTTGTAGCCCCCGCCGGCGTTGCTCGGCAGCATGCCGTCCGTGACCGTGAAGAGCAGGGTGCAGAGGTGGTCTGCGCTCGCGTAGAGCGCCTGGAGCGGCTCAAGCGTCTCAAACAGCTCCTTCTTGCTTATGCCCAGTACGCCGGCGACGCGCTCCTTTTCCTTCTCAAGGTCAGGCACCTCGTCCTCGTTCAGGCTGCCGGATATCTTCGCGAACTTCAGGAACAGGCCCTTGTCTATCTTCACGCCAGCTTCGGCCTTCATTTCATCTATGACCGGGCCGAACACGGTCTCGTAGCTCGTGGGCTCGCCGCTCGTTATCCACGCCAGCCTGCTGAGGCCTGCGCCCATGTCTATGACCTTGGTGGCGAGCTCCTTCGGGCCCTTTGGCGTGACCTCGTACTGCATGAAAACGCAGTTGCCGAGCTCAAGCCCGCGGCAGAAATACTCTATGCACGGGCCGAAGTTGCCTCCCCCGGCCCACACGTCCTCCTGGAAGATTATCTCCTCCTCCGGTATCCCCAGGGCGTCCAGGTAGTTGAGGTCGTGCCTGAGCGCCTCTTCCTTCCAGTAGAACATGCCGGTCTTCTTCGTGTTGAAGGCGTGCTGGCCTATCATGACGAAGTTGGTGTAGTGCCTTCCGCTCACGCCCACGTTGCTGATGTCCGAGAACCTTATGCAGGGCTGCGGGACCACCAGCGGGTTGTGCGGCGGCTCCAGCTCGCCGTTGACCACGTAGGGCTGGAAGTCGTTGATGGACGCTATGGTGAAATAGAGGTCGTCGCGCCACCTCGCGACGGTCGGGTAGGGCCTGACGAAGCCATGGCCGTGCGTGGTGAAGTATTTCTCCACTGCCTTCCAGGTGTCAATGTAGCCGAGCTTCTTCTTCACAGGCGTGCTCCCGATGAACTGGTAGCCGATGCAGGACGGGTCCCCGCACATTTCCCGCTTGTCCTTCGCCCAGAACATGCGCGAGCATTTTTTGCACTTCTGCCGGATGAAGCCGCGGCTGATGAGGGTGTTGAGCTTGTAGTGCTTCTCCCATTCTGCCGCGAACTGCTTCCTCAGCTCGTTCTTGTCAACGTCCATAACGACCAACTTTGATGGAATAGGATTGCACCTAATTGCCCGGATAGGATTTTAACTGCTCGCGAAGGCAGGTCATCGTTCAAGAAGCCAGTCTTCCACAGTGCTCGTGCGCACGTCTTTTTCCTTCGTGGAAACACGATTCAGCGTCAGCAGCAGCCCTTCCGCACCGGCCGTCCGGATGGCTTCGGAGAGTCCCTCATATTCGCGTTCCGGAATGCTGCCACGTCCGCTCCAGACCTGCACTGCGATGGAAGGCTTGCCGGCCTTCTGCGCTATGAAATCGCATTCCCCACCATCAAACTTCAGATAGGAAAGCGAATAGCCGCGGCGGACCAGCTCGATTGCAACGACATTCTCCACCCGCCTTCCCAGGTCCTCTTCCGTAGAAACGCTCACAGAGTTCTGGAGCCCGGTGTCCACTGCGTAGTGTTTGGCATCCGCCACCAGCCTTTCCCTGGGGGAGCGCGTGTATGGAGCGACTGACAGGATGAGGAATGCATCCTGGAGCGCATCCACGAATGAACGGAAAGTGGGCTGGCTTATCCCGAGCATAGTTGCGGTTTTATTCGCCGAAACGGTCTTCCCGGCTTCGGACAGTAGGATGAGCGCAAGGTCGGAAAGCGGCTTTATCTCGCGGAGCCCTTTCCTCGCCGCGACATCACGGAGGACCGTAAGCTCAAGATAGAGCTTGTGGAGCCTGGCGGCATCGTTCGGCCGCAGGACGCACTCCGGGTAGCCGCCTATCTCCAGATACTGCTGCAGGGAGCTTATCCCCCACCTGCGCGCATCCCGGAAAGACAACGGCAGCACGGTCTCCGGCACAGCCCTTCCGGCAAGGGAGGATGCGATCTCCTTTGAAAGCAGGGAAGCGCTAGAGCCGGTTATTATGAGATGGCGGCCGCCGCGCTCAATCTGCTGGCGGACGACCCGGACCCAGCCCTCGACGGCCTGCACTTCGTCAAGGACGACGAGGGATTTTTCAGGGGCCGCTTCCATGCGGCTGTCAAGTTCGGCTGCGGTCCTTGGGGCGTTTAGGGCCTCCAGGTCAAGATATTCCCCCTTGCCGCCTTCGGATTTCCAGTTGTCCAGCAGCCGCTCTGCGAGGGTCGTCTTTCCTGAGCGCCGTGGGCCGATGAGCGCGAGTGCTTCCTTCCAGTCGAGCATCCGTTGCAGGGATGCTTCCTCTTCCCGTTGCAGGTACATACTGAAAGTATAATTACAGTATATTTAAATACTTGTGCCATTTCCGCCTTTCCTTTATAAATAGTGAAAGTATACTTTCAGCAAGTTACTACGTTAGACGTAACCCCGTGGAGATACCACGGCAATACGTAAAAAGACAGTATTTTAACCTCTCACTTGGTGTGGAATAATGACGACGCCGGCAGGCGAGGGATAACTTGGCAAACGGCAATAACGGCAAAATCAGCAAGGACGTAATAATACTCGGCCTGGTCAGCTTCTTCACGGACGTATCCAGCGAGATGATTTTCCCGAACATAGCGCTGTTCCTTACGCTCGTCCTCGGCGCGGGCAAGGAGCTGGTCGGGCTCGTGGAAGGCGTGGCCGACAGCACGGCCAGCATCATTGAGATATTCTCCGGCTACTTCTCTGACAAGCTCGGAAAAAGGACGCAGTTCGTCCTGTTTGGCTACGGACTGTCATCGGTCGTGAAGCTGGGCATAGCGCTATCCACGACGTGGTGGATGGTCCTCGTAATGCGCGGGCTGGAGCGCGTCGGCAAGGGCATACGGACAGCGCCGCGGGACGCGCTCATCGCAGCCGCGTCGTCAAAGGAAATCCGCGGCAAGGCGTTCGGGCTGCACCGCGCGATGGACACTGCTGGCGCCATCATCGGCCCGCTGCTGGCGTTCGTGCTGCTCTCGTTCTACGGCTCGACGGAGACCGGGTTCCGCAACACGTTCCTCATAGCGGTGATACCAGCGGTCCTGGCAGTGGCTGTGATAGCGCTCTTCGTGCGCGAGCCGAAGGCCGCGGCAGCCCCGGCGCCAGTGAAAAAGCCGTCATTCTGGGAGGCGCTGAAGGAGATGCCGCCCGGATACAAGACGTTCCTGAAGGTCTCGCTGCTGTTCTCGCTTTCCTATTTCAGCTTCGCGTTCTTCATCCTGCGCGCGGCGGACATAGGCGTGAAGCCAGAGGACGTCCTGCTGCTCTACGTGTTTTATAATATCGTTTATGCGCTCGCGTCCGTGCCTGCCGGTTCGCTTTCGGACAGGATAGGGAGGAAGCCGGTCATCGCTGGCGCATTCGCGCTTTACGCGGTCGTCTGTGCCGGCTTCGCGCTTGCGAGCGAGTGGTGGCACGCGGCGCTGCTATTCGGGCTATACGGCATATTCGTCGCCGCGGACGAGAGCGTGAACAAGGCGTACATCAGCGACATCGCCCGCGAGGAGAAGCGCAGCATGGCCCTGGGCGCGTACAACACCGCCGTGGGAGTCGTATATCTCCCGGCGAGCATACTCGTCGGCGTGCTGTGGACCGTCGCTGGGCCTGTCACCGGCTTCATGGTGGCGGCCGGCATAGCGCTCGTTTCAGCGCCCCTGCTTCTCATCTTCTGCAAGTATTAAAATACATCTTATACAACATCTCTGCTGAAGGTGGGGATACGAAACTGGATTTTGACAAAGCGCAAATGCCGCGCGGGCTTGAAGGCGCGCAGAAAAGGCCGTTCAGGAAGCTGAAGATTGCGGCAGGGATTATTGCTGCTTCGGCTTGGGTAGGGCTGGTCGGGCTCTGCGGCGTATGCGACCACAATTTACAGAAAGAGAAAAAGGAAAGGGCAAGACTGGAGGCTTGCTGGTATACGCAGGATTCGCTGAAAGAGGTGGCATATAGGAAGGACTGGAAGCCGATATGGGGGCATGGAGGAGGAAAAGCACCGGCAAGTGAAATCCGCTCTCAATGCATAAACCGCAAGAGTTTGGAACTGGAAGGGTATAGGAAAATGCCGCGGTATTGCAGACCCTTATGGCGAGCCGTCGAGGGAACCCAGGTTATCAGCGACGTGATAGACGAATACCAGTGGCATGAAAGGAGGGGAGGGAACCCGGAAAACACCTGCCAGATACCCCCTGCCATCAGAAAAGAGGATTCATTATACGTAGTGGAAGGTATACGCGAACATGATGATGCAATTCTCGCCTGGGAGGCAGGATGGTCGATAAAGGCGAACCAGGGCATGGGCGCAGGAAGGCGGGACTCGCTGATAAGCGCCACCCTTGACAAGTTCAGACCTATGCTTTCCGCAGCGAGGGAGCGGAGGCAGGATTCGGTACTGCTACGCTCTCTTGCCGCAGCGGCACGGTGGGCGCTAATGGCGATAAAGGCGAATCCGAACATGGATGCAGGAAATCGGGATTCGCTGATAAGCACCACCCTTGACAAGTTCAGACCTATGCTGCCGAAAGCGAGAGAACGGGAGCAGGATTCGGTACTGGTGCGTGCCGCAATTTCAGCCGGCGAGCAGTACGAGCGGCATTTGGTAGACCTGCGCAATGCAAATAAAATTGCCGAACTGCAGAGGCGGAGAGACTGCAATTCGAAGAAACTCGAGGCCATTGTAGCGAAGACCCTGGATGGGGAAGAGAATGCCCGGAGCTGGAAGGAAATGGTACGGCACGCCCTGCGCAGGTATGAGAAAGTGAAGGCACCTGATGGCCGCTCAAGGGAAAGGGATTCCATCGCGATAGCCGAAACCCTGAAGTGGCACTGCATGCTTGATGTGGACTGCTACAAACGCTGGCTGGAACCACCAGAATTGTTGTCGGAGGAGAGCTTCAGGAGGAAATGGGGAAATGTAAGTGGGATACCACGGTTCTGACACGAGAGGCACGCGCGGCAACGGGATAGAATTTTCCGCCGGCGCCGGAAGGCACTGAATTGACGGAGATGGAAACATGAAACTCTTTGACAAAGCGCAAATGCCGCGCGGGTCTGAAGGCGCGCAGAAGAGGCCGTTCAGGAAGCTGAAGGCAACTCGCGTTGTGCTTGTGACGACTATTATTACCGGACTTGCCGTGGCTGGCATAATGCAGCTCAAACACGTTAAGGAAGCACGTGAAGCAGCAGCGGAAAGCAGGCAGTGCGAATCTTGCCGCCAGGAAGTGGATTCGGTAAGCCTTGGCCGCATCGCAGCGTTTTTGGAGGCCACCGGCAACAGAAAAGGCGGGCGCATCGGCCGGGATTCCCTTGTGCACGCAGCACTGGAGGAATACGGCAGCAAAGGGAGCTACAAGTGGTTTCCGCGGCCGGGGGCCGAATGGCCGTGGGAGATAGGATACCCAGATTATGACGACTACGGGCCAGGGCAGGGGTGGCCATGGGAATGCAGGGGGAACAAATATGTTGGCAACCGCGATGGCGAAGACCTTGGCAATGGGCGGCGGGCAAAGGATTCACTCATGCTCCTCGGCATCCTGAGAGATACGATGGATTTTGACACTGCAGTCGCAGGAGTGAAGGCAGTCATAATGAAATGGGATTCTGCCAGGCTCATAGAAGCGGTTAAATATGCTGAGAAGCCCGACCGGCGCCTGAGTGCGGCGGGATGGCGCGGCGCGTTTATACGCGGCATACTCAACACGACCGGGCTGATGCTCCCGGAAGCCAGGGAACGGGGGGATGATTCGCTGCTTCTGTGCTCCCTCGCAGCCCGCCAGGTACAGAACTACAACCTGAGCACGCTGGAAGCCCTGCACCATGGCATTGACACGTATCGCTACACGAGGGGCAGGGATGGGGTTGCGCACGAGAATAGCGACGCTTATTGCACACGGAAGAGGCATGCAAATGCCCTGAAAGAGTATGAAGAAAAGAAATTGCCTGACGGTCACTCGCGAGAGCAGGATTCTCTGGAAATCGTCAAGAGATTTGACGCTATTGATTACAAACAGCATAAGGCTTACGAAGAGTATCTGGATGAAAAGGAACCGCATGTAAGCGGCGCCGGGCCGAAATCGCGCAGCAGCGGCTGGTATGGCAACGGCACGGAATATTGCTCCGGCTGCGGAAGGTAGTGAAACAATGCGGCAGCCAGCTTAGTGCAGGCGCTCATTCCACCCTGAAGCTCAGCAGGAACTGGTCACGCATCTCCTTCGCGATTTCAGGGTCAAGGGCCAGGATTCGCACCTTCACCAGCAGCGAGCGCTCAGGCACGTAGAGCGCCATGGCGTAGCCGGTGTAGGGCGTAGCAGGCGAGAAGCGCAGCGTGAAGGGCGCCTCGGCTATGAAGACGTCCCTGCCGATTGAGAACGTGGACGTGTTTCCGGTCTCCGCGCCCCGGTTCAGGAAGCCCATGGAATCGTTGCGCAGGTCCTTCTGGAGGAAGCCGCTGGCAGCGAGCGTGGGCTCCACCCGGTATTCCTCGTCAGCGTTCGCGCCGAAAGTGTAGGACGTGTTCATGTACGCCACTGCCAGCACCTCGCCGGTGCGCTGGGGCAACTGGTGCCTGCCGGTGAAGACGCCGCCGTATCCGTAGCTGGTCTTCTCCACCTCAAGGGCAGGCGGATACCTGAAGCTGAACAGCGGCGTGGTGAACGTCGCATAGCTGGCGTTGGCCGCGTCCGTGGCGTTTGTAACGTTCGTTGCGTTCGCAACGTTAGTGGCGTTCGTTGCGTTTGTAACGTTCGTGGCATTCGTAATGCCCGTGGCGTTGGCCAGGCTCGTGGTATTGGTTCCGTTCGGACCGCCTTCGGCCGCGCAGCCGAAAAGCAGCAGGGCGAGCACAAGGCAGGCTGCAAGTCTCATCATCGCACCCCTAAGAGGGATCTGGCGGAAGCGAAGAAACTTTCTGCTGCCGCGAGCGCCCTTTCGGTGCCTTCCCTGCCTATTCTTTTATTCCTTCCCAGCAGCGCGGCGAGCGCGCCGGCCAGCGGTCCCGCTGGAAGGGTGCGTTCGGCCTCGGCCCAGGCTTCAAGCGGGAGCATGCCCTCGTAGCGGAACTGGAGATAGGAAAGTGTGGCGTCCAGCGTGGCCGCGACGTAGCCGTCCCTGAGCAGGAGCGCAGAGGAAACGAGCCGCATGGAGTCCCGGGCGCCGGCGAACGCGTCCTCGTAGTCGCCCTGGCCGAACCGTTCGGATGCCGAGGACAGGACGTCGGACGCTGCCTGCATGGCGAGCATGGCGGCGAGCGGGTCCGGGCTTACGACCACGAGGTCTTCCACATCCATGGCAGTATGTCCGCAAAATGGTTTAAAAGCGCCTCGCCATATCTGCTAAGCATGGAACTCCACGAAAGGATATTCGAGCTGGCGCTGTCGCGCTCATTCTTCTTCCCGAGCAACGAGCCCTACGGCGGCATATCAGGCTTCTACGACTACGGCCCGGTGGGCGTGCTCCTGAAGCACAAGATAGAGAACCTCTGGCGGGAGACGTTCATAAAGAACGAGGGCTTCCACGAGGTGGAGACCTCCATAGTCACGCCAGAGCCGGTGCTGGTCGCGTCCGGGCACGTGGCGAGCTTCGCCGACCCCGTAGTGGAGTGCGGCGGGTGCAAGGCCAGGGTGCGCGCCGACACGCTCGCGGAGGAGCACCACTACAGCAAGCTCCACGGCGAGAAATGGGACGGGAAGCTGGAGACGCTTGACAGGGTCATAGCCGAGCGCGGGGTAAGATGCCCGAAGTGCAAGGGCGCTTTCGGCCCTGCGTTCATGTTCAACCTTATGTTCAAGACAGGCATAGGCGGCGAGAGGGCGCCTGCGTATGGCAGGCCTGAGACCGCGCAGGGCATATTCACCGCCTTCCCGCGGCTTTTCAAGAACCACGGCACGAAACTGCCGCTCGCCATCGGCCAGGTCGGCAGGAGCTTCCGCAACGAGATATCCCCGCGAAAGGGGCTCGTGCGCATGCGCGAGTTCACGCAGATGGAGCTGGAGTACTTCTTCAACCCCTCCCGGCCGGATTTGGAGGGATTCGCGAAGGTTGCGAAAGAGAAGATGCGCATGAAGGTGAAGGGCGAGGTCTCGCTCATGAGCGCCGGCGAGCTGGTTGATAAGAAGCTCGCTGCAAACCAGATAATGGCGTACTTCATGGCGCGGGAATGGGAATTCTACAAGAAGGTCGGCATACGCGAGCCTGAGATGCATTTCAGGGTGCTGGACGGGACCGAAGTGCCGCACTATTCCAGGGGAAACATAGACATGGAGGTCGCCACGTCGTTCGGCACCATAGAGACCATAGGGAACGCCTACCGCACGGACTTTGACCTGTCGCAGCACACCAGGCAGAGCGGGAAGGACATGTCGGTCTTCGTGGAGGAGGAGAAAAAGAAGGTCATGCCGCACGTATTTGAGCTGTCCATGGGCGTGGACAGGCTGTTCTTCTGCATACTTGAGCACTGCTTCAGGGAGCGGGACGCGAAACCAGCGGCAGGAGGCACGGAACCAAGCGGCACGGGGGCCGGAAAGGACTGGGAATGGTTTGACTTCCCGCCGGCAGTTGCGCCCTATGACGTCGCTGTGTTCCCGCTCATGAAGAAGGACAATCTTGACGTGAAGGCCATGGAGGTCGCTGACAAGCTCCGCAAGGCAGGGTTTGACGTGGCCTACCGCGACAGCGGGAGCATAGGCAGGAGGTACGCACGCGCGGACGAGATAGGCATACCCTATGCCATGACCATAGACTACCAGACGTTTGAAGACGGCACGGTAACCATCCGCTACAGGAACGACGGCAGGCAGGAAAGGGTGAAGCTGGAGGACTGCGGGGCGAGGCTGTGGGAAAACATCAGGAACGGAAGGGTGACTTTATGAGGTTAGCCGTACTTGCATGCGCGGTCATGGCGCTGGTGCTTTTCGGATGCCTTGAACCTGAGCCAGAGCAGCCACCGAACGAATTCGTGCAACTGAACGGCACAAACCAGAGCAACCAGACGGTCACCATAGTAGTCGGCCCGCAGCAGAACCAGACCATGGGCGGCAACACGACAACGCCGCCGGCCCCTGGGCCTGAGCAGCCGGCCATACCGGAATACGAGGAAACCCCGAACGCCACGCTCGGCGTCTATTTCATTGACGTCGGCTCCGAAGGGCTGCACGGCAACGCGGTCCTAATCAAGAAAGGCGGGATGACCGTGCTCGTGGACGCAGGGCCTGCGGAGAATGCCGGGAGGGTGGTGGACTTCCTCACGGCCAAGGGCGTTGGCGAGATAGAACTACTCATTTCAACCACTGCCGACCCGAGGGACTACGGCGGCATAAACGCCGTGGCGGACCACGCGAGGGTGGAGAGCTTCTGGTGGAACGGGGAAACGTTTGACGACCCGGCCTACGCAGCCATCGTCAGCCGCATGGCATCGGCACCAGGGGGCTCGGCCATAGTCGGGAGGGGGAATGTGACGGTCCTGAACGGGGTGAAGCTTGAGGTGCTCAATCCGCCGCCTGCCCGGTTCAGTGACAGGAACAACGACGCCATAGTGCTCCGCGTGAGCGACAGGAACTTCTCCGTGCTGCTCACTTCCAACGTCCAGACCGGCGCCCAGGGCAGGCTCATAAGCGAGCAGGGGAACCAGATAAGGACACAGGTGCTGCAGGCGCCCTATTACGGCGTCGGCGCAGGGACCGGGCAGATAGGCATATTCCTCATCAACGCGAAGCCCCAGACAGTGATAATAACCGGCAGCTCCGACGAGTCCGCAGCCAACGGCGGCTCCCGCGACCCTTTCAAGACGCTGATGGGGCAGTACAACATCAGCTGGTACGAGAACTACGCCAACGGCACGCTGAGGATTACGAGCGACGGGAGCAGCTATTCGGTCCAGCTCGCCAACGGGACATAGCCCCACACACCAAGCCAGTGGCTACGTCCCAGTCCGGGCCTGCGCCAGGCACCGGAGCTGGCGCTGGCAGCAGCGGTGAGGATTAGCTGCACAGGAAGCGGCATTCAGGGTTGGCGGTCTGGGAACGGTTTAAATTGGTTTCTCATGAACATCTTTACCCTACTGCTATTGGGCCTGTAGCTCAGCTTGGTAGAGCAACGGACTCTTATCTTAGGGAAAGGGGCAACAAGCCGGTTTTGGCTCCACCTTTTCCTAAAAGGTGGAAATCCGTGTGTCGAGAGTTCAAATCTCTCCAGGCCCGTTATTCCATTAGCAGAGCAGTCCGTGGTGTGGAACAACCTCACGGAAAACGGGCCGATTTGGCTCGCAAGCCAAACTGAGGCCCGTTATTGTTTTGCTAATTTTTCCCAAAGGGAAAAATGCAAAACGACCTCGTAAACAGTATTTCCTGTTTTGGATCTTGTAGGAAATGATGGGTGGTGAGCATGTGCCTGAAGGTTCTGGATTGAGCGAAAATGAGGATAATGACAGATTGCTGGCGGCAGCGTGCTACGTCCCGTTCTTTCTCATAAACATCGTAGCCATACTTTTCGTCCTCCTCACCCGCAAGGGCGGCGCATACGCGAGATTCCATGCGTTACAGAGCCTTTTCCTGAACATCACGTACTTAGTGGTGATAATGATAGTCCAGATACCGGTGATGTTCCTGTTCATGAAAACGTGGGCGTCAATGTTTACGGCGACGACGGCCAACGCGACGGCATCGCAGGGCTTCATGGACGCCTGGGTTCAGATGTGGCTGATCATGCTGCCAATGATGGCGCTGGGCCTGGGGTTCCTGGTGCTGAACCTGCTGTTCGCATTCTGGGCTTATGGAGGGAAGAAGTTCAGGATACCGATTCTGGGCGCTCAGGCAGAGAAGATGGCCGGGTAGGCCAGCTTTTGTTTTACGGTTTCGGGGTCCTGGTTTTGGCTTTCAGGAGCTGCGCTGCCACAGGGAAATAGTTCAGCTTGTGCTCGCGGTAGATGTGGAGTATCTCGTAGTTTTGCAGCACGTCGCCGAACTTGTTGCGGAACCGCTTCATGATGCCCCTGAAATCCGCCTCGTCCACGACCTCGGCCTCGATTTCCAGGTTCCAGCCGCCGAAACATTCCACGAAATAGACGATTTCCCGCTCACTCATGCAGAATGAGAGCATCTTCTTCTCGTCTGCATCGCTGAAACTGCGCGTCGTTATGATAGCCTTGTAGAATTCCAGCCCGACTTTTTCCAGATCAAGGAAGGTGCGGTAGGACTGGAGGACGCCGCTCGACTCAAGGCCCTTCACGTGCTGCTTCACCGTATTGAAACTGATGCCGAGTTTATGCGCAATCTCCTGCACGGGCATCCGCGCGTCCGCGACAAGGAGCGCGAGTATCCCGAGGTCGGTCTGGTCCACCGTGACCTCGGACGGCTCGGAACCGTAGAACGGGATTTTCTCCTTTTTCTCCGCACCCTCAACGAAATACGCCCTGCCGAAATGGTAGTTGGCCGTGGAAGGCGAAATGACGTAGTTCTGTATGAGATTCCCGAACTGGTTCTTCATCTCGCGGATGAACAGGTCCACCCTGACCGGGTTCTTCGCAAGGAAAACGACTTCAACGTCCCAGTTGCCGCTAGCGCTCACCACCCAGATCGTGTAGGGACTGCTCACCAGGTAAACTATCAGCCTCGATTCGTCCTCGTCGGTAGCGTTCTGTAGGCGGAGGTAGAGGCGATATGTGAAGAATCCGAGGCGGTGGGGGTCTATAATCGCAGTAGTCCTGCGGATGACGCCTTTCCGGAAAAGGTTGTCCAGCCGGTATTTGGCGAGCTGGACCGAGATGCCGGCGGATTTGGCCACCTCTGAGACAGGCATCCGCGCGTTGAACTCCAGCGCATAGAGTATCCTGAGGTCCTTCTTGTCTAATTTTTCCATATTTTTTATATACTTTCAATTATTTTTTAAATTTATGCAATTTTTCAAAAACATAGGACTATTTGTTTTATATATAACAAAATGCACGTATAGACACAGAGAAACACATATTAGGGGATCATGATGAAAACGCTTGATATAGTCCTCGTAAGATGCCCGCAGCCGCTGCTGGTCGGAGCGCGGACCGGGGGTTTGTATTCGTCCAACCGGACAAAGACGCCGGAGCCGACGCTTCCGCAGCTAGAAGGCATAGTGCGGGATTTTTCCGATAGGACGGGCATTCTGGTGAAGATCACGCAGCTCGACCTCAGATACCCCGGCAACGGAAAGCTTGAAACAAGGGAATACGGAAGGGTGAACCTCGGCTATCTGGAAGAGCCGCTCGTGAAGACATACGAGGGCGTTTCCCTGGAGAATTACAGGAGCCTGATAGAAAATGCCGACTTCGCCGGATTCACGAACAACTTCACCATGTCGCGGAACGTGGTGCTGGAGCACATCAGGAAAGTGAGGCAATGGTGCCCGGATAAGGAAATCTGGATAGGGGGCAGGGACGCCTATCCGGACATGGTGGTGGATGTCTATGCAGAAGCGGCCGGAAGGAGGAACGCCGTGGTCTTCAACGGCCATGTTTTCGAATCCCTGCCGGCCTATCTGTCCTGGAAAGCGACGGGCGAGGGCGAACCGTTCGGAGTCACCATCTACGATGGCAACGGGCAGGCGAGAAAGGCGCAGGACAAGCCGCTTGCACTTTTCAGGAATGATAACCGGGAAGTAAGAATGCCACTACCGGTTTACAATGATGCAGCGGCACTTGCCTATTTCACCTGTTCCGGGGAAGGCCAGCCGTATCCTGCATTCCGAAGTTTCGTGCATGCGACATTCAGCATAGGGTGCCCGAATGAATGCGGCTATTGCACCACCGGATACCGCGAAAAGTTCTTCGTCGTCAAGGACATGGGAACGATAGAGAGGGAACTCGCTTATTACAAATCGCTGGGGGTCAGCCACATAGCGGTGATGGACGACAATTACCTCATCCTGGGGGCTGAAAGGCTGCGGTGGGTCTCCGGGCTCATGAGAAAACACGGATTCAAAGTGGAGTATGGAAACGGCCTGCAGCTCAGCCTCCTGGCCCGCAACTGGGAGGCCTACAGGGATAGCGTGCTGGGGCATTGCGAAAGCCTGTACTGCCCGCTGGAAGACCTTACAATGAACAGGAGGTACGATAAGCTCGATTCCACGGCCAGCCAGCTGGAGTTTATGCGCAGGATAGCCAGGGAAGCTCCTGAGGCGCTGAAATACCTCACCATGGGGGTCATTGTCGGCGTGCCGGGCCACACGAAGGAGTCTCTGGAGAATGTGTTCCTCCCGAACGTCCGGAAATTCCTGGACGCCTTCACCGGAAGCAGGCTGAAAGTAGCAGTCACGACGTTCAATTACATGGTCCTGTTGGGGACGCGTTTCGGCGACTTGGCATTCAACAGCGGGCGGATGGCGGCCGACATACTCAGGAAGCATCCGGAGGTGGCCAATTTCGAGCTTACAAGCTACGCACCGGAGGGGATGACGCACAAGGATATGTTCAGGATATACGAAAGGGCGCTCAATCTGAATCCGGCGAGCGTGGCTTACGGTTCGGGAGGAAAAGAAGTGAAAGTGGATTATGTGACAATCCAGCGGAAGGGCGAGATGGCACTGCCCGCGGACCTGCGCGACAAGATGCCGCCGCAGTGGAGAGAACCCGGGAAGCACCTGAGGGCGGAGATGCCAAAGAACCCAGAAATGGGCAGCCGCGCGAGGGTTCCCACCAGCTGACTTGGGACCGGGGAATTGGCATGCTGCATCTTGACAAAAGGCTATTTCCTAACCTGCTACCTCCTGACGCAAAAGGGCTGCTCTGGAAAAACAGGCGCATAGACGCGCTCTTTGCTTCAGGAACATGGAGCCCTGAGGCTGAAGGGCTCAAAAAAGACAGCGTATATCGTCTGACGATAATGCACGGCCCGAAGCTGTGCAACTTCACATGCCCGCATTACTGTTACACCGAGGGACTGGCACACGGCGTGCTTGATAAGGGACAGGTGCTTGAGGTCATGGGGCAGGCGATAGAATTGGGCATGAAAGTGACGTACTGGCCCGGACTCGGCGAACTGGCACTATTGAAGGAGTTCTGGGAAATACAGGGGTGGCTTCATGAAAAAGGAATAGGCTCGTTCGTGTTCACAAACGGCAGCGCGTTCTGGAACAACGAACTGGCACTGAAGACTACTGGGATGGATTCAGACTACCTGACAGGTCTGGTGAGGAAGTTGGGAATTCGCCTTTATGTAAAATACTGGAGCACTGACCCCGGAAAGGCCGCCGGCATGGCAGGGGTTGCCGAGGCAGATTACCCGTATGTGACGAAAGACGGCATAAGCATGCCGCTTGCCCTGGCACGGCTGATGGAAAGGATACCGGCAGAACAGCTCGGTGTAGAGATCATGGTCGCGAGGGAGAACCATGAAGACGTGGTCAACAACATGCTGCCTGCGGTAAACAGGCTCGGCCTTTACGGGTACGTAGAGCCGGCCATATTATCCGGAAATGCGACCGGAAGGAAGGCCGACCTGTCGCTTACCCCTAAACAGCACGCAAGCCTGTCGCACCTGTTCGCGAGCGGCGGCACTTACTGCGAGAAAAGGCAGGCTGTGGAGATGATACTAATTGGGGATTGCCTGAGTCCAGGCGTGGCAATACCGCCAAGGGAAGATGACCGGGCGGTGGACGACAACGGCCGGGTCAGGGATATCTTCAGCATCTTCCACAACGAATATTTCAGAAATATGAGGAAACGGGCGGAGAAGTTGAACGGCTGCCTGTGCAGGGCTTACTGGAATGAAAAGAAGGAACCTAGTTCCTGACGAAGGTGGCGCGCCGCCCTTCCACGACGTAGTGCCCTTTCGCGAACGAGTCCACTACCTTCGCGTACGCGGTATGCTCAACCTTCAGTATTTTCGCTGCCGTCTCTTCAGCAGTCTTGCAGTCCGAGATGTCCACGGCCTCCTGGTAGAGGATGGGGCCCGCGTCCAGTGTCTCGTCCACGAGGTGGATTGTGACGCCGGAAACCTTCACGCCGTACTCAAACGCGTCCTTCTGGGCAGTGGCGCCAGGAAACGCGGGCAGCAGCGCCGGATGGATGTTGATTATCCTGTTCCTGTACGCGCCGAGCAGCTTCTTGCCTTTCAGGATGAGCATGTAGCCTGCGAGCACGACCAGCTTCGCCCCGTGGCGCTGGAGGATGGCGAGGATTGCGTCGTCCATCTCCTCGCGCGTCCTGAATTTTTTCCGCTCAACGAGCTCGGCTGGGATTTTGTTGTCCCTGGCTATCTGTATCGCGGGCGCGTCCGGGTTGCTGGTGACGAGCACCTTTATCTCCGCATCGCACCTGCCAGCGCCTATGGCGGCGAGGATGGCTTTGAAATTGCTGCCCCTTCCGGAGGCGAGAACGGCTACCGGCACGGTCATACCATAAAGGGGGGAACAAACTATTTTAATCCTCATGTGCGATTTGGAGTCATGGCAGAAAGGTACGCCACCACCGAATTCATGGTTCCGGAAGTGGAAGCCCAGGGTGCGGTGCCGATAGAAAGCACGATAGGGAACCTGCGCAGCGACATAGCGGCAAGGTGCGCGGTGCTCCTCCAGCGCGCGAAGGCGATAAGCTCCGCCGGCCAGGGCCACGGGGCGTTCCGCCTGCGCTTCTGGGAGAACCGCATAACACAGATACGGGAGGCGCACGCGGCGACCTTCAGCATACAGGAGCTGAGGCACCTCAAGCGCCAGTGCCAGACGCTATCGCTGGAGATGGAAGAGTTCGCCAAGGGGCTGCTCTGAAAACAGCGCAGGACGCTCCCGAGCGGCCAGCTTGCGTGATGCATTTTCCCGCGCCTTCCCTGCGGCCGGCGAACGAATCAGCGGATGATGCGTATGCTCAGCTTCATAATCCCGACACTCAACGAGGAGAAGTGCATAGGCCCGCTCCTCAAGGCCCTCAACGCCCAGCTCTGCGGCGGTGACGAGATAATCGTGGTGGACAGCCACAGCAGGGACAGGACGCGGGAGATAGCAAGGAAGCACAGGGCGAAGGTGCTCCTCCAGCCGAAGAACGGCATCGGGCTTGCCAAGACCGCGGGCGCGAGGGAGGCGAGGAACGACATCCTGGTGTTCATGGACGCGGACTGCACGCCATCGCATGATTTCGCAGCCAGGATAAGGAAGCACTTCTCCGACCCGAAGGTGCTCGCCGTGGGCGGGCTGGACCTCTACCATTCGGATTCCGGGGCGTGGAGGGCGCTATATGACGCTTTTTCGCGGGCGACGTTCCAGTCTGCGAGGCTGGCGCATGCGTTCACAGGCAGGTACTGGATGGCTGCGAACAACTGCGCGTTCAGGAAGGGCCATTTCTTCAGCGCCGGCGGGTTCCGCTCGGTCGTCTGCGAGGACACGGACCTCGCACGGAGGCTGCCGCCTTCCAAAAACGTCATTTATGACAGCAGGCTCGTGCTGACGCTGTCTGACAGGCGTTTCAGGGAGCACGGGTTCTTCAGGACGGTCGCATTCTGGGGCATCAGCAACATAGCGGCAATGATGGGCTCGGGCGTGAGCACCCGGGGCTACAGGAAGGATTAACTGGCCATTAGCTTACCTGCCAGTTACCTACTGGCTGGCTTACTGGCTTGTTTGGCGGCTTGCCTACTGCGCATCTACTGGCTGACTTTCCAGCGCACGCCGCCGGCGCCAGCCTTGTCTTCCAGCACGACGCCGAGCTCCTTCAGCCGCGCGCGTATCGCGTCGGATTTCTTGTAGTCCTTCGCCTTGCGCGCTTCCTCGCGCACGCGCACGAGCGCGTCAAGCGCTGCCTGGGCGCTTCCCTGCTTTTCCGCGGCACGGGCCTCAGCTGGAGCCAGCTCCATGAGCAGGCCGAATACGGCGTCCTTCCTGGCCTCTATGCCGGGTTTTTCAGCCTCAAGGCCCAGCACCCAGAGCATGCCCTCAAGCTCAGACGCTATTTTCCTGAGCTGCTTCCGGTCGTGCTTCCCTGCGCTCATGTGCGAGTTCGCGAGCCGCAGCAGGCTGAACAGCGCGGCGATTGCGTCGGGCGTGTTGAAGTCGTCGTCCATGTGCGAATGGAATGCTAAAATAAGCTCGTCGCTCTTCGCGCGGAACGCTGCGTCCTCGTGCGAGTCGCCCTTCTCCTCTATCTCGCGGATGAGCCCGAGCGAGTTGAATATTCGCTCAACGCTCTCTTCCATGGCCTGGAGCTTGTCCTCGTCGTAGTCAAGCGGGCTGTGGTAGTGCGCCTGGAGGTAGAACAGCCTCAGTGCGTTGGGCGTGGATTTTGACAGCGCCTGCTTCAGGGTGATGAAGTTGCCGAGCGACTTGCTCATCTTCTCCCCGCCAACCGTCAGGAAGCCTGTGTGGAGCCAGTAGTTGCAGTATTTCCGCCCGCTCGCGGCCTCGCTCTGCGCTATCTCGTTCTCGTGGTGCGGGAATATCAGGTCCCGCGCGCCGCCGTGGATGTCGAGCGTGCGCTGGGCGTATTTCTGGGACATTGCGCTGCACTCTATGTGCCAGCCAGGCCTGCCCTTCCCCCACGGGCTGTCAAACTCCACTATCTCGCCGTTCGTCTTCTTCCACAGGGCGAAGTCGGCGGGGTCCTTCTTGCCCTCGTCCACCTCAACCCGGGCGCCGGCCCGTATCTCCTGGAGGTCCTGCCCGGAAAGCGCGCCGTACGCCGGGAAGGTCGGGATGGAAAAATATACGCCGCTGTCGTTCTCGTAGGCGTGCCCCCGCTCCAGCAGCTGCCTTATGAGCGCTATGATGTCAGGGATGTGGCCGGTCACCGCAGGATAGACGTCGGCAGGAATGACGTGCATGCTGCCGAGCAGCTGCAGGGCCTCGGAATGGTTCTGCGAGGTGAGCCTGCCCGGGTCGGCACCGGTCTCGCGGCAGCGCCTGATTATCTTGTCGTCCACGTCGGTGATGTTCTGGATGTGGAGGACCTTGTAGCCCTTGCGGACGAGGCATCGCTTTATTACGTCAAACGAGACGTAGGTCCGCGCATGGCCGATGTGGGCGCTGTCATATGGCGTGAGCCCGCAGACGTACATGGCCACGCTCCTGCCGTCCAGCGGCCTGAATTCCTCTGTTTTCCTGGAAAACGAGTTGAAAACCCTCATTTTGGCACCATAACGGAATGGATGTGGTCGCGAAAAATATTTATAAACATGCCATGTTAGTATGCGGACAGCAGAAACGCCTGGCTATGAGGCGGAGTCTGAAGATAGGAGGTAGATTTTTATGGCTGAAGCGAAAACCGTCAGCGGGGTCAGCGACGAAAGCAAGCTGTTCGCCGCGCTCGGTTACATAATAACGGTGCTGGTACCGCTCTTCGTGCTCTTCACCGAGAAGAAGAACGACAGGTTCCTGGCATTCCATGCGTGGCAGTCGCTCATACTTACCGTCGTATGGTTCGCGGTGTTCATCGGGGCTTTCGTCATCATCATGGTGCTGACCATAGTCAGCGGCGGCCTGGGCGCCATACTGAACTGCCTGATGCTGCCCATCATGCTGGTGGCGCTGGCGACGTTACTCATCGCTGCCTACAAGGCGTACATGGGCGAGAAATACAAGCTGCCCGTCGTAGGCGACCTTGCGGAAAAGCAGGTGAAGTAAGCTCAGCATTTTTTCTTCTCTTTTCCTTCTTTTTATTTCCTTATTTTTTCCATTTCGTTTTTATCCGGACCCGGCCCTGGCTTTTCCGCAGGCCAACTGAATGGTTAATTAATTTAACGGGGAAGTGTTTCCCATGGCAAAAGAACAGGTTTCACAACCGGAAAAGCAGTCTTCGGCAAAGGCGGCAAAGGACCCGGGCATAGCTGCCCTTATCGCCATAGTCGGCATGCTGCTGCTCGCAGCGCCGGCCCTGGGGTATTTCTACCTGGGCAACATGCGCAAGGGGGCAATATACCTCGTGGCGTCATGGGCACTTTTCGGTATCATAATAGGAGTCATGGTTTTCGGTGGCACGCTGCTCGCGATAGCCACCTCTGGCCTCGGAATGTGCTGTGTCATCCCGCTGGCGCTTGTACCGCTCCTTCTGGACATCATCATAGTCTATGACGTCTATATAGAGGCGAAGGGCGAGAAGCCGAAACTGCCATTCTGAATTGCCGTTCTGAATCTTTTTTTATTCCCTTATCTTTATCTCCAGCGGCGCCACCTGCGGCTGTATGGCTTGCCCGGGCCTACAGGAAGTCCTCCAGGCCCATCTGCTTCACCTTGTCGTCCTCAAAGATGCTCTTTATCTCCCTGGACACCAGCTCCAGCCTCTGCTTGAGGTAGAGGGGCAGGTCGTATTTTTTCACGATGTCGCCGGATATCTCCAGGTACTTCTGTATGCCGCCCTTGTTTATGGTCAGGAGGAGGTTGCCGCCGCAGCGGGTGCACCGGCCGGACAGCGGCACGCGGCGGATGATGTGGTTGCAGGCCACGCAGCGGAAGGTCTGGCGGGAGAACGAGCGGAGGTTGCCGTAGAGGTCCGGGATGAAGTGGCTGAGGATGAGCCGCTCGGCTGCGTCGCGCCTGTCCACTGCCCTTATGCGCTCCTGGAGCCTGAACTGGCTGTCTATCTTGTCCGGGATGGAATCCAGTTCCACGTAGGCGGTGCGCACCACCCCGACGTCCAGGGTGCCGCCCTGGTGCGTGATTGGCAACTCGAACTGCTCAGGCGTGCCGAGCACGTCCTTCACGGTCTTCAGCTTCACGTCGCCGGGCGAGGCGAACCTCTCCGCGGCCTCGTAGAATTCCAGCGGGTAGTGCGAGACGAACTCTATGTTGTGCGCCTCGTCGTCAACCTCCTTGGGGTTGATGTCTATTGAAAGGACGAGCGGCGCGTCCATGGTGCCGCCGCGCTTCTCGCTAAGGTATTTCCTGGAGAAGTTGAGCAGGGCGTCCATGAGCAGCATTATGCAATCTTCGTCACCGTCCGCGTTACGTCTTTTTGCTGCATGGAAATAAGGATGGCCGTAGCCGACGTTGGCCCTGGTGAAGCCAACAACCCGGCAGAGCACGCCGGCGCTGGTGTGCGGGGAGAGGCCGACGAAGAAATGCCCGAGCAGGTCTGACCTGCTCCTGACGTTGTAGAAGGACTTCAGGCCATAGACGTTCACCAGCAGGTCGTCCATGAAGGCGGCAACGCGCACGAAATAGTCAGCGCCGTATTCCGAGAGGATCAGGTCCTGGTGGCGGATGGCCACGGTCTGGCTTGCGCTGTGCAGAGGCTCGCCGGTCCAGTCCTTCTCGTAGCCCAGCTCGCGCATCTTCTCCACTGTCACACCGACCTCCGCTGGCGTGAAATGGGTGAGCGGGACGTCCGTGGCGTCAAACCTCATGGTGCCGTCGCGGAAGACGTACACGTCGTGCTTGGCGCGCAGGAACCCCTTCTCCAGCCGCTCCGGCACCCGCATTGGGTTGGACAGGCCTTTCACGCCCTTGACCTCCACGGACGGGGCGTCCAGCCGAGACTTGACGCCTTCAAAAAGGTCCACCATGTCCACGGGCCTCCGGTCGTACTGCACGGTCTTCACTTCGCAGTGGATTTCCGAGTCCACAGGCCTGCCGCATTTCTGGCAGATGCGGACTGGGATTGCCCGGCCACCACACACGTCGCATCTCCGGTAGAACCCCACCCGGCCGCATTTTGCGCAGTGCATGCGCACGAGCTCAAGGTTTATGGTCTTCTCGCCCTCGCGGCTGCGTAGGGTGTTGTATTGCTTGGTGATGCTGCGGTTCTTGAAGGAACCTGTGGGGAAAAGCACGTGCGGCGAGCCGTCCATCCTGCGCTCCTTGGCCTTTTCCGGCCTGCCCATCCTCGCGCCTATGTAGGTCGGCGCCTTTGCCATCGTGCGCACGAACCCGTTTACGAGCTCCAGCGGCTTCCTGTCCTCGCTCCAGGCCTTCCGGAACGCCGTAAGGTCTATTTTCCCGCCATGAAGGGCGCCCAGGGAAGCCAGTATTACCAGGGCGTCGCCGCCTTCCAGTATTACAGAACCGTCGTGCACCCTGTGCTCCACGAGCAGCTCCTCCAGCACCCGCTTGGCAGGCGAGGGAGGGAGCACCAGGGAGCGGACCGTTTCCCCGTCCATGTCAAGCCTGCCCTGGGCAAGCCATTCCGCAAGATTGTGCAATTGGGCAGCTGATATGTCGTGCCAGTGGTAGGTGAAGCGCGGGTGGAGGGCGACGCCGTGGGTGAGGGAGAAGGCGAGCATGGCGGGCGCGTCGTCGGCCGTGGGAACAGTAAGGCCCCTTGCCTCAAGCACCCTCTGCCACCATTCCTCGCACCATCCCCCGGGCATGAGCGGGTGGTTGGATTTCAGGAAATCGCCGTAGGTGCAAAGCAGGTCTCCAAGGAACAGCACCTCTGCGACATCGTTCTTCACGGCATAGGCCTCCTCAAGGGTGCGCACCTTCATCACCCGGCCGCTGCTGAGCTTCACCACCGGAGGCTCAAGCCCCTCGTGGGCCGACACGACGCAGCCCTTGCCCGGCCGCTCTATCTTCATGTGCGTGCCGTATGCGAGGAAGTTGTCAAGCAACACCATGGTAGCCGGGTGGATGTTCTTGGCCATGAGGCAGGTGGTCTTGCTCCTGCCGTACCTCAGCCTGAACCCGCCCTTTGCAGACGCATGGCTGAAGACCGGCCTGCCTGCGACGAGACCTTCCAGGTACGTGCTGTCAGGCTTTATCTCCACCCGGTCCTCCTTCTTCTTTATCTTGATTATCTTCTCCAGCCAGTCCCAGTCAAGCTTGAGCCTCTTGGTGTACTTGAACAGCTTGGAGGCCTTGAGCGCCACGCCGTCGCATATGACCAGCGGCACGCCCCCGCGCACGCGGTTGGTCTCAACGCCGGGCACGTTCCGGTAGGCTGACACTTCAATCTCTTCTGTGGGCTCGCCGTCTATGCAGATAGGGCAGCAGCCAACCACCACCTTGACGTCGTCCTCGGGCGGCAGGTATTGCAGGTGGACGCAGCGCGTCTCGTAGACGGTCACCTCCTCCGCGTATCGCATTATCTGCGAGTCCGTGGGGCGGTAGTCGCCGACGCCGCATATGCGCCTTGCGATGTCGGCGAGGACGAGGCTGAGCGCCACGGCGGTGCCTCCTGCGCTCCGGATGGGGCCGGCGTAGTAGACAGCCACGTAGTCGCTGCCGTCCGGATTCTGCTTTATGCGCACCTTCGCTATCCCCTCGGTGGGCGCGACCAGCACGCCTTCCGTGAGTATGCCGAGGCCGGTGCGCACGGCTTGCTCAATGAGAAGTTCCTTGTTCGCATGGATGATTTCGCCCGAGGCGATTTTCTTCGCCACCTCGAACGCGATGTCCTCGCGCGCCATGCCGGTTTTTTCCAGCCCGCGGATGAGGTCGGCCACGCCCGGCGGCCCAACTATTCCCTCCACCCGGGCGGCGATGTCCTTCGCTATCTTGACTTCCACGTCGTCCGCAGGGTCAAAGCCCAGGCTGCGCGCCTCGCTGGCAACGGCAAAGGCCTTCTGCAGCCCCTCACGAAGCATGTCCTGGTATTCCATATTCCCGCCGAAAATTCGATTCCAAATCAATTAAATGCAATCAAATTAAAATACAACCCGCCACCTACGTTCATTTAAGCCGGGGTCTTGCTGAACGACGAACCGTTCATCAGACCACGGCTACCGTGAAACGGATGTTTTCACGCCGAGGTAGCTCAGTTGGTTCAGAGTGCTCGACTCATAGGAGTTGTCCGATGAGTGATGAGGTTGCAAAACCGATGATATTCACACTCTGGGAAATCGAGAGGTCGGGGATTCGAATTCCCCCCTCGGCAAATCTTCACGAAGTTAAAGGTGACCACATGGCTGAAATGAAAAAATGCGAAAGTTGCGGAATGCCGATGACGAAGCCGTCGGATTTCGGCGGGATGAACGACAGGAACAGGTACTGCGCCCATTGCAGCTATCCGGACGGGAACCTCAGGCCCAGGCACGAGATACGCGAGAACATGGTCGCCTATTTCATCAAGATGAAGCGCACCGACAGGGCCTCTGCCGAGAAGTTCGTGGACGAGCTCATGGCAGGAATGCCGGCGTGGCAGTGACTTTTTCATTTTTTTAGTTGGAAAAAATAAGTTTTATGTTCCTGATTTTCCGGGGACAAAAGAACTCTTTATAACCAGTTCGCGCTCACATATGGAAGGGATTCCCATGTCCGAAGAAGAAAAGATAAAGAAGGGTATTTGCCCGTCCTGCGACGCGGCACTTGCATTCCAGGAGGGATGCAAAACCTGTTTCTCCTGCGGCTGGGGCGGCTGTTCGGTCTGAGAAGGCCATATAAAATCTTCTTATTCTAATCTCCAATTGTTCACGGGGTAGAACGCAGTTTTACCTCATGACGTTTGATCAAACTTCCCTATTGTTCGACGCTTCGAACAATGGGGTGCAAAGTTCGTTGCAACGAACTTTGCCATATCCTCAGAAAAGCCGGAGGAAAGTTTGGGCTTGTAGCTCAGCAGACGCGCGACGACGCCGATATATGGCGATGGAGCGCGGCAGAACAGAGCACTCGCCTTGCACGCGAGGGGCCGGGGGTGCGAGTCCCCCCAAGTCCATTTCCCGTATGTCCATCCTCATGCGGCAGGAGTTTGCCTCATGGGAAATGGACTCCAACCCTTTTGAAGTAGCTATGGAGGGATTCGTAGTTACATCAAGACCGTCCTTTGAACAGAAGGTATTAATTTAGACGTTGTGAAAATATAGCTGGTGCTGACAAATAATAAGGTGTTTTTATGCGTTTTTTAGATAATTTATGGCCATATGATAAGCCAGTTCCGGACCAGCTAACCAAAAATTTATCAATCACAATCAGAAATCAGGTCATATACTCAATCTCTGAAAGCAGGGTTTTGTTTACAAATCCATTTAGCGGAAGAATGGATGAAATAGAAATGTTCGAATATGAGGTTAGAAAACAAAATGGTTATGGGGGGCTTCCATATACCGATTCACTGTTGCACACGGAGGCAATATGCCAGTACCTTGCAAAGTGTTCCGTAGATGAGTTCTTAACTGCAATTCACATATATCTGCTTTTAAAAATAGAAAATTGTGGCAAAAATTACCAAGATTTCCCTGTAGAAAAAATAGCTCGGTTCGTTTCAGATTTTAATCAAATAATGGTTCTCAATTCTTGTTGTTACAGAATAGACGGAAATCGGATCATATTGGTGGATTCAGAACTTCAAAATAAGGAAATAATCCAACCAGTACTTACCTTGTTAAGCCAGCCGAAGTTTGAAAATGCCAACAGAGAATTTGTTAAAGCACTTGAGCACCAGAGGAAGGGTGAAAAAGAAGATGCTATTAGAGAGGCAAATAACGCGTTTGAGAGTACCATGAAGGTTATTACTGGAAAGGATAATTTGACAGCTGAACAACTCGTCACAGAATGTAAAAAGAGTGGCGCATTGCCTCAACAATATGAAAAGCTGGGGCTTTACATCACAAAATTGTTCGAGGTTCTCCCGAATATACGTCACCAACAATCAAACGCACACGGAAAGGGCTCAAAAGAGGGAGAGATCCCAGATCGTGATGTTACCCTAGCCATTAACCTGTCAGCAACTTTTATCTCATATATCGCGAGGAATTTAGAGTAATAAAACTCCTAACAAATTTTGTTGCCACTTGATCATCGTTTAATAGTCCATCCTCTTTATGGGCGCTCCACTCAGGTTCATCCAGTCTCCTTGTTTGTCTCGAAAGGCAGTCATTAAAACCGGGTCTTTATCGTTCCAACCATCCTTCCAGACCCGGTTCTTCAAGGGGTCTTAAAGCTTCCGTTTTTAACTAAAACCGTATTACATTCCTTCGCGGTTATGATGAAAAGAGGTATTACTGACCGATGATTGCATCGTTACGCCTGAACCGCATTGAGAATATGGATGAGCGAACCCAGGGCATCCTGCAGATAGTTTTTGCCGTCGCCATAGTGGCAGCGGTGCTCTATTTCTCCAGCCAGATTGCCGCGCTCGCCCAATACGGCTACCTGGGCGCGTTCGTCATAACCATGCTCAGCTCTGCCACCATACTGTTCCCTGCGCCGGGCTGGGCAGCGGTCATAGCCCTGAGCGCGGCCCTCAATCCGGTGCTGCTGGGCATTGTCGCCGGCATCGGCAGTGCGGTCGGCGAGCTGACCGGATACCTCGTGGGGGAAGGCACGCGCGACATCCTCAACAGCCGCATCAGGGAGAGCAGGCGAATCAGCGAATTCGTGAAGAAATACGACCTGTTGGGGGTTTTCGTGCTCGCCTTCATACCGAACCCGGCCTTTGACGTGGCCGGGATAGCGGCAGGCGGGCTGAGGATTCCGTGGTGGCGGTTCCTCGCCGCGTGCATGGCCGGCAGGGTGCTGAGATACGTGATCCTGGCCTTCCTGGGAAAGTTTACCTTGGAGCTACTATAACACATCAAACCAATAAAAATAACTTTATAAACTGTTTTGGCCAATATTATATCGGTTTTAATGACGAGGACAAAGGTGTTGCTGGCGTTCGGAGCACATGGCAGCCAGTTCATGCCAGGAGAAAAAAAGTTCTTCAGAGGTGCAGTAGTTCCATTTATAGAAGGAATAACGAAAAGCGGCGGGAAGGCAGCACTTATTTATGAGGGCGTTCTTCCCATGGACATAACTAACTTATCCCTCAACCCCCCACTTTCAGAGATAAAAAACACACTTGACTTTCTTCAAAAAATGCGGACGGCGATAATGGCAAAAATAAAGCGCAGCGTAAGTTGTGCGGAAACCACCATCAGATGCACACTGGAGAATACCGTGGACAGGGGGCTTTTTGTCAGTGATTTCGGACCTCAAAGCCCGGAACGAAGACAACTCAACGGAATCTTCCCGGTAGAATGGGGATTTGAGGATGGCGTAACGAAGATAAACCAGGGCAGGCCTGGAATCGTTCGTTTCTTGCACGAACCGCAGGATGCAGAGGCACTTTACCTCGGAATGATTTACGGCCTGCTGGAAAGAATCATCTCGACGAGGGGGGAGAAAGATGCCCTCCAGTTCATGGTCCAATACGTGCGCAGCGGTCTGGAGCAGATGCTTCTGCGTGACAGGGCAGTGGTTTCGCTCGCTGAAAAGCTGGCTGGCGAAGACCCTGAACGGTCAATTGTAATCCCCAGGGGCTATTTCCACGAAAGCATGGCGATTCTTTTCAACCAGGCCATGTTTGATCTTAGCTGCGTGAAGGGGACGTACAGCATAAGAAACTTTGAATGGGATACTGTGGAAGGATTTTACCACGGCAGCCTAAGGGAGAACGAACTGGAAAAATATGCCGTATTGGAATTGGCCGCGACAAGATTCATCAAGGACGAACTGAACCTGCCGGACGGGACTGATGCGGCTTGGAGGACAATGCAAGCCCTTGCTCCAACCTGCCTTGCAGATATGGAAACGCTGGCGAAGAAGGCCCGCACCCATGCGCTATCCCTACACGCAGGCATAGCAAAAGAACTTGGTATCAGAGAGTAGAAAAAGAAATAGCGGGGAGTGGATTTGAACCACCGGTCTTTCCCCGAGGCACGACTCTTCCGAGGCATGCGTCTCTGGGTTATGAGCTTCGCCTTCCTGATGGGAAAATCAATACCCCATCAGAAATCCAGCGGGAACTCCAAGCTTCCCTTAGGGCAAATTCTGATTGAAAGAATTTGTTACCCCGCTATACCCCGCTATTTCCAGACAAGCTTAGCTACAATAGACTTTTATACCCTTGGTATTTTTTGAGGATTTTCGGATTATTTGTGCCAACCAAACAGAACCACTTCGCAACGTTCTCCTTCCCATTGATTGACAAGTAATGTTTTGTGTATATTTTGCTCGTCCTTGGGTCGAAATAGGGCACATCAAAACATAGGCAGTATCTGATGCCAATTTGTCGGAGTACTCTTCCCATCTGTACCAGCAGGTTTCTGCTTTTCATGCCAAATGTTATGACGGGGTACTTGCCGTTCTTCTTCAGTGTAAAACAACCGTCAGTATCGAATATGCCTCGTAGGCAGGCAATTGACCACCGCCTGTTCTTCAATATGACTGCTGGTATCGTTATCCGTTCTGTTTTTGGCCCGCCCGTTATACCTAGCGTTGCAAGATAGCCGGCAAATTCTTTAGAGCAAAAATATAAGCCGACACTTCTTCCGCAGTCAAGGATTTTAGTCCTGATGGACCGGTTTAGGATGCTGCTCGCCAGTTTGGAAACGTGGCAATCGAAATAAGGCACCTCGTCACGCGGGTTGCCGGTAAATTTGAACTCGTACGAATGTTTGTGCTCTCTGATGTTAAGGGAGCCGTCTCCGATGAAAATTCCTATGAACTCGGCGACTTCTTCATTCATGGATTAGGCTGCCTGGAGGGCATTTATTAGCTCTTGGACGGTTCATTTCCGCAAAAAAATCAGGAACTAAAAGAAAAAAGAGTCATCTTCGCTTCTTCGCCGCTTTCGTTGAAACCCTGCGCCCCTGGGGCTCCTCCCCAGGCTCCGGTTCAGGCTCAGGTTCTGGCTCAGGCTCTGGCTCATCCTCGGGTGGCTCGTCGCCCGGCTTGTCAGGGGGCTCGTCTGGCGGCTCTTCCTGCCCTGTAAGCGGCGCCTTGGAAGACTCCATGCGCCTCACGAGCTTGTGGACCATCTGCCTTTCCAGCTCCTCGTGCCTGCGGGCCTCGTCCTCAAACTTGCCGCGGTGGTAGTAGAAGCCGCCGAGGAACATCAGGCCGGATATCACTATGAGCAGCATCGGGATGCCGATGTAGAGGAACGGCAGGATGACCGTAGTGAGGTCGGTCTTTATCTTGCTGAACTGCGGTGGCGGGTCCACCCCGCACTGCTGGAGCTTGGCGAAGCCGTTGGTGGACACGAAGTCCACGATGGCGTTGAGTATGTCGCTGGCATAGGATATTATCAGGTATGCGGCAGCGATGATTATTATGCCCCCAAGGAGGACGAATAGATAGCTCACGACCTTGTATTTGCTCATGCAACACACCCCGTTTGTAATATGCTATGATGTTAGGGTAAAATAAATCCTGCGGTTTTCCTTCCCCTTGTTCTCCAGCTTCTCTACGGCTATCCTGCCGACCTCCCGGAGGTTCCGGACGTGGGTGCCGCCGTCAGCCTGGACGTCCACGCCTGGGATTTCAACGATGCGGAGCTCTGATACCGACGGCGGGAGTGCAGCGGCGAGCTTCACGACTCCGGGGATTTTCAGGGCCTCTTCCCTGGGGAGGGAGTAGGACTTCAGGGCAGCGTCCCTGGAAAGCTCCTCGTTGGCCTTTTTCACAGCCTCGTCAAACTTCGGCCTGTCAAATTCCGCGAGCGTGAAATCAAAGCGCGCCCTGCCGGCCTCCAGCTGGTTGCCGCTGATGAGGGCGCCGAGCTCCCGGTGCATCACTGCCGCGAGGACGTGTGCGGCTGTGTGCATCCGCATGAGCGCGTAGCGCCGGTCCCAGTCAATGACGCAGCGGACGCGGGCGCCCGGGGCGAGTTCCGGGTTTCCTGTTTCCGGTTCCCGGTCCAGCTCGTGCACGATTTTGCCTTCCTTTTTCACGACGTTGATGACGCGGAACTCCGAACCGGGGACGAGCAGTTTCCCGGCATCTGCCGGCTGGCCACCGCCGCGCGGGTAGAATATGGTCTGATTGAGGACGACCTCCCTGCCCGCGACCGATTCCACGGTCGCGTCGCATTCCCTGAGGTAGCTGTCGGACAGGTAAATCGCATCAGTCATAATCTTTATAAAAGGGGGAAGGGATTAATAATCAACGAGGTGGATATTACACCAGGGAGGTAATAATCATGGCAGGACAGGTGTATAAGAAGAGCGATGAGGAAATGCTCGCCGCGAACGTCCAGACGCAGGCGGCCGCACGGGAGCAGATGGAAACGCAGGCGAGGCTGGCCCAGCTGAAGCCGCGCGTGACCAGCACCATCGACCACCAGCGGGTGGTCGCCCAGCAGATCTTGGTGGAAGCCTACAGGAGCCTGGAGAAGGGCATTCCCAGGGACTATTCCCTGAGGACGCTGCTGGGTTGATTGCATGAAGGCCGACCTTTTCAGGAACTGCAAGGTGCAATACGCCTACAATCAGAAGGAGAAGATATACAGCGTCAAGGTGATGCTGGACAACCGCCCCAGGATAATAACGGTCCGGGTAGGGGAAGACTTTACTGAATTGTCGCTTGCGGACCAGGATGGCAACCTCCTTGAGGTCGTCAGGCAGGAGAACGGCAAGGGCATCAGCGCCACCAAGCTGGGATGACATGGACCAGGCGAAGACAAACGCGGCGAAGGCGGCACTGGCCTACGTCAAGGATGGCATGTGCATCGGGCTTGGGAGCGGCAGCACCACCCGCGAGTTCATCAGGCTGCTGGGGGAGAAGGCGAAGAAGGGCCTGAAGGTGACCTGCGTCACGACTTCTTTTGACTCGCGCATGGCCGCGATAGACAGCGGCCTGTTCGTGACTGAACCGGACGCCATAGACGAGATAGACCTTGCCGTGGACGGCGCTGACAAGGTGACGAAGACCGCCCTGCTCAAGGGAGGGGGCGGCGCGCTCACCCGCGAGAAGATAATCGGCTACAATGCGAAGAAGTTCATAATCATTGTTGACGAGAGCAAGGTGACCGAAGGCGTGCTCAGGGGCGAGGTCAACCTGGAGGTGCTGCCTTTCGCGGCGCCGCTGGTGATGAAGCGGCTGAAGGAATACGGGCCGCGCATAAGGATGGCGAAGGCGAAGCTGGGGCCGGTCGTCAGCGACAACGGCAGCTTCATCATAGACTGCGAGATGACGCTCACCGAACCCAGGAAGACAGAGGAGTGGCTCAAGAGCATACCGGGCATCATAGAGAACGGGATATTCACCAGGTTTGACATGATAATAGTCGGCAGCGGGAAAGGGCACAGGATTCTCTGAGCGGATGCACGATTCCCATGCGCATAGCTGAAAACGTCAGGAAAGAGCTAAGGAAGCCGCTGGGCAGGCTCCAGAAGGACTTTGCAGGCATAAGGAGGCTCAGCCGCTCGCACAGGATAATCTCGGTGGGGGACGTGTGCACGCTGGGGCTGCTGGCCATGGGCGTCAGGCCCCACCTGGCTGTGTACGACCACCGCTTCATGCGCAGGCACCTGGACAAGGACATGGTACGCATACTCGCCACGCAGTTCAGGAAGCCGAAAAGGTACAGCAACCCCGCCGGCACGCTTTCCGCCAGGATAATAGCCGACGCGAAGGGGCTCATCGCACGCGGCGGCGGGGTGTTGATTGACGGCGAGGAGGACCTCACCGCGCTTGCCTTCGTGATGGCAGGCGGGAAGAAGGACGTCATAATCTACGGCCAGCCGCACGAGGGGATGGTCCTGGTGGTGCCTGGCGCCAGGATAAAAAAAAGGGTAAAGGGCTGGCTAGCTGCTTCCGGAGCCCTTGGTCATGAAGTAAAAGGACATTGAAGCGAAGACGCTCAGGACTATCGCCGCCACTATCTGGAGCTGCGTGTCCTTGATGCCGATGAGTGGCGAAGCCAGCCACGTCGCGCCTATGCCGACTGCAAGGCCGGCGATTATGGCTATCACGCTAAGGAACTTTGCCATGTGGTCACTGGCCGCTGGAAGCCGGGCCCTTGGTTATGACTATTACGTCCTCTACGGACTTTACGTTCTTGTACATTATGCTCTTCTCCCTGAGCGCCTTCTTTGCATCGTCTTTCCCGGCAGGAAGCTGCTCAAGCAGGATGCGTGACACTTCGCCGCTCTCAAAATCAACGATGAAGTCGTTGGCGTTCCCTATGAACTTGCCTGCGTCGCTAAATATGTCCATGCCGTACAGCCTTGAAAGCTTGGTCGTCATCAGATCACCTTGACAGCATATCGTAAAACCAATTAAAAAACCTTTCCCTGACTTATCACGACGGTAATATGGAGCGCCGGCACCTGATATACCTGACATACGTCATCTTCTTTGCAGCCCTCACGGGCCTGATGGTCGCCGCACCGCTGCTGGCGTTCGGCGGCGACGGCAAGGCGCTCTACGACGCCTTCGCATACACCTGCCACCAGAAGCTCTCGCGCTCGCTGTGCGTTTTCAGCGACGGGGCGGCATACTGGCTGGGCGACTGCACGCCGCAGGACGGCACGCTGGTGAACACGGCGGCGGACAGGACCGCGGAGAAGGTGAGCGCGGGCGGCATCACCGGCTACAAGATGGCCGCGTGCGCGCGCGATTTCGGCATATACGGAGCGATGCTGCTCGCGGCCCTGGTGTATCCGCTCGTGCGGCCTGTGGGGGAAAGGAAGGTGTGGCCTGCCATATGGCTCGTCGCAGCGCTCGTCCCAATCGGCCTGGACGGCGGGATACAGCTGCTGTCCGAGACAGGCCTGCTTCCGTTCGTCTATGAGAGCACCAATGCCATGCGGCTGCTCACAGGCACGCTCGCTGGCTTCGCTGCCACGTTCTACGCCCTGCCCCTGCTCATGAGCATGTTTGACGGGGACAAATAGGCGCTGGCTGGGAAGAAAGCTGTTACTTAAAGGCCTTTTTGCCGCGGTCCCGCCACCTCAGGTAGTAGAGTGTGGCGCCGATTATGATGGCGGCCAGGAGAAATGCGCACAGCCCTCCGTATGGCCCGGCCTGAGGCGCTACGGAAGCAGGGGGAACGGCTTCGGACGGAGCTGGCCTGGAAAGCGCGTTCACTGTGGCGAACTTGAGCGGATTCCTGGCAATGGTGATCGTGTAGAGTCCTTTCTCGTAGAGCGGCAGCATCATCATGCCGTTCGCATCCGTATTTCCGCTGCCTGCCAGGCCAGAGGGCAGGCTCCAGTTGAGGGTGCAGTTCCCGCAGCTGCCGGCGCCCTCCATGACCCTGACCGCGACGGCTTCGCCTACGAATCCGGTGCTGGGGGCGATTATATTCAGCTCGGGCACGCACTGGTGGCCGCTGCATGAGCTTCCGGGGGGACATGCCGGGCAGCCATCATCAGGACCGCACGCATAGGCTACCCAGGTGTGGTTGGCCACGTAACCGCATTTGCCGGTGACGTTGCTGCATCCGCCGCTGCCGCAGGATTGCCCGGACAGGCACTGCTCGTCACTCGTGCACGAGGACAGGGGCAAGCCGCTGCCCCCTTCGGGCCTGGAGGTCTGGTTCTTGCAGAAGCCGGTTGCCGCGCCGGGTGTTTTATCACACTGCTGCCATTCCGCGCATTGGCCATCTGAAGTGCATTCGGCAGGGATGCACGTGCTGTTCCTGCAGGCCTCGCCGCCGGGGCAGCCGCTGTCGGAAGAGCAGCCGGGGCATGCACATTGCAGGGAACCGTTGGCTGTGCCAACTGCGCCTGATTTGACCGCAACAGCCTCCACGTCCATGCCGCAGCCGCTGAAGAATGCCAGGCCGTTTGCGCCGGTGTATGCAGATGCGCCCGGAGCCGCGCCTTCCACGCTGACAAACGCATCCTGCACAGGGACGCCGTCAATCGTGACATTGACCGTGAAACCGTTGCAACCGGGAACCAGGGATACGTTAAGCGTTTCCGACGGCGCCGGAGGCCTCGTAGGCGCCGCCTCTGTGGTCCTGGCGAAGTGCCACATTGCGCTTGTGCCAGTGTTATTTTCGCCGTTCATGCAGTCCACGCTCCAGGTGTGGCTGCCCAGGCCGATGCCGGTAACCACGAATTCCGCCGGGGTGGCGTTGGCCACTGCTGGATTGCTCTGGCTGAAGACGGAATCAAGGTAAAGGGAGCAGTTCAGGATTGCGCTCACGTTGTCCACCGCCGTGAAGCTGAATGTCATGGCGTCCGGGGTGAACATGAAGGTATCCGCAGGCGAATTCAGGGTTACGGAGGGCACGGTGGTGCCGTCCAGCTGCAGGATGGCGAACGTACTGAAACTGCCCATGCCGGCGAGGCTGAGCGTGTTGCCGGAAGTGTCCGGAGTGTCGTTCACCCTGCTCCAGCCGCTGGCGTTGAACTTCAGCAGCCTGAGCATGGATGCGTCGTAGCCTGCCAGTTCGCCGCTCGTCCACATCCAGGCGACTGAATCAATGGACGGCGTGCCGTCCAGGGCCGTGATGTTCACGTACTTGCCGGCAAAGGCGGCATAGCCGGCCGGCAGGGCACCCGGGATTGACGCCCAGCTGATTGAGTATGTCATGTTCGGCTCCACGCTGTCGTTGAGGGACAGGTTGGTGAAGTTCTGGAAGCTGCCGGAGGGATTGTCAAATATGATGTTTGAGACATTGATGAACGTATCGGCTTCGGCGAAAGTGGTATTGACGAGGAAGTCTGCACTGTTGTTGTAATAATGCCCGCGGAGAAGGGTGGCATTGGACCCGTCCACATAGACACCGGCCAGGGAATTGGAATGGGCCGAGCAGTCCAGGAGGGTGTTGTTGGAGCTGTAAACTAGGTAGAAACCGGACAGCGCGTTGGCGTATGCGCTGTCATTGACGAGCGTGTTGTTGGCGTTTCGTTCCAGGACGAAGCCGTTCTCTGAATTGTCGTATGCGGCGTTGCCTGCCAGGGTGTTGTTGGTAAATGCAATGCCCACGGGCATGTCGATAAAGAAACCGCTGCCCGTGTTGTTGTAGGCCAGGTTGCCGGCGAGGAGGTTGTTGCAGGCGTCGGACTCGAGATAGAAACCTGCAGGGGAGCCGGTGGCCCTGTTGCCGCTGAGATTGTTGTCGGAACTGCCGGCGAGGTAGAACCCGGCACCGGAATTGTTGCAGGCTGTGTTGTTGGTCAGGTTGTTGAAGCTGGAGTACATGGAGAAACCATAGATGGTATTGCAGGCAGTGTTGTTGACGAGGGCATTGTAATCCGAACCAACCTCCAGTTCAAAGCCGGTGAAGGAACTGCTTCCTGCCGTGTTGTTAATCAGAGTATTTCCTGTGGAATCCACCTCCAGATAGAACACAAATGACGGATTGTCATAGGCGCTGTTGTTGGCAATGAGGAAGCCGTGGGAGTCGGGGCCGAGGTATAATGCGAACGAGGAGCAGTTGCGGACGGTGTTGTTGATTACGAAGCTGTCGTTGGAGCCGCTGAAAGCCATGCAATAGTCATATCCCCATATTTTCGGGCAGTTCTTCACAGTGACGTTGGTGAAGGGGCCGTTGAGAAGGATGCCGACAGTGTTGCCCACGCTGGTGTTGCCTGTTATATTGTAGCCGTTGCAGTCCAGGATGACGTCGGATGATGATATGTGCATGCATGCGCCATCACCGAACGGGTCCGCGTCATTCGGCGAGCCGTTGAGGCTCCTGTTGAGCACGTAGGTATCCGGGCTGGAAAGCACAGAGCAGTTGGAAACGTCCGCCAGCGAGAAAGAAATTCCTGAAAGTGACAGAACGGCCAGGAGGAATAGGATTATGACCGGCCTCATAGGATAGACGTGGGCAGGCGATATTTATTAACGAATAGTTCAATCAAAAGTCGCCCAGGCTCTTCTGCTTCTTGTCCACAGCGCCCTTTGCATGCGTGATGTCGTCCAGTATCAGCTCGCCGAACACGCCGTCATAGCCCGGAATCCAGCGGATGCGGCCGTCCTTCACGCGGATAACCGCTTCGGCAATCTGATGGGACGTAGCGAGCCTCACCTGTTCGGACGGCGCCTCAAACACAGCGAACTCGTTGCCGAAATAGCGGATGAGCCTGGAATACTCGTCTGCGACCGCTGGCGAGAGCTCGGTCTTCTTCAGCGCCTTGGATATCACGGTCGTGAGCGGGACTATGTGCTGGAACGGGACCGCTTTTTCCGGCCTGAAGCCGAACTTCCTGTCCGCGAGGTCTGCGACGCGGTGCATCA